>JANRJL010000043.1:0-6977 GCA_033763995.1 Rhodospirillaceae bacterium | reverse complement strand
TGGGACCCCCCTCACCCGACGCTGACGCGTCGACCTCTCCCACCCGGGGAGAGGTAAGTAAGCGCAACAAAAGTCATCCTCTCCCCTTGAGGGAGAGGACACCGAGCGGAGCGAGGAGGTGAGGGGTAATCGCTCACGTCGACGCTCACCTTCCCTCTCTCCGCGCCAGGAACGCGAGGCGCTCCAGCAGGTGCACGTCCTGCTCGTTCTTCACCAAGGCGCCGTAGAGCGGCGGCAGGGAGGTTTTCACGTCCTTGGCGCGCAGGGCCTCGGCGGAAATATCGTCGGCCATCAGCAGCTTGATCCAATCGAGCAGTTCCGATGTCGAGGGCCGCTTTTTCAGGCCCGGCACCTCGCGCAATTCGAAGAACGCGCCCAGCGCATCGCGCACCAGGTTCTTTTTCACGTCGGGGAAATGCACCTGAACGATGCGCTCCATGGTCTCGCGGTCGGGAAAGCGGATGTAGTGGAAAAAGCACCGGCGCAAGAAGGCGTCGGGCAGTTCCTTCTCGTTATTGGACGTGATGATGACGATGGGGCGGTTTTTCGCCCTGATCGTCGCGCCGGTTTCGTAAACGAAGAACTCCATGCGGTCGAGTTCCAGCAGCAGGTCGTTGGGGAACTCGATGTCGGCCTTGTCGATCTCGTCGATCAGCAGCACCGCCCGCTGGGGCTCGTGGGTGAAGGCCTGCCACAGCTTGCCGGGCTTGATGTAGTTGGCGATGTCCTTGACGCGCGCCTCGCCCAACTGGCCGTCGCGCAGGCGGTTGACGGCATCGTACTCGTACAGGCCGTGTTGGGCCTTGGTGGTGGATTTGATGTGCCACGTGAGCAGGGGTGCCGCGATGGCGGCGGCGATTTCATGGGCCAGGATGGTCTTGCCGGTGCCGGGCTCGCCCTTGACCAGCAGCGGGCGCTGCAAGGCGATGGCGGCGTTGACGGCCACCTTCAAATCCTCGGTGGCGACATAAGTCGGGGTGCCCTGAAACCGCATGATTGTCCCTGAAAGAGTGGTTTCAGCGATGGTCGGCCGGTCTCGGGGCGCGGTCAAGGGAGCAAACCCTCGCCGGGCCAACTCTGCCCTTGCCTTTGCGGCGGTTTCATTAAACCCTCAGCGCCGCGGGGGATATGACGCGAGGGGTAGAACTTCATGACACGCGGATTGACGATGATCGCGGCACTGGCCTGCACGCTCATGCTGAGCGGCTGCGGCGATCCGACCAAGGAAGAGATTCTCAAGAAAGTCGACGGGATCGACACCAAGCAGGAATTGGAGAAAGTCCTGGGCGCGCCCAACGACATCGCCAAGCTGGGGCCGGTGGAAACCTGGACCTACAATGCCGTCAACGGCACGGTGTCGTTTCTCATCGCCGGCGACCGCGTGACGCTGTCGGCCACGGGCGATAAAAAGCCAGCGCCTGAATAGACGCCGGCTTTTAATCTCAAGACTCTACAAAAAGCGAAAGGCCCGGCTTGATCCTATGGTCGGGCCCTTTCTCTTTCTTGGTCGCATTCTCCACGCCAACCGCCCGGGCGCGAAGCGCCCTAGATAAAGAATCTGGCGGCTCCGCCGCCGGGCACTTGTCGGGAGAATGCTCCTCAAAAAAGCGAAAGGCCCGACGGGGGAGGGAGTGTCGGGCCTTTCTAAAAGTCTGCCTAAAGTAGAGGGGGGAGGGTCTTAGGCAGCCTTCTTGGAAACGGTGGTGGCCTTCTGGACGTTGGCGGCCGCGGCGTTCACGGCGACGACGTTGGCCTTCACGCGCTCGGCGATCGGGGCCGAGGCTTGCTTGAAGATGGCGGCCGAGAGGTCGGTGACCTTCTTGCCTTCCTCGATCGCGCTCTCGAAGCTTTCTTCGATCAGCTTGGTCTGCAGCGCGATGACGTCATTGACGGTCTTCGCGGTGGCGAACTTCTTGGAGACTTCGATGGCCTCCTCGAAGGACTTCGCCGTCAGGTCGGCGAAATGCTTGGTCATGGCCTCGAAGCCCTTGGCGACGGTGGTGCCGCTCTTCACGAAGGCGTCGAAGTTGTCTTGGTTGAACGAAACGATGTCGGCGTATGCTTTTTCCATGGTCGTGATCCTTGATGTTTGACTCAGTTGAACCGTTGGTGTGCGCGGCGGCGGTTTCACCGCCTTTTTGAAACTTTAGTGCAACGCAACATTTCGTGTTGCAGTGCACACAAGATAGGTAAGCTGGGGCCCGGCGTCAACAGAAATGTTGCACTGCACAATGAATATTTTGCGACGCACCCATGCAAGGCTGCATGGATGAAAGTGAGTTAAATCAATGGATTAGGCTGAAATACGTTGGATTTCGGCCTCAATCGCGGCCAGGGCCTCATTAGCTTTGGCGGCCTCGGGCCCCCCCGCCTGGGCCATGTCGGGGCGTCCGCCACCCCCCTTCCCGCCTAGGGCGGCCGAGCCGGCCTTGACCAGATCCACGGCGCTGAGTTTCGCGGTGAGGTCGGCGGTGACGGCCACCACCAGCGAAGCCTTACCCTCCGCCGTGCTGACCAGGGCCACGACGCCCGAGCCCAACTGCGCCTTGATGTCGTCGGCCATGCCTTTGAGGTCCTTGGCGGGCACGTCGGCGAGCACGCGGCCCGAGAACTTCACTCCGGCGACGGTCTTGGCTCCAGGGCCCGTAGCTTCACCGCCCCCACCCCCTCCCGAGACGAGCTTGCGGCGCAGATCGGAGATTTCCTTCTCGAGCTTGCGCCGTTCTTCCATCAGCGACACGACGCGCGCGGGCAGTTCGGCCGGTGCGACCTTCAGCGCCGCAGCGGTCTCCTTCACCAGACGATCCTGCTCGGCGACCCAGGCCTCGGCCGCCGCACCCGTGAGCGCTTCGACGCGGCGCACGCCCGCGGCCACGGCGGATTCGCCCACGATCTTGAACAGCCCGATGTCACCGGTGCGGCGCACGTGCGTGCCGCCGCAGAGTTCCACCGAATAGGCGTGGGCGGCATGCTCTGCAGTCGTCCCCATGGCGACGACGCGCACTTCACTGCCGTACTTTTCGCCGAACAGCGCCATGGCGCCCGCCTGCACGGCGGCCTCGGTGTCCATCAGGCGCGTGGTCACGGCCTCGTTGGCGCGGATCTCGGCGTTGACCTGGTCTTCAATGGAACGGATTTCATCGGCGCCGAGCGCCTTGGGGTGGCTGATGTCGAAGCGCAGCCGGTCGGGCGAGACGAGCGAGCCCTTCTGCGTGATGTGCGTGCCCAGCGTCTTGCGCAGGGCCGCGTGCAGCAGGTGCGTCGCCGAGTGGTGCCCGCGAATGGCCGCGCGGCGCTTGCCGTCCACCTGAAAGGCCGCCTCGTCGCCGACATTGACGACGCCTTTGACGACCGTGCCGACGTGCACATGCATGTCGTCGACTTTCTTCTGCGTGTCGCTGACGGCGATCTCGCCCTTGCCGCCGGCCACGATGATGGTGCCGGTGTCGCCCACCTGGCCGCCGGATTCGGCGTAGAAGGGCGATTGGTTGGCCACCAGCGCGATCTTGTCGCTCTGCTTGGCCTGCGTCACCGTCGCGCCGCCCGCCACCAGGGCCGTGATGCGACCCTCGGCGGTTTCGGTGGCGTAACCCAGGAAGTCGGTGGCGCCGACCTTGTCCTTGACCTCGAACCAGACCTTTTCCGTGGCGGCGTCGCCCGAACCCGCCCAGGCCTTGCGGGCCTCGGCGCGCTGGCGCTCCATGGCGGCGTTGAAACCCGCCACATCCACGCCGATGGCCCGCGCGCGCAGGGCATCCTGCGTCAGGTCCAACGGAAAGCCATAGGTGTCATAGAGCTTGAAGGCCACGTCGCCGGACAACTGGCCTTTCGTGCCGATGGACTTGGTTTCTTCGTCGAGCAATTTCAGGCCTCGCTCGAGCATGGACTTAAAGCGCGTTTCTTCCAGATGGAGCGTCTCGGTGATGAGTGCCTGGGCGCGTTCCAGTTCGGGGAACTGGCGCGCCATTTGCGCCACCAGGGCCGGCACCAGCTTGTACATGACCGGGTCTTGGCAGCCCATCATGTGCGCATGGCGCATGGCCCGGCGCATAATTCGACGAAGCACATAACCGCGGCCCTCGTTGGAGGGCAGCACGCCGTCGGCGATGAGAAAGCCCGAGGCGCGCAGGTGATCGGCGATGACGCGGTGCGAGGCCTTGTGGGGCCCGGTGGGATCGGTCTTGGCCGCCGAGGCAATGGCGGCGATCAGGGCCTTGAACAAGTCGATGTCGTAGTTGTCGTGGACACCCTGCAACACGGCGGCGATGCGCTCCAGGCCCATGCCGGTATCGACCGACGGTTTAGGAAGGTTGATGCGCTCGGCCGGCGTCACCTGCTCGAACTGCATGAACACGAGATTCCAGATCTCGATGAACCGGTCCCCATCGGCATCGGCGCTGCCGGGCGGCCCACCGGGAATCTTGTCGCCGTGGTCGAAGAAGATTTCGGTGCAGGGACCGCACGGCCCCGTGTCGCCCATGGCCCAGAAGTTGTCCGACGTCGGAATGCGGATGATGCGGCTGTCAGGCAGCCCCGCGATCTTGCGCCACAGCCCGGCGGCTTCTTCGTCGGAAGAGTGCACCGTGACGGTGAGGCGGTCCTTGGGCAAGCCGTACTCGCCGGTGACCAGGTCCCAGGCGAACTTGATGGCGCCGTCCTTGAAGTAGTCGCCGAAGGAGAAGTTGCCCAGCATCTCGAAGAAGGTGTGGTGGCGCGCGGTGTAGCCGACGTTGTCCAAGTCGTTGTGCTTGCCGCCGGCGCGGACGCACTTTTGCGAGCTGGCCGCGCGCTTGTAGGGGCGATGCTCGGCGCCGGTGAACACGTTCTTGAACTGGACCATGCCGGCGTTGGTGAACATCAAGGTCGGGTCGTTGCGCGGCACCAACGGGCTCGAGGCCACGGTCTCGTGGCCCTGCTTGGCGAAGTAGTCCAGGAAGGTGGCGCGAATCTCTTGGGTGGTGGCCATGGCCGCAACGAAAAAGGGTTAAAACCGGCAGGGTTGAGGGCCGGGGTTTGTACCCCGGGGGTCAAAGCCAAGTCCAGGGATGGCGAAAGCACATCGTATCGGGTTTTATTTTCGCCCGTTCAATAACTTGCACCCGACTGTCATCCTGGGGCTTGTCCCCAGGATCCAGGGCAAAAGCTACATCGAGTATGTGACTCTGGGTCCTGGGCATAAAGCCCAGGACGACAGCAGGGTCAGCCCTTCGGAAAACCCGTGGGTCCGCTGGCGGCCAGCCCCAGCTTCGCGCCGAGCGTGGGGTTGGCGTAGTAAATCGTCATGCGGTGAATCTGGCCCGCCCGGCACCAGAAGAAATTGCAGTTGTTGAGCGTCAGCGTGCCGGTGGCCAGATACTCCGACGTGGGCTTGGGTTTCAGCGTGACGATGAAGGTGGAGGCGCAGCATTCGTTGTCGGCATCGACGACGTGGCGAAACCGGCCGAAGTGCGAATCGTAGTTGCCGCAGAGGTGAGCCCAGAAGGTCCGCAGGTGCTGTTGGTCGCCCGTGGGCTGTCCAAAAAAACGCCGGATCGGATTGTCGCCGTGAAAAATGGTGATCTCGGCGTCGGGCGTGAAGCAGGCCACCACCGCGTCCAGGTTCTCGGCCATGACGTTGCCGAAATAGTCGCGCTCAACCAGCTTGATGTAGTGATCGCGGCCGGGTTTGGGCATGAGAACTCAAGCACCAGAATTGTCGAAGCCAGAGTCCTAGCCGGGTCGGACCCCTTGTCCAAGCGCTACTCTGCGCCTTGATGAGATATAACTATAAGGTTATATTACGGTCATGCGCCGTGTTGTTTGGCTCAAAGCCGCGTTGAAGCGGTTCGAGAAGGAATTCCCCGATGGCGTCAAAGCCGACGTGCTGAACGCGCTGGCGCAACTTGCCGCCGGGTTGTGGCCCGGCGATCTAGCGGTTCGCTGGATGACCGAGATCGGCCCCTCGGCGGCGCAAATCACCGCCGACGACCGCGGCGATACCTTCCGAACCGTGGTCGTGGTCAAGGGGCCGGACGACTCGCTGTGGGTCATCGGTGCCTTCAAGAAGAAGTCGAAATCGGGCCGCGCGACGCCCGGGGCGGAACTCGACACGCTGAAAGAGCGCTACAAATTGTTGATGAGGAACATGACATGAAGCACGCCAAGGCCAAGTCGGGGAAAATCGGCGGCATGGACTACGTGGTCATACCCGAGAATCCGTTCGCCTATTTCAATCTGCCGGACGCAGATTTGCTGAAAGCGCGCTCGGATTTGCAGATTCGCCTGCTGAAGCTGATCAAGGAGCGGAAGCTGACTCAACGCGAGGTCGGCGCGATCCTGGGCGTCAGCCAACCGCATGTTTCGGCGATCATGGCGGGCCGACTGAAGAAGGCCTCAATGGAAACGCTGATGGGTTATCTCAATAAACTTGGCATCAGCGTGGAGATTTCCATGCTTGAAGCGAAATCCGCCAAGTCCTCCGCGCGAACGCTCGTCACGGCATAACCAAAAAGAAGCCGGCGGAGCTGCCAAGGCAACTCCGCCGCAAGGCGAGAGGGGACTCTGGAAGGGAAAAACGAAGCGAGGGCGCGCGCGACCGAGGCTTACTCGTCGCCGGCGGCGTCTTCGCCGGCGCCGGTGGCCAAGGCGGCGGCGATTTGGCCGGCCTGGGCGCGGATTTCGGCCTCGATCTTGGCGGCGACGTCGGGATTGGCGCGCAGGAATTGCTTGGCGTTCTCGCGGCCCTGGCCGATGCGCTCGCCGTCATGGGAGAACCACGAGCCCGACTTCTCGACCACGCCCGCCTTGGCGCCGAGGTCGAGCAATTCGCCGGTCTTGGACACGCCTTCGCCGTACATGATGTCGAATTCGACCACCTTGAACGGAGGCGCGACCTTGTTCTTCACGACCTTGACGCGGGTCTGGTTGCCGACCACGTCCTCGCCGTTCTTGATCTGGCCGATGCGGCGGATGTCGAGGCGCACCGAGGCATAGAACTT
>JANRJL010000059.1:0-1664 GCA_033763995.1 Rhodospirillaceae bacterium | reverse complement strand
GCCGGCCGCGGGTTCAAGCACGTAGGACCGGGGGGGCGTGGCGGGCTCCTCGTCGTCGGGCACCGGTTTGAACGTTTCGATGTAGGACTGCGCCACCGGCACATAGCGCGCGGGTTCGGGCCGCGACATGGCGTACAGCAGGATAAAAAAGGTCAACAGCAGCATCACCACGTCGACAAACGTGATCAGCCACGCGTTGCCGGTGGGCGCCGCGCGCAGTGATGCGCCGAGGCCGAGACTGGGCGGCATGATCGACACCGGGTCGCGGGTCATGGCGCCAGCCCTTCGCCCGACGCGCGCGCGGGAGCGCCGTCCGACGACACGATGAAGGTGAAGGTCACGAGATCGTCCGCAGATGACATGGTACCGATGTTCAATAACTCCGGACGCAACCCACGGCGCAAGATGTCCTGAGCCAGGAGTCCGGCGCGGGCCGCGCCATCGCCATCACCCGGTTCGGGCAGCACGAGCAAAAGATCATAACGAACACCGTCGGGCGGCGCGTTCAGGAGGGCCACCACGCGATCAAGCACCGGCAGGGCCGCGCGCAGCGTGCGGCCATCTGACTCGAACAACGCCGTCGCGGGGGCCGAGACCCACAGGCGATCGGCTTCGCGGCGGACAACAACCGTGTCGCCTTGCAGGACCGACTTGAAGGCCTCCGAAATCGAAGAGCGCAGGACGTCTTGAACGCCGCGATCCGGACGGCGGACCTGAACCGCGGCGGTCGTCAAGTCGGACTCGTCGCCGAAGGACTGCTGGACGCTCGTCAGCACCGCTTTGACGCGCTTTTGATCGACATCGGCGGTGGCGTTCAAGACCACGAATATCGCGAGCAACATGAGATTCAACGACAGCGACAGCAGCAGCAAGGGGCTTTGATCGCCCAACACGCGCGAGAGCGCCGTCGGCGCCGATCGCGTCGGTCGCGGCGAAAGTTTCGGTGAGTTGTCGGCCAGAACCGTCATGCGCATACTTTACAACGACAAACGGCGAACGACGCCGCGCTGCGTGGCCGCGGCTTCAGTCGCGCACACATCACGAGTCTTGCGACTTGAACGCCTTGGCTCAGGCTCAGCACGTCGTCCACCCCGGCGGGCACACCGCCGACAGATTTTCATTTCAGGCTAGGCAACAAAGGTGAACGGGCCGTTAAGGCCTTGAAAATCAACGATTCGGATGGAAAATTGCGAAGCCGAATGGCGGCCGGCGCTGAAGTGGCCATCGCCGCGCCCGCGGCAAGAAAGTGACCGCTCGGCGGTCAGATATGCGGGCCTCAGCCCTGTTCGCCGGGCTTGGCACCGGGCAATTGGCGGCGGGTCGAGAGCTCTTCGGTCAGTTCCTTGGCCCGGTCCGGATTCATCAGCGACAAGATCGGCGCCGCCTTGCTTTCCTTCATGCTGGTGACCACGGCCACCAGGATGGTCATGTCGAGGTTATCGAAGATGCGGGCCGCATCCTTCGGCTTCATGGCCGTATAGATCTTCACCAACTGCTCGATCTCGGTTTTTTTCTTGGCGTCGTATTGTTGCACCAAACCCTGCAGTTGGGTTTCAAGCTGCCGCATCTGCGCGATTTTCTCGTCGAGGCGCTGTTCGGCCGCCTTGACCAGCCCCTCTTTCTGCTGCAGTTCGCGCTCGCGGCGGTCGATGATCTCGCGCCGC
>JANRJL010000040.1:0-1654 GCA_033763995.1 Rhodospirillaceae bacterium | reverse complement strand
ATGATCACCATCAGCTCCAGCGCCGCCGGCAACAACGGCGAGGGCTTCTTGGTGCGAATGATCACGCTGTGCGGACCTTCCGCTTCGGCCGAAGCCAGGTCGGCCAGCTCGCGCGCGGTCAAGTCCACCAGATTTTCGGGCGCGACCATGTGATTGACGGCGAACACCACGGCGTCGGCCGTGAACGGCGCGCCGTTCTGGAACGTCACGCCCTCGCGCAGCTTGAACCGCCAAGTGACCTCGTCCACCGGTTCCCACGACGTGGCCAGGAACGGCTGCACCTCACCGTCCTCGGTGACATAGGTGAGACCGTCGAAGATGGCCCGGTAGGTGAAGATGTTGGGAATGCCGGTGGTATTCCATGGATAACCGCGGTCGGCCGGCAACGTGACAATGCCCACGCGCAGGGTCTTTTTCGCGGGCGCGCCGGGTGTGGACGCCTGCTGCGGCGTCGGGCCGCCGGACTCGCGGCCTGTCAGCGCGAACAGCCCGGCGACGGCCGCGACGGCGACCAGACCGATGAGAAGAAAGCGGCGCATGCGCCCTCGCGTTGCCGACGTTGGCGCAAGGTTAGGGCCCGCGCGCCGGAACATACAAGCGCAAATCGGGCGCGCCCTCAGGAACGGTTGTTTCCGGAAGATTTAGGCGGCCTTGCGTGGTCGTCCGCCCAACTTGCCGTTGGCGCGGGCCGCACGTGCCTTTGAACCCGATCTTGCGGAGCCGCCCAACGCACCCAGACGCGCAGCAGCCCAGCGCTTTGACCCGAATGCGCCCTCCAGAAGTGCCGGCAGATAAATGTCGGCATCCAGTCGCGGAAAGTGAAGTCCAAAGCCGCTGGGGCTGATCTCAATGGACTGGAGGTCCACGGGCCGCGCTCCCTCAAGGCCCTGACAGTCCTGCGGCGAAAAGCCGATGTCGATCCCGCTGCTGAGGCGGATAAGAATGCGATCAAGCCGACGATCATAGCGGGCGTCCATCGCTCGGGGATACATCGCCTTCAAGCGATTGGCTTGGGTCACGGCTCGATCGTAGGTGTTACGGCTAACCATGTATCCGCTCCCAGGCCGTACAAAGCTCGGACAGTCTAGACTGCAGCACCGCACACACATGGGTGATTTCGCGGCGCGGAAAGCCGAAGTTCTCGCGAAGTCGTGGCGGCCCTTTGGGGCAATTCAAGTCGATCACGACCTCGAGCCCGCGCCCCATCACGTGGACGTGCGCTGGACGGTGATCATTCGGGTAGATGACAACCCGCAACTGACCGAATCGATCGATCGTCGGCATTTAAGAACCTAATCGATTGGGTTTCGCGCGGCAATCCCTCGATGTTGGAGGCTGCGCTATACCCGCTCGAGGTCGCGCCGCAGTTCGGCGATCAGGTCGCGGCACGCGGGCAGGTGCTTTTCCTCCTCGGCCAGGATCGCAGCCAGCGCCTGTTTCTTGATGGCCTTGGCGTCGATGCCTTCGGCCGCGCCTTCGATTCGCGCGGCGTCGAGCACGATGTCGATCAGCCGCTCGGCGGCGTGCAGCCGGCCCCACAGGTAATCGTTTTGCCGGTACTGCAGGCTGAAGAACGCGCCGAAATGATAGAATTGCACGCCCTTCAGCGTCGCCGACGCGCCGCCCGGGCGTAGCATTTGGGCGTCGTCGGGGC
>JANRJL010000030.1:0-1565 GCA_033763995.1 Rhodospirillaceae bacterium | reverse complement strand
CGACCTGGACCTACATCGAGAAGCTGGGGCCGCACAACCTGATGATGTCCGACCCGGCGTGGACCGCGGACCTGATCCGCAAAGCGGCGACATAGCGGACTGTAATGTCTAATTGGGGTAATGTCTAATTGGGGTCAGAGTGAGCTACCCCCGGTAAACCGGACGGGTTGAATCTGTAACATGGTTTGCAAGTTCGTGCTCTGCCGGACTGAGGTAGTTCAACGACGCATGAGCTCGTTGGCGGTTATAGAAGGCCTCGATGTAGTCGAAGATCGCCGCCCTGGCCTGCTCGCGTGTGTCGAAGGTGCGATGATGAACCATCTCGTTCTTCAGCGTTGAGAAGAAGCTTTCGACCACGGCGTTGTCGTGGGGATTGCCCTTGGCGCTCATGCTGAGCCGCGCCCCGCAGCTCTCCACGCCCGCGCGATATTGGCTGGCGCGGTACAGCGCGCCCTGGTCGGTGTGATGGATGAGGCCGGGCCGTGGGCGGCGCTGGTCGGCGGCCATGCGCCAGGCCGCCGCGGCCAGTTCTTGAGAATGCTGCGCGCCCATGGCCCAGCCGACCACCTTGCGCGAGTACAGGTCGATCAAGACCGCTAGGAACAGCCAGCCCGCGCGTGTGGCGATGAAGGTCGAATCGCCCATCCACACCTGGTCGGGCCGGTCGGCGCCGAATCTTTGCGCCACGAGATTGGGAGCCGCCGGGATCGCGGTGTAATGCTGCCGGGCGATCACCCGGAAGCGGCGCTGCCGCTTGGCCTCGATGCCGTGCACCCGGCGCAGCCGGGCGACCCGGTGCCGGCCGCACGACACGCCCCGCGCGCGCAGCACCCGCCACGTCTTGTCCGCGCCATAGGCCTCGCGGGCCTCGACATGCAGCCGGCGGATCGTCTGCAAGAGATCGAGGTTGGTTCGCGCGCGCCGGCTCAGCGGCCGGTCGCGCCATTCGTAGTAGCCGCTGCGCGAAACACCCAGGACCGTGCACATCCGGCCGATCTTGAACCGCCGCTCGTGATCCCGAATGAAGGCGTACTTCACGGCAGCTCGCGCGCGAAGTACGCCGCCGCTTTTTTTAGGATGTCGCGCTCCTCGGTGACGCGGACTAACTCCCGGCGCAGACGGGCCACTTCGCCGTCCTGGCTGGCGGCCTTGCGGCCCGCACCGCGAAACGCCGCATCGCCCTTGCGCGTTAGATCCGCACGCCACTTGTACAAGCGATTGCGCGGAATCCCAAGTTCCAGCGCCAGCTGTGCAACCGGCTTCTCGCCGAGTTCAAGCAAGCGCACCGCCTCCAACTTGAACTCGCGCGAAATCTTCGTTCGTTGCTTCGTCATCGGACACCCCTCGGGCCATCATAAGCCCTTTCCAAAGTGTCCGGAAAACCGGGGGTAGCTCACTCTGACCCCAATTAGGGCGCGCTTTACTCCGCTTTCGGCCTGGCCGGCGGCTTGGGCGCGACCGCCTCGGGCACGATGGTGTAGCCGGTCTGGCGGAAGATGTTGACCAGGTCGGCGTTGCCCCAGCGCTCGACCACCTTGCCGTCCTTGAAGCGGTAGATGTCGGTG
>JANRJL010000025.1:0-13328 GCA_033763995.1 Rhodospirillaceae bacterium | reverse complement strand
TGTTCGGCAACAGAGGCTGGATCGTCTTCCACTCGAACTCAGTCAGGTCATATCGGCCATGTGCCATGTTCAATCTCCCGTTCCAGAGATTGAATCACTCGACACGCATCTTGCCTAGGCTTTATGAGTATGCAGCCTAATTTGAGGGCTAGTCTATAGGCGAGGCCGCGCCCGGCGTCATTTGATTCGCCGTGCCGTCAACCATCAAGCGGATATGCCGGGTGCGGACGTGTTAGGGCAAGAACGCGACGCCCTCGCGCCCTTCGCAGCGCGCCAATTGGCGCTCGAGAAAACGCCGCTCGGGCCCCGAGCAGGGCTTTTGGAGCGCCTCGCGGTAGAATTGCGCAGCGCGGCTTGCATTGCCCGCCCGCGCCCATAGCCCCGCCATGGCTGAGGTGAGCAAGTGATAGCGGGCAAGCGCCGGTTCATTCTGCAGCGGCTCAAGGGCCTGGAGACCAGCCGCGGGACCCTCGGCCATGCCGATGGCAACCGCACGATTGAGCACAGTCACTGGGGACGGCTTGAATTCCAGTAGTTCGTCGTAGAGTAATCGAATTCGCGGCCAGTCGATCGCGGCGGCGGTCGGCGCGGCGGCATGGACCGATGCGATCGCCGCTTCGACGTGATAAGCTGTCTTGGCGCCCGAGAACGAGCGTTCGAAATGCATGAAGGCTTCCGCCGTCATGGCCGTGTTCCAGCGTTTGGGGTCTTGTTCCTCGAACAGCAGTAGCTCGCCGGCCTCGGACGTACGCGCGGGCAGGCGCGCAGCCTGAAACAACATCAAGGCCAGCAACGCGCGCACGGGCGGCAAGTCGGAGCGCGGTGCGGCCAGCAGCAACCGCGCGAGCCTGATTGCCTCGTTGCAGAGGTCGTTGCGGACCACCCGTTCTCCGCTATGAGCGGCGTAGCCTTCGTTGAACAAGAGATAGACGGCATCGAGCACGCTCGAAAGCCGCTCCGGCATTTCGGCGGCGCTCGGAACCTCTAACGGCAAACGTTGATCGCGGATTTGTTTTTTCGCCCGCACAATACGTTGAGCGATGGTGGCGGGCTCGGTCAAGAACGCAGCGGCGATCTCCTCCACCCCGAGGCCGCCGACTATTTTCAGCGTCAAGGCCAGTTGCGCGGCATGCGGCAGCGCCGGATGGCAACACATGAACATCATGGCCAGCTCGTCGTCGACGTCGCTCGGTTTCGGCGCCATTGCGAGTTCGATCTCGGCGATAGTGGGGGCAATTTTTTCGCGACCAAGCATGTCACGACGCAACGCATCAAGGCCGGCGTTAAGCGCGACTTTGTAGAGCCACGCCTCCGGCACATCCGGCACGCCACTGTAAGGCCAGCTTTGCAGTGCACGCATCAGCGCGTCTTGAACCGCCTCTTCGGCCAGTGCCAGATGCTGCGGCCCGAAGCGGCGCGCAAGGCGCGCGATCAGCCGACCCGACGTCCGACGGAACAGATCGGTGACGAGGCTCTCGATTTGACGCGGCGGGTCGCTCACTTCGGGCCGTTTGCTGTCACAACACCTCGACGGCACGCACCTCAAGTGTGCCGTACTCGAGGTGGGGCGAGTCGACGACGAGGCTCATCGCTTCCGCGTAGTCCTTGGCCTCAAGAATCCAATAGCCCCCGATGATCTCCTTGGCTTCGGCGTAAGGCCCGTCGGTCACGGTGGGCTTGCTGCCCTTCTCGCCGCCGACCTTGCCGACCACGCGGCCTTCGCGATCTTTCAACTTGTTGCCGTGATCGAGCTTGCCTTTAGCGCCCAAGCGCTGGCCCCAGGCCATGTATTTTTCGAGGACCCGCTGCATGTCGGCCGGGCTCATGCCCGGCGGCAGATCGCCCCGCGCAATGACCATGAATTTCGCCATGTTCTTTGTCCCTTCGGTTGTCTCTATGATCCAGTCCGTGAACCGGGCTCCGGTTCAAGGCATAGACGCGCGAGACTGAGGAGAATCGACACGCTCAAAAAATAAATCTCGCGCCCGGTTAGGCCGCCGACAGCCCGAAGCGCGCGAACAGGTCGCGCTTCTTGAAAGGCGCCATGAGGAAGCGGCCCATGATCTTGCCGCCGGTCATCCACGCGATCTTGCGGCCCTGCGCGCCCTTCGCCACCGCGTCCAGCATCTGGTCCACCAGCCAGGGCGTCGTGGTTTCCACGTAATCGCCCATGACGTTGATGGTCCACATGGCCTTTTTGCGTTCGCTCGCCGGCAGGGCCAACATTTCGCGGATCATGCCTTCGCTGATGTTGACACCGGGGCTGATCATGCCCACGCGCACCGGCCCGGGACCCAATTCCTTGATCAGACACTCGGTGAAGTATTTCACCGCGCGCTTGGTGGTGGAGTAGCCGATCATGCCGGGATAGACGCGCCCATCGCTGCCGCCGCCGAGCGTATTGAAGATATGGCCATGGCCCTGTTTCTGCATGCCGCGCACGGCGACTTGGGTGGCGTTGATGGTGCCGATGACATTGGATTCCACCATGGACTTCATCTCGGCCGGTGTGTGCTGCAGCAGCGTCACGCCGGAGCGCGCGAAGCCCGCGTTATTGACCCAAATGTCGACCTTACCGAAAGCCGCCGCGGCCTGATCCCACACCGCTTGAACCTGCGCGATGGCTGCAATGTCGCAGGGCACGCCCATGACACGCGCGCCAGCGGGGGCATCCTTGCCGAGACTTTCAACGGCGTGCGAGACCTCGGTGGCGTTGCGCCCCGTGACGCACACATTGTAGCCGCGCTTCAAGAACTCGCGCGCATAGCCGTGGCCGATGCCTTTGGTGGAGCCGGTGATGACGACGCTGGTCATGAGTCACTCCGCAACTGATCCGTCTTTGTATGTCTCGGGGCGGGATTTTCTCAATCCGCGCAACTTCAAGAAACCGACACACGGATACACGCCCACGCCACAATACCCCAGTTGTGCACCGCTCGGTAAGACGGTCATACTGTTGTTTGGTCGCGGCGTTGATGCGGAAAATCGGCACCCACTTTTCCGCACGCCGCTCTCAGGGCACGCGCCCATGATTGGAGGCCACCATGAGCGGCAAGGTTGTCGTCGTCACGGGATCGACGCGAGGCATCGGCAAGGGTCTGGCGCGTGAATTCCTCAAGCGCGGCCACAGCGTCGTCGTCTCGGGGCGCGGTCAGCCGGCGGTGGATGCGGCCCTCACCGAGCTTTCGCCCGAGGCGACGTCGGGCGCCAGGGCCATCGGCGTGCCCTGCGACGTCACCGACTACGCCCAGGTTCAAAACCTGTGGGACAAGGCCATCGCCGCCTTCGGGCGCGTGGACATTTGGATCAACAACGCCGGCATGTCCAACTCGCGCTTTGCCATCGGGCACCTTGAACAGGACGAGGTTGAAACCGTGCCGCGCACCAATCTCATCGGCACCATGTACGGCGCGCAGGTGGCGCTGAAGGGCATGACGGCGCAAGGCAGCGGCGATATCTACAATTTCGAGGGCTTCGGCTCCAACGGCGGCAAGCAGAAGGGCATGAGCCTTTACGGCTGCACCAAGTTCGCCATCACTTATTTCACCAAGGCCATGATCGCCGAGACGAGAAAAGGCCCGGTGCGCGTGGGCTATCTGAGCCCCGGCATCGTGATCACGGACCTGTCGGTGCGCGATAAATCGAAGGTTCCGCCCCAGCAGTGGAAATTCACGGTCATGGTTTACAACATCCTCGCCGACCGGGTCGAAACCGTGACCCCGTGGCTGGTGGAAAAAGTGCTGGCGAACACCCAG
Source organism: Rhodospirillaceae bacterium (assembly GCA_033763995.1). Classification (GTDB taxonomy): domain Bacteria; phylum Pseudomonadota; class Alphaproteobacteria; order Rhodospirillales; family Rhodospirillaceae. The sequence continues at coordinate 9,573 of JANRJL010000025.1, read as the reverse complement.
CACGGCGCGCGCATCGCCTGGCTCACGCGCGGCAAGAGCCTGTGGCGCTTTTTGCGTTCACGCTTCGTCAAGGAAGACCGCTTCCCCGAACTCAAACTCCAGAACGCGGCCTGAGCCATGGCCGCCAAGACCGCCGTCATCACCGGCTCCACGCGCGGCATCGGTTTCGGGCTCGCCAAGCAATTTATCATGCGTGGACATTCGGTGGTGGTGAGCGGGCGCAGTCAAGACAGCGCAAACAAGGCTGCCGCCGAGCTGCAAGCTTTCGCCACAGGCGGCGCGAAAGCCACGGGCATTGCCTGTGACATCACCGACATCGCGCAAGTCGAAGCCTTGTGGAGCAGCGCGCAGAAGGCGCTGGGCCGCATCGACATCTGGATCAACAACGCCGGTGCCATCAACACCATGCGGCCCATCGGCGAGCTGGACCCCGCCGACATCATGGCCGTGCCGCGCACCAACCTGATCGGCACGGCGCTGTGCTGCCAAGTGGCGCTGCGCGGCATGAACGCGCAAGAGGCCGTGGGCGGCATCAAGGGCGCGCTGTACAATTTCGAGGGCTTCGGCTCCGACGGCGCCAAGAGCGAGGGCATGAGCATTTACGGCGCCAGCAAGTTCGGCCTCACCTATTTCACCAAGACGCTCATCAAGGAGACCAAAGGCGGGCAGGTGCTGGTGGGGCTCTTGAGCCCCGGCATGGTCACGACTGAGATGCTGCTCAAGGCCAAGCACGATGTGAGCCCCGAGCGCTGGGCCCGCATGAAGCGGCTCTATCGCATCCTCGCCAACGACGTGGACACCGTGACCGCGTGGCTGGTGGACAACGTGCTGGCCAACACCAAACACGGCGCGCATATCGCCTGGCTCACGCGCGGCAAGGCGGTGCTGCGTTTCTTCAAGGCCCTCGTGGTCAAGCCCACGCCGCTGCCGGAGCTTGAGGTCGCCTAGCGACCCCAAATGTGCACCCCATGACCTGGCGCCAATACGTTCCCAAACTCGCCACCGCCCTCGCCGAAGGCTACGGTTGGGACGACCTGCGCAAGGACGCTGTCGCGGGCCTGACGGTGGCCATTGTCGCCCTGCCGCTGGCCATGGCCTTGGGCATCGCCTCGGGCGCCACGCCGAGCCAGGGCCTCGTCACCGCCGTCATCGCCGGGTTCCTGATTTCGGCCCTGGGCGGCAGCCGGGTGCAGATCGGCGGCCCCACCGGCGCCTTCGTCGTGGTCGTGTTCAACGTCATCGCCACCCACGGCTACGACGGGCTGGTCATCGCCACCCTGATGGCCGGCATCATGCTGATCGCCGCCGGGTTGCTGCGCTTCGGCACCTGGATCAAGTACATCCCCGAACCCGTGGTCACGGGCTTCACGGCGGGCATCGCCGTCATCATCTTCTCCAGCCAGATCAAGGACCTGTTCGGGTTGTCGGTGCCCGAGGTGCCCGCCGCCGTCGCCGAGAAATGGGGCGCGTTCTGGGTGGTGCGCGAGAGCGTCAACACGAGCGCGGTGTTGCTGTCGGCCCTGGGGCTCGCGACCATCCTGCTGGTGCGCCGTTATGCCCCGCGCCTGCCGGGATTTCTGTTCGCCGTGGTCGGCACGTCATGCCTGGCGCTGATCCTCGAGTTGCCGGTGGAGACCATCGGCAGCGCCTTCGGCGAGATTCCCCGCGCCTTGCCCGCGCCGGCGTGGCCCGACGTGACGCTGGAGAAAATACAGTCGCTGTTGCCCAGCGCCTTCACCATCGCCTTTCTGGCGGGCGTGGAATCGCTGCTGTCGGCCATGGTCGCCGACGGCATGACCGGGCGGCGGCACCGCTCCAATGCCGAGTTGGTGGCGCAAGGTGTCGCCAACACCGCCTCGGCATTGTTCGGCGGACTGCCCGCCACCGGCGCCATCGCGCGCACGGCCACCAATATCCGCGCCGGTGCGCGCACCCCCATCGCGGGCATTTTGCATTCAGTTTTTCTGCTGCTGTTCATGCTGCTGCTGGCCCCGCTCGCGAGCTACGTGCCGCTGGCCAGTCTCGCGGCCGTGCTGGTGATCGTCGCCTGGAACATGAGCGACGCACCGCGCTTCATGCATTTGATGTCCGCGCCGCCGGGCGACCGCATCGTCCTCATTCTAACCTTCGCGTTGACCGTGCTGGTCGACCTGACGGTGGCCATCGAGATCGGCGTGGTGCTGGCGGCCTTCCTGTTCATGCACCGCATGGCCGAGGTGGCGAGCGTGCAGATGGGCGGCGCCAAGCTGCTGGACACCGACGAGGAGGCCGCCGAGGAATCCTCGCAACGCGCCGAGCTGCCGCCGGGCGTGGACGCCTTCCGCATGCGCGGCCCGCTGTTCTTCGGCGTCACGCACCGACTGACGGAAGTGCTGGGCCGCACCGACAAGCCGCCGCGCGTGTTCATCATGCGCATGAGCCTGGTGCCGATGATGGACGCCTCGGGCGTGAGCGCGCTGGCGGACTTCATCACGAAATACCGGCGCGGCGGCACGACGGTGATTCTCTCCGGCTTGCAATCTCAGCCCCGGCAAATTCTCGCGCAAATGCACATCACCGACCAGGACGGCATCGTGCTGGCGCGCGACTTTCATCACGCGCTGGACCTGGCGCGGCCCCTGGTCGATACGGAGGAATGACCCCCGGTTAAGCCTTCAAGCGCTTGCCAAACCCCGTGCGGCGATGGACAACGGTGCTGATCAACACGGGGGGCTTAGGGGAGCGTCAGGTCATGTTAAGCAAGCGGGCTGAATTCAATCGCGGCTGGACGGTGGTCTTGGCCGCCGCCGTGGGGGCCGGCACTGGCGTCTCGGCGCTGACGTTTTACACGCTCGGCGCCTTCATCGAACCCCTGAGCCAGGACATGGGCTGGACCCGCGCGCAGATCAGCGCCGCGCCGCTGTTCATGACCGCGGCCTCGCTCATCATGGGCCCCGTCGCCGGGGCGCTGGCCGACAAATACGGCGCGCGGCCCGTGGCGATCTTCAGCCAGATCATGTTCGTGCTGGCGGTGGCGGGATTGGCGCTGACCACCGACGCCGTGTGGACCTTCTATGCCGGATTTTTCCTGCTGGCCTTCGTCGGCTGCGGCACCATGCCGATCACCTGGACGCGGGCCATCACCGGCTGGTTTTTCTCCGCGCGCGGCTTGGCCTTGGGCTTCGCGCTCATGGGCACCGGGGTGATGGGCATGGTCGCCCCCAGCCTCGCCACCGCGCTCATCGGCGAGTATGGCTGGCGGCTCGCGTACGTGGGGCTTGCCTGCGTGCCGCTGTTCATCGGCCTGCCGCTGGCGATCTTGTTCTTCCGCGATCCGCCGACGAACATGACCGCCGACGGCACATCGGATGCCGCCGCCTGGGGACTCACCTTTGCCGAAGCCGTCCGCACGCGGCTGTTCTGGCAGATGTCGGCGGGTTTTTTCATCGCCGCCATGGGCATCGGCGCCATGCTGGTGCACGCCTTGCCGCTGCTGGTCGAGCACGGGCTCGAGCGGTCGACCGCCGCACAAGTGGCGGGCTTGTTCGGATTGTCCGTGACGCTGGGGCGCATCTTCACCGGCTATCTGCTGGACCGCATGTTCGGGCCGACGGTGGCCCTCGTCATGTTTGCCGCCCCGGCGCTGGGCTGCGTCATGATCTTGGTGGCCGGCAACAACGTTCTGGTCTGCGCGGCGGCCATCGTGATCTTCGGACTGGCGGCGGGTGCCGAGTTCGACATCGCCGCCTACTTCGTCGCGCGCTACTTCGGCCGCAAGAACTACGGCGCCATCTACGGGCTGCTTTACACCATCTTCGTGGTGGGCTCGGCCGTGACACCACCGCTGGCGGGCGCGGTGTTCGACAAATATCGGACCTACGACCCGGCGCTGATGGCGGGCATCGGCATCTTCATCATCGCGGCGATCTTGTGCGGCACGCTCGGGGCGTACCCGAAGGAGACCGAGCGCGGGTAGACTCTTGATTTGGTCGCATTTGCCACGCCAAGCGGAAGTCCACTTCTCGGGCAAATGCTCCTAGTGCATCTCTTCCCCGCCCGACACGTTCATGGCCTCGCCGGTGATGTAAGCCGCTTCATCTGAGGCCAAAAACACGCAAGCCTTGGCCGTGTCGTCGGCCTGGCCGACGCGCCCCAGCGGAATTTTCGCCGTCCGAAACGCGATCACCTCGTCATGCGTGGTGGCGCCGATGACTTTGCCGCGAAAGGCGTTCTGCTTGGCGCCCAGCCCCGTGGTGACGTGGTTGGGGCACACGGCGTTCACCGTGATGCCGTGGGGGGCCAGTTCAACCGCCGAGACGCGCGTCAGGCCGACGAGGCCGTGCTTCGATGACGTATAGGCCACCAACTGCGGTGCCGCGCTTTTGGCCGCCTGGCTCGCGATATTGATGATCCGCCCGCCTTTGCGGCCGGCCTTGGCCTGTTCGATCATGCGCGCGCCGGCGTGCTTGGTGAACAAAAACGGCCCGCGCAAGTTCACCTCCAGCACCACGTTCCATTCCTCGATTGAGAACTCCGTCAGCGGCTTCATGATGTAGCCCACGCCCGCGTTGTTGACGACGATGTCGAGGGACCCGAATTGCTTCACCGTGTCGGCCACCACGCGTTTGATGTCATCCTCGCTGCGCACGTCGCAGGTCATGGTGGCAACTGTTGCTTTCGTTGCACCGCGAATCGCGGCGGCCACCTCGTCCATCTCGGCCGACGTGCCGATGTTGTCGGACGTCAGGTGCGGGCCCGAGGGCGCGCCAATGTCCGTCAACACCACGGTGGCGCCCTCTTCGGCGAATCTCTTCGCAATAGCCTCGCCCAGCCCCTTCTTGCGCCCCGCCCCGGTGATGACCGCGACCTTGCCTTGCAACCGGCCCATGTGCCGCCCCTTCTCGCTCTTGCGCTGCGGCGGTTATAGCGGCCGGGCAGCGCGCGTCCAAGCGTGCATCGGACGCGGCCCGCGCGCACGGTTGACCAGCGCCCGCGCACGCCCCAAGCTGGCCACATGAGCGACGACACCATTAAACTGACGGATGCGTTGATCCCCGCCTTTCGCGACGCGGCGATCTTGAAGGAATTGCCCAACCGCGTGGTCAAGCACTTGCAGGCGCTCGACGACGAAGAACCGCTCAAGGGCCGCTTCGGCGCCGTGAGCCGTTTCACGCATTGTTTGCAAACGGCCACGCTGGCGCATCGGGCCGGCGAGGATGAGGAATACGTCGCCCTCGCCCTGGTGCACGACATCGGCGACATCCTGGGGCCCTACAACCACGGCGAATTTGCCGCCACGCTGATGGCGCCCTTCATCGGCGAGGCCAATCACTGGATGGTGGCCCACCACCACTGCTTTCAGGGCTATTACTACTTCCAGCACCTAGGGCTCGACCGCAACATGCGCGAGCAGTTCCGCGGCCATCCCCACTTCGAGCGCACCATCAAGTTCTGCGAGGCTTACGACGAGAAGGCCTTCGACCCGGGGCTGGACACCATGCCGCTGGAAGCCTTCATGCCGATCCTGCGGCGCGTCATGTTGAGCCCCCAACGCACCATCTTCATCCCCGGCAGCGCCGTGCCGGGAACGGTGTTCTAAAACAGCGTTGCCGCGCAGCGGGGGACGGCGTTTTCCGACTCCCCGCTTGGTTCGGTTGGGTTTAGGCTTTGGCGCTCGCACCCCGTGTCCGGAGGGCTCCATGTTCATCAACTTTTGGTATCCCGCCTGCCTCAGCGACGAGCTGACCGACAAGCCGCAGCACTTGAAAATGCTCGGCTGCGAATTGGTGGCCTTCCGCGACAGCAAGGGCCGGGCCCATGTGCTCTCGAACGTGTGCGTGCATCGCGGCGCGTCGTTGGCCCACGGCAAGGTCAAAGGCGACTGCATCGAGTGCCCCTATCACGGCTGGCAGTTCCAGGGCGCCGATGGGGCCTGCACGAAAATTCCCTCGCTCGGCAAGGATGCGAAAATTCCCGCGCGCGCCAAGGTCGACAGCTATCCGGTGCAGGAGAAGTACGGGCTCGTGTTCGCCTTCCTCGGCGACCTGACCGAAGCCGAGCGTCCGCCGCTGATGGACATCCCCGAATGGGGCCAAGAGGGCTGGGCCATCACGCGCATGAACAATCAGTGGAAGGCCAACTACCTGCGCAGCCAGGAAAACACGCTGGACCGGGCGCACACCGAGTTCGTTCATCCGTCCATGGGCTATCAGGGCGGGCGCGAGGACTACAACGTGCCCGACCTGCAGGTGATCGAGCGCGACTGGGGGGTGGGCACCATGACCACCTTCGTCTCGCCCGACCTGCCCAGCTCGGCCATGAAGGGTGTCAAGGGCGAAGGCGGCATGGAGGCGGGGGCCGGCAACCACGGCCCCGCTCATGCCTGGACCTACCTGCACTTCAGCCCTTTCGCCAAGGCCCATCAGTATTCGTTCAAGCTGCCCATCGACGAGTTCAACTTCAAAAGCTTCTTCATCCAGTTCCGTAGTTTCAAACTGGAGGCGGCGGTGGACGGGCCCATGTATGAACGCAGCATGGCCGTGGCCGAACAGGACCGCGTGGTCGTCGAGCGGCTGGCGCCGACGCTGACGCCGGACTCCTCCACCGAGGAGGTGCTGGTGAAAGCCGACCTGGTCATCACCCGCTTCCGCGAATTGCTGCAAACCTGGGAAGACAAGGGCTGGCGCATCGACGCCGACCGCATGCGCGCCATGAAGGACAAGAAGGTCTTCGCCATTCCCAGCCCGGCGCGCCGCCAGGCCAAGGGCTGGGCCATCGACCCGGTCCCGCTGCTGCCCGCCAAGGGCGCGGCCGGCACTCAGCGCCAGGCGGCGGAATAGCCCCCACGGGAATAGTCCCACGCGGGCCACGTCATCCAGGGCCATCAGTCGGACGTAACAGAATGACCGGTGGGAAGCGGCCATGGCCCTGTCCATAGTCGCCGCGAATGGGACTTAGCAGAGTTCACGGGGGGGAATGCCGATGGCGATGGGACCAATCACACGGGGGCGTCCGACGCTGCCGCCCGATCCGGCGGGGCTGAAGTTCGGACCCTATTGGTTCACGCCGGGCATCACCTATCTCAACGTCGTCACCTGCCTGTTCGCCGTGGGTGCGGCGCTGGCGATGATGACCTTCATGAATTTCGTGCAGCCCTATGTGCTGACGGAAATCCTCGACATCCCGCGCGAGCAGCAAGGCAAGCTCACCGGCTCGCTGGCGTCGCTGCAGGAAGTGGTGGTCATCTGCCTGATGGGTTTCATCGGCGCGCTGTCCGACAAGGTCGGCCGGCGCTGGATCTTCGCCGTCGGCTTTTTCGTCCTCGGCGTCGGCTACATCGTCTATCCGCTGGCGGCCGACGTGACGCAACTGTTCATCTACCGCATTCTGTTCGCGGTGGGCACGGCGATGATTCCGGTGATGATGAGCGCCTGCATCCAGGATTACTCGCAGGAGTACAGCCGCGGCAAGTGGGTGGGCCTGACCAGCGTCTTCAACGGCGCGGGCGTGATCCTCATGGCCACGGTGCTGGCCAAGCTGCCGCAATACTTCCAGGCCGCGGGCTTCGACAACAAACAGGCGGGCATTTACGCCTTTTGGGCCGTGGGCGCCATGTCGATCCTGATCGGCTTCATCGTCCTGGCCGGATTGGCGCGCGTCACCGGCGCGCCGCGCCAGCGCGAGCCCCTGGTGAAACTGCTGAAAGAGGGCATCTCCTGCGCCATCGAGAACCCCAAGATCGCGTTGTCGTATTACTCCGCGGTCGCCACGCGCGGCGACGTGGTGATCGTCGGCACCTATTTCTCGGCGTGGTTCGTGGCGGTGGGGCGCGCGGATGGGCTCGAAACGGCGGTCATCATGAGCAAGGCCGGACTGCTGTTCGGCGTGGCGATTCAGTTCTCGGCGTTTCTGTTCGCGCCCGTTCAGGGCTGGATTTCCGACAAGATCAACCGCACCAGCGGCATGATCGTGGCCTTCACGTTGTCGACCCTGGGCTACGGCGCCATGGGCCTGATCGGCGATCCGTTCCTGAGCCTGTGGATCATCCCGGTGTGCATCCTGCTGGGCTGCGGCGAGACCGCCAACGTGGTGGCGGGCGGCGCGCTCATCGGCCAGGAAGCGCCGGCGCGTATCAGGGGATCAGTCTTGGGCGTGTTCAACCTGTTCGGCGCCATCGGCATTGCCTTCTGCGTGGGCCTGGGCGGCTACCTCTTCGACCATTGGTACTACAACGCGCCCTTCATGATGATGGGCATCATCAACGGCTCGGTGCTGCTGCTGTCGATTTGGGTGCGGCTGCGCGAGCACGCCGCCAAGCCTTACTCGGCACCTCAACCGGCGCAGTAGATTCTTTATTTGGTCGCATTTCCCACGCCAACCGGTTCCCACTTGTCGGGGAAATGCTCGGGTCAACCCGCGTATTCGGCGAAACCCGCGAGCGAGCGTTGCGCCGGCACGGTGCACGTGCCCACCGTCTTGCCGCTGTCCTTCTCCACCTTGATGCATTGCCCGGTGAAGAAGCTGTTGACGAACACATGCTTGCGGTCGAGCGATTCCTTGATGATCGCCCAACCGGGGCCTTCCAGCGGATAGCTGCGGATCACCTTGCCCTGCTCGTCGATATGCTCCCACTTCGCGCCGCGCGTGGCCAGCAACGTGCCGTCGGCGCACAGGCCCAGGCAGAACACGAACTCGCGCGCCTCCTGGGGCAGTTGCACCAGGTCGGGCATCTGGCGGTCGGCGACGATGTCATAGCGCATGATGCGCTTGGAGGTTTCGGTGGTGTAGATCACGTACTGCTCGCTCGGGTGCAGGATGCAACTCGTCACGCCCAAATGCCCGGCGAAGCTGGTGGACGTCTCGGTGTTGAACTCCTTCAGCAGTTTGCCGCCCTTGTCGAACTTGAGCACGTGGCCGTAACCGACGTGATCGGTGCCGGGCACCATCTTGGTCATCTGGCGGTACTTTTCGGGCACCTTGTCCAGCGTGCCGGTGATGTGCTCGTAAAGGAACGTGTTGCCCGCCTTGTCCCAGATCGCCGACGACCACGGCCGCGACGGGAACTTGTGGCCCGGGTTGGTCTGCTTGCCGGTCTTGGGGTCCACCCAAATGATCGCGTGTTCGGCGGAGTCGAAGGCCCACAGCAAGCCGTCGGGGCCAAACGTGAGCCCCTTCACCAAATGCGTCGTGCCGGTGGTGTACAGCACGCCCTTGAGGTTCATGTCCTTGTCGAACTGAAAGATGCGCCCGTCACCGGCGTGATCGTCGGTGGGCACGTTGAGATCGGTGGCGCCCAGCAACAGATCGCCCTTCGCGAAGGGCTGCATGGTGGAAATCTTGGCCGCGGCGGCGGTATCGGGCATGGGAGTTCTCCAAATTTGAGGGCGGATATCAGCGCTCCGGTGTCCGGTAATCAACCTTCTACCCAAGCATGACCATGCGTCGGTCGAGCGCTTGGGCCTAGCAGTCTGCTGAAAAACCCTCCGGATCGCCAGTGTGTATCGTGAGCTTGGAGATTGTGTCCGTTCGGCTGGGCTTTTGGGAGGTTGAGGGGGTGGCAATATCGCTTGCTTCCCTCATCACCAGGTACCCGGC
>JANRJL010000024.1:0-7939 GCA_033763995.1 Rhodospirillaceae bacterium | reverse complement strand
GCCGACCGCGCCTCCCGCCGCGGCGCCGGCCGCCCCGTCGACCAGCCCGCCCCTGGGCACGCCCGGGCGACCGCAAAGCCAGGCTCCGGCGGCGCCGGGCCAGGCCCCGGCCGGTGAGCAGCGCACCCAGGACACCGAGGATTACCAGTTGGCGCGGGCCCTTGATCTGCTTCAAGGCATCGCCATTTACCAGAAAGCCGGCGTGAACTAGTGCATTTTCCCGACAAGTGGGAACCGGTTGGCGTGGAAAATGCGACCAATTAAAAGAGGTTATCGAGCAGTTTTGATTCGATCTGCTCAGATTTGACTCTCCAGAGCCCGCCGACCGGCTGAAAAGCTGGGCTTTAGGGCACTGTTAAGACTTGGCGGGCTAGAACAAGGTCGGGGTAAAGTCGGCCGTCGGATGCCACCGGCGCGGCCGTTGCGACTGACCAGGGATCGAGATCGTCATGGCCTTATCATTGGAACCCGTCATCAACGTCCTGGACCGCGTGCGCGGATTGTTTCACCGCGAGCCCAAGGCCATGGACGCCTTCGGCGGCGACGACCTGTTTGACGGCGACGCCAAGCCCGCGAGCATGGGTCCGAAAATCGCGCTCGCCATTAGCGGCGTGATGTTTCTGGCCTTGGCCGGCCTCATCACGGCGGTGGTGATGACGGGCGACGATGCCGCCACCACGACCGGATCCCTGGCTGGGCTCGAGATCGAGGAAGAACCATCACCCGACGGCACCGCGGCATCGGATCGTTCGGCTGAGCGCCGCCCGTGGTTGACGTCGACGCAAGGCGGCGGACGCCGCCTGGGTATCACCGAGCCGGCGACAAAAAGTCCCGACGCCAAGCCCGCGCCCGATGCCAAGGCGATCGAACCTGGCAAGGTCGCGGAGCTGCCCACGAGCAAAGACACCGAGGTGAAGGACCTTGCCAAGGCGGAGACCTTGCCGACGCGGGAAGTCAAGGCCGTCGAAACCATGAAGCCGCCGCCGGCCGGGCAAGACACGCAAGCCGCCAAGAAACCCGAACCTCCCAAGGCCGAGCCAGCCAAGGTCGCCGACAGCAGCACACCTGCGACGGACGCGCCGAAATCAACGTCGGACTTATTGGCGCAAGTCAGATCAGCGGCCAGCGAGCCCGCCAAGACGCCACCGGCATCGGCGCCCGCCGCGCCCACGACCGCACCGCCAACTCCGGCAGCGATGACCCCGCCGCCCGCCACGGCGCCCGAGCCCGCGACGGGGGCCAAGACTCCGGACGAAAGTACCGCGCCTCCGACACAAGTGGCCGCGCTGCCGCAGCCCAGCGCCGCGATGCCCAAGGACGAGCCCGAGACTGAGGACGAGCCCAAGACGATGCCGTCGTTGCTGGCACCCGCCGCCTTGGCTCCCGGCGCGCCCCGGCGTGTCGAATCGGCCGACATTTCGCCCACGGCGGCAACGGGCGGTGGGCGCCCGCGCCTCAACGATCCGCCTCTGCCGCCCACCGAAAAGATCAATATTAGCGCGCCCCCGCCGCGATTTGCCGCGCTGCCCGAGATCAAGGCGGAGGCGCCAGCGGGGGCTTCGGCCGCGAAGGTCGCCGTGGTCGTGGAGGGTTTGGGACTCAACCGGGCCGCCACCGAGGCGGCGTTGACGAAACTGCCGCCGACCGTGACGCTCGCCTTCAGTCCCTATGCGCGCGACTTGAAGCGCTGGATGGACCGCGCCAAGCAGAAAGGCCACGAGGTGCTCATCGAAGTGCCGATGGAGGGCAAGACCTTCCCGGCCGAGGACCCGGGCCCCTTGGGCCTCATGACCAATCTCGAGGACAAGGACAACCAGGAGCGCCTGGATACCATCCTCAAGGAAGCGTCGGGCGCCACGGGCATCTACGACGCCACCGGCAGCAAGTTTCGCGAGTCCGATTCGCATATCACCGGCGTCTTCACGAAGCTGAAGGAACAGAATTTGTTCTACGTGCAGGGCCGCCCCGGCGTGCGCGTGGGCGAGGCCAGCATTCCCTCGGCCACCACGGACGTGGTGATCGACGAGCGCCCCTTCCGGGCCTCGGTCGACGCGCGGTTCGATTTCGCCGAGCGGCTGGCCAAGCATCAGGGCAGCGCCGTGGCCGTCATGGCGGCGCGGCCCGTGAGCTTCGAACGCCTGGCGCTGTGGGTCGAGCAATTGCCGAAAAAAGGCGTCTCGCTGGCGCCGGTGTCGCAAGTCCTCGTGCAGTAACGACGCCCGTGGCCAAGGACCGGCTGCGCGACGATCCCCGCCCCTATCGGCGTGGCGTGGGCATCGCGCTCATCAACGGCAAAGGGCTGGTGTTCGTGGGTCAGCGCTTGGACAGCGCCGAGCCCGCGTGGCAAATGCCCCAGGGCGGCATCGACGAGGGCGAGGCGCCGCGCACGGCGGCCTTGCGCGAACTGCACGAAGAGGTCGGCACCGACAAGGCCGAGATCGTCGCGCAAACGCCCGACTGGATTCGTTACGACCTTCCCCCCGAGATCGCCGCGAAGATGTGGAAGGGCCGCTACCGCGGCCAGGAGCAAATGTGGTTCCTGATGCGCTTTACCGGCCGCGACGCCGACATCGACATCAAGACCAAGCACCCCGAGTTCTCCGCCTGGAAGTGGTTGCCGTTCGCGCAACTGCCCGAGGTCATCGTGGGATTTAAACGGCCGATCTACGAGGCGGTGGTCAAAGCCTTTAGCGGCCGCGTGGCCGAGATCGCGCGGCGGGATTAAGCCGCAAGCGCGCGGAATTTCCGGCCGCGAAAACCGATCACGGCCCACAGCCCCGCCTGAAGCGCGCGCTCGAGCCAACCACCCGCCTTGAAGCCGATCGCCTTGGCGATCATGCGGCCGGCACGCTGGGTGTGATGATTGCGATAAAACGCGAACGCGCGTTCGCTATAGGCTTTGGCATCTCGTGCTCGGTCATACGATGGGGCAGGCGCGTTGGCCGCGAAATAAGCCGACGCCAGCTCGTCGTCGTCGGCTTCCTGCACGCGGCCTAGAGCCACCCTCAACCGAGCAAAAAGCGAGAGCCCGTCGCGGGCCTGATAGCGCTGCATGTGCGTATAAAACAATTTGTAGTGCCGGATCTCGTCGGCGGCGATGCGGGCGCAGATCGCCTTCAGCACCGGTTCGGCGGCGGCATCGCGCAGAGCCGAGTAAAACGAACTGGTGCCGCTCTCGACGACGCAACGCGCGCACAGTTCGCCCGCGCGCGAGCCACGCACCGATGCCGTCGCGTCGACCGGGATACGATAGAGATCGCGGAACCGGGCAAAGCGCTCGTCGAACTTGAACCGCGGACTCGCCAACTCGGCCCAGCGCCCGAGCGCCAAACCATGTTGTTCTTCCTCCTGCGCCCATCGCGCAGCCGCGGCGCAAAAGCTCGGGTCGTCGGCGAAGACGTTGCCGAGATAAGCCCCGTAGTCGGCACCGTTGCGTTCCACCAGGGCGGCGGCCCCGACGACGGCCAATAGCTCGGGCGTCACCTTCGCGGCGTCGAAGGCGTCCCAGGGGATGTCGTCGAGAGTCCAGTGAGTCTTGGTGGCTAACGGCATGCGCTTGGCAAGAGAAGTGAGGGCCTGCGCAGGATATATGGCCGCAAGCCGGGCGTGCCAATAGAACCGAAATGGCGCGGCGGCGCTAGTTGCCGCGCGACGCGACCGCCGCCATTTCCTCGGCCACGCGCAGGGCCTGGGTGGCCTTGCGCTTCTCGTCCTCGGAAGCGGCCCTCTCGAGGCGGGTTTGGGCGGCCTCGCGGCGCTCGTCGACCTTGGCCTTGGTGATCTCGGCCACCGGAACGGCCTCGTCCACCAGCACCGTCACGCCGGCGGCGTTGACCTCGGCGAAGCCGCCGTCGACGAAGTACTGCTGGGCGATCGACCCATTGCGATAGACGTCGATGACGCCCGGGCGCAGCGTCGACATGACCGGGGCATGCTTGGGCAGCACGCCGAAGTAGCCGTCGGCGCCGGGCACGACCACCATCTCCACCGGCTCGGACAGGAGCAGGCGTTCGGGCGAGACCAACTCGAATTTCAGGGTTTCGGCCATGGGCGGGTGCCTTGGGTGGCGGGATTAAGCGGCTTCGGCGGCGAGTTTCTTGGCCTTCTCGACGGCCTGCTCGATGGTGCCGACCATGTAGAAGGCCTGCTCGGGCAGGTGGTCGTAGTCGCCCTTCACGATGCCCTTGAAGCCCTTGATGGTGTCTTCGATTTTCACGAACACGCCCGGGTTGCCGGTGAACACTTCGGCGACGTGGAAGGGCTGCGACAGGAAGCGCTGAATCTTGCGGGCGCGGGCGACCGTGAGTTTGTCCTCTTCCGACAACTCGTCCATGCCCAGGATCGCGATGATGTCCTGCAGCGACTTATAGGTTTGCAGCACGCGCTGCACTTCGCGGGCGACCGTGTAATGCTCCTCGCCGACGATCAGGGGGTCGAGCGCGCGGCTGGTGGAATCGAGCGGGTCCACGGCCGGGTAGATGCCGAGTTCCGCGATGGAGCGCGACAGCACCGTGGTGGCGTCCAAGTGCGCGAAGGACGTGGCGGGCGCCGGGTCGGTCAAGTCGTCGGCGGGCACGTAAATCGCCTGCACCGAGGTGATCGAGCCCTTCTTGGTGGAGGTGATGCGTTCCTGCAGCGCGCCCATGTCGGTGGCCAGCGTCGGCTGGTAACCCACCGCCGAGGGAATGCGGCCCAGGAGCGCCGAGACCTCGGAGCCCGCTTGGGTGAAACGGAAGATGTTGTCGACGAAGAACAGCACGTCCTTGCCTTCGGCGTCGCGGAAGTATTCGGCCTGGGTGAGGCCCGAGAGCGCGACGCGGGCGCGGGCACCCGGCGGTTCGTTCATCTGGCCGAACACCAAGGCGACGCGGCTGTTGTTGCCTTCGAGGTCGATGATCTTGGACTCGATGAACTCGTGATAGAGGTCGTTGCCTTCGCGCGTACGTTCACCCACGCCGGCGAACACCGAGTAACCGCCGTGTTGCTTGGCGATGTTGTTGATGAGTTCCTGAATCAGCACGGTCTTGCCCACGCCGGCGCCGCCGAACAAGCCGACCTTGCCGCCCTTCACGTAGGGCTCCAGCAGGTCGATGACTTTAATACCCGTGACGAAGATTTCCGCCGCGGTCGATTGATCGGCGAAGGACGGCGCCGGACGGTGAATCGGATAGAATTCCTTGGCGTTGATGGGGCCGCGCTCGTCCACCGGCTCGCCGATGACGTTCATGATGCGTCCCAGCGTGGCGGGACCCACGGGCATGCTGATGGGCTTGCCCAAGTCGGTCGCCTTCTGGCCGCGCACCAAGCCGTCGGTCGAGTCCATGGCGATGCAGCGCACGACGGATTCGCCCAGGTGCTGCGCGACCTCGAGGACCAGGCGCTTGCCCTTGTTGTCGATCTCAAGCGCGCTGAGGATGTACGGAAGATCGCCCTCGAACTTCACGTCCACCACGGCGCCCGTGATCTGGTAAACCTCGCCAACATTGTTCTTCGCCATTGCTCGCTCCTATCGTGCTCGCATTCGTGTTCGTCGCATCGTTCCGAAGAGGGCCTAAATGGCCTCGGCTCCGGAGATAATTTCGATCAGTTCCTTGGTGATCATGGCCTGGCGCGTGCGGTTGTACTTCAGCGTCAGTCCGCCGATCATTTCGCCCGCGTTGCGGGTGGCATTGTCCATCGCGGTCATTTGCGCGCCGTAGAACGAGGCGGCGTTTTCCAGCATGGAGCGGAACACCTGAACCGCCAGATTGCGCGGCAGCAGTTCCTCGAGAATTTCCTTGTCCGAGGGCTCGTACTCATAAGGCACGGCCGACACGCCGACCTCGGGCGCCGGGAAGGGGATGATTTGCTGGCGCGTGGGAATCTGGGTCAGCGCGGACTTGAAGCGCGCGTAAACCATGGTGCAGACGTCGAACTGGCCGGCGTCGAACATCGCGGTCACCTTGGCGGCCACCTGGGCGGCCTCGGCGAAGACGATGGTCTTGCGGCCGAATTCGGTGAAGCTGTCGACGATCAGGTCGCGGTAATCGCGGCGCAGGTTGTCGCGGCCCTTGCGGCCCACGCACAGGATCTTCACCTGCTTGCCCTTGTCCTTGAGCTCGCGGATCAAGGCGCGGGCATTGCGGATGATGTTGGAGTTGAACCCGCCGCACAGTCCGCGGTTGGCGGTCATGACGAGCACCAAGTGCACGTCGTCCTTGCCGGTGCCGGCCATCATCTTGGGCCCACCCGCCTGACCCTTGAAGCTGCCCGCCAAGTTGCCCAGCATCTTTTCCATGCGTTCGGCGTAGGGGCGCGCGGCCTCGGCGCCTTCCTGCGCGCGGCGCAGCTTCGACGCCGCCACCATTTTCATGGCGGAGGTGATTTTCTTCGTCGACTGCACCGAGGCGATGCGGACGCGGAAGTCCTTGAGACTGGGCATTTGTTTTGTCGGGGTCGGTTACAAGCGGCCTGAGATGTCCGATCCGGTTAAGCGAACGACTTGGAGAAATCGTCCAAAAAAGCCTTGAGCCGCGCCTTGAGGGCATCGGTGATCTGCTTTTCGGTGCGGATCGCCTTCAGGATGTCGCCGGCCTTGTCGCGCATGGCCGCCAACATGGCCTTCTCGAAGCGGCCGATGTCGCGCACGCCGATCTTGTCGAGATAGCCGGCGGTGCCGGCGAAAATCGCCACGACCTGTTCCTCGACCGGCACCGGCTGGTATTGCGGCTGCTTCAAGAGCTCCGTCAACCGCTCGCCGCGCGCCAGCAGCTTTTGCGTGGAGGCGTCGAGGTCCGAGGCGAACTGGGCGAAGGCCTTCATCTCGCGGTACTGCGCGAGTTCCAGCTTGATGGAGCCGGCGACCTGCTTCATCGCCTTGATCTGGGCCGAGGAGCCGACGCGCGACACCGAGATGCCGACGTTCAAGGCGGGGCGAATGCCCTGATAGAACAGCGTGGTTTCCAGGAAGATCTGGCCGTCGGTGATGGAGATCACGTTGGTCGGAATGTAAGCCGAGACGTCGCCGGCCTGGGTTTCGATGACCGGCAGCGCGGTGAGCGAGCCGCCGCCGTTCTTTTCGTTGAGCTTGGCGGCGCGTTCCAGCAGGCGCGAGTGGAGATAGAACACGTCGCCGGGGTAGGCCTCGCGGCCCGGCGGGCGGCGCAGCAGCAACGACATCTGGCGGTAGGCGACGGCTTGCTTGGACAAGTCGTCGTAGAAAATCACGGCATGCATGCCGTTATCGCGGAACCATTCGCCCATGGCCGCGCCGGTGTAGGGCGCCAGGAACTGCATGGGGGCCGGGTCGGAGGCCGTGGCGGCGACGATGATGGTGTAGTCGAGCGCGCCGTGGTCGGCGAGCGTCTTCATCACCTGGGCGACGGTGGAGCGCTTTTGGCCGACGGCGACGTAAATACAGTAGAGCTTTTCTTTTTCGCTGCCCGAGGCGTTGATCTTCTTCTGGTTGATGATGGTGTCGAGAATGACGGCGGTCTTGCCGGTCTGGCGATCGCCGATGATCAGCTCGCGCTGGCCGCGGCCGACGGGGATCAGCGAGTCGATGGCCTTGATGCCGGTTTGCACGGGCTCGTGCACCGAGCGGCGCGGACTGATGCCCGGCGCCTTGGTTTCGGCGAGGCGGCGTTCCTTCGCCGTGATCGGGCCCTTGGCGTCGATGGGGTTGCCCAGGCCGTCAACGACGCGGCCCAACAGCTCCTTGCCCACGGGCACGTCGACGATGGTGCCGGTGCGCTTGACGGTGTCGCCTTCCTTGATGCCCGAATCGTCGCCGAAGATCACGGCGCCGACATTGTCGGACTCGAGGTTCAGCGCCATGCCCGTGAGGCCGCCGGGGAACTCGATCATCTCGCCGGCCTGGACGTTATCCAGCCCATGGATGCGCGCGATGCCGTCGCCGACGGAGAGCACTTGGCCCACCTCGGCCGATTCGGCCTCGGTG
>JANRJL010000021.1:0-43821 GCA_033763995.1 Rhodospirillaceae bacterium | reverse complement strand
CGCAGCATGCAAAACCTGAGACCAATGCCGATCAAACCACCGAAAACCCTCGATCAAACCGATACACGGCTCACTTTTGATGCAAAGCGCAGAGGTCTCGAGGGTTTTTCAGCAAACTGCTATACGTCCGTTATGAAGCATCTCCCAAGTGGTAGTCTCAAGTTCAAATAAAAACATAAGTACGGCTTCAATCTGATCTATTTTCGTTTTGCTATAAAGCTCCGCCCGACGAGTATCATCGACAGCGAGGCGATGAGCGATTGCTTCGTCGCGGATTGGCCGAATGACTTTAGAGTACCAATCTGCATGTGCTGCAGCAGACTTTTTCAGTTCCCTTAAATGGTTCACCGTAATTTCTGCACGCCGAGCTATATAATCACGAGCTTCTTCGGCACCAATATCAGGCTCCTTTCTAGCTTGAAGCGCAGATTTTGAGAACAACTCGGCGCTCCCAACCAAGTTTCTCAAGAAAGTATGCATAGAAAGAGAATCTTTGCTTTCATCAAAGAGCCTCGCCATCGCAAGGAAGAAGCTGCTTTGTAATGAGTACAGCGCGACGTTCCAAAACCTAGCCTGCTCGTTTAAACCGCGCTTAATCGCGTTGTTTGCGGCCGCCATTCGATGTACGGCGAGGTAACTGTGTATCGATGTCATAGCGAGGCGCACTTCAGTTTCAATTCCCTTTCGCTGACGCTCGAACTCATCGGCATTTGCGAAGCCCATCTTTGTGGGTTTTGGCGGCTCCACCATCTCACTCATTGTTGATCGCTCCCTTGGGCGCTACGCGAGTTCGGGCTCAGCGTAAAACCTCCCTACAGCGTCCGCCCCAGCCACGCCAGAATGTCGTCGGTGACGCGCGCCTCGAAGCCCTCGAAGGAATGAGGCGCGCCCCCGGGCCCGCCGTAGAAGGCGTATTGCGCGTTCGCGCCCGCGGCCTGGGTGAACTCGATCAAAAAGCCGCCCTGCATCCAGGGGTCGCGCGAGCCGCCGATGGAAAACTTGGGGACTTTGACCTTGGGCACGATGTGCGTGTGCATGGCCTTGGCGTCGGGGCCCCAGTAACTCAGGAACGCATCGGCATAATAATAGGTGTATCCGGCGCCGGGGGCCGAGAGAAACATCGGCTGGCGCGGGTCTTCGTCATAGACCGTTTGCGGAAACGGCGCGTCGATGAGGTGCGTGGCGCCCTTCCCGGCGCGCACGGCATCTTGCGCCTCGAGCACCGTGCGGGCGTAGCGGTCCTCGCCCATGGCGAGGCGCGCGTGCTGGGGCAAGTCGCGCGTGGGGGCCAGATAGATCATCGCCTTGTAGCGGCCGTCCTGGCTTTGGGCGAGATACTGCGAGAACCACAGGCTGCCCACGGAATGCCCCACGCCCACCAGCGTGCGATGCCCGCGCGACGCCATGAGATCGGTCCAGGGGGCCAAATCCTGGGCCACGTCCTCGAACTTGCCGCTGACGGTGCCGCGAAAGCCCGAGCCGCGATGGCGGATCGCGAGCGCGACGAACCCGCGCTGCGCCAATTTAGTGGCGAGCCAGTGCGAGGCCGAGCGCATCACGTCGGAGCCCCAGCCGTGGGCGATGACGAAGGCGGGCCGAGTCATGTCCACGGTGCCGGCCGGGCGATAGATCACGCCGTCGAGCGGCGTGCCGTCCTTGGCCGTCACGGTCACGACTTGGGCGCGCACATTCGCCAGCACCGGCAAGTTATTATCGGCGAGCCATGTGGCGATGTCTGTTGTCAGCGCGTCTTGCTGCTCGGCGATATTTTGCCCGCCCGCGTAAGTCTTGGTATCCACTTGCTTGCTCAGAAACGCGATGGCCTTGAGCGCCTCGAGGCGGCCCTTGGGTACGCGCGAGTCTTTATCCCCGGCGGCCAGGAACATGGGCTTGTCGAGGCTGGCCATGTTGGCGGTGAGCGAGGTCTTGGCGGTGGGACCGTACCAATCGAGGAACGTGGGCGGCGTGAAGATCAGGCCGTCGCCCAGGTCGATGAACGCGCCGCGTCCGCCTTCGTTGACGGCCTTGGAGGCCCGGTCGACGGTCTTCCAGTAGCGCTCCTCGCCGGCCTTGGCGCGCCAGTCTTCGGCGAGATCGGGACTGGGCGAGATGAAAATGAGCGCCTTCACGCGGGCGTCGCCAGCATCGACCATGTAGCGCGCGGCGATGAGCGAGCCGAGGCCGTGACCGGCCAACACAACGGACGTGGTGCCGCGCGCGATGAGCGCGTCGACCGCCGCCTTGACGTCGGTGACGCTCTCGTCGAAGCGGCTGAAGCTGTAACGCGCCGTCAGTCGCGTTTCGAGGCCGAGGCTGACGTAACCGCGCGCCGCCAGCGCCTCGGCGAGAAAGCGCGGCGGCGTTCCCGCGCGCAGCGGCGACAGGCCGGGCCCGTCGGGAATGAACACGATGGCGGGGCTGGAGGGGTTGTAGCCGGCGGCGGGCGTGGACAAGAGTGCCGGCAACGACACGCCGTCGGCGGTGGTCAGCGTGAGCACGTCCTGCGTGATGGCGCCGGTCGCGGCGCGCGCGGGCGCGGTTTGCGCGAAGGCAACACCCGTAAGCCCTGCGCTGCTCGCAACGAAGCCTGCGAGCATCAGGGCCGTCGCCGTGCGGCGCGTGCGACCAAGTGCAGTCATCGCGTTGGTGATCCCCACGAGAGAATGTGACTTCGACCCTAAACCGGTCCGGCCTTGAGGTTAAGTCCGGGCTGCGGCTCCACGCCCTGAAAATGTTGTTATGATATAGTAAGTCAAGATTGTGGCGGCGCTTGCGACGCCCGCCCCATGACCTGTCGCACGACACGTTGGGCAAGGCGATCATGTTGCAAAGCCCTCGGCTGACCTGGCTGCCTCATCGAACGCCTTTTTCGGAGCGTTTCGGCGACATCTATCAAAGCCGCGAGGGCGGCCTGGCCGAGACCAGGCATGTGTTCCTGGACGGCTGCGGCCTTCCCAGCGCCTGGCGCGATGCACGGAGCTTCGTCATCGGCGAGACCGGCTTCGGCACGGGTCTGAACTTTCTCAGCACCTGGGACCTGTGGCGCAAGACCAAGCGCGCCGACGGACGCTTGCATTACATCGCCGTCGAAGGTTTTCCGCTGAGCCACGACGAGTTGCGCGAGTGTGTGGAACGCTGGCCGGAGTTGCGGCAAGTGGGCCAGGGCCTGCTGCGCGCCTACTTGCATCCGCAAGCGGGATACCAGCGCCTGTTTCTCGACGGCGGCCGTGTCGTGCTGACGCTGCTGTTCGGCGAGGTGCTGGAGATGCTTTCGGCGCTCGAGGCCCACGTCGATGCGTGGTTTCTCGACGGTTTCGCGCCGGAAAAAAATCCCGAGATGTGGCGCCCCGAGGTCATGGCTGAACTCGCGCGGCTCTCGCGCCCGGGCGCGCGCTTGGCCACTTACAGCGCGGCGGGCGATGTGCGGCGGGGTCTCGCTGGCGTGGGTTTCGACGTCGTCAAGACGCCGGGCTTCGCACCAAAGCGCGAGATGCTGCGCGCGACCTTTCGCGGCCACGAAACGTCCGAGCGCTTGCAGCCCTGGTTCGCGCGCGCGCCCGTGGGCCTCACGCGCGGCGGCCATGCCGCCATCATCGGCACGGGACTGGCCGGCACCCACGCGGCCGTGGCCTTGCAGCGCCGGGGCTGGAAGACGACGCTGATCGACCGCCACGCCGCCGTCGCCGAAGAAGCCTCGGGCAATTCCGTGGGCGTGTTGATGCCGCGCCTGACGGCGGCACCCAATCTGGACGGGCGCATCTACGCCGCCGCCTGGCGCATGATGCTCGATCATCTTGAAACTTATGCAGATGCTGGCATTGCCATCGGGCGTGACCGTTGCGGCGTGCTGCAGCTGGCGGTGCACAGCCAAGACGACGAGCGCCAGGCCGCCATCGCCGCCGCAGGCACGGTGCCCGAGCCGCTGTTGTTTCGTGTCGGTGCATCCGAAGCTTCGGATATCGCCGGACAAACGATTCCCCATGGCGCTTTGTATTTCCCGCAAGGTGGATGGCTGAATCCCAAATTACTGTGCGAGGCCGCCGCCAAGACCAGCCGCATGGCCTTGGGCGCGACGGCCGCTTCCGTTCGTCGGACCGGCGGAGTCTGGGAGGTGCTGGATGAGGCCGGGGCCTGCATCGCCAGCGCCGATATCGTCGTGTTCGCCGGCGGGATGCATACCGTGGCGATCCCGCAACTGTCATGGCTGCCCTTGGCGGCGCGGCGGGGACAAATCACGTTTGTCGCTGCGTCGGCGCGCAGCGCACCCTTGCGCAGCGTGCTGGGTTACGGCGGCTACCTGACGCCCGCGCACCGGGGTCGGCATTGCTTGGGGGCCACGTTCGATTGGACCGACGATGCCTTCGGCGCGCAAGCCGTGCAGGACGACGATCATGAGCGAAATTTCGCCGACCTGGCGGCGACGCTGCCCAGCCTCGCCCAAACCCTCACGTCCACGGCGGTCGATGGCCGCGCCGCCATTCGTTGCACCACGCCCGACCATTTGCCCGTCGTGGGTCCGGTGCCCGATCAGGCCGCCTATTTGAAGGACTTCGCCGAGTTGCGCCACGGCCATGCCTGGGCCCGCTATCCCCGCGCCACATATCAATCGGGGCTGTACGTCTTGGCCGGTCTGGGATCGCGGGGGTTGGTCTCCGCCCCCCTGGCGGCGGAAATCCTGGCCTGTCACGTCAGCGGCGAGCCCTGGCCCGTCGAGCGTGACCTGGTCACGGCCCTGCACCCGGGCCGCTTCCTGGTGCGCGATCTGAAACGCCTCAACGTTTGATCCGCGAGTGTCGGCACCGCCCGCCTTGATCGAATGGAAGGGGCTTGGTAATCGGAATGGTGTTGGCCTGTTTTCACGGTAGGCGTTTTGCCCGTCATTCTCATTATCTCTCCTTTTTCCCCATGACATTGCGTCAGCGTCTTTTCGGCCCGCTCACCGCCGCCGCGGTCATTGCCGCGTCGGCCACGGCGGCCTTGGCCCAGCCCTTCGAGACATCGACCTCCTGGTTGCAGGGGTTCGACGACTGGATCAGCGAAATCGGCGCCATGAAGGCCACGGACTTTCAATTCTCCCTGGGCACCGGGGTGGGCTTGACCACCGATTATCCCGGCAGCGATCGTTACAAAGCCGTCGCGCTGCCGCTGTTTCAGGTGCGCTACAAGGACAAACTCACGGTCGATCCCTTGGGGATCCGGTTTCGCGTGTGGCGCAACAGCTGTTGCCGCGCGCGGCTGGTGATCGGGCTGTCGGAAAGCCGCGGCGCAGACATGGCCAGCCCGGTGTCGCGCCTGCCCGACGTCGACCGGGGCATGAATGTCGGCTTCATCTTCGAGGGCCGCATCGCCGGGCCGCTCGCGTTTCGGTTCAACGCGCGCCAGGAAGTCGCCGGCGGCCATAGCGGCATGACGCTCTCGCCCGCCTTGGGCGTGGTGCTGCGCGACAAGGCGCAGACTTATTCGGTGATCCCCGAACTCGCCCTGACCTGGGCCAGCAGCGATTATATGGACTCGTTTTTCTCGGTGACACCCATGGGCGCCGCGGTTTCAGGTTTGCGCGCCTTCAATGCCACGCCGGGACTGCGCGACGTCTCCTTGCGGCTGACGGCGACCCGCAAAATCAGCGAAGACTGGATGGTCGTGGGCCGCCTGCAAGGATCGAAGCTGCTCGGTGACGCCAAGCGCAGCTCGATTACCCAACAAACCGGCGATTCCTTCCAGGGCATCGCCGGCTTTGGATTCATGTACACGTTCTGACGGGATCCAGACGCACGCGCCCCGCGCCTTAATATCACCTCAATTCCCGCTCAGTTCCGCCGCACGTTCAATAGATCGTGCGGACTGCAAACGCCGGCCTTGGGGGTCGCGTTTGCGCCGCGCGGGGACACCACGATGAAATTCTGGCACGATCATTCCGTCCTGCGCCTGATGGCGCTGACCTTCGCCATCAGCATGGGCATCTGGGGCTGGCTGGAAGTCTCGCTGCGCATGTTGCCGCAGACCGCCACGGCGCGCGCCACGCCTGACGCTGCGCCGCCATACATCTCGCTGGCCGACGAGGCGGGCGAGTCCCGCGCACCGGAGTCCGCGCCCCTGCGCGCGGCCTGGTCGCAATTCACGCGATAGAGTTGCAACGGGCACATCAGCCGCTGCAGTTGGATGTGGACGAGTGGGGGGTTAGGACTTCAGGGCCGGGAAGGAACTGGGGTCAGAGCCGAAAGAGTTCAGCATTGGCGCGACGGGCGGGATCAATGTGAAAATCTCGACTCTGACCGCAATTCCCTTCGGGGAGACACGTCCTCCGACGAGCGCGAGACAACATGGCGCGAGACAACAGGGATTGTGTCGGGAGGAAAATCTTCCCTCGCCACTTGGGACGCCGTGAGGTCGGTCCGAAGGGCGAGGGAAGAAAAAGCCTTAGGTCACCGGGGTAGGAACTGACTCGTGGACAGTGACGGTAAGGCTGGTCACTCAAATCTTCCTGAACACGGTCTCTGGGTTGGCTCTGTGCACGTAGGGTTGCTAGCTCCTAAGGTTACGTGGGATTTTTTCCCACGAATGCGGTAATGATACCCATCATTAGGGCCATGTCAACAAAAATTGTGTGATTTATTCCCACGTCATGATATAAGAGCCCTCTAAGACCCTGTATGTCCCCAAGTTCGAACCGCCGCCCATGGCCGACGCGCACGCGCCTGAACCACCCAAGCCCTTGATCTCCGCCGTCCAGAGGCTGCTCAAGCCCCTGGTGCGCGTGCTGATCGCCAAGGGCGTCGGCCTGCCGCGGCTGATCGAATTGCTCAAGGAAATCTACGTCGGCGTGGCCGAGGAGGAGTTTCCCGCCAACGGCAAGAAGCAAACCGACAGCCGCATCAGCGTGCTGACGGGCGTCCACCGCAAGGACGTGAAACGCCTGAGAAACATCAAGAATTCCGACGACCCCGCGCCCCCGCGCACGATCGGCTTGGGGCCCATGGTCGTGGCGCGCTGGGTCAGTTCATCGGCGACCACCGATGCGAACGGCCAACCCCTCCCCCTCCCCCGCCAGGCCGAATCGCCCGGCGCGCCCTCCTTCGATGCCCTGGTGGCAAGCGTGTCCAAGGACATCCGCCCCAGGGCGTTGCTCGACGAATGGGTGCGCCTGGGCGTGGCGCGACTCGATGCCCAAGGCCGAGTCGTGCTCCATCGCGCGGCCTTCGTGCCCGAAAAAGGTTTCGACGAAAAAGCCTTCTACCTGGGCCGCAACATTCACGACCATCTCGCCGCCGCCGGCCAAAATCTGCTGGGCACGGGCAACCCGCTGTTGGAACGCAGCGTTCATTACACGGGTCTGAGCCCCGAGTCGGCCAAGGCCGTGGCCGAGGCCGCCGAGCGCCTGGGGATGCAGTCTTTGTTGGCCGTTAACCGTTTGGCCCTAGAGCTGGCCGCGCGGGATCAAGGCAAGAGCGAAGCCTCGCAGCGGGTCAATTTCGGCTTGTATTTCTATGAGGCGCCGAGCACTTTGAACGGCAATCACGGGGATCATTCGGCCAAATGAATCAAGGCCCTGGCAGAGACATGCGAGCGGGATGGCGCGCGAGTTTCGCGGCGCTGGCGCTCACGATGTTGTCGGCCTGCGCCTCGGGCCCGGCGACTCAAACCGCCAAGGTCGATCCCAAGCCCGGCGACGGCATCGGCGGCACGGGCATTGCCGGCCAAACCATGATGGCCGGCGTGAAGGCCGGCGACGGCATCGGCGGCACGGGCATCCTCGGCACGATCTCCGGCTTCGGCTCGATCATCGTCAACGGCCTCAAGCTCGAGTACGACCGCACCACCGCCATGGAAATCGACGGCCGCCCGGCCTCGCTGGAAGAACTCAAGGTCGGCCAGGTCGTCAAAGGTCTGGCGCGCGCCAAGAACGGCAAGCTCACTCTCGACTCGCTCGAGATGCAGCACGCCGTCACCGGCCCCATCGAGCGCATCGATCACGACACGGAAACGCTCGCGGTGCTGGGTCAATCGATTCGCGTCAATCTGGGCGGCGACAAGGCCGCCATCGATTCCTTCAAGACCTTGACCACGGGCGACATGGTCAGCGTGTCGGGCCTGCGCCAGGCCGACGGCACCATCGTCGCCACCCGCGTCGATCAACAGCCCGACGACGGACGGATTGTTTTGCGCGGCATCGCCGGCGCGGCCTCGGCCGACAGCGTGACCATCGGCGGCCTGACGTTGTCGCTCAGCAAAGAAACCACCGTGTCGCCGGTGAAGGCGGGCGGCCGCGTGTTCGTCTCGGGCCGCATGATCAACGGCCAATTCGTCGCCGACGTGGTTGTGGGCGCGGCACCCCTGCCCTTCGGCGACGGCGTGAAGGACGTCTCGATCGAAGCCTACGCCCCCAACGCGACCGGCGGCCCCATCGTGATCGAGGGCATTGCCGTCGACGGCGCCGGATTGCCCGGCGGCACCGCCACGGGCGACCGCCTGATCATCACCGGCCGCGTGGTCGGCGCGGACCGCGTCACCGCCACGACCATCGACAAGGTGCGCACCTTCGTGACCATTCTGCGCGCCAAGGGCAGCTTGCGCCCGGCTGCGATCCGCCCCGACGCCAACGGCCGCCCGGAACGCATGAGCCCGCCGCGCCCGCCGGATCGGCCGAACATCGAGCGCCCGCAACGCGAGCGCCCCGAACGCGAACGGCCCGACGGCGTGCCGATGGTTTGAAGCATTTTCCCGACAAGTGGGAACCGGTTGGCGTGGAAAATGCGACCAATCAAAAAAAGAGTGTGTCGAGGGCTTCTGACTCGGCTTGCCCGGATTGGGGCCCTAAGCCTGGGCTAGGTCCGCCTCAGATAAAAAGCACAACGCCTCGATCTTGTTGCCGTCGGGATCGCGCAAGAACGCCGCGTAATAGTTGGGCGTATAGAGTGTCCGCAGTCCCGGCGGCCCGTCGCACACACCTCCGGCCTTCACGCCAGCCGCGTGAAACGCCTCCACGCTCGCTTTGTCGGGCGCATTGAAACAGACGTGAACGCCGTTGCCGGGCGACGGTGCTTGCCGGTCAAAAGGCTGCTGCGCCCAGAACGTCGGGAACTTGTCGCCCCAGGCGATACCCCAGACTCCTTGCATGACGCGCCGGAATCCCAGCGGCGTCAGGACCGCATCGTAGAACTGCCCGGCGCGCGCGAGATCGGCGACGCCGACGGACACATGACTGATCATGGGGCTGATCGTGGGCCGCGACATGTCTCACCTCGTGAATGGTGTCTAGTTTTCGATCCTGCGGGTCGGCGCGCCATAGCGGGGACGATATGTGAACATCAACCCGCCGCCGGCCGCCGGACTGTTCCTGGAAAATCCGACGACGCCATAGAGATTGAACGACCACTCCTCGCTGAAACGGTGGCTCAGGTACACCGTGCCTTCCTGCGGATCGCCGGCGCCGCGCAGCGTGCTTTGGCGATAGTCGAAGGCGATGCCGGTGGTGACGCGGTCGTCCCAGGCATACTGAACACCCAGACTGCCGAAGGCGACATCGCGCAACTTGAGGCTGGGCGGAACGCCGGTGAACTTGTAGCCCACGGTCGCGAAGGGCATGACATCGCCGAACGCGACCGCGAGATCGCCCTGCAGGATCAAGTCGCCCTCGCCGGTGCCAAGGCCCTTGCGAAAGCTGGCCGTGGGTACTTTCACGCGCGTCGTGAAGTCGAGATACACGCCCCGGTCATAAAGCTGTTCGATGGAATACATCGCCGAGAGGCTCACATCGGCCGGGCCCGAGACGTTGCGGTCCAGGCCTTGGCCGAGAGCGCCCGAGCCCGCGCCGTCGAGGATCAAGGCCGGGCCCGCCACCGACAGCCACCCGCCGCTGGCCTTCAGGGTCCAGGGCCCGCGGCTGGCTTGGGCGGTGATGGGAACGTAGGCGATTTCGGTGGTGCGGGTGTCGCCGAAGGTCCCGGCGCTGTAGTCGAAGCCGGTCGCATAGCGCGCCGTCCAGAAGTAATCCTGAAACGAATCCTGGGCGGCCAGAGAAAGGGGTGCCAACGCCACGGCGCAGCCTAAAACGCTCGCCCCATGAAGGCCATAAAACCGACGCACATGCATGCGCGACTATACCAAATCGCCCTCGTGTCGCGATTCTGAAGTTCGTTCGATTCGGGTTCCGGCTTGTCACGGGGTTCCATGGCTCGATAAGGTCAAGATATGAAAATGAAGTCTCTGGCCTTGGCGAGCGTGTTCGGCGCGGCGGCTTTGGGTGCGAGTCCTGAAGCAATCAATGGCGCCGAGACGGCAACCGTTCGCATCGGCTTGGCCTCGCTGCCGCCGTGGAACGGCAACCCCTACACGTCGAGCGCGCGCACCTCGTGGTACACATGGCGCGCGTTCTTCGACACGCTGGTTCAACTGGGGCCCGACATGGCCCCCGCGCCGGCCTTGGCGCTGACGTGGCAAAACACCACGCCGCAGACCTGGGTGATCGGGTTGCGGCCGGGTGTCACGTTCTCCAACGGCGAGCCCTTCAACGCCGAGGCCGTCATCGCCAACATCGCCTATCTGCAAAGCCCGGCGGCGGTGAAGGAGTCCCTCGGCCAGGAAGTGGAAAACATCGCCGGCCTGCGCGCGCTGGATCCGCTCACCCTGGAGATCACCACCAAGAAACCCGATCCGCTGTTGCCGCGCCAACTGGCGGCCCTGCCCATCGTGCCGCCGGCCTATTGGGCCAAGGCCGGGCGCGACGCCTTTGCGCTGGCGCCCGTCGGCACCGGCTCGTTCATGGTGGAAAAGTGGGGCACGGCGAGGTTGGAGCTGAAGGCCTTCCCCAACTCCTGGCGCGCGCCCAAGAGCGAGCGCGTGCAGATCGTGGTGTTGCCCGAAACCTCGAGCCGCGTGCAGGCGCTGCTGTCGGGACGCATCGAACTCGCCTCGGAGATCGGACCCGAGGACATCGACGTGATCACGGCGGCGGGGTTTTCTCATTATCAGCGCCCGGCGACGTCGCTGGAGGTCATCGCGCTGAACACGCTGGTCGACAGCCCGCTCAAGGACAAGCGCGTGCGCCAGGCCCTCAATTACGCCGTGGATCGCAAGGCCATCACCGCGACCATCCTGCATGGCCTGGTGGAACCCGCCACGCAAACCACGCCGCGCTCGAACCCGGACTACGACCCCACCATTCCCGGCTACGCTTACGACCCCGCCAAGGCCAAGGCGCTGCTGGCCGAGGCCGGATACCCCAACGGGTTTTCGTTCGTCTTCGAGATGAGCAGCGGCACCAGCGGCAGCCACACGGCCAGCGTCATGCAAACGGTGGCGAGCGATCTCGCCGCCGTGGGCGTGAAGATGGAGATCCGCCCGATTCCATGGTCGCAGTACGTCCGCGGCGTCTTGCAAGGCGAGTGGAACAGCCAAGCCTTCGGCTTCGAATACGAGACCATGCCCACGGGCGCGACGATGCGGCCCTTCCGCCTGCACTCATGCTCCTGGCCTTTCCCGTGGTATTGCGACCAGGACATCATGCCCGTCATCGAGGACGCCAAGACGGCCTTCGACCCACAGCGGCGCCTGGAAGCCACGCGCAAGGTTCTCAGGGCTTATCACGACAACGCCGCGGCGATTTTGCTCTATGAGCCCCTGGGCATCGACGGACTGAGTCCGAAGCTTGTCGGCTATTCGCAGGTCAACGGGATCATTCCCTATCAGGACCTCATGGTGCGCCCATGAAACGGGCGTGGGTAGCGGCGCTGGCTTTTGTTCTGGCATGGCCCATGACGGCCTCGGCCGAGAAAGTCTTGCGCGTGGGCCTGACCGGACTGCCGCCCGCCAAGGGCAATCCCTATTTCACAACCGGCACCACGCCCTACACCTTCTTCACGGCGATGTATGACCCGCTGGTGCAAATCGACGACGCGGGTGTGGCGCACCCCTGGCTGGCGCTGGAGTGGCAACCGGCCAATCCGACGACCTGGATCATCTCGCTTCGGCCCGGGGTGACGTTTTCCAACGGCGAGCCCTTCAACGCCGAAGCGGTGAAGGTGTCCTTCGATTTCTTGCTCAGCGATGCCGCCATCCTGCAGACGGTGTCGCGCGATATCGACTTCATCTCCGGGGTGCGGGCGCTGGACGACATGACGGTCGAGATCACGACCAAGACCCCCAACATTTTCATGCCGCGTTATCTGGCCGGCGTGAATATTGTCGCGCCCAAGCAGTTCACGCGGCTGGGGCTGGACGGCTTCGCCAATGAGCCCGTCGGCACGGGACCGTTCAAGGTCGATAGTTGGGACCCGGAAAAAATCGAACTCTCGGCGTTTCGCGGCTCGTGGCGGCCGCCCAAGGTCGACCGCATGGAGGCACTGGCACTGCCCGAGGCCGTGACGCGCATTCAGGCGCTGGAGACGCGCCGCGTCGACGTGGCCACCAACATCCAGCCCGACGATGTCGACCGGCTGCGCGAGCTGGGCATGCGCTTCCATAAGCGCAATCCCACGCGCGTCATGGTGGTCTCCTTCGATGTGATCAAAGAGGGCTCGCCCTTCAAGGACGCGCGCGTCCGCCGGGCCATGAACTATGGCGTCAATCGCCAGGCCATCGTCGACGGTTTGCTGCACGGGCTGACGCAAGCCACCAGTCAGCCGGCCGCGCCGGCCGCCGTGGGCCATGTGCCCGACATCAAGCCGTACCCTTACGACCCCGCCAAGGCCAAAGCCTTACTGGCCGAGGCCGGTTACCCCAACGGGTTCAGCGTGATTATGGAGCAGGCCGGCGGACAGTTGGCCAACGACGCCGCCGTGGCCCAGCAGATCGCAGCCGATCTGGCCTTGATCGGCGTGAAAATGGAAATCCAGACCATCACCTTCCCGCAGGTGGTGAAGGCCATGACGGTGGGGCCGTGGAAGGGTTACGCGCTGGCCACGGATTACGCCACCGCGCCGTCGCTCGACATGATGCGCGCCTTCAATCGCCACTCGTGCAGTTGGACCGCACCCTGGTTCTGCGACCCGGCCATCGAGCCCAAGATCGCCGAGGCCGACGCCACCTTCGACGCGGCGCGCCGCACGCAGCTGACCCAAGAGATCGTGCGGCATTATCACGAGGTCGCCTCGGCGTTGTTTCTGTACCCTGCCGTCAGCCTGGACGGACTGTCGCCGCGCGTGACGCGCTGGGAACCCTGGAACGACAACTTCATGTATCATTTGGCCGATGTGAGCGAGGAGAAGCCATGAGAAAAATTTTCACAACTGCGGCGCTTATTTCCATGAGCTTGTCCACGACCGTAGCCGCCCAAGATGCGTCCTCGGTGCGCAGCCTGATGTTCCTGGCCGGATGCTGGGCGTCGCCGCGCGAGGCGTCCGAGCAACTGCGCGAGTGCTTCACCGCGCCCTACGCGGGCCTGATCCAAAGCTCCAGCCACACGGTGAAGGATAAAAAAACCGCCAGCTGGGAGTTCGCCGTGATTTCCGAGAACGGCGGCAAAGTGACCTACGCGCCGTTCTTCATGGGCAAGGCCCTGAGCACGTTCACGCTGACGCGCGTCGAGGGCCAGACCGCCGTGTTCGAAAACCCGACCAACGACCTTCCCAAGAAACTGATCTATCGCCGCAACGCCGACCGCACGCTGACGGCGCGGACCGAGGGCGCCGCCGCCGACGATCCGCAAAACCAAGAGTGGATCATGGCCCCCCAGGACGGGCAGTAGCGATCGTCTTGACGGGGTGTATATTCTAATTGTATATACACTCGATATGACGGACTGGCGGCATGGATCGCGCCTTTCAGTGGGATGCGGCGAAGAACGCCCAGAATGTGCGCAAACACGGCATCGACTTCGAGGACGCCATCGGCGTCTTCGACCTGGACCCGCTGGTGTCGCGTTCCGACCGCTTCGGCGAGGCGCGCCACATCGCGGTTGGTCCGCTCGCATCGGGACGGATCATCACGGTCGTCTTCACGATTCGCGGCGAGGTCACCAGAATTATTTCGGCACGCAGGGCCAGGAAAAATGAAGAAATCCCGTATCGTGACGCGCTTGCCGGGCGATAGACGCAAGGGCAAGACCGACTGGGCCAGAGTGGATGCGCTCACCGACGGCGATATCCTCGACGCCGTTAAAAGCGATCCTGACGCGGTACTCCTCGACGACAAGTTTTGGCGGACCGCGAAGTTTTTCTCGCCCGCGCCCAAGGTCGCCATCAGCCTGCGCGTTGACCGCGATGTGATGGACTTCTTTAAGTCCCAAGGGCCGCGCTACCAGACCCGAATGAATGCCGTTCTGCGCAGCTATGTGGAACACAAGCGGCGCGCTTGACGTTTTCCGCTCACGTCTTCTCCGCCGCGCTGCGTTCCCCCGCGAGGCGCGCCATGGTGGCCAGATCCACCGGGCCCTCCATCAGGTGAAACAGCCGCCAGCCCTCGGGCTTTTGGCGCAACAGCGCCGTGACGCGCACGTCGGCCGAGATCGGCCTGCGGGGGGCGTCGGTGGGACCGGCCATGACGGCGATCCAGCGCATGTCATAGGTCGCCACCGCGATGTCGGGCGCGATGCGCCGTGCGCGGATGTTAGCCGTGCGCGATTTGAGGCTTTCCATGATCTTGCGCGACTTCGACCAATAGGCGTCGATGGCCGCCCAGCCGATCAGCGGCGCATGGGCCTCTTCGGGCATCAGCAGGGGCGCGGGGTCATCGGCATCCCACAGCGCGCGCTTGCCCGCGAAGTTCATGCCTTCGGAGCAAGAGACATAACGCTCGATCAGCGGCGCGATCTCAGGCGTGACGTCGTCGCTCATGACGCGGCCCCCGTCTCGGCGTCGCGCCGGGGCATGCCTGCGAAGCCCTCGGCGGCGACCTTTTCGTAGAAGGCCTGCAGTTCCAACAGCGGCGCCAGGGGCGCCTCGGCATAGTGAAACACCCGCCAGCCCTCGGGCGTTCGGCGCATGAGCAGGGTCACGCGCAGACTTCCGCCGACGGGCACGGGGTGATCCGGCGTGGTCTGCGACCAATCGAGCGTGAAAAACGCGAGGCCCAAATCGGGATGCAGGCGCCGCAGATGCGCGTCGCGCACCCGATAACCGATGGTCCGCGCGGCCACGCAGCGCCGCTGCACGTAACCCACCACCGCCGCGCCGATATAAGGATCGATGCTGTCGGCGGGCAAATACCACGCGGCGCGGTCGGCCTTGTCCCACAGCGCCAAGACCTGCGTCGGCGAGGCGCTGCGCCAGGCCGCCGCCCAGGCCGCGAGCGTCGCCTCCAGCGGTGCGGTGTCGGCGGCGGTCATGTCAATCGACCAGTTCGATGTTCTGATAGCTGATGACGGTATGGTCGTTGCGGTAACCCCGCACGCGCTTGCTCATGCCCTCGAACAGCA
The DNA here is from genome assembly GCA_033763995.1 of Rhodospirillaceae bacterium. GTDB lineage: Bacteria > Pseudomonadota > Alphaproteobacteria > Rhodospirillales > Rhodospirillaceae. The sequence goes on along the minus strand of JANRJL010000021.1, from coordinate 28,472 downwards.
CCACCTCATGCAGCCAGATCACCGGCGCCTCGTCGTGATAGTGGCGCATGATCTCCTGCGTCAGGGCCCGGCGCGCATCCAGGTCGGCGGTGGCGTAGGCCTGTTCGATCTTGGCCGTGACTCCCTTATCGCAATACCACGGCGCCATGCCGAGGCACGAATGCAGGCGCACCGGGCGCAAGGCATCGGTGGTGCGTTCGGCCGAGAAGTTCATGTTGAAGGCCTGGCCACTCCATTCGCCGGTCTGCACGCCGCGCACCAGTTGCGGCACGGTGATGGCGCGGATGATCATGTTGACGCCGACCTTGGCCAGGTCCGAGGCGACCTGTTGATAGGTCTCCGACAGCGCCGTGCCCCCGGCCGGGGTGAGTTCCACCGTGAACTCGAAGCCCTTGGGATGGCCTGCTTCCGCCAACAACGCCTTGGCCTTCTCGGGATCATAAGGATAAGGCGCGATGGTGGGATCGTAACCGAAGCCGCTTTTGGTCGTGGGTTGGCTCGCGGCCTGGGTGAGCCCGCCGAACAGCGCGTCGATATAAGCCTGCTTGTTGACGGCATAGTTGAGGGCCTGGCGCACGCGTTTGTCGAGCAACGGATGTCCGGGCGGCAACTTGGAGAGGATGAAGGTCACCGCCAGCACGCTGTTGGACGGCGTGACGGTAAAAGCCGCGCCGCCCGCGTCCAAGGCCAGCACGTCCTCGCGGCCCATGGCCACGGCGAGATCGATTTGATCGGACAAGATGCCCTGCACCCGCGCCGAGGTTTCCGGCACGGCGATGAGTTCCAAGGCATCGACCTTGGGCGCGCGCCAAGAGCCCTTGAAGGCGTCCAATTCGATCTTGGCGTTGCTCCAGGTCTTGACCATGAACGGCCCGGTGCCGATGGGCGCGGCGGCGAAGCCCTCCTTGCCGACGGCCTTGAAATGTTCGGGCTCGACGATCAGGAGCTGTTCCAAGGCCGCGGGCAGCAGCGGCTCGGCCCGGCTGGTTTTCAACAGTACGCTGGTGGGACTTTCGGCCACGGCCGATTGCACGCCCACCAGTTCGCGCGCGATGGCGTCGGTGCTGGCTTCGGGGCTGCGCAAATGTTCGACGGCGAACACCACCGCATCGGCGGTGAAGGGCTTGCCGTTGGAGAAGGTCACGTTCTCGCGCAGCGTGAAGCGCCAGGTGAGCGGATCGACCTGCTTCCAGGCCGTGGCGAGGTAAGGCAGCACCTCGCCGTCGTTGGTCACGAACGTCAGGCCGTCGAAGATGGCGCGGTAGGTGTAAATCGTGGGCAGGCCGGTGGAGTTATAGGGATAGCCGCGTTCAGGCGGCAGGGCCACCAGGCCCACGCGCAGGGTTTTGGGTGCGGATTTGGTTGTCGGCGCGGGCGTTGCGACGGCCGCCGTGGACGGAGCAGCGGCGTCGCGCGGACCATCGCTCAGCCACCAGGCCAAACCCGCGAGAGCGGCGACGACGACGACAACGGGCATCCATTTGGGCATCGTGTACCTCAAGTGTTCAGCTTACATCTCGGCGATGGGTTCCGGCGAATCAAGCCTTAATCGGTAAGGTCGATGGCGTGATAGGAAATTACCGTCAGGTCGTTGCGGTAACCGCGCACACGCTTGCTTAAGCCCTCGATCATGATCATGTCGTGCAGCCACAAGGCCGGGGCTTCGTCGTGATAGGCCCGCACGATCTCTTCGGTCAGCCGGCGCCGCTCGGCCAGATCGCCCAAGGCCGAGGCCTGCTCGATTTTGGCCGTCAGCGCGCGGTCGCAGTACCACGCCGCCGGGCGCAGGCACGAATGCAGTCTCAAGGCGCGGAGCGCATCGGTGGTGCGTTCCGAGGAAAAATTGAACACGAAGGCCTGGCCGCTCCACTCGCCTTGCTGCACGCCGCGCACCAACTGCGGCACGGTGATGGACCGAATGGTCATCGCCACGCCCACCTTGGCCAGGTCGGCGGCGACCTGCTGGAAGGTCTCGGACAATGACGTGCCGCCGCTGGGCACGATTTCGGCGACGAACTCGAAGCCGTTGGGATAGCCCGCCTCGGCCAACAGCCGCTTGGCCTTGTCGGGGTCATAGGCATAGGGCTTGAGATCGGCATTGTAACCCATGGCAATGGCGGTGGCAGGCTGGGCGGCCGCCGTGGTGAGCCCGCCCATGAGCGTGCGGATGTAGGCCTCTTTGTCGACGGCATGGTTCAAGGCCTGGCGCACGCGCTTGTCCGACAGGGGATGGCCCGGCGGCAATTGCGTGAGGATGAACGACAGCGCCAAAGTGCTGGGCGTGTGATCGACATTGTAAGTGGCGCCCGCCGCCGTGAGGGCCGCGATGCTTTCCACGTCGAGCGCCACGGCGATATCGATTTGTCCGGCGAGAATGCCTTGAATGCGCGACGACACGTCGGGCAAGGCGATCAACTCCAGCGCATCGACCTTGGGCGCGCGCCAAGACTGCTTGAAGGCCACCAGATCGATGCGCCCCTGACCCCAGGCGGTGACGTGAAAAGGCCCCGTGCCCACGGGTGCTGCGGCAAAGCCCTCGCGGCCAACGCGCTGAAAGTACGCGGGCGGCACGATCAGCAACTGTTCGAGGGCGGCGGGCAGCAGCGGTTCGGGCCGGGCGGTCTTGAAGACCACTTGCGACGACGTTTCGGCCAGGGCCGATTCGATGCCGATCAACTCGCGCGCCACCGACCCCGTGGCGCCCGCGGGGCTGAGCAGATGATTGACCGCGAACACCACGGCGGCGGCGTCGAACGCTTCGCCGTTGGAGAACGTCACGCCCTCGCGCAAGTTCACACGCCACGTGCGGTCGTCGGCGCGCGTCCAGCTCAGCGCCAAAGCCGGTTCGACCACCCCGTCCTTGGTGACGAAGGTCAAGCCGTCGAAGATGGCGCGGTAGGTGTAAATCGTGGGTTGGCCGGTGGCGTTATAGGGATAGCCGCGGTCCGGCGGCAGCGACACCAGGCCGACGCGCAAGGTCTTGGGGGACGTCGCTGCGGGAAGCGCAGTCTGGTCGGCTGTCGTCGGCCCCGGCGCGCGCGCGAACCACGCCAGCGCCGCGATCAGCACCGCCAGACCCGCCGCAAGCGCGATGCCTGTGCGCATGGGGCGTCAGATTCGCTCCAGCTCTTGGCGCAGCTCGGCGATGAGTTCGCCGCAGGTTTCCAGGTGCTTGGATTCCTCGTCGAGAATCTGCCCGAAGGCCAATTTCTTGATGGCCTTGGCGTCGATGCCCTCGGTCGCGCCCTCGATGCGCGCGGCGTCCATGACGATGTCAATCAGCCGCTCCGAGGCATGCAAGCGGCCCCACAGATAGTCGTTCTGGCGGTAGGCGAGGCTGAAGAAGGCGCCGAAGTGATAAAACTGCACGCCCTTCAGGGTCGCCGAGGCGCCGCCCTTGCGCAGGGTTTGGGCGTCGTCGGGGCTGAGGCGGTCGACGCGGATTTCGTCGAACTCGTTCAAGTCGCGCCAGTTGGTGGTGGAGAACGTGAGCACGTCCCACACCGCGAAGCCGATGTAATGCTCGAGCAAATCGCGACGCACGGAGCGCGGCAACTCGCGGCCGCCGGCCTCGAGGTCGAGCAGGGCCACCAGCAACGCATCGGTGCGGGTGTTGTAGCTTTCCAGCGCCATGTCGTCGCCCAGCAGCGCCAAGCCTTCCTCCAGCAGATGCGCGTGGGTCTTGATGGCGTCGGGATCGCGCTCGTTCACGCCCGACAATTTGGCCACCATCAGCTTGATCTTCTCGATGGTGGCATGGCTCAGCGCGCCCTTGCCGTCGGCGCCGCCCATGGCGAAGGACGTCATGGGCTGCAGAAAGCCCAAGGCGTCGTAAAGGCCCGCCTTGATGCGGTCCAAGTGCTCGGGCTTGAGGTCCGCCAGTTCCGGCGCGTTGAGGCGCATGTAGAACTGATTCACCCCGCGGATGACGAAGCGCACGCGGCGCTGGCGGTATTTCACGTCGAAGCGCAGCAGGAACTTGACCCACGGCGCCAGGGTTCCGGCGTTGGGATCGACGGGCTTGAGCAACTCATCGAAGCTGGGCGAGTTGCCGTTGAGCTCCGCCCAGCGCTTGACCAGCGTGGCGATGCGCTCGGCCTCTTTCGACTCGCGCACATGGCCGCAGATTTCGGCGATCAGGTGCGAGACATCCTCCAACACCGCGCCCAGCTTGAGCCGCAAGTAGCCCTCGTAGGCAAAGCCGGTATCGGCGCGCGCGATATTGTTGGCCTTTTCGCGGAACTTGCCGAGGTCGGCGCCGGTCAGGGGCCCGTCCAAGGCGTCGCCGGCGATGGCGGTGGCGATGGTGCGGATATGCAGCCGGGCGCTTTCGATGATGGTCTGCAGCCGCTTGACCTCGATGTTGTAGCGGTTGACCCAGGCCAAGTCGTCGTGAACCGGTTCGTTGCGGGGAATATCCGACAGGGCGCCCTTGATGGTCTCGAAAAAGCCCGGCACGCGGCCCCAGTTGCGGTTCTCGGCCCCCTGCGGATGGGGATCGATATAGAGCAACCGCCGGTCGACGTGGCGATAGGCGGGCCGTCCGCCGATGGCGGCGATGGCGTGGGCGAAGGGTTTGTTGTTCAGCACGCTGCCGTCGATGAAGGCGGCGTCGCCGGGGCTCAGGTTCGCGAGCAAGTAGGGACGGAAGTTGTCGTAGAGAAAATCCGCCCGCGTGCGCCAGCTCAGCCCGCGTTCGGCCAGCAATCGGTCGATTTCCTTGAACTGCATGGGCGGAAAGGTGCCCGGAAACGACGACGTGGCGCGCGAGGCAAAGGTCAGTGCCGGCAAATTCTCGCGGTCGAAGTTGGACTGCTCGTGGCCCTTGGGCCAATGGCGGTAGGTGAATTTCAGAATCTGGCGGTGCTCGCGGTCGCGCACGATCGGCGGATCGTGAATCGGCGTGTCGGTGATGTAGCCGTAGAAGTCCGTCATGGTGACGAACAAGTCGAGCGAGAGGCCGGCCGGGATGAGCGAACTGCCGCGCTCGGTGGGATCGCCCATGCCCGAGAAGCCGTCGAAGAGCACTTTCGTCAGCGTGTAGCCGTCGAAGGGCGGCTTGAACCAGCGCGAGCGCAGGAACATCGAGGCGTTGGAGCGCAGCTCGCGGTTGCCGCCGAAGTCGTGGCGGAAGCGCCACAGGAACCACCACACGAAGGGCCGGAAATACCACTTGCGCCAGGGCCCGGCCTTGACGTGGGCGGGCATCAGCTCGCGCACGTCGGAGTACTTGAGCCAGAAGTCGCGCAAGGGATCGATCTTGAGATCGTGCGCGAGCGCGCGGGCCAGGATGATGCCGTTGATGCCCCCCGCCGACGCGCCGGCGATGATGTCCACCACCACGCGCAGGTCGAGTTTGCGGCCGATCTGGCGCATCAGCTCGAAATAGGCCTTCTCGGTGTCGGCGGGCTCGCCGCGCGGGCGCTCGACGTCGGCGTAGCCGATGGTGGGATCCTCGCGATTGGCAAACGTGTGGTAGTCGCGCGAGGCGCGCACGAGTTTAAGAATCTCTTTGGTGATGCCGTGCATGTACACGGCCAGCGACACGCCGCCGTAGCACACCAAGGCCAACCGTAGTTCTTTCTCTTTCACGCCGGATAACCCCCAAACGACACCCCTATGTTATCACATGGGCGGCGGCGTTCCGTGAAGAGCGCGAAAGGAAGGGGGCCCTTTATTCGGCCGGTTGGCGTTCGCTGTCGCTGCCGAAGGACCGCGTCGGGAAGGACTTTTCGTAGTCCGCCAGTTCCGCGGCCACTTTGCCGGGCGAACCGGTGCGCCGGGCCAACAGCTGATAGAACACCGGGATCACCAACAACGTGATGAAGCTGGCGAAGGACACGCCGGTGAAGATCACCACGCCGATGGCCTCGCGGCCCTCGTGCCCGGCGCCCGTGGCGATCACCAGGGGCACCGCGCCCATGACGGTGGCCAGCGCGGTCATGACGATGGGCCGCAGGCGGATGGTGGAGGCCTCGATCAGGGCCTCGCGGAACTCCATGCCCGCGTCACGCAGCTGGTTGGCGAACTCCACGATCAAGATGCCGTTCTTGGCGGCCAAGCCCACCAGCACGATGATGCCGATCTGGGAATAGAGGTTGAAGCTGTCGCCGAACAGCAACAGCCCGCCGAGCGCGCCCGCCACGGCCAGCGGCACCGTCATCATGATCACGAGCGGATGGATGAAGCTTTCGAACTGCGCGGCCATGACCAGATAGACCACCAGCAGCGACAGGCCAAAAGCGAGGAACATGAGGGTGTTGGTCTCGGCCAATTCGGCGGCCTCGCCGCGCCAGGTGACGCGCGCGGCCGGCGGCAACGTCGCCTTGGCGACCTTGTCGATGTCCTCCACCGCCTCGCCCAGTGAGTAACCCGGCGCCGGATTGGCCATGATGGTGATGGACCGCATGCGGTCGAGGCGGTTGAGCGAATCGGGACCGGCGTATTCCTCGATGGTCACCAGGCTCGAAAGCGGGATCAACTCGCGCGTGGTATCCGAGCGCACGTAGATGTTGGTCACGTCCGTGGGCGTGCGCCGGTCGTCGAGCTGGCCCTGCAACATGACGTAATATTCCTCGCCGCGCTCGGTGAAGCTGGTCACCTTGCGCGAGCCCAGCATGACGGCGAGCGTTTGTCCGATGGCGCCGATGGACACGCCCAAGTCGGCCGCGCGGTTGCGATCGATGCGGATGCGCATCTGCGCCTTGGTCTCGTTGAAGTTGGAGCGGATCGCGAACAGGCGCGGATTTTCGCGCAGCGCCGTCATGAACTGATCGCGCCACACGCGCAGGTCTTCGTAGGTGGGCCCGCCGATGGCGATCTGCAGCGCGCCGCCGCCCCAGCCGCCCATGCCGCCGCCCATGCCGGACGAGACGCTGGGGATGATTTGCGCGCCGGGTATGCGGCGCAGCTTGGGCGCGATCTCGGCCAGGATCTCCTGGGCCGACCGGTCGCGGTCTTCCCAGCGCTCGAGACGCAGGATCAGGTTGCCGGTGTTGGTCGACGCCCCCGCCACCGCCTCGCCCATGGGCAGCATTTGTAGAATGCGCGCCACTTCGCCCTTCCCCAAGTAATCCTTGAGGATGTCGGTGACGGCCAGGGCCTGGCGATCGGTATATTCGAGGCTGGCGCCTTCCGGCGCGCGGATCATGATGTTGATGGTGGCGCGGTCCTCGCTGGGCGTGAATTCCTTTTCCACGAACTCGAACATGACGACGGTCGACGCACTGATCGCGAGGAACAGCCCCACGACCTTCCAGGGATGGTCGAGCCCCAGGATCAGGCTCTTGCGATAGAACGCCTTCATGCTCTCGAAGGCCCGCATGGAGGTGCGCGCCACCAAGGTCTCGTCGAGCTTGTTGGTGAGGATCTTGCTGCACAGCACCGGCGTCAGCGTGAGGGCCACGAACATCGAGAAGGCCACGGCGCCAGCCATGGTGAGCGCGAATTCGGTGAACAGGCGCCAGACGGTGCCGGTTTGCAGCGTGATCGGCACGAAGGCGGCGATCAGAACCAAAGTCGTGGCCACCACCGCCATGCCGACCTGGCGGGTGCCGCGGAACGCGGCCAGCAACGCCGGCTCGCCGCGCTTCATGCGCCGGTGCACGTTTTCCAGCACGATGATGGCGTCGTCCACCACCAGGCCGATGGCGAGCACCATGGCCAGCAGCGTGAGGATGTTGAGCGAAAAGCCCATCGGCCAGAGCAGAATGAACGTCGCGGTCAGGCTGATGGGCACGGTCACGGCCGGAATCAAAGCCGCGCGCAGGGTGCCCAGGAACAGGTAGATCACGATCAGCACCAGCACGGCGGCGATGGCCATGGTGAAGCCCACCTCGCGCAAGGCCGCCGAGATGTAGAGCGAGGAGTCCTGCGAGATGGCGACGTCGAGATCGGGCGGCAGGGTTTTCTTCACTTGCTCCAGTTCGGCCTTGACCGCGGCCGCGACCGCCAGCGTCGAGGCGCCGGGACGCTTGACCACGCCGATGCCGGCGGCGGCATTGCCGTTGGCGCGGAAGCTTGAATTCTCGCTTTCGGCGCCGATCTCGACCTTGGCCACCTCGGACAACCGCACGAGATAATTGTTGGGCCCGCGCGCGATGACAAGCTGGGCGAAATCTTCCGGCGTTTGGTAGCTGCGCGCGGTGCGCAAGGTGAAGTCGCGGTTCTCCGATTCCAGCAGGCCCGCGCCCAATTCCACGTTCTCGCGCCTGAGCGCGTTCTCGATGTCGGTCACGGTGACGCTGCGCGCGGCCATGGCGCGCCGGTCGAGCCACACGCGCAGCGCGCGCTTGCGCTCGCCGCCGAACCACGTGAAGGCCACGCCCTCCACCGCCGAGATGCGGTCGCGCACGTTGCGGTCGACGTAGTCCGAGATCTCGATGGGCGAGCGGTTGGGCGAGAAAATGTTGATCCAGATGATCGGCTCGGCGTCCTGGTCGGCCTTCTGCACCACCGGCGCCTCGGCGTCGGGCGGCAGGCGCGCGCCGGCGCGGCTGACCTGCTCGCGCACGTCGTTGGCGGCGGCGTCGATGTCGCGGTCGAGATCGAACTCGATGGTGATCCAGCCCATGGCGTCGCGGCCGGCCGAGGAAATCGACTTGATGCCCTCGATGCCGCTGATCTGGTCCTCGATCACCTGGATGATCTTGGTCTCGACGATGTCGGACGAGGCTCCCGGATAAATCACGCGCACCGAGACGATCGGGCGGTCGATGTTGGGCGTTTCGCGGATCGAGAGCTGGGTCAGGGCGTACGTGCCGAACACCACCAGCAGCAGACTGGCCACGACGGCGACGACCGGACGCTTGATCGAGAAATCAGATAGAAACATCGCTCACCCCGACGTGATTGGTTCGCCTAGCCCGGGCTGCGCAGGGAGCCGCGCATATCGGCCGAGGGCGGGCCTTGCTTGATTTTATCCTGGTTCAAGATTTCGACCTTGGAGCGCGGGCGCAAATCCATCGTGCCCTCGACGATCACCAGATCGCCGGCGGCCACGCCGTCGAGAATTTCCACCTCGCCGTAGCGGCGCCGGCCGGTGGTGACCTCGACGCGCTCGGCGGTGTTGTCGGCGCCGACGACGAAAACATACGTCTTCGTGTTTTCCGGCAGGATGGCCTGCTCGGGAATCATGAGCGACAGGCGGTTGTCCTTGATCAGGTCCACCACCATCAACATGCCGGGCTTGAGCCGCGCGTTGGGATTGGGAATCGCGGCGCGGATGCCGACCGAGCGGGTCGCCACGTCGACGCGGCTGTCGACCGAGACCACCTCGCCCTTGAAGACTTCGTTGTCGTAGGCCGTGGTGGTCGCCTCGATGGCCAGCCCCGGGCGCAGCGTCGCCAGGAAATTCTCGGGCACCGCGAAATCGAGCTTGATGGTCGAGATGTCGTCGAGCGTGGTGATCACCGTTCCGGGCGAGACCAGCGCGCCGACGCTGACCTTGCGCGTGCCGAGCACGCCGGCGAAGGGGGCGTCGATGCGGTAATCGGCCACGCGCGCGCGCGCCGCGGCGACGTTGGCCTCGGCCTTGCGCAGGGCCGAGATTTGTTGATCGAGGCGCGACTGCGAGACGTTGTTGGATTTGGCCAGGCCCTGGATGCGGTCGAGTTCCTTGCGCTGCTCGTCGAGGTTGGCCAGTTCGACATTGAGGCGCGCGTCCGCCTCGCCCGCGTCGATGGCGACGATCTCGGTGCCCTTCTCGACGTATTGGCCGTCGTCGAAATCGACTTTGCGGATGATGCCGGTGACCTTGGCGCTGACGGTGATCGACTCATTGGCAAACGTGGTGCCGATGGCTTCCACCCGCTCGCCGAACATTTCTTCCGTCACGCGCGCGACCACCACGGGCATCGGACGCCCACCGCCCATGGCGCCGCCCATTCCCCCGGCCATGCCGGACGGCGGACCGCCGCGCGCGGCCCCCGGCGGCATGGTGCCGGCACCTTGCGGACGGCCCGAGGCCTGGGTGCCCGGGGACATGGCGCCGCCCGGGCCAGTCGAGGCTGCAGGCGTCTCGGCAACGGGGTTCAAAATGGCAGTGTAGTAATAGTAAGCGCCGCCCGCCGCCGCGAGCACGACCAGAGCAACGAACAGGGGCCTTAAAAAGCGCATCATCGACCAGGTATTTCTTTTCTTGCGGGCTGCCGGGGTTAAACGTTTCTTCCGCCAAAGCTGATTCGCGCGAATGTAAGTCGCGCGGAACCAAAAAAGGCTGAAACAGCAGATACTTAACGCCGAATCCCGGTTGTATTCGGCTCGCTTTGATACGTTTTATAGCCCTGCTTGGGTTACCTGACCACCGAAGGCTGGTAACTCTCTGTAACAATTCGATGAAATCGTGGTGCCTGGTCGAGTCCTGGGCTCATACGCCAATTCCCCTGACTTGTTCAGCCTTTAGACCAACCAGCGCGACCGCAGCCTCCAACTCAGCCACCGTGCCGCTCGGCAACATAATCCCCTTGGCCTCGCGTTCGCGCCGTGTCGCCGCCTCGGGCTCGCCCGCCACCAAAACCGGCGCGCCGTCCTGGGTGGGCGCGGCCTTGAGGTAAGCGATCAGCGCATCCAGTTCACCGCCGGCCCAGGCCGGATCGGCCAACTGCGCCGGATCGATGACGATCGAAAACATGTTGTTCATGATGCTGCCCAAGCGCGGCGTGCCGGGCTGGATCGTGCCGTTGCCCGACATCACGCCCGCGAGAATCTCCGCCGCCAGCATCAAGCCGTAGCCCTTGTGCAGACCGAAGGGCAGCAGCGCGCCCTGGGGCGGACCGAAGTAGCGCGCCGGATCGGTGGTGGGCTGGCCTTGCGCGTCGATCACCGCGTTCTCGGGCACGGGCTGACCCGCCTGTTTGGCCACCACCACCTTGCCCACGGCCACGGCACTGGTGGCCATGTCGAGCAGCAGGGCGGGCGACCTGGCCGTGCCGGGAATGCCGATGCACACCGGGTTGGTGCCGAAGCGTGCGTCACGACCGCGAAAGGGCGCCACCATGGGCGGATGATCGGTGACGTTGACGAAGTGGATTGAAATCAGGCCCTGCGCCAGGGCCATTTCGGCATAGGCGCCGACGCGCCCGATGTGGTGCGCATTGCGCAAGGTCATCAGGACAATGCCGGTTGTGGCGCAGCGCGCCATGGCCGCCGTCATGGCCTCGGTCGCCACGCAAATGCCGAAACCGCGCCCGCCGTCGAACTGCAGAACCGCGCCCTTGTCGGCCACGCACGTGGCCTTCGTGCCCGGACGGCAGAGGCCTTTCTGGATGTGTTCGATGTAGCGCTTGACCAGTTGCACGCCATGACTGTCGTGACCCGCCAAGTTGGCGTCGACCAGATGATCGGCTACCCGGCGCGCGTCGGCGGCGGGACTGCCGGCCTTCTCGAACAGGGTCGCGACAAGAGCCCGGAGTTTGGCGTGAGGGACGAGGATCGCAGTCATGGACGCGGACCAGTAGGTTGGACAGAAGCCCTATATAAAGGTGTATCATGGCCGTTCATGACCTGAATTGGAAACGGATCGGTAATCGGACATGCTGCGGATTGGCTTGATCGTCTTGGCGCTGGCGGGCTCGTGGTCCATCACCGCGGCCGCCCAGCAGAATCCCTTCGGGGCGCGCAACGCGCCGGCGACCCAACCGCAAGCCCAGCCCGGCCTTGGCGAGGAACCTGCCGCGCCGCCGCGCATCAGCTTGCCCGCGCCCGTGCGCGCGGTGTTTCGCCAGATCGCCGACTGGCAGCGCGAGCTCAATCGTTTTCTCGGCAGCAAGCTGCGCGAATCCAGCGCCCAGGGCAGTTGGCTCGCGGCCGTCACCGTGTTGCTGGCGAGCTTTCTCTACGGCGTGCTTCATGCCGCCGGGCCCGGCCACGGCAAGATGGTGGTGGCGTCCTATTTCACCGCCAAGCAAGCGCCGCTGAAGACGGGCATTCTCATGGGCACGGTGATCGCCGCCACCCAGGCCGTGGTGGCCATCGGCGTGGTGGGCCTGCTGGCCGTGGCGGTCGGGCGCAGCCAGATGCAGGTGATGAGCGACGCCAACTGGCTGGAACTGGCGAGCTACGGCGTGATCTTCCTGATCGGCGCCTACATGACCTATTGCGCGGTCACCGGCCGCGAGGCCTTCGCCCACGATCACGGCCCGCCGGCCAGCACGTTCGACGAGACGGGCGCGGCCCATGACGAGCACGACCATGCCAAACATGATCATCATGCGCATGATCACGACCACCACCACGACCATCATGGCCACGACCACCATCATCATGACCACCACGATCACGGCGGCGCGTCGGCCCGCGAAAGCTGGCTGGCGAAAACCGGCCGGGCGCTGGCGGGGCGCGACGGCGAGGTGATCGCCGTGGGCGTGGTCTCGGGCGTGCGGCCCTGCACCGGCTCGATCCTGGTGTTGCTGTTCTCGCTGGCCAACGGCGTGTTTCTGCTGGGCGTGGCGGCGGCATTCTTCATCGCCCTCGGCGTGGCCATCACCATTTCGGCGCTGGGCATCGGCGCGATCATGCTGCGCAAGTCCATCGCGGGCGGAACCCACAACGCCGCACCCTGGCGCGCCCATGCCAATCGCGCGCTGGCAGTGGCGGGCTCCCTGGCGGTGATGCTGATGGGCGGCTTGCTGTTCGGCGGCGCGCTGGAGCTAAACGGGCTTATTTAGTTTCTAACTTGGGCAGTTCAGCTTCATCACCTGCGGCGTCATGAAGGCGTCGTTGGCCGAGATGTCGTCGCCGCTCTTGAATTCCCACAAGCATGTGCCCGCCGCGAGACCGTCCAGCGTGACGGGTTTTTCGCCGCCCAGCACGATGTCGACATAGAGCGTGGGGTCGTAAACCGCGAGCTGGACTTGCGACGTGCGCGGGTCGATCGGCGCGCTGGGCACGAGATCGAAAAAGAAAATCAACTCGCCCTTGTCGGTGGCGGTCTTGAAATTCTCGACACCCTCGAACGTCGTCTCGGCGTCGTCGACGCGCAAGTGGGTGAAGTAGCCGTAGTCCTTGAGGCTGGTGAAAATCTGCGCCTGCATGGCCTCAAGCTCGGCGGCATCGAAGGTGCCGTCCTTGCTGGTGTCGAAATCGCCCGTCAGCACTTGGCTGAAAAAAGCGTCGAACTGCCAGCGCATGCCGACCCGGGCGAGCTTGTCGTCCTGGAAGCGCAAGGTCGCCTCGCCCAAGACCCACACGTGAGGATGGGCATGAGCGGCGGGGATCGGCGCCAGGACAGCGCCACAGGAGATCAGCGCGGCGAGGCCAAGTGTTGGTCGGAATGGCGTTTTCATAACCGGAACCTAGTCAGCGCGAGGCCCAAGAACAAGCGCGGCAGGCGACCATGGCCGCATTTTTCCTTGGGTTCGACCCCTATCATAATGGTAATATTGCAATAATGTTTACTGGCCCCAAGCGACAGCCGTCGGGGGCCATCGGGAGTCAGGAGCACATCATGCCGGGTCGCACCATCAGCGCGGTCAACACCTCGGGGTTCAACGATCTCGACATGAATTTGCATCTGAACCACGACGACGTCGCGCGCGTGGGCTTCATGGTGGCACTGAAAAAGCGCGTCAACCTGGCCATGGGCGCCGAGATTCGCCGCAAATTCGACGCCGAGATCGCGCCGCAGTTGGCGCGCGCGGCCGGACGGCCCTTGAGCGACACCAACAAGGCCGACCGCAAGGCCGCCAAGGCCGCGCTGGAAGCCACGCACATCTACAAGGCGTGGGCGGCGATGACCTACGTCTCCCAAGGCATGATGTGGGACATCGTCGACGGCGTGCTCGATCATGATCTCGCGCGGCTGCAAAAGGCCTTCGACACCTACAACGCGCGGCCCGGCAAGCTGGGCTCGCTCACGCTCAATCCCAAACTCAATCTGCCCAAGAACATTTCCAAGACCGAGATTCACCGCCAGCCCGGCGGCTTCTGCTTCGAGCAGAACGCCACCGACATCACCGCCGGTGCGCGCTACAACGGCGGCGGGCTCATGTACAGCGCGGGCAAGGGCCGCCGGGCCGTGGCCGGACAGTCGGGCGGCGATTTCGTGCTCAGCGTCGCCAAGGAGCGCTACCCCGGCTTCAAGCCCTTGCGCATCCTCGAGCTGGGCTGCGGGACGGGCCGCAATACGCCGTCCTATAAGCGGCTGTGCCCCGACGCCGAAGTTTACGCGGTCGACATCGCGCCGGGCCTGTTGCGCTGGGCCCACGCCTACGCCGAGGCCGAGGGCCAGGCGGTGCATTTCGTGCAGATGGACGCGACCAAACTGGATTTCCCCGACGAGTCCTTCGACCTCGTCGTCTCGCACATCCTCGGCCACGAGACCACGCAACGCGGCTTGCCGAAGTGGGTGAGCGAGGCGTGGCGCGTGCTCAAGCCCGGCGGCGTGGCCTTCCACGTCGATGTGCCAACCCAGCCGGGCTATCTCAAGCTTGCCGACCAGGTCATGAACGACTGGCAGGTGCGCTATAACGGCGAGCCCTTCTGGATGGGCTGGGCCGACGCGGACCTCAAGGGCATCATGCGCGCCGCGGGCGTGCCCGATGACGCCTCCTTCGCCGAGCACCTCCGGCGCGACGACGGCGGCGTGTGGTTCTGCCACGGCGCGCATAAGCCCAAAAACTGGGTCGGCACCGCGCGCCGCGCGGCGTAATTTTCCACTTTTTCTTGGTCGCATTTGCCACGCCAACCGGTCCCCACTTGTCGGGCAAATGCTCCTCAAAAAAACACCCCGCCGGGATGCGGCGGGGTGCGAGTTGGGTTATGGAACTGTCAGCAATGTGTCGTGAAGCACGACACCCCGTCCTTGTGTCATAGGCCTGGGGTCCGGTGACCTGTTGGAACTGACAGGTAAGGCCGAAAAAGCCCTGGTAATTCTGACAGGTCGCGACCGCGCCACGGCGTGATCCACAGCCTTATGCACAACACGCGCCATGAACCCGGGGTTTCATGACAACTTTTAGTATTCCATCAGAAGTCGTGGGCCCGGGTTCAGCGGGAGATGGTTCAGCGGTAGATCTTGAACTCGTCCGTGGCCTTCACCAGGGCGGCGCGGATGCCCGGCTCCATAGATGAATGGCCCGCGTCGGCCACCACCCGATATTGGGCCCCGGGCCAAGCCTGGGCGAGGCGGTCGGCGGTGGCGATGGGGCAGACCATGTCGTAGCGACCTTGCACGATGATGGCCGGGTGCTTGAGGATCGCGTTCATGCGGGCCAGAAGTTGGCCGGCGTCGAGAAAGCCGCGATTGATCATGTAGTGACATTCGATGCGCGCCATGGCCAGCGAGCCGCCGGCGGCGGGATCCAACTCGGGCTGACGTTTCGTGCGCACCGGTTCACGCGACGGCGTGGGGTTGCCCATGGGGATCAGCCGCGAGCAGGCGTTTTCATAGATGCACCAGGCCGCCGCCGCGGGCTTGTGCACGGCCGGGTCGGGATCGGTCAGGCGGCGATAGATGGCGGCGAGCAGGTCGCCGCGCTCGGCCTCCGGCACGGCGTGGGCGAAAGCGCGGTAAGCCTCGGGGAAGAAGCGGCGCATGCCGTGCATGAACCAGTCGATTTCCTCGTCGCTGAACAGGAACACGCCGCGCAGGATGAAGGCCACGCACGGTTCGGGGTGGGCCTGACCGTAGGCCAGCGCCAAGGTGGAGCCCCACGACCCCCCGAACACCAGCCAGCGCTCAATCTTCAGCTTGGCGCGCAGGGCTTCGATGTCGGCGACGAGGGCCTGGGTGGTGTTGTCCTGAATCTCGGCTTCCGGCGTCGAGCGGCCCGCGCCGCGCTGGTCGAACAGCACGATGCGGTAGTGGGTGGGGTCGAAGAAGCGTCGGTAGGCCGGCGCCACGCCGGCGCCGGGTCCGCCGTGGAGGAACACGATGGGCACGCCTGTCGGGTTGCCGCTTTCCTCCCAATAGAGGCGATGGCCCCGGCCCACCTCGAGCATGCCCGAACGATAAGGCTCGAGCGCCGGATAGAGCGGGCGGTCGTCGACCTCGCGCTTGAGCGGCGCGGCGCCGGAATGTTCCAGGGCGGCGATGGGCAGTCCTCCAGAGCGTTACGACCTTATACATATCGAGCGGATGCCGCCCCGGGCAAGGCCATAGGTGCGCAAGGCCATAGGCGAGACAAGACGGGAATTGCACCTTGCCAGACGCCGCGGGGCTTCCTAAGCACGCGGAACATTCACGGGCGCGGTTCGTCGCATGGTGCCGATTTTTCTGATTACCTTTGTTTCCTTGGTGGGCTTCGGCCTGTTGATTCCGCTGCTGCCGTTCATCGTGGAACGCACCGGCGTGGGCGCGGAAATCATCACCATCGTGCTGGGCCTCTATTCCCTCGCGCAGTTGGTGGCCGCCCCGATCTGGGGGCGCATCAGCGACAAGTGGGGCCGCAAGCCCGTCCTGGTGCTGACCAGTTACGGCCTCGCCGCCTCCTACATCATCGTTGCCTATGCCGAGAGCTTGGAAATGCTCATAATTAGTCGAATTGTCGGCGGCGTCATGGCCGCCAACATCGGCGCGGCGCAGGCCTACATGGCCGACATCACCACGCCGGCGACGCGGGCCAAGGGCATGGGCCTGTTGGGCGCGGCCTTCGGCCTGGGATTCATTTTCGGGCCCGCCATCGGCGGCGTGCTGGGCGGCAACGACGCGGCCACGGCCGATTTTTTCTGGCCGTCCATGGTCTCGGCCGCCATCACCATCGTGGCGGCCCTGGGCGCGCAGTTCGGTCTGAAGGAAAGTCTGAGCCCGGAGATCCGCGCCAAGCTGGCCGCGGCGCCCAAGATAAGGTTCGCCGACAAGATCCGCGCGGGCTTCGGCCGGCGCACCTTGATGATGCTGATGATCTGCGGCTTTCTCGCCATCACCGCCTGGGCGCAGTTCGAGACCATCTTCGCGCTGTGGGCCGACGCCAAGCTCGATTACGGCCCGCGCGACATCGGCCTCATGCTGACCTTCATCGGCGTGGTCGGCGTCGTGGTGCAAGGCGGGGCCATCGGCCCGCTGACGAAAAAATTCGGCGAGCGCAACTTATGCGTCACGGCGCTGGCGTTGCTCTGTCTCGGCTACGTCGGCTTGTCGTTCGCCTTCGACCTGGTCACCACCCTGCTCGCCTGCGCGGTGCTGTCGGCGGGCTCGGGGCTGTTCAACCCCAGCATCTCGAGCTTGGTCTCGCACGAGGCCGCCGAGACCGAGCGCGGCGCCGTCATGGGCGCCTACCAGAGCGCCACGGCCTTGAGCCGCATCGTCGGCCCCGCCTTCTCGGGCGTGGTGTTCGCGGCCCTGGGATCAACCGCGCCCTATCTGGTGGCGGCGGGATTGGTGGTGCCGGCGTTGGTGATGGTGCTGGCGCTGCCCAAGGCCGGCGCCAAGGTCTAAACCGCGCGCGCGGGCGCGGTGTTGTCGACGCGCTCGACGGTGGCATCGTCGTCGCTCAGCGCGAGATCGATGACGCGGTCGAAGCGCTGGAGCAACGCCGCCCAGCCTGCCGGCGTGTCGATCATCTCGCCCATGTAGCGCGGCGCGCGGGCGGCGCGCATGGCGAAGTAATTGGCCGCCGCCAGCAGGATCATAACGACCGACCGATTGTCGTAATCGCGCATGGCGTGATTGTGGGCGTGAATGGCTTCGTGCTCGCGGCCCAGGCGTTGGCGCGCGCCGCGCAGGGCCTCGGTGATTTCCGTGGGCGCCATCAACTCGTCGGCGAGAATTTCAACACTCAGCGGATTGGCCTTGAGCCCGCGCAAATGATTGCGCACCACGGTGCGGATTTGCTCGCGAGGCACCAGGCCGGAAAACGCGTCGTCGGAAATGCCCATGAGCTCGGCGGTGGAGGGCCACAGCTTGTTCTGCTCGCCCCAGGCCTTCACCACGCCCGCGAGCCCGCCGAAGTACTGATAGATCAGCCCCTTGCCGACGCCGGCCTCCTTCACCAGGGCGTTGACGCCGACGTTGCGCAAGCCGTCGCGGCGCACCAGCCGGTCGAAGGCGGCGACAATCGCGGCCTCGGTGGCTTGGCGCTTGGCGCCCTTGGCGCCGGGGCGCTTGGGTCGAGCAACGGTCTTGGCTGTGCGGGTCATGCGGGGTCATCTTAGCAGAACTGACCGCTCGGTCAATTTTCTTGACTCGAACGCTGCGACCCTCCAGACTTTGCAGATTAGGACCAAGACTGCGGGGAGGAGACCATCGTGTTGGAAGCCACGGGCCTGAGCAAGAAGTACGGCGACCTTGACGCCCTCAAGGGGCTCAATCTGTCGATCAAGTCGGGCGATATCTATTGCCTGCTGGGCGCCAACGGTGCCGGCAAGAGCACCACGATCAATCTGTTTCTGAACTTCATCGACCCCTCGGGCGGCACCGCCACGGTCAACGGCCTGGACGTGACCAAGCATCCGCTGGAGACGAAAAAATTCCTCGCCTACATCCCCGAGACGGTGATGCTCTACGGCAACCTGACGGGCTTCGAGAACTTGGCCTACTTCGCCAAGCTCGGCGGCCACGACGAATACACCGACGCGGACCTGAAAAATTTCCTGAAACAGGTCGGCCTGCAGGACGACGCTTTCGACAAGCGCGTCTCGGCCTATTCCAAGGGCATGAGGCAGAAAGTCGGCGTGGCCATAGCGCTGGCCAAGCAGGCCAAGGCGTTGCTGCTGGACGAGCCCACCTCGGGACTGGACCCCAAGGCCAGCAACGAGTTTTCCGAGTTGCTCAAGCAACTGCAGAAGGGCGGCGCGGCCATTTTGATGGCGACCCACGATCTGTTCCGCGCCAAGGAGACCGGCACGCGCATCGGCATCATGCGCGAGGGCAAGCTGATGCGCGAGCTGTCGACCGACGAGGTCAGCCACGCCGACGTCGAGCGCATTTACCTGGAGCATATGCACTAGGAGCAATTTCCCGAGAAGTGGTCTTCCACTTGGCGTGGAAATTGCGACCAATATGAGAGGGAGAATTTCCATGGCCGAAGCCAGTCTGACGCGCCCGTCACCGCCGAGCATGATCGGCATCGTCGCCCGCAAGGAGTTCACCGAGACCTTGCGCGACGGCCGCTTCAAGTGGACGGCGGCGATCATGGCCTTGCTGCTGCTGACGGCGCTGGCCAGCGGCTGGCAGCGCTACGCGGCCTATGCCGAGATGCAGGCCGCCGCCCAGGGCACCTCCAACACCCAGTGGCTCAAGCAGGGCGACAAGAACCCCCACTCGGCCGCGCACTACGGCAACTACGCCTTCAAGCAGGCGGGTTCCCTGTCGTTCTTCGACAGCGGCATCGAGCCCTACACCGGCAATCTTCTGTTCATGGAGGCGCACAAGCAGAACTTGGCGATCTCGCGGCCCGCCAACGACATGAGCGCGGTGACGCGCTTCGGCGAGATCAACGGCGCCACCATTCTGCAAATCCTGATGCCCTTGCTCATCATCTTCCTCGGCTTCGCGGCCTTCGCCGGCGAGCGCGAGCGCGGCACCTTGCGCCAGCTCATGAGCATGGGCGTGAGCCGGCAGGAACTGATGTGGGGCAAGGCGCTGGGCATCGGCGGGGCGGCGATGCTGGCGATCGTGCCGTGCCTGGCCGTGGGTACCGCGGTGTTGGCGGCCCTCGACGTCTCGGCCGCGCCGGACCTGGGCGCGCGCGTGGGCGTGCTGGCCTTGGCTTACGGCGCCTACGGCCTGATCTTCCTGTTTCTCACGCTGGGCGTGTCGGCCCTGCTGGGCGCGCCGCGCAACGCGCTGATCGTGCTGGTGGGCTTCTGGGCCTTCAGCGTGTTCCTGGCGCCCAAGACCGCGGCCGAGATTTCCAAGCTTGTTCATCCCTCGCCGTCGCTGGGCGAGTTTCAGGCCGAGATGAAGGCCGATCAGGTGCGCGGGCTCGACGGCGTGCCCACGGCCGCCAAGTTCGGCAAGTACGTGCGCGAGCTGATGGCGCAATACAACGTCGAAAGCCCCATGAAGCTGCCGATGTACTTCCCCGCCCTGCGCATGCAGAAGCTGGAGGAATTCGACCACGTCGTGTTCGATCACCACTACAATTCCTTGCGCGACACCTACATGGCCCAACGCCGCCTGCAGGACGCGCTGGGCGTGTTCGCGCCGGTCCTGCCGCTCACGTCCGCCTCCATGGGCCTGGCGGGCTCTGACCTGCTGCACCACGACACCTACACCCAAGCCGCCGAGAGCCATCGCCGGCTCATGGTGGAGCGCATGAACGGTTATTTGTCGAAAGCCGCGGTCGATCTCAACGGCGTGTCCAACTCGTCCAACTACATGACCGCCGACGAGGAGGTGTTCGCCATCGTGCCGCCCTTTGCCTACGCGCCGCCCGACGTGCGCGCGGTTCTGGCCGAATACGGCGGCGGCCTGGGCCTGTTGTTCGCGTGGTTGCTGGCCGCACTTGGTTTCGCGCTGTTCGCGGCCAGTCGTTTCCGTCTCGATGTCCGCTGAAGGAGGCCACTCATGTATGCCACCATCGTCGGCCATGAGACCCGCGTTCTCGCCAAGACGCCCGCCCTGGTGTGGGTGTTGCTGCTGCTGATCGCCGCCGTCGTGTTCGGCGCCTGGAGCGCGTCCAACACCGTGGCGCGCAATAGCGCCGGCGGCCAGGCCATCGGCGGCTACGAGCAGTCGCTGCGCGACCGGATGCGCGCCGACCTGGCCAAGTACGAGGCCAAGGTCAAGGCCTCGGGCGGCACGCTGGAATTCGCCGCCGTCAACCACGCCCCCGGCGAGGGCCCGCCGCAGGCCACCAACGCCGGCGCCGTGGGCAGCGAGACCGCCGCTTACGCCGTGCTGCCACCCACCGCCCTGGCGGCCCTGTCCATCGGACAGAGCGACATCAACCTCGCCTACATTCCCGTCAACATGCGCAATGTCGTCGACGTGACCAAGGAGAACGAAATCGAGAACCCGGTGAACCTGAAAACCGGCGGCTTCGACGTGGCCTTCGTGGTCATCTTCCTGATGCCGATCTTCATTCTCGCCATGAGCTACGATTTGCTTTCGAGTGAGAAGGAACGCGGCACGCTGGCCATGGTGCTGGCGCACCCGATATCGCTCGCCAAGTTCATGGCCTCCAAGCTGATCTCGCGCCTGGTCGTCATGATCGCCGTGGTGCTGGCCTTCGGGCTGGGCGCGGTGGCGGCCACCGGCGGCGATCTTGCCAATGCCGATACGCTGGTGCGCCTCGCGCTGTGGTTCGGGGCCACCGTGCTTTATTGCCTGTTCTGGTTCGCGCTGGCCGTGCTGGTGAACGCGCGCGGCGCGGGCTCGGCCACCAACGGCATCGTTCTCGCCGGAAGCTGGCTGCTGTTCGTGGTGGTGGTGCCGACCCTGGTGAGCCTGCTGGCCACCACGCTGTACCCGGCGCCCTCGCGCTTCGATTTCACCACGGCGGCGCGCGAGGCCCAGACCAAGGCCGAGTTCGAACGCATGCAGGCGCTCGACCAGTATTACTACGATCACCTGGAGCTGGTGCCCGACGGCGACAAGAAGGCCAACGACTTTCTCACGCTCGCCATGGCCAACAGCGCGGCGGTGGAGAAAGCCGTGCTGCCGCTGTACCAGCGCTTCCAGGCCCAGCTCGACGCCCAGGAGGCCACCGTCGCGCGGTTCCAATACCTCTCGCCGGCCATCATGATGCAGCGGGCGATGAACGATATCGCCGGCACGGGGCCGGGCCGCTACGCGCACTTCATGGATCAGGTCTTCGCCTTCCACCGCGCCTGGCAGGAGTTCTTCACCGCCAAGTTCCTCAAGCGGGAACCGCTGACCACCGCCGACTACGACCGCATCCCGCGTTTTTCCTACGCCGAGGAATCCTTGGGCGCGGTGCTTGGCCGCCTGGCGCCGAGTTTGATCGGGCTGTTGCTGGTGGTGGCGGGCCTGACGACGGCGGCCTTCGCGGGCCTGCGGCGCTACCGCGTCGCCGGTTGATCAACGAATTTGAGGGAGACGGTCATGAAGACTTTAAAGCGCATTGCCATTGGCATCGTCGGATTGGCCGTCGTCCTCGGCGCCGGCGGTTACGGCACGTTCTGGTACATGAACCGCATCCCGCCGCAGCTCAAGGAGCCCAACTATTTCACCTATTACAAGACCCAGGACACCACGCCCGTGGGCAAGGTGGGCATCTTCGTCTCGGGGCTGATCATGCCGGAACGCTTCCGCATCGAGGATTTCTACAATCTGGCGCTCAAGCCCTCGCAGTACATCCCCTGGCCGATCCGCAACATGGCCATGGCCGATCGCGGCGTCGTGCTGCTGGACCCCGAGAAGTTCTACGAGTTCAAGGAATTCACGCCGACCACGCTGGTGGACTTCCACGGCAGCGAGATGGACGTCGACGGCATCAAGTACATCGACAAGCACAGGAACGGCGAAGTGCAGTGGGTGCCGCCCAACCCGACGCAGCACTTCGACCACGGCTATTTCCTCTACGCTGGGCGCAAAAGCGGCATGCCGACGCCGGCCAACAAGCTGATCACCAAGGCCAAGGTGTATTACTACGGCAAGGGCAAGGGCTTCATGGACGGCCGCGTGCCCCACGAAGCCGGCGAGTGGGAGATCGTCGCGGCGGCCATGGACAAGATCCGGGCCAAGTACGGCGACGTGCCCTTCCGCTTCGTCAGCGCCGAGACCCCGGGACAGGCTCGCCAGCAGTTGCGCGACATGCTCGATGGCGGCGTCGAGACCGTGGTGATGGCGGCCCCGCGCCCGATTTACTCGCACCACGAGGAGTTCAACGGCGCCATCAAGCATACAATGCACTACATCCATGAGTGGGAAGAAGAACACGGCAAGAAGATCAAGATGATCATCACGCCGCAGCTGGGCGAGTTTCCGGTGCTGAAAGAGGCCTACCTGGAGATGCTGCGCGAGCGCTTGGCCACCTTCCCCAAGGACGCCAAGGTGAAGGTGGTGGCCTCGGTCCACGGCATGGCCTGGGACAAGGTGCCCCACGAGGCTTGAATCGAGCTGGCCCCGCCCTACCGCGACGGCATGGCGCAGGCGGTGAAGGACGAGATGGCCAAGTGGCCGTTCCCGAAAACGGAAGTGGTCTTGGCGCAAGACCACTTCGCCGACCCCCACAGCGACCCCCAGGGCAAGTACCTGTCCACCAACAAGGCGTTCTGGGACGGCATCAAGGCGGGCTACGACTACGTCGTCAACCTGCCCATCGAGTTCTTCGCCGAGAACACCGACACCATGTTCAGCCACGCCATGTTCAACTTCGAGGGCTTCCCCGGCTACGACATCTACCAGCCCGTGGACTATCCCGATTGGAGCGTGCCCTACACGCGCACCTTCAAGGTGGAGAACACCGAGGTGATCTACAACGGCCTGCCCGTGGGCAAGTACAAGGCGCCCATCGTCGAGGCCTACGTGCAGGCCATCGACAGCGTGCTGTCGAAGAGCCTAAAGCCCGTGGAGCAGGTGGCGGCGAAGTAAGCGGGGCCGTGTTCGGCGCGGGCCGCGCGCCTACCCCCAACTGTCATTCTCGGCGAAAGCCGAGAATCCAGAGTTGTCTGGTTTGTCGCGCGTCACTGTGCGGCTGTTGCCGTAAAAACCAAAAAATTCTGGATCGTCGGGTCAAGCCCGACGATGACATTCTTGGTTTGGTGCGCCGAGGGTGCTCGCCGCCCTTCACCCAGCCCCGGATTAGGCTAGGATCGCCCATCGGTTTCTGATTCGTGTGGGGCATGGCGGGCGACATCATCATCACCAAGCATTTTCTGCCGCTGGCCGATGGCCGCCAGGTTCATTACCGGCGGGCGGGGCCCAAGAGCGGAGCGGGACCGCCGCTGATCATCCTGCATCCCTCGCCCAATTCCTCGGCGAGCATGAGCGCGGCCATCGCCGCGTTTTCCGAGATCTTCACCTGCATCGCGCTCGACACGCCGGGCTACGGACTGTCGGACGACATCGTCGCCGACCCCACCGACCTGTGGGGCTACGCCGAGGCCGTGGCCGACATCCTCGATGCGCTCGGGATTGCGCGGACCTGCGTGTACGGCGCGGCCACGGGCGCGCAAATCGGCATCCAGTTCGCCCGCAAGTATCCGCGGCGCACGGCGCTGCTGTTGCTGGATGCCAACGGCGATTTCGGCGGCGCGGCGGGTGACCACGTGGCCACGGGCTATTTTCAAGACATCACGCCGGTGCGCGACGGCTCGCACCTCGTCAAGATCTGGGATATGTGCCGGCACCTGTCGGTGTTCTTCCCGTGGCAGTCCGTGTCGAAGCAAGATCGCCTGGCGGTGGACGTCGCCGCGCCCGCGGCGATCCAGCAGCACGTCAACGATTACCTGCGCGCGGGGCCCGGCTATAAAAAGGCCTACCAGGCCGCCATGGTGGTGGAGACCTGGGAGAACGCCCGCCAAGTCGGCGTGCCGGTGCATATGGTGCGCAATTCCGGCAGCGTGTTGTTGCCCCACACCGACGCGCTGATCGCCAAGGGCCTGCCGGAGAACTTCACCATCCTGCGCTGCGATCCGGCCACGCGATTCAAGGTGCAGGTGGAAGCCGCCAAGCCAAAACTGGCGCAGCTTTCGTTGCCCACGCCGCGCCCCTCGCCCGACGATCACACGCCCAATGCCAAACGCATCCAGAATTTCTACCTGAAGGCGCGCGGCGGATTTTTGCGCGCACGCGGAAGCCTCGCGGGCAAGGGCCGCCCCGTGCTCGCCCTGCACGACCCCGCCGGATCGTGCAAGTTGGTGGAGCCCATCCTCGCCCCCTGGCTGGGCACGCGGCCGATCATCGCGCTGGACCTGCCCGGCAACGGCGAGTCCGACAACGTCATCGACCCGGCCAAGATCACCTCGGCCGCCTACGCCGAGATCGTCAACGAGGCCCTGGCGAATTTCGGCATCGACGCGGTGGACGTCATCGGGCGCTATTCCGGCGGGCCCATCGCCATGGAAATGAGTTTTCAAAAGCCGGCACTGACCAAGCATCTCGTGCTGGCGGGCGTTGGCATCTACGAGGGCGCGGAGCAGCAGGATTTGCTCGACAACTACACGCCCTCCATCGCGCCGCGGTGGGACGGCAGCCATCTGGTCACCGCCTGGGCGATCATGCGCGATCAGGGGCTGTTCTGGCCGTGGTACAACCGAACCAAGGCCGGCATTTTGTGGAACGACAACGCCATCGACGTGGGCATGATCCACCTGCGCGTCACCGAGATGCTCAAGATCGGCGATCAATACCAAAAGGCCTACGCGGCGATGTGGACCTACCCCATGCGCGAGCGCTTGGCGCGCCTCAACACGCCCGCGCTGTTCGCCGTGCCCACATGGGAGCCGATCCATGCCAAGAGCGCCGAGTGCGCGGCCCTCGCCCCCGGTGCGCGCACCGCCGACCTGGCCCCGGCGATGAAGGACTGGCACGCCACGCTCACCCCGTTTTTCGAGAGTTGAGGGCGGGACTCGCAGATCGATCACTGCTGTCGTCCTGGGATTTATTCCCAGGATGACAGCAGTGATTTGTATGCCCCCCTTTGCCCTTGACGCGGGCCCTGGGGGACCCAAAATATACCTCGTCGCGCCGACATTCGGGCGACGCAGCGTGCGATGTCAGGCGAAGTGGAATCCGGTTCGCCGCCCGGATATCGCGCAAACGAAAACGTCTCGCTCACGGAGGAGACAGATGACACGTGTATCGGTTTTCTCGAGCCCGCTGCTGCTGGGGTTCGACCACATCGAACGGGTTCTGGACCGGGTCACCAAGACCGCGGCCGAGGGCTACCCACCCTACAACATCGAGCAAACCGGCGAGCACCGCCTGCGCATCACGCTGGCCGTCGCGGGCTTCGGCGAGGACGACCTCACGGTCAACGTCGAGGACAACCAGCTGGTGATTCGCGGCAAGCAGCATGACGACGCGGCCAACCGCGTGTTCATCCATCGCGGCATCGCCGCGCGCCAGTTCACCCGCAGTTTCGTGCTGGCGGAAGGCATCGAGGTGAAAGGGGCCGAGGTCAACAACGGCCTGCTGCACGTGGACCTGGAACGCCCCGTGCCCCAGCCCAAGGTGACGCAAGTGAAGATCAAGAGCGCCAACGGCAAGAAGCCCACGGCGAAGACGATCGACGTCGAGCCGAACTAGAGTCAATTTCGACCGAATCGAATCACATAGCTTCAATAACTCTTTCTTTTTGGTCGTATTTTCCACGCCAACCGGTTCCCACTTGTCGGGAAAATGCTCTGAACGCCGCGTCAGGAGGACGACATGACAAACGACAACGAGACCCGCGACAAATCCGATGCGGCCAAGCCGGCGCTCGCTTCAGCCCCCATCGCCTCGACAACGGTGGACTTCGCGCGGCTCGGCCTCAACCAGATCGCCTACATCCGCCCGGCCATCGTCAACGACGCGCCGGGCTGGAGCATTCACGCCGCCACCGGCGACACGCTGGGCGCGGCCGCGACCTTCGAGCAGGCCTGGGGCGCGGTGATGCAGAACAATCTCGCCCCGGTGCGGGTGCACTAGGAGAATTTGCCCGAGAAGTGGCCTTCCACTTGACGTGGCAAATTCGACCAACAAGAATCCGGCTTGCGCCACGCCATGACGATCTACTGCCTGCGCACCCGCGGCGATGGCACGACGACGATTGTGCCGATCAGCTTGCATGAATCACAAAGCGACCCCTTCCGCGTGAATCTCCCCACCGGCGCGGGCGCCACGCTCGTGACCGGCCGGCGCGAGCGCCAGGGCGCATGGCACACCACGCCCAAGCTCGGCATCACGGTCATCCTGGAGGGTTTTCTTGACATTGAGGTCAACCGCGCGGCGCCCGAGCGAACCACGCTCAAGGCCGGCGACGTGCTGATCGTGCTCGACCAAACCGGCGACGGGCACCGCTCGCGGGCCCATGGGCCCCGGGGCATGACCGCGCTGCTGCTGCCGCTCGACGCGGCCGACCTGCCCGCCCTGGCGCGCCACTTTCGCGATTGGCCGGCGGAGGTGACCCTCGCGCCGGCGCCCGCTCCAAACTAGTGCCGCGATCTAGTCCCGCCCTGGCGAGCCTGATATATACATGCGAAGCGTGATGGCGATTGGTTTAGTCCCCGTAGCTCAGCTGGATAGAGCACCAGATTCCTAATCTGGGGGTCGTGCGTTCAAATCGCATCGGGGACGCCAATTTTTCTTAGTGCGCAGAGCGCACTAAGAAAAATTGAGCGCCACGGAGGGCCGCGCTTGCGGCCCGAGTGGGCGCCACGCCGAGTTTCTGTTGGCGAGTGAAACGAGCTTACAGAAACTGGTGCGCTGCCGAGCGAAGCGTGGCGGCTGGTTTTTTGCGAGCGGGCGCAACCCGCAGTTTTTGGTGGCGCACCGCCATTCACATCCGGCATGATGGCGGCACGGCTTTCAGGGGACCCGCCATGACCGAATTCGCGTACGATCTGTTCATCATTTTGCACGTCTTGGGCTTTGTGTATTGGCTCGGCGGCGACGTCGGCGTCTTTTACTCGAGCGGCTTCACCATCAATCCCAAGTATTCGGTCGAGACGCGCCGGGTCGCGGCGAAGATCATGATGGATCTCGACCTGATCCCCAGAATCTGCATGACGCTGATGCTGACCATCGGCGGCACCTTGGCCAGCCTGCAGGGCATCGATCATTATCCGGGGCAGATGGTGGCGCTGTGGATTCTCGCGCCGGTGTGGTGTTTCATGGTGATCTACATGCACTTCAGCCACGGCAGCGCGCTGTCCAAGACCTTGGGCACCGTCGACTTCTGGCTGCGCCGCGTCTTGATCGCCGGAATTGTCGCCTCTGTCATCTATACAGTGGCCACCGACCGGCTCCCTGACACGCCGTGGCTGACGGCGAAAGTGGGCCTGTTCGCCTATTTGATTTTCGCCGGCGTCATGATCCGCCGCCACCTGCCGGGCTTCATCGTCGGCCTGCAGGCGCTGGCGAAGGGCGCCATCAACGACGACGAGAACGCGCAAATGGCCGCCGGCCTCAAGGGCGCGCGGCCGTGGGTGTTGTCGATTTGGGTCGTGGTATTTCTGGAGGCGGTGTTGGGCATCGTCAAGCCGGGCAACGAATTGGCGCTGAAGTTCGCGGCCCTGTTTTAGGGAATCGGCAGCCGTGGTTTTTTGGATTTGAAGTTCCTTAAAGGGCGCGCGGCGAAACCCGAGGAACTTCAAATCCACCACGCTCGGGCAAGCAGCGTTAAGTTGGACTCGGGCTGCTTGCTCTAACAGTTTGCTGAAAAACCCTCGAGACCTCTGCGCTTTGCATCAAAAGTGAGCCGTGTATCGGTTTGATCGAGGGTTTTCGGTGGTTTGATCGGCATTGGTCTCAGGTTTTGCATGCTGCGGTCGGTCTCTGGCTATGTCGCCAGCAGCTTGGGAATGCGGATCAAATTATAGGCGATGAGATTGAGCATGAAGTCGGCGGCGACCCGCAGGATGCCGCGATGCTTGGTCTTGCGCATGGTGCCGTGCTGCTTGCCCCAGCCAAAGATGCACTC
>JANRJL010000020.1:0-68467 GCA_033763995.1 Rhodospirillaceae bacterium | reverse complement strand
AATGCTCCTTTTGATTTGGGTTGTAGGTCAGGTAGCTACCCCTCGACGCTGGTGAGGCGTTTCGCCCGGTCAAGCTCCTCACGAGACTGACGGATGATCAAAGTCGATGAATGCAGGAAAAGACCCGCCATGATCGTTGCCACGGCGAGGTCTGGCCAGCGGGATTGAGTTGCGCCGACCGCGACAGCCGCCAAGATGATGATGATGTTGCCGACAGCATCATTTCGGCTACACAGCCAGACGGAGCGGACATTAGAGTCACCGTCCTTGTAGCGCCATAGGGCCATCACCGAGATGACGTTCGCGGCCAGGGCCATAAATCCGATGACACCCATGGTGATTTCATTGGGTACGCCGAGCACAAAGACGCGATAACCCGTCATGCCGAGCACCGCTACGCCCATGACAGCCAAGCTGATACCTTTGAGCATCGCCGCCGTCGCCCGGACGCGCAGACTCATACCTATCACGGCCAGCGTTATGCCATACGTCAGGCTATCGCCGAGAAAATCTAGCGCGTCCGCCTTGAGGGCTTGAGACGTAGCATTGAAGCCTGCGGCCATCTCGACGAAGAACATCGTGGCATTCAAGCCAATGACGAAAATCAACGTCCACTTATAGGCGTTGTCCTTACCCTCGAACGTCAACCCAGAATCGTGGTCACAACATCCGCTCATCAGCTTACCTCAGTGAAAATGCCTGCCATGACGGTGGCGGGTAAACCAAGACGACGGCAGGGTCTCACGTAGAACATTTGATGTAGCGGTGAGCTCCGACGCGAGGCCATTGGCGGCAGGCCAGTTTGGAGTCGCGGAAAGCTGTACTAGCTTTGTCTCGGCTAGGCGGAATTTGATTTTTGCTGCCACTAACGCTGAACAAGCCTCACCTTGCGCCGTCGGCGCATATGTCTGCATGGCTTGTAGCGATTTACTCAGTTCCAATGCGACCGCATTCAACTTCGTACTGTCTTCTTGCAGTACCGCCTCACGAAAGCTGGCAAGATCAGACCTGAAGTCACCCCAAGTCTTCCTAAATAAAAACCAGTTATGACCCGATAGAATTCGGACCCCAGGAGTTGGATCGACACAAGTCGACGGCATCGAACCACAAGACGACAAACCTACAGCGAGCGCTGTTAACAATAATAGCAGTATGAGGGGACGGGTGGCTTTACTCCATTCGATTGATATTTTCATGAATATTCTCCTATCGTATCACGTTTATCTTTTTTGAGGTGTGAGAGGCCCCGGGCTGTCTTGGGGGACATTCGGGGGTGCCCTGAGCCTCCCACCTCGTCCGCTAGTTCAGCGGACGCGACCCTAGCCAGCCGGAGCAAGCGCTTTCAAACGGTCACGAACGCCCTCTAGGCGCTTTGCGACCTTTTCCGCTTCTTCTTTGCTTTTAGCTTCGTGTGCTTCTTCAAGCTGGCTGCCCAAGGATTTCAGCTGTTCAGTATTGAACTTGTAGCGCTCCTTGTTCTCCATGCTGATATCTGTGAGGCGTGCGGCCAGGCCGTCAGCCGCGCTATGTACTTCTTCAGCCGTTTCATGCAGACCCTCAAAGTCGCCTTTGCCGATCTTGCCGCGGGCCTCGGCAATCAACTCGTCTAGAGTCTTAATTCCAGCGGAGACCGAGGCGAACGACATGCCCTTGCCGCCGCCGTGATCGTGCTTCTCGTCTGCAAAGCTGGGGGCCGCCACCGCCAAAGCCAATGCAGTCAACAACAGAGTCTTACGCATGTGAGGTTCCTTTCAGGTTTTAGGTTAAGTCCTAGCTCCACGCCGGGCCGTTTGTTCCGGAATGGGAAGTTCGTCGTCTTGCTCTTGTTCACGATGGAACATTCTGTACAGCGCCGGCAGCACCAAGAGCGTCAGGATCGTCGATGAAATAATGCCGCCGATAACCACGGTCGCGAGCGGACGCTGCACCTCGGAGCCCGCGCCGACGTTGATCGCCATCGGCACAAAGCCGAGACTGGCCACCAAGGCCGTCATCAACACCGGCCTGAGACGCGCCGAAGCGCCTTCAATAATGGCCCTCTCAAGCTTGACGCCCTCGGCTCGAAGCTGACTGATGAACGTCAACATGACCACACCGTTCAGCACCGCCACCCCTGACAGCGCGATGAAGCCCACGCCTGCCGATATTGAGAGTGGAATGTCACGCAGCCAGAGCGCCGCAACACCGCCGGTCAACGCCAGTGGAACGCCGCTAAAGACCAGTAAGGCATCCTTGGCGGAGCCGAAGGCGGTGAATAACAGTCCAAAGATCAGCAGCAATGCCACGGGAACGACAATCTGCAGTCGTTGCGTCGCTGAAATAAGCTGTTCAAACGTGCCGCCGTAGTCCAGCCAGTAACCAGCCGGAAGCTTGAGCTGGGTGTTGATGCGCCCCTGCAAGTCCTCGACAAAGCTCCCAAGGTCGCGACCCCGCACGTTGGCCGTCACCACGACCCGCCGCTTTCCGTTCTCGCGGCTGATTTGATTGGGGCCGGTTGAGATTTCAAAGGTGGCAACCTCACTCAACGGCACAAAACGCGGGGCTTTGGCCCGAAGCTGGTCATCCAGGGGCATGACGTCGTTGTCCGCTTCCGCATGATCGAGCGGCACGGGTAAGCGCTTCATGACCTCAAGATTTGTACGCAAATCTTCCGGAAGGCGCACCACAATGTCGAAGCGTCGATCGCCCTCAAATACCTGGCCAACGCCCTTGCCGCCCATGCCAGCCTCGATGACCTCTTGAACTTCGGCCATAGTCAGGTTGTAACGCGCCAACGCCTGCCGGTTGGGCTTGATCGTCAACATCGGCAGCCCGGAGACCTGCTCCACGCGAGCATCGGCGGCGCCTGGCGTTTCGCCCAATATCGACTGCACTTGGTTGGCGACCGTCGTCAGGGTGTTGAGATCATCACCGAACACCTTCACCGCCACATCGCTGCGGACGCCGGAGATCAGTTCATTGAAGCGCATCTGGATCGGCTGAGTGAACTCATAGTTGTTGCCGGGGATTTCCTTCACGGCGGCCTCGATTTCCTCCACTAGTTTGGTCTTGGACTTCCGAGCGTCCGGCCACGCTTCGCGATCCTTTACGATGACGTAAGTGTCCGCCACGTTCGGTGGCATGGGATCGGTCGCCACCTCGGATGTGCCGATACGTGAGAAAACCTTATCGACCTCCGGTATCTGCTTGAGACGCGCCTCGACGGCATTCTGCATCTCAACCGATTGAGTCAGGCTGGTGCCGGGAATGCGTATGGCGTGCAGCGCCACGTCGCCTTCATCGAGGCTAGGAATAAACTCAGCGCCCATGCGGGTCGCAAGCAGTCCGCTCAAGACAACGAGGGCCAAAGCGCCCGCCGCCATCAGATTGCGGTTCTCAAGAGAATAATGAAGCAAGGGTAAATAACGCTCACGAGCCACTTGCAGGACCTTGGTTTCCTTCTCCGCAACCTTGCCGGTGACGAACATGGCTATGGCCGCTGGCACAAAGGTGATTGACAGTGCGAGTGCTGAAAGAAGGGCGATGACGACTGTAAAGGCCATAGGGTGGAACATTTTTCCTTCCACACCAGTCAGCGCGAAGATGGGGATGTACACCACCGTGATGATGATGACGCCGAAGATGCTTGGCTTGATCACCTCGGCCGTTGCCGCTGCCGCCATCGCAAACCGCTCCTCCCGGCTCATGATGCGGCCCAATTCGTGCTGGCGCTCGCCAAAGCGCCGGATGCAGTTTTCGACAATAATCACAGCGCCATCAACGATGAGGCCGAAATCCAACGCCCCAAGACTCATGAGGTTGCCCGACACCTTGTTCTGCAACATTCCGGTGACGGTCATCAGCATGGTGACGGGAATCACCGCCGCCGTAATGAGCGCGGCACGGATATTGCCGAGCAGCGCAAACAGGACCACCACGACCAGCAACGCACCTTCAAGCAAGTTCTTTTGCACGGTATCGATGGTGCGCTCGACCAGCGTAGTGCGGTCATAAACTGGCTTGGCGACGATGCCGTCCGGCAAGCTGCGGTTTACGTTTTCCAGTCTGGCGGCCGCCCGCTGCGATACATCCCGGCTATTCTCCCCGATCAGCATCATCACCGTCGTCAGAACAACCTCGCGGCCGTTTTCCGTCGCAGCGCCGGTTCTAAGTTCCGCGCCGTCGCTCACTTTCGCCACGTCCATGACACGCAGCGTGAAGCCCTCGGATTTCTTGATGACGATCTGGCGGATGTCGTCAAGCGTGACGACCTGGCCCGGCGCGCGAATGAGGTATTGCTCGCCAAAGCGCTCAATGTAGCCAGCGCCGACGTTGCTATTGTTATCGGCCAATGCCTCCATCATATCGCGCAGCGTCAAACCGTTGGCGATCAGCTTCTGCGGATCAGGGGTAACATGAATCTGGCGCACAAATCCGCCAATGGCGTTAACTTCGGATACACCGTCTAGGTTACGCATCTGCGGACGTACGACCCAGTCTTGAAGCGTGCGCAGGTCCATCGGCGTCCACTCAGTACCGTCAGGCTTTTTAGCGCCGGGTTCCGGCTCCACCGTGAACATGAAAATCTCGCCCAGGCCCGTTGAGATCGGACCCATGGACGGCTCGATGCTCGGAGGCAACTGGCTGCGAGCCTCTTGTATCCGCTCGTTGATGAGTTGGCGGGCAAAGTAGATATCCGTGTCGTCGTCAAAAACGACGGTCACTTGGGACAAGCCGTAACGGGAAAGCGAGCGCGTGTAGTCGAGGTGCGGGATTCCCGCGATAGCCGTCTCGATGGGGTAAGTAATGCGCTGCTCGGTTTCCAAGGGTGAAAGGCCCGGCGCTTCGGTATTGATCTGCACCTGGACGTTGGTGATGTCGGGCACCGCGTCTATCGGTAGCTTGGTGAAGTTATAGGCACCCAGTACGCACAGGGCGAGGACGACCAACAGCACGAGCCAGCGCTGCCTGATCGAGAAATAGATGATCCGCTCAAGCATGGTCGTTCTCCTTAATGCTCATGCTCGGCGGACGCCTTGCCCGCGTCTGCCTTCATCAGGAAGCTGTTGGCGGAAACATAGGTTTCGCCTTCATAAAGGCCCTCGATTACCTCGGCCCAGTCGCCGTTAACCGCGCCAAGCAGTACCTGGCGCACCTCAAACTCCTTGCCGTCCTGAACGAAAACGACCGGCTTCTCGTTGATGGTCTGGATCGCGGCCATCGGCACCGCGACCGGCACCTCGCGTTCGGCCCATACAATATCGGCTCCAACAATCATGCCCGGCCGCCAGCGGCCATCGGCGTCGTCCAAGGACACGCGTGCGATGACGGTTTGTGTGGAAGTTTCCGTGACCGGCAGAATGGCGGAGATAACGCCATTGCCTTGAACCGATTTATCTGAGGCTTGCAACATGACTTTCTGGCCGACCGCAGCGGTGCCGAGGTCTTTGGAAAAAATGTGCAGTTCCGCCCACACTCGTGATGGATTTGCGATCACAAAAAGGGGGGAGTCGTCGGCGATTTCGCCAAGGTTTGTATTGCGGGCGATGATGACCCCGTCGATGGGAGCCTTCACAGCGTAGGACTGAAGGCTGTCATTGCTCTCAACCATGGCCAAGGTTTCGCCAGTGGCGGCTTTATCACCCACGTTTTTGCGCACCTCACGCACGATACCTGGAAACCGCGCCCGCGCCCGCGCCATACCAGCTGAGTCAAAAACAACCGTGCCGCTGGTCATGAGCGTTTGCGCGACCTTACCCGGCCCCGCCTGGGTCAGCTTCGCGCCTGCGGCGATGGCGGCTTGCGGCGTGATCTCCACATGGGACGGCATACCGCCGCCTTCCTCATGGCCATGGTCATGCTCGTCGCCATGTTCTTGAGCGACCGTTGCAGGATCGAGCGACAGAATGACTGCACCCAGCACGAGGGTTATTGCCGCGACGGCTGCAATGGCTATGTTTTGACGTTTCATTATCTTAACCCTTCCTAATTTCCGACACCGGCACTGGCCGAGCGCGCAGTCAAACGCTCAATTTCGATCAATGCGTTGTGATAGGCGACCGCCGCATCGATGGCCGAGCGCTGAAGTTCAATAAGCTGTTGTTGGGCGGTGAGGAGTTCCAGCAGCGAAAATCGGCCTGCGCTAAATCCGCTCTGGGTCAAGTCGCTGGCGCTCTCCGCCTGCGGCACGGCTTTTTCACGCAACAGCGCCAACTCAGAGCCGCGTTGCGACGCCTCCTGGTACAAGGCGGAAAGAGTAGCCTTGAGTTCCGCCCGCGCCGCCTGTTCGCGGAAATCTAATTGTTGCAGCTTGCTGCGCGCTTCCGCAGCATAGGGCGCACTGCGGCTGCCGGTGCCCAAAGGCATGGAGAATGACAAGACAAACGCATTGCTGCGGTCGGCCTCTAGACGGCGTACACCAGCCCCAACACTCAGATCAGGGGTGGCTTGAGATTCCGCCAATCGTAACTTTGCTTCCTCGACCCGCCGCTCGGATGCAAATCGCGCCAGATTCGGATTTTGCAAAAGCATCGCGTCCAGTGCCGCCATCGCGCCGAGGTCCGGCAGCGTAAACAGCTCAGCCGCCACTGCCATCGATCCGCCAGCATCGCCGCCCCACATCGCGGATAAACTTTGCCAGGCTTGCAACACACCCGTTTCAGCGCGGGATTTCTCAATCTCGGCGCGGGTCAAAGCGATTTCAGCGTTACGTTCTTCCACGGCCGCGCCGCGACCAGTCGAGACACGCAAGGCAACGGCCTTACGGGTATTCGTGGCGAGTTCAAGCGAGCGCTTGGCGAGCGTGACTTCACGCTGCACCGCGACGACACGAATAAACCGGCGCGTAACCTCGGCAATAATGTCGAGCTTTTCGGCGTCCAGTTCTGTCAGCAACAGGCCGCGCTCGCGTTCGGCAGCGCCGATACGGTTGCCGCGCTTACCGCCGAGTTCAAGTACAGTGCTCAGTTGCAACGTGATGGTGGCGTCATCAAACTTAGAGAGGCGGTCGGTGCCAAATATATCTTCTGCTTCCAGCCCAACCTGAAACGCTGGACGAAGCGCCGCTTGATCGCGCCGCGCATCGGACGCCGCCAGGGCAAATTTTTGCCCCGCTAGTCTTGGGTTAGTGTCCATTACTCGCGCAATGGCGTCGCGTAACGTGATCGGCTTTCCAGGCGCCACCACCTGGATGGGGTCTTGCGCTAGCTCTTGAGCAGCCGTCACGCCGACGACAGAGATGACCGTCATACCTGCCAGCAGCAGGGGTCGTACAATCGAATGAATCAACATTAAAAGCCCTTTTCGCACGTTTTCTTGGCACGTGAATCCACGCGCCAACCATGCTGCCAAGCCAAAAATGGCTAAACAGCGGTCTGCGATTAGGCTCGGGGAGGGTCTATGATCGCGTAAGAAAGCGACAGAACGGGCATGCTGTCCGATGATGGCCCAAATTTAGCATGACTTGCCGTCACAAAAATCGAGCTGGGCGCAGGAAGCAGCAATGCGGTTGCGCCGCCACAATGATGACAATGTGACGGATTGAAGCAAAGTCCATTCCAGCAACAGTCTCGATCCTCATGCTCAGCCTGATCAGCAACGTGCTCGGGTGCCACAGAGAAAAAATGTCCGCCAGAAACGTCTGTCGCCTCAACACATTGTGCGGCTGAATGCACGACGGAATGCGTCTCAGCCCCACCGGCAAAGCCGAAGGCGACGAACAGCGCAATAAGGGCGAGAAACTTTCTCATAGATTCAGAATACGCTCAGAATCCAGAAATGTGCAAGCGGTTGGTTGCAACAATACGTAACCCCCTGAGACAATTAAGCCATAGGAAGGGCTCTCCACGATGCTAGGGAGTGAGGCCGAGCCCATTTCTTAAAATTTTTTTTCACTCGCCCGGTCGTGATGGCAAACCCAGCACTTCTATTACTATAGGATACACGAATTCAATACTCGCCCGACTTGGACGGCTACTTGGACTTGCCCGCATTCCTAGGCGGCTTGTTATTGCCAGCACCTGCGACACCATTTGAAACGGAAGTGAGAACTAAGGCGCCCATGTCACATGGCTCGATCAAGGAATGCAGAGCCTATCGTTTCGGTATGATCGAAGAAGGCCGTTACAGCCGAACCCTGATCTCCCAGGTGTTCGTAGCTCCATCAAGGTTGGCGTCCCCACGGGGATTCGAACCCCGGTTACCGCCGTGAAAGGGCGATGTCCTAGGCCTCTAGACGATGGGGACACTGTCCGGATGGGCCCTTGGGCAGGCCCCGGAAACATCGTGAAGCGGGGCGGTCTTAGCGGCTGGGGGCGCCAAAATCAAGCCTTGGCGCGACCCGGCGGAATCGGGGGGTGTTCGGGCCCAGGCGCGATTGCGCCAAAGGCTGGAAATACGCTAAGCAGCCGGGGCGTCGCGCGCGATCCGCGCGGACGCCGTCCGTCGCGCCCCATAGGTTTCTCCGCCGCCCATGTCGTCCGCCCATGCCCTGCCCTCCGGCGCGAAGGTCCGCATTCGCCCCGCCACCGAGGAAGACCTTCCGGCCATCCAGGAGATCTACGCCCACTACGTGCTGACCAGCACCTCGTCCTTCGAGGAGGAAGCGCCGACCGTGGCCGAGATGACCGCGCGCTGGCAGAAGCTGGAAGTCCAGCGCATGCCCTATTTCGTCGCCATGGTGGGCAAGCGCATCGCCGGCTACGCCTACGGCGGACCGTTCCGCGAGCGCTCGGCCTACCGCTACACCATCGAGGATTCGATCTACATCGCCCCCGACATGATGGGCCGGGGCATCGGCAACGCGTTGATGTCCGCGCTGATCGATCGCTGCATCGCGCTGGGCTACCGGCAGATGATCGCCGTCATCGGCGACAGCGCCAACGCCGCCTCCATCGCGCTCCACAGCCGCCACGGCTTCGCCGTCATCGGCGCGTTGCGCTCCAGCGGCTATAAGTTCGGCAAATGGTCCGACGCGGTGCTGATGCAGCGCGCCTTGGGCGAAGGCGACAGCACCCTGCCCGAGCGCGAAGTGGGCCGCCGGCGACGCAAGCGCAAGCGCGTCAAATAAAAACGGGCCCGAATGCTCGGGCCCGTTTCTAAATTCAGAATTGTCGAGGAACTAACCGCCCAGCTTCACGGCCTGCGCAACCATGGCCGTCAGGTCCAAGAACGTCTTGTCGAGGTTCTTGCCGCAGTTCTTGGTGATGGCGCCGGTCAACACGGGCTTGTTCTCCATGGGGATCACCATGTCGGGCTGATTCAGGTTCTTGTAGCCTTGAATAAACGCGAAAGCCCACAACTCGGCCAGATCGGCCTTCATCGCTTGCGACGCGGCCCCGCCGCGCGCGTCGACATGATTGGCGCAGGTGTAGCTGGTCAAGTCGATGTCGTCGCTGGGCTTGCTGGGCATCTTGCGCGCATCAGTGGCGATGGCTTGCAGACCCACGGTCATGATCGTCACCGACGGATTTTCGCGGCACTTGGAGACGAGCGCGCTCAAGACGCTGTCTTTGGCCTTGCCTTCGTCGACCAGTTCAAGATTGCCCTTGGCCTTATAATAGCCGGTCAGGTAACCCATCATCCACAGCTTGGCCAAATCGACCTGCGCCTTGGTCGAGGAATTGTCGCCTTGGCCGCTGGTATATTGCAGGCAAGTGAACGTCGAGCCGTCGAATTCACCGCTTTGGGCCTGCGCACCGGCAGCGCCCAGCACCATCGCGCCGCACACGGCGGCACTCATCACAACTTTTTTCATGAACGGCATACCGTCCCCCTTCTCGCATTGCATTATCGCCAGGCAGAACACGTCGCCGCCCAACATCGGCGCGACCCTCGCATGGTTCGCAAAACCCGTCAACGCCGCGAAATCCTTGAATTCTTTGGGGAAAACAAGGCAGCAACAACCGCGCGATCAACTCGCAACCATGCCGTCGTCGATGACGAGTTGCACGTTGGTTCGGCCTTGCCATGTTTCGCGGCGGATCGTTCCGCTCAGGTGCATCAGGCGGCCTTGCGCATTCAACAGCGCCACGCCCAATTGTGAATCGGCGCTGCGAAACGCGATGGCCTTGAGGCGCCCGCCGCCGCGCCCCGCCAGAAAACACCGCACATGCCCTGAGCCGACGATGTCGGCCTTGGCGACTTGGGCATCGAGCACCGCGAAGCGCGGCTCGTCGTTGCCCGAGCCGAAAGGCTCGAGATCGGACAAGGTGTTGACCAAGTCGTCGCTGATACCGTCGATGGAGAGCAAACCATCGAGCCACAAGGGCGCGGCATCCAGGCCCGAGGCGGTTTGTTCGCGGACGTTCTGATTGAGGAACGACCGCAGCGCGTCGATCTTGCCCGCGTCCACCGTCAGGCCCGCCGCCATGGGATGACCGCCGCCGTTGATGAGCAAGCCCGCCTCGCGCGCGGCCAACACGCTGCGGCCCAAATCGACGCCCTTGATGGAACGCCCCGAGCCCTTGGCCATGCCGCCGTCGAGCGCGATGACGATGGTGGGCCGGTCGTACCGGTCCTTCAGGCGGCTCGCGACAATGCCGATGACGCCCGGGTGCCACTTGTCGCCGACGGCGAACAGCACCGGATCATCCTGCGTCTTGCTTTCGATTTGCTCGATGGCCTCGGCCAGCACGGCGGCCTCGATTTCCTGCCGCGCGCGATTGTAGTCGTCGAGCCTGATGGCCAGCGCCGAGGCTTCGTCGCCGTCGTCGGTCGAGAGCAGGCGAATGCCGAGATCGGCCTGGCCCACGCGCCCACCCGCGTTAACGCGCGGGCCGTAGATGAATCCCAAGTGGTAAGCGCTCGGCGCGGTATCGATGCGCGCGACCTTCGCCAAGGCCGTGAGGCCCCGGTTGCCGCCCTTGCCCAGAATGGCAAGACCGCTGTGGACGAAGGCGCGGTTGAGGCCCTTGAGCGGCACCACGTCGGCCACGGTGCCCAGCGCCACGATATCGAGCCATTGCTTGAGGTCGGGCTCGGCCACGCCCTTGGCCGTGTACCAGCCCGAGGTTCTCAGCGCGCGATTGAGCGCCACAACGAGCAGGAACGCCACGCCCACGGCGGCCAAATGGCCCTGACGGCTGGTATCGTCCAAGCGGTTCGGGTTGACCACGGCGGCGGCCACGGGAAGCGTGGGCTCGGCCTTGTGGTGATCCACCACGACCACATCGAGGCCCGCATCGCGCGCCGCCTGCAGCGGCGTGAAGGCGGTGATGCCGCAGTCGACCGTGATGACGACCTTCGCGCCCCGCCCGGCCAAGTGCTTCATGGCTTCGGCATTGGGGCCGTAGCCTTCCTTCATCCGGTCGGGGATATAGACGATGAGATCGATACCGATGGCGCGAAAAAATCGCTTCAAGAGCGCCGACGAGGTGGCGCCGTCGACATCGTAGTCGCCGAATACCGCGATAGGTTCCGCGGCGTTGACCGCTTGCACGATCCGCGCCACGGCCTCGTCCATGCCCGCCAGCGCGCTGGGATCGGGCATGAGTGCGCGCAAGGTGGGATGCAAGAAACTTGGGGCGTCTTCGGGACTGACGCCGCGCGCCGCCAAGACCCGCGCTACGATATCGGGCACGTTGGTGGCGATGGTGAGTGCCCTCACGTCGCCGTCATTGACGGGATAGAGCCGCCAGCGGCGCCCGCCCAAGGAGATCGCATCGGTCCAGGTGGCTGTCGTCATGGCGACGCGCCGAGGGCGTTGCGCAATGGTTACTTCGTGTCGCCGTCGAAGCGGTGATGCGCCTCGACATAGCGCACGGTGCCCGACTTGGAGCGCATGACCAGCGAATGGGTCACGGCGCCGCCGGGCATGCGGCGCACGCCCTTCAGCATCGCGCCGTTGGTGACCCCCGTGGCGGCGAACATGACGTTGCCCTTGGCCATGTCGAGCATGGAATATTTGCGGTTGAGATCGGCGATGCCGAGCTTGCGGGCGCGGCCCTTTTCGTCGTCGTTGCGGAACAACAGCCGGCCCTGCATCTGCCCGCCGATGCAGCGCAACGCAGCAGCCGCCAGTACGCCCTCGGGCGCGCCGCCGGAGCCCATGTAAATGTCCACGCCCGAATCGGCTTGCGCGGTGGCGATGACGCCGGAGACGTCGCCGTCGGAGATCAGCATGATGCGCGCACCGGACGCGCGGACCTTGGCGATCAAGTCGGCGTGGCGCGGACGGTCGAGGATGCAGACCAGCAAATCGGCCACGGCGCAGGATTTCGCCTTGGCGAGATTCTTGAGGTTGTCGCCGGGCGCGGTGTCGAGATCGACCACGCCTTCGGGCAAGCCGGGGCCCACGGCGATCTTGTCCATGTACACATCGGGCGCGTTCAAGAAATTGCCGGCCTCGGCCATGGCGATCACGGCCAGCGCATTGGCGCCGCCCTTGGCGGTGATGGTGGTGCCTTCCAGCGGGTCCAGCGCGATGTCGACCTTGGGCCCCTCGCCCGAGCCCACCTTCTCGCCGATATAGAGCATCGGCGCTTCGTCGCGCTCGCCCTCGCCGATCACCACCGTGCCGGCGATATTGAGGCTGTTGAGCGCCTTGCGCATGGCGTCCACCGCGGCCTGGTCGGCCGCCTTTTCGTCGCCGCGGCCCATGAGGCGCGAGGCCGACAGAGCGGCGGCCTCGGTGACGCGCACGGTCTCCAGCGCCAGATTGCGCTCCAGCACGTTGGCGAAACTCGAATCGAGCTGCTTGGACATTTTTATGATCCCCCGATCGTCATGGTGCCGGGAACCGCTCGATGCGAATCATGTGCGGCGGTTCGACCACGGCGGCGTTGGCCTCGAGTTTCTTCAGCGCGCGCGCCAGCGGGCCTTCCTCGGTGTCATGGGTGACGATGACGACATTGACGTTGGCATTGGCATTGCGTCCGCGCTGCAGCACGGATTCCATCGACACGGACTCGTCGCGAAACGCAATCGCGATGTCGGCCATCACGCCGGGGCGGTCCATCACCACCAATCGCACGTAATAGGCGCCGACGCGCCGCGCCACGGGAATGGTGGGAAGTTTCTTGAGGGCCTGCGCAGGCACGCCAAAGGTCGGCACACGCCGGCCGGCGCCGATATCGATGAGGTCGGCGACAACCGCCGAGGCCGTGGGCCCCGCCCCCGCGCCGCGCCCCTCCAGCACCGAACGGCCGACAAAATCGCCTTCCGTCACCACGGCATTGAACACGCCTTCGACCGCCGCCAAGGGCGAGTCCGGCGCGATCAAACAGGGGTGCACGCGCTGCTCGATGCCGCCGTCGGTGCGCGCGGCCAGGCCGATCAGTTTGATGCGAAAGCCCAGTTGCTCGGCGTAGGTGATATCGAGCGCCGAGATGCGGCGGATGCCTTCCACGTGGACGCTCTTGAAGTCCACCTCGCAGCCGAAGGCCACGCTGGCGAGGATCGCGAGCTTGTGGGCCGCGTCGACACCGTCGACATCGAACGACGGGTCGGCCTCGGCGTAACCTAGATCCTGCGCGTCCTTGAGCACGCCCGCGAAGTCGCGCCGCGTCTCGCGCATGGTGGTGAGGATGTAATTGCAGGTACCGTTGAGGATGCCGTAGATGCGCTTGACGGCATTGCCCGCCAGCCCTTCGCGCAGGGACTTGATGATGGGAATGCCGCCCGCCACGGCCGCCTCGTAAGCGAGCGCCAAGCCAGCTCGTTCGGCGGTGGCCGCCAGCGTAACGCCATGATGCGCCAGCAGCGCCTTGTTGGCGGTGACGACGTGACGGCCCTTGGCGAGCGCCGCCTCCACGGTCTTGCGCGCGGAGCCCTCGGCGCCGCCGATCAATTCCACGATCACGTCGGCGTCGGCGGTGGCCGCCATGTCGACGGGATCGTCGAACCACTTGTAGGACGCGAGGTCGATGCCGCGATCTTTCTTGCGGTCGCGCGCGCTGACGGCCGTGACCACGACGGGCCGGCCGCATTTGGCGGCGATGGCGGGCCCGTTGGCGGCCAGCAGCTTCAGCGTTCCGGCCCCGACGGTGCCCAGGCCGGCGACGGCGATTTTCAGCGGTGCGCTCACGAGTTGGCGGCCCGCTTGGTGTCCAGCGCCTTGGTGTCGGCGACTTTGGCGTCGTAGTTGCGCAAGGCCCCGCCCGCACTGGCGAAGAAATTGCGGATGCTGCGCACGGCCTGGCGAATGCGATGCTTGTTCTCGACCAAGGCGATGCGCACGAAGCCTTCGCCCTGCTCGCCGAAGCCGGTGCCTGGCGCCACGGCCACATCGGCCTGGGTCAGCAGCAGCTTGGAGAATTCCATGCAGCCCAAATGCTTGAAGGGCTCGGGCAGCGGCGCCCAAGCAAACATCGAGGCCGGCGGCGAGGGAATGATCCAGCCCGCCGAGGCCAAGCCTTCGACCAAGACGTCGCGGCGTTCCTTGTAGATCTGGCGCGTTTCCTCGACGCAGGTTTGCGGGCCGTTGAGGGCAAAAGCAGCGGCGGCCTGTACCGGCGTGAAGGCGCCGTAATCGAGGTACGACTTGATCTTCACCAAGGCCGCGATGAGCTGCGGATTGCCCGCCGCGAAACCCACGCGCCAGCCGGCCATGCTGTAGGTCTTGCTCATGGAGCTGAACTCGATGCAGATGTCCTTGGCGCCGGGCACCTGCAGCACCGAGGGCGGTGGATTGCCGTCGAAGTAGATTTCCGCGTAGGCCAAGTCCGACAAGATATAAATGCCGTGGAAGCGGCAGAAGTCGACGACCTGGGTGTAGAAATCCAAGTCCGCGACGCAGGCCGTCGGGTTGGACGGATAATTCAAAATCAGCGCCTTGGGCTTGGGCACCGTCATGCGCACCGCGCGATCAAGCGCCGCCAGGAACTCAGGCCCCGGCTGATAGGGCAGAAAACGCACCGACCCATCGGCGATGATGAAGCCGAAGGGATGGATCGGATAGGCCGGATTGGGCGTGAGAATGATGTCGCCCGGTCCCGTGATCGCCGAGGCGAGATTGGCCAGGCCTTCCTTGGAGCCGATGGTGACGCAGACTTCCTTGTTGGGATCGAGGTCGACGTTGAAGCGGCGCTGGTAGTAATTCACGAAGGCCTTGCGCAGCCCCTTGATGCCTTGCGACGCCGAATAGCGGTGCGCCTTGGGGTCTTGCGCCACTTCGCACAGCTTGTCGACGATGTGCTGCGGCGTGGGCAAATCGGGATTGCCCATGCCGAAGTCGATGATGTCCTTGCCCGCAGCTCGCGCCTTCGCCTTCAGCGCGTTCACCTCGGCGAACACGTAGGGCGGAAGACGTTTGATGCGGTGAAATTCGGACTCCATCGGGGGTTACCTTCGGTTGAACGGGAACTTGCAGTCACTCTTTGCCAAGCTTACGCGGCAAAATAAAGGCTTTGCTGCGGTTTGCCGATCTTCGTCGATTGCTTAGTAATCGAGGAAAATCTCGGCCTCGTTGCCGGGCTCGGCACCGTCGGCGCCGCCGGCGAATACGCGCTGGGCCGGCACGCCGAGACGGCGCAGCTCACGCGCCACGGCATTGGCCCGGGCCGAGGCATTGTCGCCCTTGCCGACGATGCGGATGGCGCCGTCGACCTGGGAGCGCAAGGTGGCGATATTGGCCAGTTCGGCCTTGGCCGCGCCGGACAACGCAGCCGAGCCCGGCGTGAAGGCGATCACGCCGACTTCGCTGGAGACCAAGGAATTGCCCGGATCGAAGGACGCACGCGGCACCGCCGCCAATTGCGGTGTCCCAAGCACGGCCTGACCGCCGCGAACGCCGCCGCCGTCAATAACAACGGTGTCGCTGCCGTAGTCCTGGGCCATGGGCACCAGCGCGCGTGTGGGTGCACCGGCAGTTGGCGCGGCTTGAGCGCGGGTTTGCAGGGCCACGGGCGGCGCGCCGGGCGTGCCGACGGCGCCCTCGGCGGGCGGCGGCGGCGGCGGTGCCGCACCCAAGCGCTCGGCCAAGGCCGTGGTGCGCGGCGGAACCGGCGCGGCCG
Source organism: Rhodospirillaceae bacterium (assembly GCA_033763995.1). GTDB lineage: Bacteria > Pseudomonadota > Alphaproteobacteria > Rhodospirillales > Rhodospirillaceae. Next base: position 52,538 of record JANRJL010000020.1, on the reverse strand, counting down.
GGCTCGTCGGAGCCGCGGGCGGTGTTTCCAGGCGCGTGACAGGCTCGGCCCGGGCCGCTTGGGGAACCGGCGGCGAACTGATGTCGCCCGGCGAGGATCCGGTCTCGGCCAGAGGACGGACGGTCACCGGCTCGCGCCGGCCGCCCTGATCGGTGTACTGCGCCTTGTCGCGGTCGGCGACGAGGCCTTCAGCGGCCTCGCTCGGCGCTTGAGCCGTCTGCGGCGACGACGCGCTGTCGGCCGAGGCCGGCGCCGGCTTATCGTCGCTGGAAAAAATGCCCGTGACGGCGTTCTTGGTGCTGGTCCAGGCCTTGTCCACGGTCGAGCAGCCCGTGAGCAACGTCCCCGCCAGCAGCAGACTTAAGGCCACCTTGGCCGCACGACCGGCGCCGCCGCGCACGAGGGCGCGGGCGGTGACCCGTGGCTCTAAGCTTGAAATTAGTTGTGTCATTTCAATCGACTACGCTTGCAATACCCCACGCCGCGCCGGGTTGTTCGCAGGTGCGAAATACCCTGCTAGACATTCCCGGGCGCGGCCTCTAATTCATACCGCCAACCTAGCCCCAAAGCACGCCAAAAGACCACGAAAAATCATGGCCGAACAATCCAACACGACCCCCGGCAGCGGAGCGTCCGGCTCCACCGCATCGGCCGATGACATGGCCAAGATCATGGCCGGCATCGCCGAGCGTTCGCAGCGCGTGCTGGGCGACTTTCTCTCGCGCCAGGCGACGGCGGCCCCGGGCATGGGCGATCCGATGAATGTGGGCCAGGCCTTCATGCAGCTCACCGCCCAGATGATGGCCAACCCCACCAAGATGATGGAGGCCCAGGCCAATTTGTGGCGCGGCTACATGGACCTGTGGCGCAACGCGACGCTGCGCATGATGGGGCACGAGGTCGAGCCCGGCATCGAGCCCGAGAAGTCCGACCGCCGCTTCAAGGACGACGCCTGGTCGCAAAACCAGGTGTTCGACTTCATCAAGCAGTCCTACCTGCTCACCTCGCGCTGGATGCAAGACACCGTCGGCGGCGTCGAAGGCCTCGACGACCAGACCAAGCGCAAGGTCGATTTTTACACCAAGCAATTCGCCGACGCGATGGCGCCCACCAACTTCGCGCTGACCAATCCCGAGGTCCTGCGCGCCGTGGCCAAGACCAAGGGCGAGAACCTGGTGAAGGGTCTGCAGAACCTGCTGGAGGATCTCGACAAGGGCAAGGGCCGGCTGCGCATCTCCATGACCGACGAGGCCGCCTTCAAGGTGGGCGAGAACGTCGCCGTCACGCCGGGCAAGGTCGTGTTCCAGAACGACCTGATCCAGCTCATTCAATACGCCCCGACCACGGAGCAGGTTTACGAAACGCCCGTGGTCATCATGCCGCCGTGGATCAACAAGTATTACATCCTCGATTTGCGGCCCAAGAACTCGCTGGTGAAATGGCTGACCGATCAGGGCTACACGACGTTTGTCGTGTCCTGGGTCAACCCCGACGAGACCTTGGCCAAGAAAACCTTCGAGGACTACATGATCGAGGGCGCCATCGGCGCCATGGAAGCCGCGAAAAAGGCCGCCAACGTCAAGCAAATCAACATCGTGGGCTATTGCATCGGCGGCACGCTGCTGGCAACCGCGCTGGCCTATCTCAAGGCCAAGAAAGACAACAGCATCGCCACGGCGACGTTCATCACCGCCCTGACGGATTTCAAGGAAGTCGGCGACATCCGCGTGTTCATCGACGACAAGCAGGTCGAGAGCCTGGAAAAGCGCATGGACGAAGCCGGCGGTTACTTGGAGGGCGCCGACATGGCGACCTCCTTCAACCTGCTGCGCGCCAACGACCTGATCTGGTCCTTTGTCGTGAATAACTATCTGCTGGGCAAGGATCCTTTCCCTTTCGATTTGCTTTACTGGAATTCCGATTCCACGCGCATGCCGCGCGCCATGCACAGCTTCTATCTGCGCAACATGTACCTCGAGAACAACCTGGTGAAGCCGGGCGGCATCACCTTGGGCGGCGTGTCCATCGACCTGCGCACCATCGACCTGCCGGCCTATTTCATCAGCTGCAAGGAAGACCACATCGCGCCGTGGGCCTCGACCTACGAGGGCACCAAATACATCAGGAAGAACACCCGCTTCGTCCTGTCGGGCTCGGGCCACATCGCCGGCGTGGTCAATCCGCCCGCGGCCAACAAGTACGGCTACTGGACCAACGACAAGCTGCCGCCCTCGGCCGACAAGTGGCTGGCGGGCGCGACCGAGCACCCGGGCTCGTGGTGGACCGATTGGGAGGCTTGGCTCAAGCCGCAATCGGGCAAGAAGGTCAAGGCCCGCGCGCCCGGCGACGGCAAACTCAAGGTCATCGAAGACGCCCCGGGTAGCTTTGTGAAGGCCCGGCTCGTTTAAGTGCTCCGGCCGGCAAGGTCTTAACCTTTTATTGTCAATGCCTTAGGCATACTGCGCCCTGGTGGGGCGTAATCGGCCCTGCCTTGATTCGTCGACAAATCGCTTCTACCTCAACCGGGTAAGGCATATAGTTTTGAGACGAAACAATAAAAATCAAACAGCCGCATAAGCGGCGGGGCGCAACGCTCAGGACCGGTTCCGCGTTGTGCTTTGAAACGTTCTAAACAAAGGGCCGCGCGACCATGAATGCCTCCGCCATGAGCGCATCCATCAAGTCGATGGAAGCCAATCTGTGGGACCACCTGGCCTTCCTCGCCAAGGGCTGCAAGGACGCGACCGTGCGCGACACGCCCGACCTGCTGCTGGTGGACAGCGGCCTCAAGTCGGACGTGTTCAACAAGATCGGCCGCTGCATGCTCAATCCGCGTTTCGCGGCCGACCGCATCCAGGCCGCCGTCGATCACTTTCGCAAGAAGACCGAGCCGGCGCCCTTCACATGGCTCACGGGTCCCCTCTCCGGCCAGGGCGCGTTGGACGCGACCTTGCGCGAACTGGGCCTGACGCCGAAACAACAAAGCTGGGGCATGCTGCTGCAACTCGACACCGCGCAGTTGCCGCCCAGCCCGACGACGGACCTCGAGATCAAGCGCGCCACCAGCAAGGCCGGCGTGAAGGACTTCGCCACCGTGGTGGCGGAGTTGTGGACGCCGCCCGACGAGAACGTCGTGAAATTCTACGAAAGCGCCGCCGACGCCGTGCTCGCCACCGGCGCGCAGATGAAGCTCTACGTCGGCTATAAGGGCGGCAAGCCCGTGGCGACGACGGAAGCGTTTTACGCCCATGGCGTCGTCGGCCTCTCGAACATCATCACGACGTCGGCGGAACAGGGCAAAGGCTATGGCATTGTGCTGATGATCGCCGCCCTCAAGGACGCCAAGAAATTCAACCAGCGCATGGCGGCGGTGCAGGCCGACGAGAAATCCAAGGCGCTCTATCAGCGCGTCGGCTTCAAGCCCGCCGGCCAGTTTGCCGAGTATCGCTGGGCCGCGAACTAGGCCCGATCATGAGGCCTTGACGCCCGTCAAAGCTGCTGCAGTGTAGTCCCCGTATGAAATGGCAATATCCGCCATTCACCGAGAGGCTCCCCCATGAAACGCATCCTTGTTCCCCTCGACGGTTCCGCCTCCAGCATCCATGCCCTGGAGTACATGCTTGACCGCAAGAAGCGCGGCGAGCGGTCGGAAGTGTTCGTGATCAACGTCCAGCCCGATCTGCCCTCCAGCCGCTTCGTGTCGCGCGAAGCCATCGAGCACTGGCAAGCCCAGGAAAGCGAGAAGGCGTTGAGCAGCGCGCCGGTGCGCAAATTGATCGATCAACTGGGCGCCGACGTCTATGCCGAGAACGGCGACGCCGCCGAGGTGATCGTCAAGTTCGCCAAGAAAACCGGCTGCCACGAAATCGTCATGGGCACGCGCGGCCTCGGGCGCCTGAAGGGCCTGGTGATGGGCTCGGTCGCCACCAAAATCGTGCAACTGGCCAACGTGCCGGTGACGTTGGTGAAGTGAGTTTGAGTCAAATCCGAGCAGATCGAATCAAAGGTGTTCGACAACCTCTTTTAATTGGTCGCATTTTCCACGCCAACCGGTTCCCACTTGTCGGGAAAATGCTCTACGTCACGGCCTTACGGACGCGGGCCGAGACCCACTCGCTGACGATCACGGTGGCGAAGATGGCAAGCAGGATCACGCTGACGTGGCTCCAATCCAAGTTGCCGATGGCGGCGTTGAGTTGCAGCCCCAAACCCCCTGCCCCGACGAGGCCGAGAATTGTCGACTCGCGGATGTTGATGTCCCAGCGGAACACGGCGATGCCCGCGAACACGGGCATGATCTGCGGGACAACGGCGTAAGCGATCACTTGGCCCTGACTCGCGCCCGTTGAGGCGATGGCGTCGCGCGGACGGCGGTCGGTTTCCTCGATGGCCTCGTAGAGCAACTTGCCGATGAAACCCACCGAGCGCAGGGCAATGGCAATGGTGCCCGACAGCACGCCAGGACCCAAAATCAACACCAGCACGAGCGCCCAGATCACTGAGTTGATCGACCGCGAGGCGACGATGCAGAACAGCGCGAAGGGCCGCGCGAACAGCCCGCTAGGCGTGGTGTTTTGCGCCGCCAGGAACGCCAGCGGCACGGCAATCACCACCGCGATCATGGTGCCCAGCGTCGCCATATTGAGCGTGTCCCACAACGGGCGGCCCAGGGTTTTGGCGTAGCCCCATTCCGGCGGAATCATGCGGTCGAGGATGTCGGCGCCTTGCGCGGGTGCATCGAGCACGAAGGACCACTCGGTCCCGGCGGAAATCTTCTGCCAGCACCACACAAACACCGCCGTGGCGATCAGCCACAGCACCCAGCGCTTGAAGCTCGCTTCGGCGCTCATGCGCCGCCACAGCCGCGTGCCGCCTTGGGTGACGGTCGGCATCAGCGCACCAACCGGCGGCAGTAGGCCGAGAGATACTCCGAGCCCAGCACGATGACGATGATCACCAGCAGGATCGCCGCGGCCGAGGGATACTCATAGCGGTCGAACGCCGTGTTCAGCGTGGCGCCGATGCCCCCCGCCCCGACGATGCCGATGACGGCGGACTCGCGGAAGTTCATGTCGAGGCGGTAAATGGCGATGCCGATGGCGCGCGGCATCACCAAGGGCTGCACCGCGTAGTTCAGCCGCTGCAGCCATGTGGCCCCGGACGCCCGCATGGCTTCCAGCGGCGCCTGATTGGCGGACTCAATATCCTCGGCGAGCAATTTACCGAAATATCCGACGGTGGCGAAGGTCAAGGTCATGAACCCGGCGAAGGTGCCGAAGCCGAACAGCTTCACGAACAGGATCGCCACCAGAATTTCCGGCAGGGTGCGCGACACCGCCATGATGGAGCGGCACACGGCATAGACCGGCTGGGGCACGAGGTTGCGCGCGCCGCCGACGCCGATGGGAATCGACAAGACGATGCCCACCACCGTGGCGGCGAAAGCCATCCACAAACTCTCGAGCACGCCCTCGAAAATGGCTTCGCCGCGCGAGGAGAAATCCGGCGGCAGGAAGCCCGAGACGAACCGTTGGCCGCGCTCCAGGCCCTGCGCCATGCGTTGCCAGTTGAGGTCGAGCGTGCCCAACGCGGCGGCAAGATAGACGGCCACGCCGATCCACAGCAGCCAGCGCAGCCGCGCGTTGGCGATGAACGGCGGGCGGCGCCACGTGCGCCCCACGGCGAGCGGTGCGGCCTCGGCCATCAGCGCAATCCCGCCAGGCGTTCTTGGTCGATGACCGGCGCGTCGGCGCCATGATGGACGAACTTCATCAGCGCGCGTTGGCCGGCCTCTTCCCAATCTTCCGCGCCGTAAATGCTGGTCAGGGCCTCGCCCGTGAGTTGCTCGGGCGTGCCGTCGAACACCACCTTGCCGTCGCGCAAGCCGACGATGCGTTCGGCGAACATCTTGGCCAGGGGCACGTCGTGGATGTTGACGATGGCGGTGAGCTTGCGCTCGCGGCACAGCTCGGCGATCAGCCGCATGATCTGGCGCGAGGTCTTGGGGTCGAGGCTGGCGGTGGGTTCGTCCACCAATAACAGTTCAGGCGATTGCATCAGGGCGCGCGCGATGCCGACCCGTTGCCGTTGACCGCCCGACAGCGCGTCGGCGCGCTTGTCCTCGAAGCCCGTCAGGCCGACGCGGTCGAGCAGGCGAAAGGCCTCGTCGATGTCGCTTTGCGGAAAGTTACGCCGCCAGCTTTGCCAGAAGCTCACATACCCCAAGCGGCCCGACAGCACGTTCTCCATCACGGTCAGCCGGTCCACCAGCGCGAACTCCTGGAAGATCATGCCGATCTTGCGCCGCATGGCGCGCAAGGCCTTGCTGTCGAGCGCCGCCAAGTCGACATCGCCCCACAGGATGCGCCCGCTGGTGGGCTCCACCAGCCGATTGACGCAGCGGATCAGCGTGCTCTTGCCCGCCCCCGACGGACCGATCAACGCCATGATCTGGCCCTCGGGCACGACAAAGGACACCGCTTTGAGGGCATCGCTGCCGGCGGCGGCGCCGTAACGCTTGACGACATTTTCCAGATGAAGGGAGGGCATGATACTCGCAACTTAGAGCTAAATTCGATCAAACCGAATCGCTTAGCCCCAGTAACTCTTTCTTTTTTGTCGCATTTCCACCGACTTGTTTCCTTGGGCCAACCGGTTCCCACTTGTCGGGGAAATGCTCTAGGGGCCAAACCGGCGCATGCTGCCGGGCGCACAACTGCAATGCAATCAGTGTATGCGACTTGTCCCCAGGCTGTGGATAACTCGGCTGCCGCTTACTTGCAGTCGTAGGTCACGCCGCTGGCGGTGTCGACATTGCGGATCATCTCGAACTCGTCCTTGTACGACGTGGGGACAAACCGCGTCACCTCGGGCAGTTCGCGCAGCAACAAGGCGTCGTTCATCCAGTCGTAGCTGAGGAACGCCGCGCGGATCTTAGCGGCGAGTTCGGGATTCAGGCGATGGGTGTAGCCGAAGGCCGTGCCGGGAAACGGATCGGAGACGTAAATCACGCGCACCTTCGAGCCGTCGATCACCTTGCGTTCCGTCATGCGCGGGATCAGCGCGCCCGCCACCGCGGCGGCCTCGTAGTCGTCGTTGGCGACGCCGACAATGGAGGTTTCGTGCTTGCCGGTGAACCGCGATTTGTAGTCGCGGTCCAGCTCCAGGCCGAATTCGGATTTGAGAATCGTCGTGGGCGCCTTGAAGCCCGTGGCGGACGTGGGCGAGACGAAAGCGATGGTCTTGCCCTTCAACTCGGGCACGGTCTTGATGGGTGAACTGGCCGGCACGATGATTTCCATGGTGTAGTCCCACGAGCCCGTCGGCGTGCCCAACTGCACGGCGGGCACGAAACCCGCGCAGTTGACGGCCACGGGTGTGGAGCCCGCGTTCACCCCCGCCACGTGCAGACGGCCCGAGCGCAGCGCCTCGAGCTGGGCGGCGTAATTCTGCACCTGGAAGAACGTGACCTTGCGCCCCGTGGTTTTCTCGAGGTGGCCAAGAAACCGCGCCCAGACATTCTGCCACATGGCCGGGTCTTCGATCGGCGTGTAGGAAAAGATGATCGTCTTCGGATCGAGAATGTCGTCGGCGTCGGTCGGCGCATCGGCCACCAAGTCGCCGTCGCGGTCGCAGTAGCGCTTGTCGAGGGTGCCGCGCGGGCAGTCGTCCTGGGCCGACGCCAAGGTGGGCGCCAGCAACGCGGTGATCAGCAATGCAACTCGCAGCATGTTCGATCCTCGAGGTTTACTTGCAGTCGTAGGTGACGCCGGTGCCGGCGTCGATGTCGCGCACCAATTGCCAGTCGGTCTTGTAGGTCATGGGCATGAAGCGGTCCTGGCCGGGGAACTCCTTCACCATGGCCTGATCCTGCGCGATGGCATAGGTGAAAAACGCCCGGCGAATCTTCTCGGCCAGTTCGGGCTTCAGGTTGTGGGCATGGCCGTAGGCGGTGGTCGGGAAGGTCTTGGACTTGAAGATCGAGCGGATTTTGGCCCGGTCATAGGCCTTGCGGTCGGCCATGCGGTTGAGGACGGTGTTGGCGACGGCGGCGGCCTCGTAATCGCCGTTGACCACGCCGAGGATCGAGTTGTCGTGCTTGCCCGAAAATGTGGTTTGGTAATCGACGCCCGCCTTGAGTCCGAATTCGCTCTGCATGATGAAGGCCGGAGCCTTGAACCCGGAATTGGACGTGGGCGACGTAAAGGCCACCGTGCGCCCCTTGAGATCGGCGGGGCCGGCGATGGGCGACCCGGCAGGAACGATGATCTCCATTTCGTAGCCATGCACGCCGGCGGGCCCGGCCATGATCGAGAACGGCACGTAGCCCGTGCAATTGACCGCCACGGGCACGCTGCCGGTGTTCACGCCCGTGACGTGCAATCGGCCCGAGCGCAGCGCTTCCAACTGCGCGGCGTTGGATTGCACCTGGAACAGCCGTACTTTCTTGCCGGTGGTCTTTTCCAAATGGGCGATGAAATCGTCCCACATCTTGGCGTAGACCGAAGGATCTTCCAGCGGCGTGTAGGAATAGATCAGCGTGTCGGGATCGATCCACTGCCGAGGATCGGCGGGCACGTCGGCCACCAAGTCGCCGTCGCGGTCGCAATACTTGGCGTCCAGCGTGCCGCGTGGACACGGCTCTTGGGCCGCCGCAGTGACGGGCAATACGAACAGCGCCAAAAGAACGAGCAATCGCATCAACCGAATCCTCATGAACACAGCCAAATGTAGGGCTTCGGCGGCCTTGGGCAAATGACAGTGGAGTGACGGGGATGGCGAAAAAGCGGCTATAGCCGCTTTTCGGCCGCGATCATGGCGCGGTAGGCGTCAGCCAGGTCGGCGTAGCGGGCGGTTTGCACCTTCATTTGGGCCACTTCCGCGTCCGTCAGCTGGCGCACGAACCGCGCGGGCGTCCCGGCCCAGAGTTGGTGCGACTTGACCCGCTTCCCCGGAGGGATCAGGGCCCCGGCGGCCACCATGGCGCCGCTTTCGACCACCGCGTCGTCCATGACGGTGGCCGCCATGCCGACGAAGCAGCCGTCTTCCAGCGTGCAACCGTGAATGATCGCGGCATGTCCGATCAGCACGTCGTTGCCGATGAGCGTCGGGCCGTCGTTGGTGGCAACGTGGACAATCGTGCCGTCCTGGATGTTGGTGCGCTCGCCGACGCGGATGTAATTCACGTCGCCGCGCAGCACGACGTTGAACCAAATGCTGGACCGCGCGCCGATGACCACATCGCCGATCAACGTGGCGTTGGGCGCGACGAAGGCATCGGCCGCCACGGTGGGCCGCACGTTCTTCCAGGGCAAGATCACGGGTTGCTGCATGGCTATTTCAAGCCTGTGGCTTCGGGCAGGCCCAACATGATGTTCATGCACTGCACCGATTGGCCCGAGGCGCCCTTGCCCAGGTTGTCGAGTTGCGCCACCAGCCGCGCCTGGCCACTGGTCTCGGCGCCGAACACATAAAGTCTCATGTGATTGGTACCGTTGAGCGCTTCCGGTTCCAGAGTCCTGATCGCCTTGGACTGTTCCAGGGGCACCACCGTCACGAAATGCGCCCCCGCGTAGTGCTTGGTCAGCACGGCGTGAATGTCGGCGACCTTGGGCCCGCCCTGCAGCAGCGACAAGTGCAGCGGCACTTCCACCAGCATGCCCTGGGCATAACGGCCCACAGCAGGCGAGAAATGCGGGCGCAGCGCGAGGCCGCTCCACTTCTGAATTTCGGGCACATGTTTGTGTGTCAGCTCGAGGCCATAAATACGATAAGGGACAGTCGTATAAGTCGGGTCGGCCTCGTTCTCGAACTCGGCGATCATGGCCTTGCCGCCGCCCGAGTAGCCGCTGGTGCCGTGGATCGCGACCGGATAGCCGGGGCTCATCACGCCCGCGTCGATCAACGGACGCAGCAAGGCGATGGCGCCGGTGGAATAGCAACCGGGGTTGCTGATGCGCTTGGCCGCGGCGATCTTGTCGCGATGGCCGGGCGCCATTTCCGGAAAGCCGAACACCCAGCCGTCGGCGACGCGGTGCGCCGTGGAGGCGTCGATCACTTTTGTCGCCGTGTTCTTGACGAGGCTCACCGCCTCGCGCGCGCCGTCGTCGGGCAGGCACAGAATGGCAATGTCCGCGCCATTGAGCATGTCGGCCCGCGCGGCGGGATCCTTGCGCTTGGCGGGATCGATGGAGACGAGCGCGATGTCGGCGCGGCCCTCGAGCCGCTGCCGGATTTGCAGGCCCGTGGTGCCCGCCTCGCCGTCGATGAAAACCTTGGGTTTCACTGTTTTGGCCGCACTTCAAAAAAGTGCGCCTGATTACTCCCCACGGGGCCCAGCGGCAAGGTAGAATTGCGCCAAACCTGTGGGAGGGATCTATGCTCGACATCATGAAACGCGCCTTCAGCGAGGGCCTTGAAGCCCCGGTGTCGCGCCGCCACGCCTTGGCCGGAGCCGGCGCGGCCGTGGCCATCGCGCCCAGTGTCATCGCGCCGGGGGCCATGGCGGCCACGACACCCTTGGGCGACAGTTTCTCGGCGCCGACGGGGCGCATCGAGTCCCGCATGATGGAGTTTCCCGACAAGGTCGCGAAGCTCAATGCCGAGATGCGGCTTTACCGCGAGCTCGCCGACGAGGCCGATGTGCTGCTCTGGTACCACTTCACCATGTTCGTGGTGGCCGAAGGCCGCAAGGTGGAACCCTTGGTGCGCTGGGAAGGCATCGAGTTTTCACGCCATAAACGCGTGGATACGAACATCTACATGGCGCATGGGCACAATGCGTCTTACCCGCGCGACATCAACACCGGCGCTTGGGTGAACGATATCGTCAACCCCATCACCAAGGCCATGGTCAAAGTGCCACCGACTATTCTGACGGAAGATCCCGGCATGCTCTACGGCCCCGAGGGCAAGCGGCCCTTGAACCGCAAGACGCCGGAGTTCACGCCGCGTTATTCCCTCTTCCGCGTCGAGGACGGTTTGGTGAAGGCCGAGGAGATCCGCGTGCCGCCCGACGGCTGGTTCACGCCCTTCATCGAAACCTCGCACAACTGGACGCCGAAGGCGCTGTTCGACGATCCGAAGGTCGCGCGCCTGCCCATGGGTACCAGCGGCGGATATGTGTTCCCCTTCCCCAAGTGGCTGGAGATGGGCGAGATCAAGGGCCATATGTTCGCGATCTGGAGCGGACGCAAGCTCGACGGCGTGCATCAACTGCCGAAGGAATACTACGATCGCGCCCAAGCCGAGCATCCCGAATTGCTCAAGATCGACGCGGGCAAGTTCGCGAAGGCGGGATAGTTTTTATCGCTACTCTAGTTTTGTCATTCCCGCGAACGCGGGAATCCAGTTTTTCGTTTGCAGGAAACAATACCTGGACCCCCGCTTTCGCGGGGGTGACGAAACTCATTTAGGAACTTCCAGCAGTTCTTCTCTCGCAAAATACTTGCCGTTCGCCACCACGCCCGCGATGTTGCGGATGTCCTTGATGCGCGCGAGCGGATCGCCGTCGATGATCGCCAAGTCGGCGAGCTTGCCGGGCGCGATGGTGCCGAGGTGCGCGTCGACGCCCAAGCGTTCGGCCGGCCAGGACGTCGCCGATTGCAGCACCTGGAAGGGCGTCAGGCCCGCTTCTTCGTAGAGTTCGAGTTCCACTTGAAAACTGAGCCCATAGGGCACGAAGGGCGAGTCCGTGCCCGCCGTGATGCGCCCGCCGTTATCGACGATTTGCTTGATCGCCTTCTGCATCGCCGCAACCGTGCGGTCGAGAGAAGGTAGTGTCGAGCGGGCGCGTTCGTAGATCGCAGCCGAGGCCGCGCGCTCGTTGTCGCGGAAGATGGCCGTGTAAGCCGGATGCTGCAGCACTGCGGCATCGCGCAGCACGGCGCGCGTGAACCCGCCCGAGAGGCCCATGGTGGGCGTGACGGTCATGCCGGTTTTCGAGAGGATATCCACCACGTCGCCGTAAGAGAAACCCAGTTCCGTCTGCTTGGGCGAGTAGCCGCGACGGCTGGTGCCGCGCAGGTGCTCCACCTGGTCGGCGCCGAAAGCCGCCGCCGGATAAATCTCGTGCGACGACACGGGAATGCCGATGTCATGGGCCTTGGCCACGATCATCTTTTGCATGGCGTCGGGCATGCGCACGTAAGTCTTGATCATGTCGGCGTCGAGACGCTTGGAACGATCCATCTCAAGCTCCAGGTGCTCGGGCGTGGTCACGCTGTTGGCGAAGCCGTAATAGACGCGGGCTCCATCGGTCAGGCCCCCGGCATAGAACTGGCGCGGACCGGGCCGCTGCCCGCTGGCCCAGGACTCGCGCCGCTCCAGCGCGTCGTAGGGGTCGGCCCCCGGGTCGCGCACGGACGTGACACCCATGGCTAGCCACAAGCGGCCCAGGCGCTCGCCGAAGGGTGCCGCGAGATGAGAATGAGATTCGATCAAGCCTGGGATGACCGTCTTGTCGGAGACATCGATGACTTTCGTCGCGGCATCCCGCTCGCTGCGCGGCTCGAGGGCGACGATGCGATTACCCTCGATGACGATATCGACGCTGTCGCGATAGGAATTCGTCACGCCGTCGAATAGCCGTCCCGCGCGGATCACCGTGCGTCCAGGCGGCACAGCAGCTTGCCAAGTGAAGTCAGGATGAATGTCGCGCGGCTTGGGGTCGCGCCCCGACAGATCGATGCGCGCCAGGCGGTCGGTGGCCATATAGAGGATGGACTTGGAATCCCCCGTCCACGACGGCGCGTCGGCCAGTTCGGTGGTGAGGCGCGTCGGCGTGCCCGCGATATTGCCCTCGCCGTCGACCGGCAACGTCCACAACGTGCCCTCGAACACGTAGGCCAACGACTTGCCGTCGGGCGACCACGCCGGCCCATCGTCGCCGCGCATGGCGAGCGATTTGTCGGGATGGGGCGTCAGGCGACGGTCCTGGCCGCCTTCGACCTCGATGATCGTGAATTCGCTCCAGCCCTCGCGGAAGCGCGAGGAAGCCGCGGCCAAGGCCGACAGCGCCAGTTTTCTTCCGTCGGGCGACCAACTCACACGGCTCGGCGCCCAGATGTTGGGCCTAAGTTGCGTCACCTCGCCCGTACCCACGTCCAGCAGATGCAGCGCGCCGCCGCCCAAGCCCGCGAGACCCAGCACCTTGAAGAAGGCGATCTTGGCGCCGTCGGGCGAGAACACCGGGCGCTGAACCTCGGCGTCGAGCGTGGTCAGTTGATGGTCCTGCTGGCTGCGCAGATCGCGCAACCACAGTTCGGTCTTACCGCTGCGGTCGCTGACATAGGCCAATAATTTTCCATCCGGCGACCACGCGGGATCGAAGTCCAGCGCCGTGTCGTTGGTGACGCGGTCGGCCTTGCCGTTGGTCTTGGAAATATCTGCGGTCCAAATATCGCCCAGAGCCGCGAAGGCCGCCCACTTGGCGTTGGGCGAGACGACGGGTCCGCGAATACCCTTCACGGGGCGCGGCGCCGTGGACGTGAAGTCGAACGTTTTGCGTTTGTAGGTGGGCGGATTGACGGCGATGGGCGCGGAGAATGCAATCGTGCGCGGTTTGGCCTTGGCCGTGGCGAGCGACAGCCGCTTGATCGCCGCATCGGCGGTGTAGATCACTTCATCGCCAGCCAACCACGCCGCGCGAAACGGAAAGGCATCTTCCTTTTCCTTGCTGACGGCCTCGATCACCGTCGAGGACGCGTCCATGACCTTGAGCCGCGAACCGGTACGATCCGTTTCCACGAAGGCGATGCGGTTGCCGTCGGGACTCCACGATGGTCCGGCCAGCGCGCCCTCCAGGGGTGCCGCCAGGCGCTCGGCCACGCCCTCGAAGGTGATGGTGTAAAGCCCCTTGCCGCTCTCGCGGTCGGACGCGAAAGCAATGCGCTTGCCGTCGGGCGACCATGTCGGGCTGTGGTCGTTGGCGGGCGACGTGGTCAGCACACGCGGCTCGGAGCCGTCGGCCGCCATCACCCAAATGTCGTAGTTGCCGCCGCGGTCCGACGAAAACGCGATCCAGGCGCCGTCGGGCGACCAGGCCGGCTCGCGCTCGTCGAAGCCGCCGCTGCTGATTTGCTTCAGGTCCGTGCCGTCGGGAGCGACGGTCCACACATGCCAGCCGCCGTCCTTGAAGGATTGAAAGGCGATGGCCTTGCCGTCGGGCGACCAGGCGGGCTGGCGCGCATCGGCCAGCGGATCGGTGATGGCCTTGGCCTCGCCGCCCGCGACCGGCATGACCCACAGCGTGCCTTGAAGGTCGAAGACGATTTGCGCGCCGTCGGGCGACACGGCGGCGGCGATGTTGGTGCCTGCGGTAAGCGTCAGGGTTTGGGCGCTCACGGTTGCCGAGCTGAGCGTTTGAATCCCAACCCACATCGCAATCAGTATCGCGTTGAAGCGCATCATGGCGCGGCTCCGTTGGCCGTCCCGCCGCCGACACGCGTGAGGCGCGCTCGCGAATACACCGCGAAGTCCTTGCCCGGCTCGGCGATCTCGAAGGTTTCAACCAGGCTGTCACGACCGTCGAAGACGTAGGTCTCGCGGGCGCGGTAGCCCGGGGGAATGTTCTCGATGCCTTCGCTCACGAAGACGAGCGCGCCGGGGGCGGACTGCGGATCCTCGACGTACGTGTTGACGAAGCCCTCGGTGTGGAATTGACGCAGCACCAGCGCCTTGCGCGCGCGGTCGTAGCTGTAGATCGAGCGGTCGCGATGGGTTTCGCCCTTGGGGTTCTTCTCCTGCGGCGGATACACGGCGGTGTTCTCGCCCTCGAGAAACCGGCCATCGAGGACGAACTGATAGCTGCGCGTCGATTGGCCGCGCCCCGGCTCGCCTTCCGAGGTTCCCTCCCATCGTCCTACTAGCGGTCGCAAGGGCGCCCACGGATCTGCGGCGGTCTCCGAGGGGGCTTGAGCGAACGTCGGCGCGACGAGGAGGAGCGTTTGAGCCGCCAACCAAAACCCGACGATGAGCGCGTTGAATCGAGTCATGGCGCCGGTCTCTTTTTCAATGCGCGCAGCAACGGAATGTCGTCGACGTTCGGCGGCGGCGGGATCGACAGCAGAAAATCGTGAATGAGTTTCAACTCCGTGCCGGGCAGAACTGATTCACGATAGGGCGGCATGGCGTCCGTCGTGTTGTGCACATATTGCGCGAAGGCCTCCCACGCCATGGGCGCGGGCGCGAGGCGCGGACCGGCCACGCCGCCCTGCCCCTCGGTGCCGTGGCACTGATAGCAGCCGACTTTAATATAGAGCGCGCGGCCCTGGGTGACATCGGCCTTAGCGCCGGTCGCCACTGCGAGCGGGGCAAGACACAACACGAGAGCGAAGGAACGCAGGGCCATGACATTCACCTCGGCTGGGTGACAACGTCGAGCAGCGCAGCACCACCGCTCTTGACCACGGCCAACGCGCGTTTGAGAGCGGGACCCAAGTCCTTGGGGTCGGTGATGGGTCCCTCGGCCCACATGCCCATGGACTTGGCCAGCATGGCGTAGTCGATGGCGGGATGGTCGATGATCGTGCCGATGTGCGCGCGGTCGATGCCGCGGTCGCGGCGGTTGGCCATGCGCTGAATGTGCATGGTCTCCTGGTGGTAGGCGCGGTTGTTGTGCATCACCGACAGCAGCGGAATCTTGTGATGCATCGCCGTCCAGATGGCGCCCGGCGCATACATCAGGTCGCCGTCGGTTTGGATATTCACGGCCAAGCGCCCGTGGGGCTTGTGCGCCAGCGCCGCGCCCACGGCGGCGGCGATGCCGTAGCCCACGCCCTGCCCGCCCGCCGTGCCGATGTACTGATAGGGCTTGTCGAAGGCCCACAGTCGCCGCGCCCAACCGCTGATGAAGTTGTCGGGCGAGACCAGCGCCCAGTCTTCGCCCTTGAGGACATCGCCCAGCTCAGCCGCGAGCCGCGCGGTGCTGATGGGGCTCGCGTCCCAGGCATAGGTCGCGTCGGTGAGCGCGCGTTGGCGCGTGGCCTCATGGGCTTTGCGCATCTCCTCCAAGCGGGCCGCCGCGCGCGACTTGCCCCGCGCCGTGAGCGCGCGTTTCACGGCCTCGGTCAGTGCCGGCAGCGTCGCCTGGGCATCGCCCGCGATGGACACGTCGACGGCGGCGAAGCGCTGGAAGTCCTGGTAGTTGGACTTGAGGTACGTTTCCATCGCCGTGATGGAAATGACTTTGGTCTCGGGCTTGATCTTGGAAAATGTCGTGCGCTCTTCGTTGTCGATGTACTCGTTGATGAGGCCCCAGACGTCGTTGACCTCCAGCGCCAGAATCACGTCGGCCTCTTCGATCAAACGCCGCGCGCGGGCGTTTTGCGACAACGGATGCGTGTTGGGGAAATTCATCCGGTTGGCTTGGTCGATGACCGGCGCGTTGAGGCTTTCGGCCAGGGCCACCAGCAGGCCCATGCCCTCGTGTGTTCGCGCGCAGCGGTCTGCGACGATCACCGGGCGTTCGGCGGCGGCGAGCAATCGGGCGGCCTCTCTCACCGCACCGGCGTCGCCCTGGGGCGGCGCCGTGGCGACGTATTTCGGGATGCTCAAGCTGGCGCGGTCGTGGATGGGTTCTTCCTGCAAGTCGCCGTCGGCGACGATCACCACCGGGGCCATGGGTGGGCTGAGGCTCAGCTTGTAGGCGCGCACGAAGGACTCGGCGAAGTGCTGCAGCGAGCCCGGCTGGTCGTCCCATTTCACGAAATCGCGCACGATGGCGGCCGGGTCTTGCGCCGTGTGCAACCATTCCACGCCGGGACGGCGCTTGGCGCCGTCGGTGATGTTGCCCAGCACGGCGATGACGGGCGCGCGGTCGCACCAGGCGTTGTAGAGCGCCATGGAAGCATGCTGCAGGCCCACGGTGCTGTGAGCAAAAATCGCGATGGGCTTGCCCGAGACCTTGGCGTAACCGTGGGCGAGCGCCACGGAGGATTCCTCGTGCAAGCAGGTGAGAAACTCGGGCCGTGTATTCCCGGCGTAGTTGATGACCGACTCTTGCAGCGCGCGAAAGCTGGAGCCGGGGTTGGAGGCGACGTAGTCGATGTTCACCGACCGCATCACGTCGACCATGAAGTCGGCGCCGCATTGTTGCGCTCCGGCCGCCATCGCCTTGGGCGGTTGAGTTTCAGCGGCGAGTTGCTGATGCGTCGGCAGAGCAGCAGCACGCTTGGGCAGTGGCTCCGCTCCGGTTGCGGGCAAGGTCGTGGCCGCGCCCGCGGTGGCGACCGCGCCCAAGAACCCGCGCCGCCCGACGCTTGCCTTCGCCTTGATCCCGGCCATGGCTGCCCTCCCTGCCGACGAGGGGCTAGGAAATCACAGCCCAGGCTTGGCCGCAAAGCAAAAGGCCCGGATCGCTCCGGGCCTTTGCCATTCTGTTCGATTTTTTTCCGCTCGCCGCGCATCAGCGCTTCGAGAACTGGAAGCTGCGGCGGGCTTTCTTCTTGCCGAACTTCTTGCGTTCGACCACGCGGGAGTCGCGCGTGAGGAAGCCGCCCGACTTCAAGACGGGGCGCAAGGCCGGCTCGTAATAGGTGAGCGCCTTGGAAATGCCGTGACGCACGGCACCGGCCTGGCCCGACAGGCCGCCGCCGATGACGTTGCAGATCACGTCGAACTCGTTCAGGCGGTTGCAAGCCACGAAGGGCTGGTTGATGAGCATGCGCAGCACCGGACGGGCGAAGTACTTTTCCACCTCGCGGGTGTTGACGAGGATCTTGCCCTTGCCGGGCTTGATCCACACGCGGGCGACCGCGTTCTTGCGCTTGCCGGTGGCGTAGCTGCGGCCCTGCTTGTCGCGTTTCGGCTCGCGCACGACGGCGGGCGCGGCGGCGGCAACGGCGCTTTTCAGATCGGCGAGTGTTCTGGTCTCTTCGGCCATGATGGTTCTCTTCTAACGCTTGTTCTTGGGGTTGCGCGCGGCGATGTCGAACTTCTCGGGCGCCTGCGCTTCGTGCGGATGGTTCGGACCCTTGTAGACCTTGAGCTTGCCGAACTGCGCGCGCGCGAGCGGGCTGTCCTTGGGCATCATGCGCTCGACGGCGGCCTCGATGATGCGGCCGGGATAGGCGCCGGCGATGATGCGCTTGGCCGGGCGCTCCTTGATGCCGCCGGGGTGGCCCGAGTGCCACGGATAGACCTTCTGCTCGAGCTTGCGGCCGGT
Source organism: Rhodospirillaceae bacterium (assembly GCA_033763995.1). GTDB lineage: Bacteria > Pseudomonadota > Alphaproteobacteria > Rhodospirillales > Rhodospirillaceae. Next base: position 34,375 of record JANRJL010000020.1, on the reverse strand, counting down.
CATCTTCACCTTCTCGGCGTTGATGATGATGACGTGATCGCCGGTGTCGATGTGCTGGGTGTACATCGGCTTGTGCTTGCCGCGCAGGATGGTGGCGACGACGGCGGCCATGCGGCCCAGAACGACGCCCTCGGCGTCGATCAGCCACCACTTCTTGGTCACCTCGGTGGGTTTCGCGTGATAGGTTTTCATGGTCTTTCTCTGGGTCTTTCTCTTGTTCTTGTCGCGCGGATATGACGCGGTGCGTCTGGTCTCGAAGCGGCGCGGACTATAGTCACGGACCGCCCCAGGTCAACCCCAAAACCGCGATTTCCGGGCCTTTTTGAAGCGGTATTATAATACCTCATATTCACCTCCCTACTCCGCCGGAAGCGGCCCGGGCGCTGATTTGGCGGCGGGTTTGTCGCCCGGCAGCGTGGTCGTAATGGCCGCCATGACCACGATGGCTGCCGCCATGGCGAGGTACATGGCGTCGAAGCTGCCGGTGGCGTCCTTCACCAGGGCGGTCAGGTAAATGCCCAGGCCCGAGAAGCTGAAGGCGATGATGAACTTGAGCCCGTAGGCGGTGGCCTGCCATTTGCCCGGCGTGTATTTGGCGAGCAGGCTGTTCTCGGCCGGCAAGGCGCCGATGTTGCAGGTGACCATGAGAATGGCCGCCACGAACAGCGGCACGCCGGTCGACACCACGGCGATCAGAATGAACGGCGCCTGCAGAAAGATGAACAGCGCATAGACCCACTTGAGCGGATAGCGGTCGGCCATGTGGCCGGTGAGGATCTGCATCACCCCGCCGACGCCGTAGACGATCATGATGGCCGTGCCGACGCCCGAGGTGCCCGCGCCGAACAACCCGCCTAGCTCATCTTCAAAGAGTTTCGGGAGCGAGGATTGCGCCACCTGATAGAACATGCCGCCCACCAGCATCGACAGGGTGAGAATCACATAGACCTTGATCGTGTCGCTGTTGTTGAGCTTGGTGGGTTCCGGGTGCGCCACGGGTACGTCCTTCAGCGTGCCGCGCATCCACGCCGCCACGAAGGCGACGCCCGTGGCCGCGACGATGAGCCCGGGGACGATGAACACCGTGCGCCAACTGGACCATTCGATCAGCGCGCCGGCCACCACGCCCGCCGCCGCCGGCCCCAAGCCGCCGAACATGCCGTTGATGCCCAGCGCCTGACCGCGGTTTTTGGAATTCTGCACCATCCAGGCGATGCCGACGGGATGATAGATGGATCCGAAGGCGCCAAGTGCGGCCAAGGCCAGCGTGATTTCCGTCGGCGTGTCGGCGAAGCCCACGGCCACGCCGCTCAAGCCGAAGCCGAAGAAATAAATCGCCATCATGCCGAGCGCCGACCATTTGTCGGCAAGCCAGCCGACGATGGGGGCCAGAAACCCGGTCAGCAACTTGCCGGCGATGATGAGCGTGAGCACTTGCGTGTAGGGCACGTCGAGGATCGGCGGCAGCACCAGCGCCACCACGAAGTACATGGGCTCGAACAAGTGATTGTAGAAATGCCCGATGGAGGAAAAGCCGACGATGGCCCGGGAGGATGGGGCCGTGGAGGATGCTTTTTCCACAGGCTGGGTCGGCACGAGGGTGTCGTCGGCACTGAGCGTCATGGCACGGGTCCAAACTCGAGTCGGCGAAGGGCTTTCGCGGCGCAACATATCCACATGGTTTTGCCTGTTCCGCCTGTTATTTCAGGAACGGTGCAAAAGGAAACAGGTGAACAGGGCTTAGCGCGTTGATAAATCATGATTCCGGAATAACCCTACTTTGTTATCAGGCTATTCGCCTCCTTGTTAAGCCGTTGAATCCAAAACATTCTCATTGCCGTTGTCGCACCGCGACGGCGCAATTTTTCGCCGCGGCGCAACATGACGGCCCAGGGGCCGCCACAAGCGAATTATAGCATGTGACTGAGGAACAAGCGGCCTAAGCAGGTGTCGGCATCACACCCGCGCGGCGGTGAGGTCGCGGATCATGGCGTTCAAGTCTTCCAGCCGGGCCGGTTTGCGCATGAAGGTGCACAGCCCCAGCCCGGCCACGTCCTCGGCGTCGAGCGAGGTGTCGCCGCTGAGCAGCACCGCGGGCACATTGACCCGCAGCGAGGCGCGCAAGCGGCGGATCACTTCGATGCCGTCGTAGCGCGGCAGCCGATAGTCCGAGATGATGAACTGCGGGCGCAGGCCCTGGACGACCATCAGCACGGCGTCGTCGCCGTTCGCGGCCACGGCCACATCGAAATTCACGGCGTTGAGATATTCCCGCAAGGCAAAGGCGCAGTCGGGGTCGTCCTCCACCAGCAGCACCTGGGCCCGCGGTCCATCGGGGGCGGTGGGCGGCGGGCGATGGACGAGACGCATGGACGCCACCCCCGGCGGCAGGTCGATGGCAAAGCACGATCCCACGCCCACGGTGGAGTTCACCGCGATGGGCATCCGCAGCGTCTTGGCGATGAGCTTGACGAAGGCCAAGCCGAAGCCCAGCCCCTTGCGCCGGTCGCGCGCCGGGTTGTCGAGCTGCACGTACTCCTCGAAGATCACCTCCAGTTTTTCGGGCGGAATGCCGATGCCCGTGTCGCACACGCTGACCCGATAGCCATCGCCGCGCCGCGAGACGCGCACCGTCACCTCGCCCGCCGCCGTGTAGCGCACCGCGTTGGCGATCAGGTTGTCGAGCACGCGCTCCAGCAACGCCGGATCGCTGCGCACCACCGCATCGGCGGCCTCGGCCGTCAGGCGCAAGTCCTTGTTCGCGGCCTCGGCGCGGCTGGCCTCGAGGCTGCGGCGGATCACGTCATCCAGATCGACGTCGCGGATCTCGGGCGTCACGTCGCCGCCTTCGAACCGCGAGATATCGAGCAAGGAATTCAGGATCGAATCCATGGCTTGCAAGGGCGCGCGGGCACGTTCGGCCGCCGCGCGCGGCGCGCCGCTCAAACTCAGGGCCAGCGCCTCGAGAAAAGCCGAGGCCGCCTGCAGCGGCTGGCGCAGGTCGTGACTGGCCGCCGCGAGAAACCGCGTCTTGAAGGCATTGGTCCGCACGGCGTCGTTGGTGGCCTGTTGCAGCTCGCGGGTACGATCGGCGACGCGGGCTTCCAACTCGTCGCGGCTTTTGATCAGGGCCTGCTGGTCCCAATGCCGCGAGATCGCCACCGCCACGGCGTCCGACAACACGGTGGCCACGGCGATTTCCTCGGCCTCGGGCCAATGGGGCCGGCGGTGATAGACCGCGAAGGTGCCGAGCGGCCGGTTGGCGGCGCACACCAACGGGATCGACCAGCACGCCGCCAGGCCATGCGCTTGCGCCAACGCCCGGAACGGTGCCCATTTCGGGTCCGTGGCGATGTCGCCGCAAACGACCGTCCGCAGCGTATGGGCCGCCGTGCCGCAGGCGCCGACATCGGGCCCGATCGCCAATCCTTCGAGGGCGTCATTGTAAGACGCGGGCAAGCTGGGTGCGGCGCCCAGCGTGAATGTGGTGCGCGTCTCATCCAGCAACAGCACCGAGCACAGCGCCGAGGGCACCAGACTTTCGAACCGGCGGCACGCCAGGGCGAGGATGTCGTGGAGGGCGGGGCCCCGCGCGACGGCCGAGATCACCTCGTGCTCGGCATCGCGCAGCCGGTCGCGCCAGGGGGATTCCATGGCGCGGGCAAACCCGGCACTGCCCTGCGATTCACCCGTCGCCGCCGCCGAGGGGAGCGAAACTTGGCTTTGATCATTCATCCCGAACGCCCTGATTTTGAGTCGGCGGTCCATGCCGGGCTCATTCTGCCCGGCGTTGAAAAGTCCATGACCCATGTAACCGGGAGGCGGGGGACAGGTGGAGCGCTCTTACGTATCGGGGAGGTATTGGCTGGAACGCCCACCTATAGTGGCGGGCCGGATAATGGCGGGCCGGACTTCCGGGCCGAAAAGATCAGCAATGGGGCGAGCAAGGGGACTCGAACCCCCGACCCTCTGGACCACAACCAGATGCTCTAACCAACTGAGCTATGCCCGCCGCAATTGCCGCGTAACGAACGGGCCCCCAAACGCCCGGGAACCCGCCGTGGCCGGTTCATAGCCCCGTCCACCCCAAGCGTCAAGAAAGCCCGGAAACGGCTGAAAGCCTGGGCTTAGCGGGACTCCCGCGGCCCGAGTTTTCCACAGGCGCCCAGTCTTTAGGCAAGGTGGTCATTTCGTGTGCAGGCACCGCCGCGCCGAGGGCAAAACCATGGGCGAAAACGCGGGAAAACGGAGTGTTCGTGCGGTCCGGTGTTTGGCACAGATCTTGAATAAGCAAGGTCGTGGGATCATCGGCGTGACGGGGGCCCGTGCGAGGACGTGCGCGGCCGGACGCTTTTGGCCCCGCCGACACCGGACGAGCCGCCACCGGTTCAAGACGAGACGACCGCGACCCAAGACCAACAAAGGACGCCGCAAAGGACCGCAATGAAAAAGATCGAAGCCATCATCAAGCCCTTCAAGCTGGACGAAGTGAAAGAAGCGTTGCACGAGGTCGGCTTGCAGGGCATTACCGTGACCGAGGCGAAGGGCTTTGGTCGTCAGAAGGGCCACACCGAATTGTATCGCGGCGCCGAGTACGTCGTCGATTTTCTCCCCAAGGTGAAGATCGAAATCGTGTTGGATGACGCCATGCTGGATCGCGCCATCGAGGCGATCAAGAAGGCGGCCCACACGGGACGCATCGGCGACGGCAAGATCTTCGTGTATTCGATCGAGGACGCCATTCGCATCAGAACCGGGGAGCGCGGCGGCGACGCGATTTAGCCACCACCCTCACCCCAAAAGCCGGGACGCACCTTAAAAACGCACAACCGGCCGGCGCTGAGCGGGGCCTTCAGCCTCGCGCGGCGCTTTGTCGTGATCATGAAACGTTGAATTAACCGAGAACCATACCAGGGAGAGTCGAGACCATGTCGGACGTCAAAAAAGTTCTGCAGTACATGAAGGACAAGGAAGTCAAATACGTCGATTTCCGCTTCACCAACCCGGCGGGCAAGTGGCAGCACACCGCCCAGCACATCAGCACCGTCGACGAAGAGATGCTGACCGAAGGCATCATGTTCGACGGCTCGTCGATCGCGGGCTGGAAGGACATCTCCGAGTCCGACATGCAGCTCAAGCCGGACCTGTCGACCATCACCATGGACCCCTTCGCGGCCCAGCCGTTGATGATCGTCTTTTGCGACGTGATCGAGCCCTCGACGGGCCAGCCCTACAACCGCGATCCGCGCTCCATCGCCAAGAAGGCGGTGAAGTACCTCGAGAGCAGCGGCACCGCCGACACCGTGTACGTCGGCCCCGAGGCCGAGTTCTTCGTGTTCGACGACGTGCGCTGGACCACCGAGTCCAACAACATGGGCTATGCCTTCGACAGCGAGGAAGGCCCCTACAACTCGGGCAAGCGCTACGACGAAGGCAACATGGGCCACCGCCCTGCCCCCAAGGGTGGCTACTTCCCGGTCGCCCCGGTCGATCAGTGCCAGGACCTGCGCGCCGAGATGGTGACCGTGCTGCAGGAAATGGGCGTGGTGATGGAAAAGCACCATCATGAGGTCGCGCCCGCCCAGCACGAATTGGGCATCAAGTTCGACACGCTCATCAAGTGCGCCGACAACATGCAGCTTTACAAGTATGTCGTCTCGATGGTCGCGCACTCCTACGGCAAGACGGCGACTTTCATGCCCAAGCCCGTGTTCGGCGACAACGGCTCGGGCATGCACGTCCACCAGTCGCTGTGGAAAGGCGGCAAGAACCTGTTCGCGGGTTCGGGCTACGCCGACCTGTCGGACACCTGCCTGTACTACATCGGCGGCATCATCAAGCACGCCAAGGCGATCAACGCCTTCACCAACGCCACGACGAATTCGTACAAGCGCTTGGTGCCGGGCTACGAAGCCCCGGTGCTGCTGGCCTACTCCTCTCGGAATCGGTCTGCCTCGTGCCGCATTCCGTATGTGGCCAGCCCCAAGGGCAAGCGCGTGGAAGTGCGCTTCCCCGACCCGGCGTCGAACCCCTATTTGGGTTTCGCGGCCATGCTGATGGCGGGCCTGGACGGCATCAAGAACAAGATCCACCCGGGCGATCCGATGGACAAGAACCTCTACGAACTGCCGCCGGAAGAACTCAAGCAAGTGCCCACCGTGTGCGGCTCCTTGCGCGAGGCCTTGGAAAACCTGAACAAGGACCGCGGCTTCCTGAAGCAGGGTGACGTGTTCAGCGACGACTTCATCGACGGCTACATCGACCTCAAGTCGCAGGAAGTGAAGAAGCTGGAAATCACCCCGCACCCGCTGGAATACGCGTGGTACTACTCGGCCTAAATCCGAGACATCCGCGACACACAAAAACCCCCGGAGCGATCCGGGGGTTTTTTACTTTGTCAAGCACAACCGTTCGCGTGACAGCGGTTTCAGTTGCCGCCGAGGCGATCTTGCGTATCGTGACCGCTCGCCGAAAATCAAAACAGACCGGGAGCGACCCATGTATTCATCGCCCAAGCCGCTGACCGCGAGCCCGCCGCCGCTGAGCACGGACGCGCCCTTCACGTTCGGCATCGAGGAGGAGTATTTCATCGCCGAGCTGAAGAACTACCGCATCGCCAAGCGGCTGCGGCCGAAGTTCATGGCCGAGTGCCGCAAGGAGCTGGGCGGCATCGTCACCACCGAGATGCTGCAGTCGCAAATGGAGATCGCCACGCCGGTGCTGACGGATTTCGCCGAGGCGCGGCGCGAATTGACGCTGTCGCGCGGCACCATCGCCGCCATCGGGCGGCGTCACGGCCTGGCCATCGCCGCCGCCGGCACGTTTCCGACGGCGAGTTGGACCGAACAGCGCCTGACGCCGAAGCAGCGCTACAAGAACATCCAGTCCGAACTGCAAATCGTCGGCCGGCGCAACGTGCTGTGCGGCCTGCACGTGCACGTCGCGCCGCCCGCGAACGCGAGCCGCGTCGACCTGATGAACCGCGCGCTGCCCTTCCTGCCCGTGTTCCTGGCGCTCAGCACGTCGTCGCCGTTCTGGCAGAAGCAGCGCACCGGCATGAAGGGCTACCGCCTGGCCGCCTACGACGAGCTGCCGCGCACCGGGCTGCCGGCGGTGTTCCGCAACGAGGGCGATTACCATGTCTTCGTCGACCTGCTGGTCAGGTCGGGCGCGATCCCGAGCCCGTCGCACATCTGGTGGGCGATCCGGCCGTCGTCGCGCTTTCCCACGCTCGAACTGCGCATCGCCGATAGCTGCACCTACGTCGAGGACACGCTGTGCATCGCCGCGCTGTTCCGCTGCCTGATCCGGGCCCTGTGGCGCGACCCGACGCTGAACGCCGACATCTCGCCCATGGGCCGGCTCATCGCCGACGAGAATCGCTGGCGCGCCCAGCGCTTCGGCATCCAGGGCACGTTGATCGACCAGGTCCAGGCGCGCCTGGAGCCGATGGCCGACGCCGTCGAACGCCTGCTCGGCCTCACCGCCGAAGACGCGCGCGTGCTGGGCTGCGAGGCCGAGGCGGCGCACGCGCGGCGCATTCTCGCGCGCGGCAGCAGCGCCGACGTGCAATTGGCCGTTTACGGCCGCGCCCGCGACCGCGGCCTGACCCGCGAGAAGGCGCTCACGGGCGTGGCCGAATGGATCGCGGCGGCGACCCAGGCGCGCGGCGACGAGGCTGTCCTAGCGGACCCCGCCGCGTGACGAGACGGATCACGCCCCCAGCGCGGCCTTGGGGTCCTTGGCGATGGCGGGGTTCTTGGCGACGAAAATATCGCGCCAGATTTTCGGCATGTCGTCGAACTTGAACACCTTGGCGCCGAAACCGCGGCCAACGTAATTGCCCGGGCGGTCCTCCATGCCGAACCAACCCGGGAAGGTGTTGATGTCGTTGAAGACCTGGGTGCAGGCCGGGTTTTTCACCGCCGGGTCCATCACCGCCGAGACGCTGCCGGAATAGGTCAGCCAGTCGTTGACTTGGCTCATGCGCTTGCCGGGTTCGGTGGGCTCGAAACGGCTCACGGAGTCCGCGCGCAGCCAGATTTGATCGCCCACGGCCCAGGCGGGTCCGATCTTGCGGTTTTCCACCGCGCGCTTCATGCCGGCGGGCGGCGCGCCCTCCTCGCCCATGGGCCCGGTCTTGCCGAAGTGGGTGACGCGCACGCTGGGCTTGGGCGCCTCGGGCCGGGCGTAGAGGAACGTCACGGTCTGGCCGGTCCACGGGTTCTTGAAGTTCTCGATGAACTTCTCGGTCTCGAGGTCGGTGTAGTAAATCGCGTTGATGGCGTGCACCTCGTAGGTGCCGTCGGGCTTGTCGACGGTGCGGAACATGACGCCCGAGTGCAACTCCCACAGCGGCGTGAAGGCGCTGTCGATGAGCGCGTAGCGCATGGCGCGCAACCAGGTGAAGGTGACGTTGCCGTCGGCCGAATACACCAGCTTGCGGTGCGCCATGGAGATGTGGTCCGGGTTTTTCGGATCGAAGGCCGTGGCCGCCCGGGCCGCGCGCCCGATGATCGCCGGAGCGGTGATGGCCGGCGCGGAAATGACCGGTGCGGCGAGCGCGGCCCCCGCGCCGCCGATGAGTTGCATGACCGAACGACGTTTCATGGCTGTGCCCTCCCTGAGCATGTGGTCCGGGTGAAGCATAGCCGGAAAGTATGTACGCGGGAAATGCAGGATCAAAGTGAATACACTTGATCGCAGCGGCCTGAGTTTCTCACGATTTCACCGTTTGCCCTAGGCATGACCCAGTGGCCAACATCCTGAATTTCATGTTACATTTGGTTCCGTCTGATATACAGGCACGCGAACACACCATGACCATCACGATCACAACCCACTCGGCGCGAAAGTCTGAAATCGCTATTTTGGAGCTCGCCAAGGCCGTCAACAACTTGACCGAGGCCGTGAAGGAACTCCACGATCAAGTTTCGCCCCCTAAGGACAGGCGAGGAACTGGTTTATTGGGCTATGACAGCATCGGCAGCAGGCTTGAGGCGACGTCTCATGCGCTTGAGAAGGTGCTAGAGCGGCTGGAAGACAGCGAAGGCCGCCCATGAGCGATCCGGCCACCAAGATATTGGACGAAAGAATCGATAAGGCGCTGGCCAAACGAATGACCGATGGAAGTGGAGGCGGAGGCGATATGACCGTGGAACGTCGCCTGGAACAACTGGAACAGACCGTCGGCCAGATCGCGCTCGACATGGGCGAGCTTAAGGGCAAGGTTTCCAACCTCCCTTCGACGTTTCAGGTGGCGACGTTCTGCTTCGGCTCCATGATCGGGTTGGCCGGCCTGATCTTCGCGATCATCAAACTCAATTCGTAAGTAACGGCCTTATCTGACCGCGACCGGCTCCTTGGGCGCATCGGGGGGCGTGTCGGCCGCGCCGTCGCCCGCCTCGTCGTCGATGTCGTCTGGAGCGTCCTCGGGCGCCTTGGCCTTGGCCTTGGGCTCGGCCGGGGTGATTTCGAAGGTGAGCTTGTCGTCCACCAGTTCCACCACAACGTGCCCGCCGGTGATGAGGTCGCCAAACAGCAGCTTGTCGGCCAGCGGCTTCTTGATTTCCTGTTGGATGACGCGCGCCAGCGGCCGCGCCCCCATCTGCTTGTCGTAGCCCTTCTTGGCCAGCCATTCGCGCGCCGCCATGGACAGCTCGATGGTGACGTTGCGGTCGGCCAGTTGCGCCTCGAGCTGCATGACGAACTTGTCGACGACGCGGCCCACCACCTCGGGCGGCAGGTTGGAGAACGCGATCACGGCGTCAAGCCGGTTGCGAAACTCGGGCGTGAACATCTTCTCGATGGCCGCCGCGTCCTCGCCCTCGCGCATGTCGCGCTCGAAACCGATGGCGTGCTTGGCCATTTCCGACGCACCGGCGTTGGTGGTCATGATCAGGATGACGTTGCGGAAGTTGACCGACTTGCCGTTGTGGTCGGTGAGCTTGCCGTGATCCATGATCTGCAGAAGGATGTTGTAGAGGTCCGGGTGCGCCTTCTCGATCTCGTCGAGCAGCAGCACGCAATGCGGATGCTGATCGACCGCGTCGGTCAGCAGGCCGCCCTGATCGAAGCCGACGTAGCCCGGCGGCGCGCCGATCAGGCGCGAGACGGAATGGCGCTCCATGTACTCCGACATGTCGAAGCGGTGAATCTCGATCCCCAGGCTCTTGGCCAATTGGCGCGCGGCCTCGGTTTTGCCGACGCCGGTGGGGCCCGAGAACAAATAGCTGCCGATGGGCTTTTCCGGCTCGCGCAGGCCCGCGCGCGACAGCTTGATGGCGCTGGACAGCGCCTCGATGGCCTTGTCCTGGCCGAAGACCATGGTCTTCAGGTCGCGGTCGAGGTTCTGCAGCGCCTTCTTGTCGTCGCGGCTGACGGACTTGGGCGGAATGCGGGCGATTTTCGCCACCACTTCCTCCACGTCCTTGACGCTGACGACCTTGCGCCGCTTGGCTTCGGGCAGCAGCATGCGCGAGGCGCCCACCTCGTCGATCACGTCGATGGCCTTGTCGGGCAGCTTGCGGTCATGGATGTAGCGCGCGGCCAATTCCACCGCCGTGCGAATGGCCTCGGCGGTGTAACGCACCTTGTGGTGCTCCTCGTAATAGGGCTTGAGGCCCTTGAGAATTTTCACGGTGTCCTCGACCGTGGGCTCGTTGACGTCGATCTTCTGGAAGCGGCGCACGAGCGCGCGGTCCTTCTCGAAGTAGTTGCGGTATTCCTTGTAGGTGGTCGAGCCCATGCAGCGCAGCGTGCCCGAGGCCAGCGCGGGTTTGAGCAAGTTCGAGGCATCCATGGCCCCGCCCGAGGTGGCGCCGGCGCCGATGACGGTGTGAATTTCGTCGATGAACAGGATCGCGCCCTTGGTGGCTTCCAATTCCGACAGCACGGCCTTGAGGCGTTCCTCGAAGTCACCCCGATAACGGGTTCCGGCCAGCAGCGAGCCCATGTCGAGGGCGAAGATCACCGACTCGTGCAGCACCTCGGGCACGTCCTTGTTGAGGATGCGCCGCGCCAGGCCCTCGGCGATGGCGGTCTTGCCCACGCCCGCGTCGCCGACGTAGAGCGGGTTGTTCTTGTTGCGCCGGCAGAGAATTTGGATGGTGCGCTCGATTTCCTTCTCGCGCCCGATCAGCGGGTCGATTTTGCCCTGCTTGGCCTTCTCGTTGAGGTTGACGCAATAGGCCGCCAAGGCCTCCTGGCCCTTCTTGACGACCTCTTCGGAGCGCGCCTCGCCCTCGGCGCCGCTGACGGGCTTGCGCTCGGCCTGGCCGGGGCGCTTGGCGATGCCGTGGGAGATGTAATTGACGGCGTCGAGCCGCGTCATGTCCTGCGATTGCAGATAATAGACCGCGTGGCTCTCGCGTTCCGAGAACAGCGCCACCAGCACGTTGGCGCCGGTGACCTCCTCGCGGCCGGAGGACTGCACGTGAATCGCCGCGCGCTGGATGACGCGCTGGAAGCCCGACGTGGGCTTGGGATCGTCGCCGGCGGACCCGATCAGGCCCTTCAAATCGTCGTCGACGAATTGCTTCACGGTCTGCTTGAGCTGGTCGACGTTGACGTTGCAGGCCTTCATCACGGCGATGGCATCCTGGTCGTCGCACAGGGACAGCAGAAGATGCTCCAGCGTGGCGTATTCGTGGCGGCGCTCGGCGGCGCCGGCCAAAGCGCGGTGGAGGGTCTTCTCGAGATTTTGCGACAACATGGACAAGGGCGGTTTCCTTTTTTGTTGTTCCGGCTTTTTATTCCATCGGGCTCTTCGTCGGCCGCCGCTTGCGGCGGGCTATTCTTTCTCCAGGGTGCACTGCAGCGGGTGCTGGTTCTTGCGCGCCAGGTCCATGACCTGGTTGACCTTGGTCTCGGCCACCTCGAAGGTGAACACGCCGCAAATGCCCACGCCCTTCTGATGCACGTGCAACATGATGCGCGTGGCCTCCTCGGTGGTCTTGCTGAAGTAACGCTCCAGCACGTGAACGACGAACTCCATGGGCGTGTAGTCGTCGTTCAGCATCAAGACCTTGTACATCGACGGCTTCTTGACCTTGGGCCGTGTCTTGATCACGACCCCGGTGTTGACGCGGCCGTCGTCGTTATTGTTGTTGTTGCGTTCCTCGCCCGCCATGGCCAAGGGCCGCGACAAGCGGGGCAAATCGAGCGAAAACGAAAGCGTTTGCGACATAGCGAGTCTATTGTACTCCATCGGCGCGCCGACACGGATCGGAGGATACCAAATTCCGCCCACATATTGGTTTAAAAAAGATGATTCGCCAGTGTGGCGGTTCAGAAGTCCGCATGATTCCCGCCGCGAGTCCAGCATGCGGACTTCTGAACCAAAGCCACACTAGATCAATAGGTTGCTCGTGTCCTTCGATTCCGAAGTTTGTAACCAGCCTGCCGCAAAATAATAAAGCGAACTTCGGAATCGGGACACGAGTGGCTTGACAACGAATTACGCGGACGCCCGATGCAACCGGCGCGTGGGTGGGCTTTTCGGGTGATTACGCGAGACAATTCGCAGGCAAAATATTCGCTGGATTTTCGGCGTTTGTTTAGGGTCCCTTAAACAAGCTGAAAGATGATAAGTTTCAAGGAGATGGTGGACTTATCCACCGAAAGCCCCTATTTTGGTGCAAATCGCGCCCGGAGCCACCGGGCCACACAGGAGCTAGACCGAACGTCAATCAAGCACGAGGGCCCGCACCAAGGCCTTCCGGAGTGAGGGGAATTTGTTCGATATGGCGACGGTTTCGGTTCGGTCTCACCTTTCGGTTTCACGAGTCGTCCTGGGCGGGCTTCTCGCGCTCGCCTTCCTGGTGCTGGCGCCCTGGGCGGCACAGGCCAAGTACGCCTCCATCGTGGTCGACGTCGACACCGACCGCGTCCTGCACGACGCCAACGCCGACACGCGCAATCATCCCGCGTCGCTGACCAAGATGATGACGCTGTACCTGCTGTTCGAGGCCATGGAGCAAGGCCGCTTCACCATGGACTCCAAATTGAAGGTGTCGCAGCGTGCGGCCGCCGCCGCACCGTCGAAGCTGGGTCTGGCGGCGGGCTCGACCATCGCCGTCACGGACGCCATCAACGCGCTCATCACCAAGTCGGCCAACGACGTGGCCGTGGTGGTGGCGGAAAACATCGGCGGCAGCGAGGCGCGCTTCGCCAAAGCCATGACCACCAAGGCGCGTACCATGGGCATGCGCCGCACCACCTTCAAGAACGCCTCGGGCCTGCCTAATAAGGCACAGTTCTCCTCGGCCCGCGACATGGCGATTTTGGCCAAGCGGCTCATGACGGATTTCCCGCAGCATTACGGGTCCTTTGGCCAAGAGTCGTTCACCTACGCGGGTCAAGTCATCCGCTCGCACAATCACATGCTCGCCAACTACGACGGCGCCGACGGCCTCAAGACCGGCTACACCGTCGCCTCGGGCTTCAATATCGCCACCTCGGCGCGCCGCGACGGCCGCCGCCTGATCGGCGTGGTGTTCGGCGGCCAGACCGCCCGGGCGCGCGACGCCCACATGGCCGATCTGCTCGATGAAGGCTTCGCCCGGCTGACGGGGCACCCCGAGACGGTGATCGCGGCCCCCATGCTGATGGACGTGCAAGTGGCCGATGCCGGCACTGCCGAACTGTCGGCGGGCGACATCGACGAAAAAGACACGCCCGCACCCGCGCCGGTGAAAAAGCGCGTCGCCAAGGCCCCGGCACCGCAGCCGCTGCGCACCTGGGGCATTCAGGTGGGCGCTTACGGCGCGCGGGCCAAGGCCGAGGAAAACGCCAACCTCGCGAAAAGCCGCCTGATCGCCGGCTATCCCAACGCCGCCGTGCGCATCGAGCCCGCCAAGATCAACGGTCGCACGCTCTACCGCGCGCAAGTGGTGGGGCTCAACCGCGAGGACACCACGCCCGCCTGCCGCATCGCCGACATCAAGACCAAGGCCGGCTGCAAACCCGTTGCACCCGCGCCCGAACGCAAAGTGGCGAAGCGCTGAGTCTCCGACGAACAAATTTGTCAACGACTGTCGTCCTGGGATTTATTCCCAGGACCCAGAGCAACACGCGCCAACGTGATTTCTTCCGTGGATCCTGGGGACAATGACGGTCGAAGTTGGTCTCAATGCCCCACGGATTTCGATAGCAGGTCGCCACCGCGCGTGGCCGTTGACAATTGTAGTCTAGAAACTACAATATCTCGTGTTCGAGCTGAAACAAACCGAGGCGTTTCGAACGTGGTGGACGAAGCTCAAGGATGAACGTGCCCGGGGCTTGATCTTCGCGCGGTTGAATCGGCTGGCTTATGGTCATGCCGGCGATGTCGCGCCCGTCGGCGCGGGTGTCAGCGAACTGCGGATTCATCATGGGCCCGGCTACCGCGTCTATTTCTGCCGCCGCGGCAAAGTCGTGATCATCCTGCTATGCGGTGGCGACAAGGCCAGCCAAGCCAAGGACATCAAGACGGCAAAGCGTCTCGCCGCTGAATGGAGCGACTGATATGCGCAAGAAGAAACTCACGCCCTTCGACCCCGCCGAGGGGCTGACATCCGACGCGGCCATCGCGGCGTTCATGGCCGATGCCTTCGAGTCCGAGGACGCGGGCTATATTGCTCACGCGCTCGGCGTCGTGGCCCGCGCCAAGGGGATGTCGCAGATCGCCGGTCAAACCGGGCTCTCGCGGGAGCAGCTTTATCGTTCCTTCAGCGAGAACGGCAATCCGACCCTCAAAACCACCATCGCCGTGATGAAAGCCCTCGGCATCGAATTGACGGCCAAAGTGCACGCCTGAGCCAAGATCGCACCCGGCGGGGCTCGACCACCCATATCATCCTAGGGCTTGTCCCCAGGATCCAGGGGAAACATTCACAATTGCGCGTATTGCCCTGGGTCCTGGGAATGAATCCCAGGACGACAGCTTTGCTTAGGCTCAATGCCCCATGGATTCCGTCGGTAGGTCCAAACCACTGGCCTTGAGCTGCGCCGCGAGACTGGCCTTGAGCTTTTCGAGGTTTGCTTCGCTGGCGGCTTCGGCGCGGGCCACCAGCACGGCCTGGGTGTTGGACGCGCGCAGCAACCACCAGCCGCCGTGATCCGACACGCGCACGCCGTCGATAGCCGACACCTTGGCGCCGGATTTTTGCAGCCGCGCCTTGACCTCGTCGATGACGGCGAACTTGCGCTCGTCGGCGCAGGGAAAGCGAAGCTCAGGCGTGTTGATCATCTTGGGCATGGCATCGAAGCGCTTCGCCAGGTCGAAGCTCGACGATTTCGCCATGATCGAGAAAAAGCGCAGCGCGGCGTAGAGCGCGTCGTCGTAGCCGTAATAGGTATCGGCGAAGAAGATATGCCCGCTCATCTCGCCCGCGAGCGGCGCCTGGGTCTCGGCCATCTTGTTCTTGATCAGCGAGTGGCCGGTTTTCCACATGAGCGGTTGGCCGCCCATGCGCGCCACTTCGTCGAAGAAAGCCTGGCTGGCCTTCACGTCGGCGATCACGGTGGCCTTGGGGTGCGTCTTCAGCACGTCCTCGGCCAGCACCTGCATGATCTGGTCGCCCCACAGGATGCGGCCCTGGCCGTCGATGAGGCCGACGCGGTCGCCGTCGCCGTCGAAGGCGAACCCCACGTCGGCTTTCTGGCGGGCGACTTCGGCCTGCAATTGCTCGAGGTTCTTGGGCACCGTGGGGTCCGGGTGATGATTGGGAAAAGTGCCGTCGATGGTGTCGTTGAGCACCGTGTGTTTGCCCGGCAGTTCCGCCACCGCGAGCTTCACGGCTTCGGCCGCCGCGCCATTGCCCGGATCCCACACCGCCGTGAGCGCGCGGGTGCCGGTGAAATCTTGCAGCACGCGGGCGACGTAACGCGACAACGTCTCGCGGCTGGTGACGGCCCCCTGCCCGCTCTCGACATCGCCCGTGGCGGCCTGGGGGCCCAGCGCGCGGATGGCATCGCCGAAAAAGGGCTTGCGGCCCATCATCATCTTGAAGCCGTTGTGGGTGGGCGGGTTGTGCGAGCCGGTGATCATGATGCCGCCGTCGGCATTGCCGTCGCATACCGCGAAGTACAGCATCGGCGTGGGCCCGCGCCCGACGCGCAGCACGTTGACGCCCGCCGCCGCCAGGCCCTCGACCACGGCGGCTTCCATTTCGGGCGAACTCAGGCGCCCGTCATAGCCCACGCACACCGTGAGGCCAGCTTTGCCGGGATTGCCCCGCCGCACGAGCGAGCCGAAGCAGCGCCCGATGGCGCGCGCGTCGGCGGCGAACAGCGTCTCGCCGACGATGCCGCGAATGTCGTATTCGCGCAGGATGGAGGGATGGAAGGTGTGGGCAAAGGACATGGAAATGGGGAACCGAGGCTGATAAAAAACCCCGCTGTCATCGCCCGGTTAAACCGGGCGATCCAGAGTTTTTTTGCTTGATAAACCAGAAAAATGAAAGCCCCGAATACCCCGCCTTCGCGGGGTATGACAAGATTGGTTAGGCAGCCACGGCCTTCCCCGTCGCCGGGATTTCCCAGGTCACGCGGCCCAGGGCCTCGCGGTAGGCGCTACGCCCCCACAGCAGGCACAGCACGCCGAGAATGCCGGTGACGATCACCACGGCGCCGAGCGAGAAGCCGATCATCTTGGGGTCGGCGAACACATAGTCGGTCGTCAGCCCCACCGACAAGGGGCCCAACCCTTGCGCCACCAGCCCCGTGAGAACAACGTAAAACGCAGTGGTCAGCCCGCGGTGCTCGTTGGGGGTGAGTTCGTTGATGGCCGTCATGGCCGCCGCCGAGGGGTAGTTCACGAACAGCGCCTTGAGCAACAGCAGCGGCAGCGCCAGTTCCCACGTCGGCATCATGGGCCCGAGCCCGCCCAAGACGGTGCAGCCGATGACGCCGACCATGCAGGTGGCCCACACCCCCTCGCCCATGCCGCGGCGCTTGAAGTAGTTGGTGAGCGAGCCCGAGGTGTAGGCGCTGATGATGCCGATGCAGCCCGACACCGCGCCGTAATAAAACGCCGTTTCCGAGGCGGTCCAGCCATAGACGCGAATGAACAAGCTGGGGTGCCAGTACGCGCCGCCGTAGATTTCCAGGATCACCAGGCCGGCGGCGATGATGAACAGGCCCAGCGCCTTCTTGTTGGCCCACATATAGGCGCGCGTCTCGGCCCACGTGGCGCGGCCCTTGTTGGCGGCGGCGAGGCCGAGCCGCGCGGGCTCCTTCACCGTGAAGGCCAGCATCACGGCGGGAATCAGGCCCAACAGGCCCACCACCATCATCGTCACCTGCCAGGGCTTCAAGTCACCGACCAGCGGCAGCGTGATGAACTCATAGCCGCGCAGCGCCGCGATGACCGTGCCGCCGATGAGATACGACAGCACGCCGGCGAAGGCCGTGCTCATGACGTAAAACCCGAACGCGCGCGGGCGCTTGTCGGGCGGAAAGTGATCGGAGATCAGCGACGAGGCGCAGGGGTTGAGCGTGCTTTCGCCGACGCCCACGCCCATGCGCATGACGAACAGCGAGGTGAAGCCGGGCGCCATGCCGC
The DNA here is from genome assembly GCA_033763995.1 of Rhodospirillaceae bacterium. Classification (GTDB taxonomy): domain Bacteria; phylum Pseudomonadota; class Alphaproteobacteria; order Rhodospirillales; family Rhodospirillaceae. The sequence goes on along the minus strand of JANRJL010000020.1, from coordinate 16,830 downwards.
AGGCCGCCGTCATGATGCTCCACACCGTCATGCCGCCCGTGAGCAGCCACTTGCGATTGAAGCGATCGGCGAACCAGCCCAGCGGCACGCCGAACACGGTGTAAAAAATCGCGAAGGCCATGCCTTGCAGCAAGCCCATTTGGGTGTCGTTGAGATCGAAGTCTTTCTGGATGTCGGGCGCCAGCAGACCGATGATCTGGCGATCGATGAAGGCAAAGACGTAGCCGAAGCAAATCACGCCGAGCACGTACCACGCGGTGCGGGGGGCGGGATACGCGGCTGTAGTCATTTTAAGCCCACACCGATGTCACTTCCCCCACGTCACCCGGGCCAAACTCTCGCGGTAGCCCTTGAGCCCGAAGGCGATGGTGGCGCAGCCGATGGAGCCCGTGATGATGGTCACCAGGCTTAAGCTGTCGGCGATGCGCATCTGGTCGCCGAAGACGTTGTCGGTCACCCAGCCCGTCAGCAGCGGGCCGACGCCCGAGGAGATCAGGCCGACGAGGAAGATGTAGGTGGAGGTCAGGAAGCCGCGCATCTCGTTGGGCGTGATCTCGCTAATGGCGGCCAGGGCCAGCACGCTCGGGTAGTTCGAGAACAGGCCGGTGACCACGAAGGCCGCCAGCGCCAGTTCCGGCGTGGGCATCTGCGGCGCGATGACGCCGCCCGCCACCACGCCGATGCAGCCGATCAGCGCCGCGCGCATGGTGCCGTCGATGGTGCCGCGCTCCTTGAGCTTGGTGGCCAGCCAGCCGCAACTGAGCGCGCTGATGATGCCGGTGATCAGCCCGGGCACGCCGTAGGTGATCGCGAACTTCGCCGGGCCCCATTGGTGAATGCGGTCGAAGTACACCGCCATCCAGTTCACCCAGGCGTAGATGCTCATGATCACCATCGAGATGCCGATGTGGTGGCAGATGATGGCGCGGCGGTTGAGCTTGAAGAATGCCTTGATCTCGTCCCAGCTGGCGTTGCCCTTCTGCTTGGCGGCCAGATCCTTGCGCGCGGGCTCCTTGACGGTCAGCAGGAAGATCAGCGCCGGCAGCAAGCCGGCCAGGCCCACGAACAGGAACATGGCGCGCCAGGGCTTGAGTTCGCCGAACAGGCCCAAGTCCACCACCGTGTAGGCGGCGAGGAAGCCGAACACCACGCCACCACCGAGATACGTGAGCCCCGTGCCGAAGGCCGTGCCCATGACGTAGATGCCGAAGGCCTTGGGCCGCTGCTTGGGTGGGAAGTAGTCGCCGATGATGGAAGCCGAGCACGGGTTCAGCGTCGCCTCGCCGATGCCCACGCCCACGCGGCACAGAAAGAACGTCCAGAAGGTGCCGGCGTAACCGCAGGCCGCCGTGGCCAGGCTCCACACCGTCATGCCGAAGGTGAGGATGGTCTTGCGGTGCCAGCGGTCCACCAGCCAGCCGATGGGGATGCCGAACAGGACGTAGAACAGCGCGAAGGCGATGCCTTGCAGCACGCCCATTTGCGTGTCGGTCAGCAGCAGGTCTTTTTGGATGGCCGTGGTGAGCAGGCCCACGACGATGCGGTCGATGAAGGCGAAGATGTAGCCGATGCACAGGATGGAAACGACGTACCAGGCGTAGGTTTGCGGCGGATAGCCGGCACCGGCCGCAATGTCTTCAGCCACCGCGGCGCTCGGAGTCGATCCGGCCATGTGCTCAATCCCCTGTAATGTCTCGCGGCTGACCCACGTCGTCCCCGGGTTCGGGAACGTCCCCACGCGAATCAGGCTTAAGTGTCAAAAGGCTAGCAGAGGATGAGGGTATAAAGAAGCGGAGATCACCCCGCGCTGGCTTCCGTGGCGCTTTGGGGCCGGCCGATGCAGCTATACTTGAAGCCCGCCGCGATCATGTCGGCGGGGGCATAGACGTTGCGCATGTCGACCATGATCGGCGATTTCAGCGCCGCCTTCATTCGTTTCAAATCGAGGTTGCGGAACTGGTTCCACTCCGTGACGATGGCGACCGCGTCGGCGCCCTGCATGGCGTCGTAGGCATCCTTGCAGAACACCACCGCGGCGGGGAGGATTCTCTTGGCCTCGCGCATGCCCTCGGGGTCGTAGGCGCGCACGGTGGCGCCCGCGGTGATCAGCGACGGCACGATGTCGAGGCTGGGGCTGTCGCGCATGTCGTCGGTGTTGGGCTTGAACGTCAGGCCCAAGATGGCGATGGTCTTGCCGCGCACGCTGCCGCCGCAGGCGGCGATGATCTTCACCGCCATCTTGATCTTGCGGCTTTGGTTGATGTCGGCGACCGTTTCGACGATGCGCACCGGGCTGCGGTGATCCCGCGCGGTTTGCACCAGCGCCAGCGTGTCCTTGGGGAAGCAACTGCCGCCGTAACCGGGGCCTGGATGCAGGAACTTTTTGCCGATGCGCCCGTCCAGCCCGATGCCCTTGGAGACATCGTGCACGTCCGCACCCACTTTTTCGCACAGGTCGGCAATTTCGTTGATGAAGGTGATCTTGGTGGCGAGGAAGGCGTTGGCCGCGTACTTGATGAGCTCGGACGTTTCCAAGTTCGTGAACAGCATCGGCGTTTCGATGAGATACAGCGCGCGGTAGAGCTTGCGCATCACGTCGCGCGCGCGATCACTCTCCGCGCCGACGACGACGCGGTCGGGCCGCATGAAGTCGTTGATGGCCGAGCCCTCGCGCAGGAATTCAGGATTTGACACGACGTCGAAGTCCGCGTCGGGGCGCGCCTCGCGAATGAGCTTGGCGACCGCGCGGCCGGTGCCCACGGGCACGGTCGATTTGGTCACCACCACAGTGTAACCGGTCATGGCGGCGGCGATTTCCTTCGCCGCCTCGTAAACAAACGTGAGGTCCGCGCGACCGTCATTGTCGCCGCTGGGCGTGCCCACGGCGATGAACACCGCGTCGCACCCGGCCACGGCGGTTTTTAAATCCGTGCTGAAGCTGAGCCGCCCGCCGGCGATGTTCTTTTTCACCAATTCGTCCAGGCCCGGCTCGTAAATGGGAATCTCGCCCTTGCGCAGGCGCTCGATCTTGCCCGCGTCCTTGTCGACGCACACCACGTCGACGCCGAACTCCGAGAAACAGGTGCCCGACACCAGACCGACATAGCCCGAACCGATCATCGCGATGCGCATGGGGTCTGTCTTTCCTTAAGCGCGGGGCGCCGTGTCGGCCAGCAGCTTCTCGATGATCGGCCGTAGGCGGTCGACCAACTCGGGGTGCGCCAGGCCGAAGGCGACGTTGGCCTCGATGAAACCCACGCGCGTGCCGCAATCGTAGCGCTTGCCCTCGAAGCGCAGGCCGTGAAAGGGCACGTGCGCCATGGAGCGGTTGAGCGCGTCGGTGAGCTGGATTTCGTTGCCCGCCCCCTTGGTGCGTTTGTCCAGCTCCTTGAAAACGATGGGGTCGAGGATATAGCGGCCGATGATGGCCAGCGTCGAGGGCGCGGTGGCGGGATCGGGTTTTTCCACCAGGCCCCGCGCCTTGGCGAGATGGCCGTCGTCGCTCAGCACATCGAGGATGCCATATCTGTTCGTCTGTTCGCGCGCGACGTTTTCCACCGCGACGACGTGGCCGCCGACCTTGGCATGGGCGTCGATCAACTGCTTCAAGCAGGGCGTTTCCGACAACACCATGTCGTCGGGCAGGATGACGGCGAAGGGCTCGTCGCCGATGAGTTGCCAGGCACACCACACCGCGTGGCCGAGGCCCAGCGGATCGTGCTGCTTGATGATGTGCAACGCGCCCGGCGGCAGCGTCGCGTCGACGATCGTCTTCAGCTCGGCCATTTTCTTCTTCTCGGCCAGCATCGATTCCAGCACCGGATGGACCGAAAAATGATTGGCGATGGATTCCTTGCCGTCGGCGGTGACGAAGATGAACTCCTCGATGCCCGCCGCGCGCGCTTCCTCCACGGCGTACTGCACCACCGGCTTGTCGATGACCGGGAGCATCTCCTTGGGAATCACTTTGGTGGCGGGCAGGAATCGCGTGCCCAAGCCGGCGACCGGCAACACAGCCTTACGAACGCGTCGCGTCATTCTATCTCTTTCGGGAACGCTGGAAGCATCAATCGAGGTGGGTTTGTGCCATGGCCCGCCCCTCGCCCGCAACCGCGCCAAGGGGGCGGATTGACTAACTTTTCAGCAGAAAGTCCTTGGCGGCGTTGATCTTCGCGGCCAGGTAATCGCTGCCGCCGCGGTCGGGATGCATTTGCCCCATGAGGCGCTTGTAGGCAGCTTTGATGTCAGCTTCCGGTGCACCCTTCGCGAGGCCCAGGATCTGCAATGCTTCCGCCTCGGTCATGGCGCCGGCACCTTGGGCCGAAGGCTCGGCGCCGGCCGCGCGCTCGTAGCCCTTGGCGCGCCAGTCGGGATGGGCGCGGTCGAGGAAGGCCTCCAGCAACGCGGTGGACTCCGGGTCCGTCGTCACCTCGGCGAAGAGCGAGAGCGCATCCTCCAGCGCGAGGGACGACAGCGTGCGCCCGGTCAAGCGGCCCTGCAGCACATGGCCATCGAGCGTGCCCTGATCGTGATCCAACGTCATGGCGAAGAACGCGGACTTCACCTGCGAGGTCTGATGGGCGCCGCCCGCCCCGCCGGCGCGATTCATGAAGCCGCGGAACATGCCGCCCATCTGTTGGCTCATGTGGATCATGTTGAACACACGCCAGGCCCAGGCGACGAGGCCCATGAGGAACGCGAAGGCCGCCGCCACCCGGCCGGTGAGCACCAGGAACGCGATCAGCAGCAGGCCCGCGCCAATGCCGAGCCAGCGCAGCATCTGCTTGACCTCGGCGGTCTTGGCGCGGCCGTACCAACTGAGGAACATCACCACGCCGACGACGACCAGCAGTCCCATGAGGAAGGCAGGAGCCATCGCGCCTACTCCGCGCCCATCTGGCGCGTCAGCCGCAGCACCTCGCCGCCGGCGCGTTTGCCGTAGTCGGCGAGCGCCTTGCGCCCGCCGGCGGCAAACACCGCCACGGCACGCAGCAAGTCACGCAATTTTTGCGGGCTCGCGGAATCGAAAACCTCGTAGGCGCCGCGCGTCATGGCGGCTATGCGCTTGAACGTCGTCGCCGCGGGCTCGCCGCCGCCTTCGTGAAACACGAAGACCGGCACGCCCAAGAGGCCCAACTGCCCCGCCGCCGCCTCGACCAGATCGGGCATCTCCTCCATGGCGTCGCCGATGAACACCAGCGCGTTGACCTTCTTGCGCCGCGTTTCGTCGGCCGCGTGCTTGAGAATGCGCTCGATCTGGGTTTGGCCGCTGAGGAACTGCACGCCGCGCATGGCCGCGATCATGCGCGCGGGGTCCGACATCCAGGCGCTGGCCTGAACTTCCATCAGGCCGCGGTAATAGACCAGTTGTACGTCGAGCCCGCCGACGGCGGCCGCCTCGCGGAACATGTCGGCCTGGATGGCGATGGCTTGCTGCCACATGGGCGCGCGGCTGGCGGTGGCATCCATGGCGAACATCAGCCGGCCGTTGTTGATCGCGGCCTGCACCGGCAGCGACGAGACCTGCTTCAGGAACGCCGCGACGTTGGCGCCCACGGGACGTAGCGCCGCCGCCTTGCCGGTTGTCTTGTCGTCAGCCGCCATGGACCGTCCTGCGTCTTGCTTGTTCGGGTGATATAGGGTGCGTCACCTGACTGTTCCACTCAACCTGCTGCATCGGGCAAGCCCATGGTCTGCAACAACGCCCGCACCTCGGCGCGCGCGGCCACGTGCGACATGGCCAGCTGGCCATCGGCGCTGAGGGCCGCCAGGTCCTCCACCGTCAATCCGTCGAGAAACAGTTCGCGGTAGATCACGCGCTCGGCGATGCCCTGGCCCAAGCGGCAACCGATGCGCTTGGCGAGGTCCGCCAACAACTGACCCATCAGGCGTTTGTTCTTGGCGTCCAACTGGCCCAAGCGATTGCGCACCACGATCCAGTCGATTTTGCCGCCGTCGCGGCGCGCGCGGAGTTGCTTGGCTTTCCACACCCGCTCGGCGTAGCGGCTGGGCCGCGCGATGGTGCGTTTGCGGGCATCGACATCGGCCAGCACATCCAAATCGATCAGGCTGTCGTTGAGCGGTGTGACGATGATGTCGGCATAGGAATGCCCCGCCAGCGACAAGGGTGTGTCGTGCCCCGGCGTGTCGATGATGACGGCGTCCATGTCGGCGGCGTTGCCCAAGGCCTTGGTCAGTTCGGCGGCATCGGCGTCTTGGTAGGCGGCGGGCAGGATCGCGTCATGGTGTGGCATGGCCAACGCCTGGCCGCCGCGCTCCAGGTAGGCCCGCCGATTGGCGACATAGCGCGTGAGCGTGCCTTGGCCCGCGTCGAGATCGATGGTGGCGATCTTGAGGCCGCGCGCCAGCAAGGCGACAGCCACGTGCATGGCCAGGGTGGACTTGCCGGTCCCGCCCTTTTCGTTGCCGAAGACGATGACTTTGGCAGGCATGAATCCCAACTTAATCGCCTGTATCCCGGGGCGCAATGCAGCCATCGCCGCCGAACGGTGCTCGTTCTTGACCCAAGTGCCGCCAAACCGCAAACTCTATTCCCCTTGGCACTGCTCACAGGCGCCGCAAAGAAGTTCTGTACACATCATCATGACAACGAGTTTGGAATCAGCGGATTGCGTCGTCATCGGCGCGGGCGTGGTGGGTTTGGCCGTGGCCCGCGCCTTGGCGCGTGCCGGCCGCGAGGTGTTGATCCTCGAGGCCGAGGAAGCCTTCGGCAGCGTCACCAGCGCGCGCAACAGCGAAGTGATCCACGCCGGCATTTATTATCCGCACGGCAGCTTGAAGGAGCGGCTTTGCATCGAGGGCCGCGACAAGCTCTACGCCTTCTGCCACGCCTATGGCGTCACCTATAAGCGCACGACCAAGTTGGTCTTCGCCGCCGACGACAGCGAAGTGGCGGGACTGAAGAAGCTTCAGGCCCACTCGGCGACGGGCGGCGTTTTCATGACCTACCTGTCGGGCGACGAGGCCAAGCGGCTGGAACCGCAGTTGCATTGCGCGGCGGCGCTGCTGTCGCCGCTCACGGGCATCGTCGACAGTCACGGCTTCATGCTGGCGATCCTGGGCGATGCCGAGGCCCACGGCGCGGTGATCGCCTACAACAGCCCCGTCGTGGGTGGCGAGGCCGCCGGCGACGGCGTCATCATTCATGCTGGCGGCGCCTCGCCCATGAGCTTGAAGTGCAAGACGGTTGTGAACTGCGCTGGCCTCTCAGCCCAAGCCGTCAGCCGGTCCATCAAGGGCGTGGCGCCCGCCACGATCCCGCCGCAGCACTACGCCAAGGGCAATTACTTCTATCTCTCGGGCAAGGCGCCCTTCTCGCGGTTGATCTATCCCCTGCCCGGCGCCCATAGCCTGGGCCTGCACTACACGCTCGACCTGGCCGGCCAAGGCCGCTTTGGCCCAGACGTGGAATGGGTGGATAAGCTTAACTATGACGTCGATGAGGGCCGCGCGGCCTCGTTCTATGCGGCCATTCGCAAGTACTGGCCGGATCTGCCTGACGGAGCGCTACGGCCCGGGTACAGCGGCATCCGGCCCAAGATCCAGGCCAAGGGCGAGCCGGCGCGGGACTTCATGATTCAAACGCCCAAGGACACCGGCGTTAATGGTTTTATGGCCCTTTACGGCATAGAATCGCCCGGTTTGACCTCCAGTCTCGCCATCGGCGATGCCGTGGTGGAACGCCTCGCTTAGGCTTCGGAAACGACATGCCCATCAAGACGCGCTTTCTCTATCCGATCGTGGCGTTGGGACTCCTGGCCGCTCTCGCCGGGCCCGGCCGCGCCCAGCAGCCGGCGTTGCGCACACCGCCGCCCGAGGCCGTCGATCTGGAGGGCGGTGAGAACGAGCCGCCGCCGCGCGCACCCGAGGACCTGCCCGAACTGGTCCCCGAGGATGCGACCGCCATCAAGCCCTTGCCGCCGGAATTGCCCGACCGCACCCGCGAGCTGCTGGGCGACACCACGACGATGCTGGAGATTCCGCTCAACCAGATTCCCAACTACCGCGATTACATGCGCATGGTGATCGAGGATTTGTCGGTCTATGCCCGCAAGCGCGATCCGAATTTCACCATGGTCACCTTCGGCGGGTTCGATCTCCTCACCTGGAGCCAGCGCGAATATGATTTGGCTGAACTGAAGCGTCCCGAGACCGCCGCGCCTGCGGCGCCCGAGACCACCGTGCCGGTGGGCTACTACATGCGCCGCTATAACCAGAGCATCAACGGCTTCATCCTCGACGGCTTCTTCTGTGCCCCCGTGCGCGTGCCCTTGGTCGATCTCGAAGCCGTGCGCGGCCAAGGCCTGAAAACCCTGTCGGTGGATCATTGCCCGCCGCAATCGACCGCCGCCGCTTTCGCCGCCGCCGCCCAAGCCGGCATCGTCGCCCACGTCGACAGCGACATCGAGAAACGCTTCGACCGCATTCCCGCCGCGCGCCCCAACCCCGAGAACCCCGAGAGCGTGGTGCACTTGAGCGACGCCAAGAGCATGCTGGTGCTGCTCAATAACCGCGGGTTCGACACCAAGGACAAGTGGCTCGCGACGCTGCAGCAAACCAATTTCGACGTGCTGGTGGTCGACACGTTCTTCAACGGCAACCAGGCGCTGACGAAGAAAGAAGTCACGATGCTCAAGCACAAGAAGTTGGGTTCGCGCCGCCTCGTGCTGGCGTGGCTTGACGTGTCCCACGCCATCGACGGCAGCTACTACTGGCAGCGCGATTGGGCCGTGGGCAATCCGTCGTGGATCAACGCCATCGATCCGACGCGGCCGGGGCAATACTTCGTGGAGTTCTGGAACCCGGCGTGGAAGGCGATCGTCGGGCGCACCTTCGCGGGCATCATGGATTTGGGGTTCGACGGCGTCGTGCTCGACGGCGTCGAAGGCTACCGCCGTTGGGAATTCGCCACGCCGGTGAACTAAGCGTTATGAATTCGCCGACGTCGCGTCGGTGACTTTCTTCAGCGCCAGCGACAAGCCCGTCAGCAATTTCTGACCCATGGCGCCGCCGTCGCCGTCCATGCGCTGCTGAATCACGATGCGCAACGTCTCGACGTGCAGCTTGACCACTTCCATCTGCGCGTCGGACAGGTTGTTGCCCTGGATCTCGATGTAGCGGCACAACTGGTTGCCGACGGTGGTCACCAGCGGAAAGCCGAAACTGCCGCCTTGGCCCTTGATCTCGGCGGCGCGGGTATAAAGCGTGTCGACGTGCTCGGCGCGTTTGTCCTTGTCCTTGATCGCCTCGTCGCAGGCCTCGCTGAGCTTGTTGAGGTCGCCCACGACCCAGCCCAGGTACTCGTTCTTCATGGCGATGATCTTGGATTCCGCCGCGCCGACCAAGGCCGGGTCGATGGTCAACGTCACCCCGGCATCGATCTGTTTCTTGCGCAGATTATTGGGCGGAACGATATACTTCACGGACGATTTCGACATTGATTCGGTAATCCACGTCTCGGCGGCCCAGGACTGCTGGGACTCGGCCACTGTATCCGGATTCTCGCTGGGGCGAAACCCCAACCGCAATTGCTAGAGCCTAACGTCCAATCAGGCCCTAAGGTTGCCGGCCCAGTCCCTAGAGAACGATGATCCCCGCCAAGCCCAAGAACGAGAAAAACCCCACGACGTCGGTCACGGTGGTGAGCAGGACGCCGCCCGAGGCCGCGGGGTCGCCCCCCGCCCGGTCGATGATCAGCGGAATCACGATACCCGAAAAGCCCGCCGCGGTGAGATTGATGAACATGGCTGCGGCGATGGTGAGCGCCAGGAAGATGTCGTCGAACCACAGGTAGGTGCTGACCCCGACGATGGCCGCGAACAGCAGGCCGTTGATCATGCCCACGAACAGTTCCTTGCTGGTGATGCGCAGGGCGTTGCTGGCGTTGAGTTCGCGCGTGGCCAGGGCGCGCACGGCCGTGGCCAGGGTTTGCGTGCCGGCGTTGCCGCCCATGCCCGCGACGATGGGCATCAGCACCGCGAGCGCGGCGAGTTTTTCGATGGAGTCCTCGTAAATGCCCACCACCGCCGAGGCGAGGTAGGCCGTGAGCAAGTTGATCGCCAGCCACGGAAAGCGCGAATTGGCGGTGCGGATGATGGCGTTATAGAGGCTCGACACCTGGGTATTGCTGACGCCGGCGAGCTTGAGGATGTCCTCCTCGGCCTCTTCTTCGATGACGTCGACGATGTCGTCGATGGTGATCTGGCCCACCAGGCGCCCGGACTTATCCACCACCGGCACTGTCACCAGGTTGCGCTGCTTGAACAGAAACGCCACGTCCTCGCGGTCCATGTCCAGCGGCACCGGCTCGATGTCCTGGTCGATCAGGTCCTTCATGCGCTCGGGGCGCTTGGAGCGCAGCAGGCGCGAAAGTTCCACCACGCCCTGGGGCCGGTGGCGCGGGTCGACCACGAACACGGCATAGAACTTCTCGGGCATGTTGTGCGCGGCGCGCATGTAGTCGATGGTTTCGCCCACCGACCAATAATTCGGCACCGCCACGAATTCGCGCTGCATCAAGCGCCCGGCGGAATGTTCGGCGTGGGCCAGACCCTGCTCGATGAGCATGCGGCTGGCCTGGGGCATGCGCGCGGCCACCTGGGCGCGTTCCTCGGCGCTGAGCTTCGACGCCACGTAAACGGCATCGTCCGAATCGAGTTCGGTCAGGGCGGTGGCGAAATCCTCGAAGCCCAAGGCTTCCATCACGTCGTCGCGGACTTGGCCGGGCAACTCGGGCAGCACGTCGGCGGGAAACTCGTCGCGAATCACCTCCACCAGCAACCGGCGGTCCTGACCGTCGAGCCGTTCCAGCAGGTCGGCCATGTCGGCGTAATGCAGGTCGGCCACCAGTTCGCGCACGCGCTCCCGATTATCCGCGCGCAGATGGGTTTCGATGTCGGCGACAAACGCCGCGTCGATGCCGAAAGCGTCCTCGCTTTCGGGCGTCAACTGACGGTGGGAAATTGTCTCCGACATGGCGGCGGGCCGTAATGCCGAGGTTATTGATCGAGCAGCTTGTACAGCACGATCAGGTGCCCGTCGGGGTCGACAAAGGCGGTCTCGCGGCCCTTGGGCTTGCCGTCGGGGCCGGGCAAGGCCTGCTCGGGAACCACTTTCAGGCCCATGGCCTTCACTTTATTCACGACCTCGTCGAAGTTCACGCAATTGACGACCACGGCCGACATGTGCGGCAGCGGCGGACGCGGCAGCGTGATGCCGGTGATCTCGGTGAGCGCCAAAGTACGTTCTTGCGTCGGACTGTTGAGCGTCGCGAAACGCAGCTTCGCGTGCTTGGGGAACTCAAAGACCGGATAGGAATAGGAATCCGACGCCGAGTCCTTCAAGTGCTCAAGGGTGAATCCCAAGATGTCGCGATAAACCTTGAGCGAGCGCTCCAGGTCGGCGACACAAAGATTGACGCGCTTGAGCATCGGCATGACGTGACCTCATTCGAAGGCCCAAGACGAACCCGGGCGGCGTTGAATTGTGGGCTGGCGGCCCGCCAGAACGGCGCGACGTCGGCGGTTCTGGCCTAGACCTTTATCCGCACCCGATCAAGAGAAAGTGAGGCGTCGGCAGGGTGACAAACGCTTTTCTCCATCGGCCCGTGCGCTAACATTGCGGCACGGACTTCACGACCACCGCGGAGGCTGGCATGACGATAATCCGACGCATTTTGGTGACGATCTTGGCGCTGGGCTGGGTCCAAGTTGCCACCGCCCAAGACAAGGCCGGTGTTTTGGTGCTGGGCGGCACGGGACGCCTGGGGGCGGAGGTCGTCAAGGTTCTCGCCGCCAAGGGCGAAGCCGTGACCGTGCTGGCGCGCGCGGACTCCAAGCGTGATTTGCTGGCGAGTCTCAAGGTCGATTACGTGGTCGGCGATCTCATGAACCCCGCCGAGGTGGCGGCGGCCGTGAAGTCCAAGCCCTTGCGCGCCATCATCAACACCGTCCGGGTCGAGGACGGCGATATTCATTTCTACGAAAAGCTCTTCAACAACCTGTTGCCAGCCAGCAAAGCGGCGGGGGTGAAACAGATCATTCACCACAGCGCCGTGGGGGCCGGCGACAACGCCAAGAACTTCACCGATCAAGGATGGGAAAGCCGCCCCGACATGATGAACCGCCTCAAGGACCAGGGCGTGGGCGAAAGCTTACTGACGAAAAGCGGGATCACCTTCACGATCATTCGCAACAGCCGCATTTGGCCCGAGACCACGCCCGCCACCGGCAAGGCCATGTTGACCGAAGACCAAACCGTGATCTCGCCCATGACGCGGGCCGATCTGGCCAAGCTGACGGTCGACTGCCTCGACAATCCCGCTTGCGCGGGCAAGATTTATCACGTGAAGGACCCGTCGCTGACGTGGCCCCCGCCGCGCATGCAGTGAGGCAGGCAGCCCACAAAGAGTGGCTTGCTGCCCGAAGCCGAAGGCGATTTACTCTTTGGCAAGAAAGCGTTTCTTGGCAAACGCCTTACCCGATCCTGACTTGAAGTATGCTTCGAGTTTCCTAGCCATTGGAGCGTTCTCGACAGCCACATATGATACTAAGGATGCAGGCAGGTAGCCCCGTGTTGACGGGACTTGGCCACTTTGATGAGCGGCAAAACGTTTTCTAAGGTCTTCTGTGGACCCGACGTATATGTCGTTATTGGATAACTTTAGAAAGTAGACATACCACATGCCTAAAGCCTCCCTGCGCTTCTAACGAAGCTTCGGGAGGCACTCCTACGCCTAAGTTCGGCTTCATGTGGCAGCCCACAAAGGGTGGCCTGCCACCCGAAGCCGAAGGCGTAGGGTGGTGCGGTCGAAAGGAATCGAACCTTCACGGGTTGCCCCACAGCGACCTCAACGCTGCGCGTCTACCATTTCCGCCACGACCGCACGTCTTGGAGGGTATCGGGCCCGAGGGGCCCCGATAGAGGGCGCGGAGATAGCAAATCGGCCCCCGGTTAGCAACCTTAACCCCTCGCGGGCTTTCCCGGAAAACCCCAGACCATGCTAGATATGGCCCCTATGAACGATGTCCCCGATGCTTTGGCCGCGGCCGGAACTTGCGCCCCCACCGCGCGCTGGCGGCTTGATGCGGGCCCCGTGGCGCTACGGCGCTCGCCGGGCCCTGTGGCCTACCCCGAGGCCCTGGCGGCCATGGAAGCGCGCGTCACAGCCATCGCGGCGGGCGAGCCCGACTTGCTGTGGCTGCTGGAACACCCCCCGCTCTACACGGCGGGCACCTCGGCCCAGGCGAGCGACCTGTTGGCGCCGGAGCGTTTTCCGGTGTTCAAGGCCGGGCGCGGCGGCCAATACACCTATCACGGCCCAGGCCAGCGCATCGGCTACGTGATGATGGACCTGAAGCGCCGCGCCTTGCCGCCAAGTCCGGACATCCGCTGCTTCGTGCACGACCTGGAGGAATGGCTGATCCGCACCATCGCGCGCTTCGGCATCGTCGGCGAACGCCGCGAGGGCCGCATCGGCATTTGGGTGACCGACAAGCTCGGCCGCGAAGCGAAAGTCGCCGCGCTGGGCATCCGCGTGCGCCGCTGGATCAGCTTTCACGGCGTGGCGCTGAACGTGAACCCCGACCTGTCGCATTTCACCGGCATCGTGCCCTGCGGCGTCAGCCAGCACGGCGTGACCTCGCTGCAAGCACTCGGCGTCACGGCGACCATGGCTGAGGTGGATGAGGTGCTGGAGGCGGAGTTCAGGAAGGTGTTTGAAGATCGGCAGGGGAACTGTAACGCAGTATTAGGAGGTTGATTGTCTGAAATAACTGATGTTCATGGTGTCGCCCCAGAACCGGAACTCCCCAGTCAGCTTAAGCCCGCAATCCAGAAACTCAGCAACTGGGTTATGCAGAGGCTGAGGTCGGAAGAAATTGTAATTACCGAGCCAGTGTATCATTTCACTTCTCTTGATGCATGTCGAAGCATTATTAGTTCCGACGAAATTTGGCATACATCTATTCGTCAACTTAATGATCCTGATGAACTAGCTTTCACCTACTCAATTCTTCGTCGTGTTCTTCGCTACCGCATGGCGAGCAGCGAAGTCTGTCGTCTCACGCTTAATGGCTTCGAGACCACGGCAAGGCAATTTCCTCAATGGTTCAGCACATTTATTGCCAGTTTCTCCCTTGCCCCTGACGACAGCAATCAGTGGGATAAATATGGAGATAGTGAAAGAGGCGTGCGTTTATCTTTGTCACCAAGCGTGTTTTCTGTAGAGCAAGCGGTTCCGAGTGGACTACCCCCATTAGAGCAAGTTTTTGTGAGCGCAGTTCGTTACGGTCCTAAAGGGGTAGAACGTATTCTCAACGAAGCGATCGATCAAATTGAACATTCTATCCCAGATTTATCACAGCATTCTCAAGCAGATGTGGTTGCCTTTGCGGTGGAATTGCAAAAGCAACTCGCAAAAATCTTCATCTGGACCAGTATTACCAACAAAAGGAAGAAGTGGTTACGGGAACGCGAGATACGATTGATTGTGACGAACGATTCGAAGCTCTTGAATAGTTGCGTCCGCACACGCCTGCGAAATGGGAAAACAATAAAATTCGTTGCTCCAACATTTAAGCAGGCTTGCAAAGCCTCGATTCGCGCGACTGGGTCATTGTTGGGATTGCAGTTAGGCAAATACGTCACGAATACCCAAGAGCAAGAAATTGAGCAATTTTTGGTACAGCAAGAGCTCAAAGTACCCGTGGAAAAAGTCTTGTAGGCACCTAACTTCGATTGCAAGAAAGACGTATTGATGTTTGCAGCTTAGCCCGCCTTCCCGTCCAGAATTTTGCCCGGGTCGGCCCACACATCGGGATGGTGCTTCGCCGTCCACTCCTGATACTCGGCCGGGTACTCGGTCATCTTGTTGAGGCGCCGACCGGCGGCGTTGCCCAACAAGTGCCCGGGCCGGTCGCCCATCTTCAGCCACGGCCGCCACGAGACGATGCCGTTGAAGTGCACATGGGTGGGCGTTTGCTTCAGCGCGGGATTGTTCAAATCCTTCAAGCTCGCCTGCAGGGTCGTGACCTCGTTGTAGAAAAACTTCGGGCCCTGGAAGTCGGGCGGAGTCGAGACCATGCTTTCGTCCACGATCCACACGTCGTCGTTGTTCACGCGCGCGGGCAGGAAGCGGTGTTTAACCTGCAGGCCGCGTCCCTCGCCGATCTTTAGGCCGTCGGCCGTGATGGTGATGGTGCTGGGCCCCATGCGGGTCTGCGGCACGTCGACGGTTTCGCCGGTGTAGGGGTTCTTGAACTTCTCCATCAACTGGCCGGTGTTCCAGTCGGTGAAGTAGGCCACTTCGAAGGTCCGGCCCTCGTAGTTGCCGTCGGGCAATTTCTTGTAACGGCTGAAGGTGCCGCCCAGCACGCCGTAGAGCGGCGTCAGGCGGGTATCGACCACGCCGTAGTACACGCCCTTGACGTAGCCCATGCAGATGCGGTCATCGAGCGCGCCGCGCATTTTTTGCACGGCGGTCAGAAAGTCGGCCTTGTTCGACAAGTCGAGGGGCTTGCCTTTGCTTTGCGCGTTCGCGGTTGAAACCGCGCCCGGCAGAACCGGAAGCGTGAGCGCGAGCGCGCCAAAGCCAAGAACGCTGCGACGGCTGGGCGACGTATCGGTCATGGACTTCTCCGAAAGAATGGGACGAATGGCCAAGTACAGCCGATATGGGCGCGCGAGTCGATTGGCAAAGCGCGAAGGTTTGGCCTAGGTTCGCGCTTTGGACAGACGCCACACACCTATGCCCCCCGCCGCGCCCGTCAGTTTGTTGAATGTCGTCGCCGCCGCGCCCGATGAGACGGGCGGCTTTGCCTTGCTCGATTCCGGCGAGGGCCGAAAGCTGGAACGCTTCGGCTCCGTCGTGGTGGACCGCCCCGAACCCCAGGCCATGTGGTCGCGGCGCTTGGCGAAAACCGAGTGGGACAAAGCCGACGGAATTTTCGACGGCGGCGGTGACGACGACGAAAAGGGCCGCTGGAGTTTCCGCGGCACCCAACCGCGCGACTGGCCCATGGCGATCGGCGGCATCAGCGCCGTCTGCCGCTTCAGCGCCTTCCGGCACATGGGCGTGTTCCCCGAGCAAGCGCCGCACTGGCACTGGATGGCCGAGCAGATCAGCCGCGCGCCGGCCAAGCCGCGCGTGTTGAACCTGTTCGCTTACACGGGCATTGCGTCATTGATCGCGGCCAAGGCCGGCGCCGAAGTCACCCACGTCGATGCCTCGAAGAAATCCGTCGCCTGGGCCAAGGAGAATCAAGCCGCCTCAGGCTTGAGCGAGAGCAGCGTACGCTGGATCGTCGACGATGCCTTGAAGTTCACCGCGCGCGAAGTCCGCCGCGGCAAGACCTATCATGGACTGGTGCTCGATCCCCCTAAGTTCGGGCGCGGACCCGAGGGCGAGACCTGGGATCTGTTCGAGAATTTGCCTGCGCTGATGCGCGATTGCGTGAAACTCGTCGACCCCGCCTTCGGGTTCATGATCTTCACGGCCTACGCCATTCGCGCCTCGGCCTTGGCGATGGACGGCGTGATGAAAGATGCCTTGGCCGCGCGCGGCGGCCGTTTTGAGAGCGGCGAATTAGCCATCCGCGAAGCCCCGGCACCCGGCACACCGGCGACACGCCTGTTGCCAACGTCGCTCTATGTGCGCTGGGTCAGCAAGGATTAACAGGCTGTTGAAAAACTCGCTGAGAAAATGACAGCGAGAAACAAACGAATCAAAATTGCGTTGACTTTGAATCTATCATTCGCAATCGAGTCGATCCAGGAATCGATGTTGCTCGCCAGTACACCTCAAAAACCTTT
>JANRJL010000079.1:0-4920 GCA_033763995.1 Rhodospirillaceae bacterium | reverse complement strand
GGTGTCCTTGACCATGTCCCAGGTTTCCAGGTTCAGGGTCAGGATCAGCGCGACTTTCTTGTTGTCGGGCCACTTGAGCGGCCCGCGCTTGGCGATGCCGGAAAAGGGATAACGCATCGTCACAGCGGATGCTCCTTGGAATAATTAAGTCGCGGCGATCATGCCTCGGCCAGCAAGCGGCCGTAGCCGTGGACCTTGTCGTTGATCTTGGCGTCCCGCAGCGAGTACCAGTAGGTCGCCGCGTTGATGGCGATCACCGGTTTGTCGAGCCAGCGCTCGGCTTCCTCGGCGACGGCGACGCAGGCCAGGTTGGTGCCGACCTGGATGATGGCGTCGGGGTTGGAACCGTTCAGCTCGATGATCGCCTTGCGCAGCTTCTCGGGCGGTTCGTGGGCAATCAGCATCGGGCTTTTCGATTTCAGGCCGATCAGCGCGATCACGTCATAGCCGATGTCGGTGAAGAACTTGCGCACGTTCTTGTCGCCCACCGGCATGTAGGGCGTCAGCACGGCGATGCGCTTGATCTTTTTCTTGGTCAGCTTCTTGTAGGTGTCGAGCGCCGCCTCGCAGGCATGGCTGCCGAGCGAGACCTTCACGCCAGCGCGCTTTTCCATCTTTTTCTTCAGGCTGTCGGCGCCGCCGGCGCCGTCCCAGAAGGTTTCCGCGCTCATGCCCATGATGACGTAGCCGGGCGAGCAGGTCATGACCGAGTCGAGCGCGTCCTCGGTGGCCGAGCGGATGTTGACGAGCAGCTGCTCGAACTCCTTATCGTTGCGCACCGGATCGTCGGGAATGACGATGCGGCTGAAGTGGTTGGTGACGCCGCGCGGCTGCATTGCGGCGTACTCGGGCTCGACCGAGGTGTTGGTGGACGGCGCGATCACGCCGAACTTCATGCGGTAACCGAGTGAATCGACCATATGCTCCCTCCCGTCGTGTGCGGCGCGCTTACTGGATGGCGTAACTGTCGCGGACGACCTGGATCATCGACGACTTCATCAGGAACTTCTTGGCCAGCGCCGGGTCCGACGCCGTGCGCATGAACTCGGCCTGGCGCTTCTTCTGGGCGTCGGGGTCCTTCTCTTCCATCAGCCGCTTGTTGGCGATGGTGTGCTCCTGCACGAATTTGGTGGCGGTCAGTCGGCGCTGGCGGTCGTACTGGTCGAGCGCGGCGTCGGCGTCCATCTTGCCGTCGCGAATGGCGATGAACTTTTCCGCCAGGTTGAAGCCGTCGTGCAGGCCGCCGTTCATGCCCATGCCGCCGAGCGGATTGTTGATGTGGGCGGAATCGCCGGCCAGCAGCACGCGGCCGATGCGATAGGCGTCGGCGACGCGCTGGTGGACGTTGTAGAGCGTCTTGTGGCCGATCTCGTAGTCGCCCTGCTTGGGCGCGAGATGCTGCAGGCGGTCCTGGATGTAGTCGTCGCTGATCAGCGTTTCGTTGGGCACGCCCGGCGGCGTCGGGAACAAGACGCGCCACAGGTTGTTGCAGCGCAGGACCACGCACCATTCCTCGGGGTCGGACACATAGTTCACACCGGCCAGCTTGGGCAGGAACTTCTCCAACGGATAGGGCGTGGAGGCGACCAGGAACTTCTCGGGATAGGTGAAGCCGCCGTACTGCAGGCCGGTGGTCTGGCGCACCATGCTGTTGGCGCCCTCGGCGCCGATCACGTACGATCCGCGCATCGTGCGCTCGCCGTCGGGCGTGGACAACAGCACGTCGACGCCGTCGGCGTCCTGGCCCAGCACCTTGATCACGCCGTGCTCGAACAGCACCCGGGCATTGGGGATTTTCGCCAGTTCCTCGCAGCAGATCTTGTTCAGGCGCCACTGTTCGCACTGCAGGCGATAGGGGTGGTTGGTCTCGTCCTTGATGTGCGACATGTCGAATTCGGCGATCTCGCCGGTGCGCCGGTCGCGGTACTGGTACTTGGCCACGATCAAGCCCAGCTCGATCAGGCGCGGCATCACGCCCAGGCGGTCGAGCATATCCATCGACGGCGGATGGAAGGTGGACGCGCGCAGGTCCTCGGGCAGCGTCTTTTCTTTTTCCAGCAGGACGACGTTGAAGCCCTCGCGCGCCAGGTACAGCGCGAACGAGGCGCCCACCGGTCCGGCGCCGGCGACGATGATCGGGTCATTACCGGGAAAAGTCATGCACGTCCCCAATAGATGTGCGGCCTCGACCGTCTGCGGCGGGCGCATTTTGTGTTCCGTTTGCCAGAGGGTCACCGCCCCGGCAAGGGGGCGTCGGAGCCTGCTCGCATTGCGGTTGGTCCGGACGCGGCGGCGGGTCATGCGCCGCGCGCATGCCGACAAGCCCGGTGTTTATCGGCCGGCCTCAGAACGAACGGAACGCGCCGCCGTGGAACAGCAAGGGCGCCTTGCCGATGTTGAAGATGCGTCGCACCCGGCCAACGATGATGTCGTGATCGCCGCCCGGATAACGCGCCCACACATTGCATTCCAGATAGGCGATGCAGCCGTCGATCAGCGGCACGCCGCCCAGCCCGGTGCGGGCCGAGATGCCGTCGAACTTGTCGGCCGAGGACTTGGCCAGCCGGCGCGCCACCGCCTCCTGGTCGGCCGACAGCACGTTGACCGCGAAGTCGTGGCCCACCTGGAAGTAACCGAAGCTGGGCGTCGAGCGGGCGATGCTCCACAGGATCAAGGGCGGGTCGAGCGACAGCGAATTGAAGGAGCTGACGGTCATGCCGACCGGCGCGCCGTCGGGCGCGCGCGTGGTCATGGCGGTGACGCCGGTGGCGAATTGGCCGAGGGTGCGGCGGAATTCGCGCTGCGCGTCCTCGCCTTCCGCGGGGTTGATCCCGGCGGCGCCGTCGATGTGGGTCAGGGTCTTTTCGAGGACCGAGTTCATGCGGCGGATGATGCGGTGGATCGAATGCTTTTGACAACACTTTCAGCAGGTTAGCCGAGCGGCGAACAGTCGATGATCGGCCCAGGTGCCGGCCGTTGGCGCGATTGGCGCCGCACAGCCCGCAGGCCGGAACCGCAAAAAGAACTGACCACCTGTCGGACATTATTGTATGGTGGGCTCGACCCCGCGGCAAGCCATGCCGCCAAGAGGGGGCCTCGCGACATAACTCCAGGGGTGGTGTTTCATGACAGCGGACTCCGACGATCTGGATGACGACGGCGGCGGCGACGGCACGGCGGACTCGGTGCGGCCGATCCGCGCGCTGATGCGCGGCCTGGAAACGCTGCAGGAACTCAACCGCCACAACGGCGCCACGGTCACCGACATCGCCAAGGCGGTGAAGCTGCCGCGCACCACCGCGTACCGGGTGCTGGAAACCCTGTGCGTGGCCGGCTACGCGCTGCGCGACCCCAGCGACGACCGCTACCGGCTGACGATCAAGGTGCGCGCCCTCAGCGACGGTTTCGACGACGAAGCCTGGGTGCACGACATCGCCAAGCCGCTCCTCACCAAGTTGGGGAAAGAGGTGGTGTGGCCGCTGGCGATCTCGACCCTGCACGGCACCTCGATGCTGGTGCGCGACACCACCGACAAGGACAGCCCGCTCGCGCTGGAGCGCTATTCGGCCGGCGTGCGCGTGCCGGTGCTGGGCAGCTCGTCGGGCCGCGTGCACCTGGCGTTCTGCAGCGAGGAGCAGCGCTCCACCCTGCTCGACGTGCTGGCGCGCTCGGAACGGCCCGAGGACAAGATCGCGCGCGACAAGGCGCTGGTGAACCGCATCCTGGCCGAGGTGCGCAAGAACGGCTGGGCGATGTTCGACAACCCGTCGCTGGCGGAACTGAACCTGGCGGTGCCGGTGTTCGCGCGCAGCCGCGTGCTGGCGGGCCTGGTGATGCGCTTCATCCGCTCGGCGATGACGCCAGACCAGGCGGTCGACAAGTACGTGCCGTTCCTGCGCCGCACCGCCGACGAGATCGGCCGCGCGTTCGAGGCGCACGCCACCACGGCGAGCTGAGACAAGACATGAACAATTCTGGGCAAAAAATAGAAAATCTCGCGCATCAGAGATCAATCTACTTCTATAGACCAAAGCGTTTAATTCGGATCGCATTTATTTGGTTTTCCCCTCCGATCCGCCGAAGTGCCGCCTTGGCGTTTTCCGAGATTCCAAGCATCTCTTTGGACGCATCCGCAAATCTCCCAAACGTAAGCGCCTGCGTAACGATAGAGTGAAGCTCGGGACCCCGGCTTTCCTTAAACACTCTGTAAAAATCGTCTGGAGTCAGCGAACTAAGGAAGGCTACGTCTTCTGAACCCCAAGCTTGATTCGCATGAATCCTTTTTAGGATTTCTGCGGGCTCTTGCTTCACACTTAACGAAGCGAATCGCTCTTTGAATGCCTTTCTGATGTCTGGGTCAACTACGTTCCTAAGCGACCCCGCAGAATCAACATTGAAAAAATCCCGGGCTCGAGTCGAATGCGCCATGAAGTCAGCCAAAAACTTCCTCGCTGTATCCGTTCGACCGTGTTCCTTTAAAATTCTTATGACCGATTCAAGTTCTCCAACATTAAGATATTGGCGGTTCTCATTCGCAACAGCCTCCAGATTTTCCAAGACTTCTTTTTCGTTATTGTCAAAAGATTCATAATACATAGCCCAAATGCAACTCATTGATCGCGAGTGTTCATCATGAATAAGTCTTGCTTCCAAATCTTTCGCGTGAGCGACTACATCCTCCGGAATGAAGTACCCTCTCTCAACTCCATCTGCAATCGCACGATCAAATTGATCCATGTGTGAAAATCCATATCGCCTCATAAGTTCGACAAATCTCTTTTCCTCAATCGTAGATTCCTTCTCGCTCTTCCCAAAGATCGTTTGATACTCGTTCAACGCACGCAGGTAACTCATTGATGGCGCCATATCTGGCTCAAAAACAACCCAAACGAATAATGCTGCTGAATGCGCCGCATGACG
>JANRJL010000077.1:0-14152 GCA_033763995.1 Rhodospirillaceae bacterium | reverse complement strand
GGCACCCGGCTCTCCGGCGAAACATATGAAAACAACCCACCTTGATCTTGAAACGACCCGCGCATCCCACACCCCATGGACTCAACGCGTGAATCGAATCATCTTATCGACAACAACGCCAGTGGGTTTTTCAGCAAAGTGTTAGCTTAGGTCAAGCTTCATCGACCGTGCGCCAGCGGCCCATATCAGATGTCGCCGCGGGCTTTGGGTGGGATCGCCAATTGCAGAGCAAGAGCACGGCGGGTCGACCTATTTTCTTACCGATGACCGTGGTTCGGCGCGCTCGCCGACTGGGGAGAATCGCG
Organism: Rhodospirillaceae bacterium; assembly: GCA_033763995.1. GTDB lineage: Bacteria > Pseudomonadota > Alphaproteobacteria > Rhodospirillales > Rhodospirillaceae. Next base: position 13,847 of record JANRJL010000077.1, on the reverse strand, counting down.
CGATGAGGTCGTAGGCTTCGCCAGGAAAAATCAGTTGGACATGGGTGATCCGGTCGTCGCCGCGCCATGTCCGCCGCTCCAGCGATAAGCAGGCTGCGGTGGTATCGATGCCCAACAGCTTGGCCGTGGCAGGCTCGACGTTGACGGCGCTGATTCGGTGCTCAGCCTGCGTCCAGGGAACGAAGCCCAGCAACCAAGTGCCCGGGGGCGTGGTCGCAAAATCGATGTGTTCGGCCTCGGGGACCGCGGTGAGGTTGATTAACCGCTCCTCGAGCGCGAAAGGCCGACCATCGGCGCAGTGGAGGCATCGGAGCGCAAGGACCAGCCCCCTGCCGCTGACCTCCAACTTGTCGTCACGCTTTGTCGCCGTGCGAATTTTTCGCGACAAGAGTTTGTAGTCATAGGTGTCGCCGCGTTGTTTGATCTCAGCCTGGATGTCGGGGATGTCGAGGACGGCCGAGTGGATGCGGGGTCGCGAGACAAAGGAGCCGGCGCGGCGGCGGCGAACGATCAGGCCGCTTTCGGCAAGAGGCGACAGCGCCTTGTTCACCGTCATCCGCGCGCAGCCATAGAGAGCCATCAGCTCGTGCTCGAACGGAATACGGTAGCCCGGCGGCCAATCCCCGGAGAGAATGCGCTCGGAGATATCGGCGCGGATTTTCTTGTGAATCGTGGGGTCGCGGCCGGTGCTCATGTGCTTTCCGATCCAAGAATCCGGGAGAGGACGTGTTGGTATCGGCGCCGGATCGGGGCGCGGGCCACATGCTCGCCGTCAACGACCACTTTCCGCCCCCGGCGCCAAACGTCGGCGATCAGGCCATCACGGGCCGCGAAAATCCAAGCGTCGAACCACTGGTCACGCAACGGCCGGACCAGGGTTTCGTCATCGGTCTTGAGACTGACGATATCGGCCGCGACGCCGACGCGAAGCCCGGGCCCCGCCGCACCCGTGGCCTGCGCGCCTCCGATGAGTGCGCGGCGATAAAGCGAGCCACCGCACGACGCGCCTGGGCCATCGGACAGTACATTGCGGCGGCGGCTCATTAGACGTTGAGAGTATTCCAACATGCGCAGTTCCTGAGCTGCGTCGATCAATACATTGGAATCGGAGCCGATGCCAATGACGCCGCCGCGCGTCATGTACTCAGTTCCAGGAAAAATGCCGTCGCCCAGATTGGCTTCGGTGATCGGGCAGAGACCGGCAACCGCCCCGCTCGCGGCCAGCCTTTGGGTCTCGCCGGGCGTCATATGGGTGGCGTGAACCAGGCACCACCGCGAATCCACCGCGACCGTATCAAAGAGCAGGTCCATCGGGCGCGCGCCCGACCACGCGACGCAGTCGTCGACCTCCCTCGTCTGTTCGGCGATGTGAATATGGATCGGGCCGTCGCACAGGGTCGTGATAGCTCGTATCTCGTCGAGGGTCGCAGCCCGCAAACTGTGGGGCGCCGCGCCGACGACGGCATCGGGCAAAGTCGACGTCGCCGCGCGGCTCGCGCTGAGGAGCCGAGCGTAACCGTCAAGGGAGTTGATGAATCGTCGTTGCTCGGCCTCCGGTTTCGCCCGCCCAAAGCCGGCGTGCGCATAAAATACCGGCAGCAGTGTGAGCGCGATCGCACTCTTCTCAGCCGCCGCCGCGATCGCTTCGGCCATCTCGCCCAGATTGGCATAGGGCTTTCCGTCGGCATCGTGGTGCAGATAATGGAATTCACCGACTCGGGTGAAACCTGACTCCAGCATCTCGACATAACTCATGGCAGCGATCGCCTCGACCTCATCGGGCCTTAAGCGCTCGATAAAGCGGTACATGGTCTCGCGCCACGTCCAAAAACTGTCGGAATCGTGTCCACGGACCTCCGTGAGTCCGGCCATGCCACGCTGAAAGGCGTGACTGTGAAGATTAGAAAGCCCAGCGAAACCCACGGCATGGACCTCGTCGCCCTCCCGCCGCGGCGCAGCCGATTCTAGGGCGGAGATTTCACCGTTCTCGATAACAAGCCGGACCCCTTGCGCCCAGCCATCGGCGAGAAGCGCCTGATCGAACCAGAGCGAAGTTGTTCGCGGTTTATCTGTCTTACAAACGTCGATTGTCACTGGACAACCCTTATGGGTTCGAAATATGTCTATACAATACTTTGGTGCTCGAACCTAGCCGTCACATTGCTTGGGAGCGTAAGGGTAACATGAGGTGTGATCGTGTCTGGGTGAATGCTCGCTTGGCGACATTTGCTTCAGATGCGCCCGGATTGGGCCAGATCGAACATGGTCTGATCGCCGCCAAGGACGGCCTCATCGTTTATGCGGGCTTGAAAGAAAGCGCTCCCACCTTCAATCCGAACGAGACGATCGATTGTCAGGGCCGCTTTATCACCCCGGGCTTGATTGATGCGCACACGCATTTGATTTTCAGTGGTGATCGGGCTCACGAATTCGAACTGAGGCTGGCCGGCGCCTCGTATGAGGCTATGGCTCACGCCGGCGGGGGTATTAGCTCCACGGTTTCCGCCACGCGCGGGGCAAACGAGGAGGAATTGATCGCGTCAGCCCTGCCGCGCCTCGATGCATTGATCGCCGAGGGCGCGACTACGGTGGAAGTCAAATCCGGGTATGGCCTGTCGCTCGAGCATGAATTGAAATCGCTGCGGGCAGCGCGAGCGCTCGGCGCTCGTCGACGCGTGACTATCAAGACAACTTTCCTCGGCGCTCATGCACTCCCGCCGGAATTTAAAGGCAACCCGGACGCCTATGTCAGTCTGATCTGCCGTGAGATGATTCCTGCCGTGGCCGAAGCAGGCTTGGCTGATGCAGTGGATGCCTTCTGCGAAGGCATTGGCTTCACCGTCGAACAAACCCGCAAAGTGTTCCAAGCGGCGCGCGCGCACAGCTTGCCGCTGAAGCTTCACGCCGATCAACTCTCAAATTCGCACGGAGCCGCGCTCGCCGCCGAATTCGGGGCGCTCTCGGCCGACCACTTAGAGTACGTGGACGACGAGGGTGTGTCCGCCATGGCGCGAGCCGGCGTCGTGGCGACCCTCCTGCCCGGTGCCTATTATTTCTTGCGCGAGACCAAGCTGCCGCCCGTCAAGGCCCTGCGCGCGGCCAAGGTGCCGATCGCGCTGGCCACCGACTGCAATCCCGGCACGTCACCTCTCACGTCGCTGTTGATAGTTATGAACATGGGCGCAACCCTCTTTAACCTGACAGTCGAGGAATGCTTGGCCGGTGTCACGCGCGAGGCCGCGCGGGCTCTTGGCATACTTGCAAAGACCGGAACGTTAGAAGCCAACAAGCGCTGCGATTTAGCCATCTGGAATATCGAGCGCCCGGCCGAACTTGTATACCGCATGGGGTTTAACCCGCTCCATGCGCGCGTATGGGGGGGAATGTGACTCAAGCCATGATCTTGCGACCAGGATCGGTCACGCTCGCCGAATGGCGAGCCATTTACCGCGGCCTGCCCGTGCGTCTGGACCCGGCCACGGCATCATCGATCGCGCGGAGTGCCGCGGCGGTCGAACGGATTCTCGCCAAAGGCCAACCCGTTTACGGCGTCAATACGGGGTTTGGTAAACTCGCCAGGGTGCGGATCGACAATGTCGATCTGAACACTTTGCAACGGAACATTGTTCTCTCGCACGCCGCCGGCACCGGCGCACCCTCGCCCGCGAGTGTCGTTCGTCTCATGCTGGCGCTCAAGCTGTGCAGCCTGGCGCGGGGCGCCTCCGGCGTTCAGCCCGCCACGATCACTCTGATCGAGCAGATGCTGAATCAGGGACTGACGCCCGCCGTGCCATGCCAGGGTTCCGTCGGCGCTTCGGGCGATCTCGCGCCCCTTGCCTACGTGGCGGCGGCCATGATCGGCGTGGGTGAAATCGTCGTGGGCGGTGTCCGCAAGCCTGCAGCGGAGGCTTTGGCCAGCGCCGGCCTCGCGCCGCTGACTTTGGGGCCCAAGGAAGGTTTGGCCCTCCTGAACGGAACTCAATTTTCCACGGCTTACGCCCTCGCCGCATTGTTCGAAGCCGAGACGCTTTTCCGCTCGGCGCTTGTCGTCGGCGCGCTGTCGACCGAAGCAGCCAAGGGTTCCGACATGCCCTTCGATACTCGGATTCACGCCCTGCGCGGTCATATCGGCCAAATCGAGACGGCGGAGGCGCTTCGCAAATTGATGCAGGGGTCGGTGATTCGTGCCTCGCATCTCGTCGGCGACGAGCGGGTGCAGGATCCCTACTGCCTGCGCTGCCAGCCGCAGGTGATGGGAGCTGCGCTCGATATCCTGCGTCAATCCGCCGCCACCCTCGCCATCGAGGCCAACGGAGTGACCGATAACCCACTGATTTTCGCGGATACCGAGGAGGTGCTTTCCGGCGGCAATTTCCACGCCGAACCCGTCGCCTTCGCCGCGGATGTCATCGCGCTCGCGGTGTGCGAAATAGGCTCGATCTGCGAGCGGCGCATCGCCATGCTGGTCGATCCGGCCCTCTCGGGCCTGCCGGCTTTCTTGACGCCGCAGCCAGGACTCAATTCGGGTTTTATGATCCCGCAGGTTACCGCTGCGGCGCTGGTCTCGGAGAACAAACAGCGGGCTTACCCGGCCAGCGTGGACTCCATCCCGACTTCCGCCAATCAAGAAGATCACGTCTCCATGGCTGCGCATGGCGCGCGTCGACTCTTGCCCATGATCGAGAACGCCACGGCGGTGGTCGGCATTGAATTGCTTGCCGCGGCACAGGGTTGTGACTTCCATAAACCTCTGACATCCAGTCCCGCGTTGGAGGCCGTCCGCGGGACTCTCCGCGCTCAGGTACCGCAGCTGTCGAACGATCGTTACTTCCATCCGGATATCGAGTCCGCCAGTGCGCTCGTCCGATCAGGCGCGGTCGTCAAGGCGGTCGCCGAAATCGCCTTGCCCGGAATCGTTTGACCATGGACTGGCTAGAGATCCACCGCGGCGACGCCCCCCTCTTCGTGAGCTTTCCTCATGCGGGAACCGACATTCCTGCGGGCCTGGAGGCCCGGTTTGTTTCACCGTGGCTCGCACGCAAGGACACGGACTGGTGGATCGCCCAACTCTACGATTTCGTGCACGACTTGGGCGCGACAACGATCCGAACCCGGATCTCGCGCAGCGTCATCGACGTCAACCGCGACCCCACCGGCGCCTCGCTCTACCCAGGCCAGGCAACAACCGAACTTTGCCCCACCACCACATTTGATGGCGAGCCGCTCTATGGCAATGCGGGCCCAGACCGCGCCGAGATCGCCGCGCGCCGAGCGGCCTATTTCGACCCCTATCACGATGCCCTTGTCGGTGAACTCTCGAGGCTACGCGCGATCCACGGCAAGGTGGTTCTCTACGAGGCCCACTCGATCCGCTCAGTAATTCCCCGCTTGTTTGAGGGTCAGTTGCCGAGCTTCAACATCGGGACCCATAATGGCGCGAGCTGCGATTTAGGCTTGGCCGCAGCGGTGGAAACCGTCTGCGCCGCCTCCGGCTTGAGTTGCGTCTTCAATGGCCGCTTCAAGGGCGGGTGGACGACGCGGCATTACGGTCAGCCCAAGGCTGGAATCCATGCCATTCAGATGGAACTCGCTTGCCGCGGCTATATGGATGAGCCTCCCGCGCCCCTGTCGTCTGAAACATGGCCGACACCCTATCGACGTGATCAAGCCGCGCCGATGCGCCGAGTCCTTACCGATGTTCTCAACACCTGTCTTTCCTTTGCCCGTTCCTGAATCTTGACGAGCCAGCATGACCCGCTTTGACAACACACGCACCATCCTTCCTGCCACCGGCCCGCACCGCACCGCCAAGAGTTGGCTGACAGAAGCGCCCATGCGCATGTTGATGAATAATCTGCATCCCGATGTGGCCGAGCGGCCCGAGGAATTGGTGGTCTATGGCGGAATCGGGCGAGCGGCGCGCGATTGGGAAAGCTTCGATAAAATCATTGAAACCCTGCTGCGCCTTGATGACGACCAGACTCTTCTGATTCAGTCGGGCAAGCCGGTTGGCGTGTTTCGCACTCACGCGGATGCGCCGCGCGTGCTGATCGCCAATTCAAACCTAGTGCCGCGCTGGGCGACTTGGGATCACTTCAATGAACTCGATCGCAAGGGTTTGGCCATGTACGGCCAGATGACCGCGGGATCGTGGATCTATATCGGCACCCAGGGCATTGTTCAGGGCACATACGAAACCTTCATGGAGATGGGCCGACAGCATTATGGCGGCGACCTCTCCGGTAGATGGTTACTGACAGCTGGACTGGGCGGCATGGGCGCCGCTCAACCGCTGGCCGCAGTGATCGCGGGGGCGTCATGCCTGGCCATCGAGTGCCAACCTTCGCGAATTGAGATGCGGCTGCGCACGGGCTATCTGGATCGCGCAACCGAGAGCCTGGACGACGCGTTGGCGATCATCGCGCACTCGTGCAAGACGAAGACGCCGGTGTCGGTGGGTCTGCTGGGCAACGCGGCGGAGCTGCTCCCGGAAATATTCGGGCGTGGCGTGCGGCCGGACCTGCTGACAGACCAAACATCTGCCCACGACCCGATCAACGGCTACCTGCCCAAAGGCTGGGGACTCGAACGCTGGGTCGGGATGCGTGAGCAAGACCCAAAGCAAGTGGAAGAGGCCGCACGCGCCTCAATCGCCGAACACGTCCGCTGCATGCTGGACTTCCAAGCCCTTGGCGTTCCGACCGTCGATTACGGCAACAACATTCGACAGATTGCGAAGGAAGAAGGCGTCGCTAACGCATTCGATTTTCCCGGCTTCGTGCCGGCCTACATTCGCCCGCTGTTCTGCCGTGGAATCGGGCCGTTTCGTTGGGCGGCGCTCTCGGGCGATCCAGGAGACATCTTCAAGACCGATGCGAAGGTGAAGGAGTTAATCCCCGATAACGCCGACTTGCATCACTGGCTCGACATGGCGAAACAGAAGATCAAGTTCCAAGGCCTGCCGGCGCGAATTTGTTGGGTGGGGCTCGGCGAACGAGACCGGCTCGGTCTGGCCTTCAACGAGATGGTGGCCAAGGGGGAGTTGAAAGCGCCGATCGTCATCGGTCGGGATCATCTCGACAGCGGCTCCGTGGCTTCGCCCAACCGCGAAACCGAGGCCATGCGCGACGGATCGGACGCCGTATCGGACTGGCCGCTGCTGAACGCGCTCCTCAATACGGCATCGGGCGCAACGTGGGTGTCATTGCATCACGGCGGCGGAGTGGGCATGGGCTTCTCGCAGCATGCCGGGATGGTGATCGTTTGCGACGGAACACCGGCCGCGGCCAGGCGGATCGAGCGGGTGCTCTGGAACGATCCAGCCAGCGGGGTCATGCGCCATGCCGACGCCGGTTATAAGATCGCACTGGAAGTTGCCCGGAATAAAGGCCTCGATCTGCCAGGAATACTCAGCTGATGCGGATGCTTCACGCGATCGAGCGGGCATCCGCCCCCTGGAAGAACGGCGGAGGCGTCACCCAGGACGTGATGATCTGGCCAAGCGGTGCGTCGTTGGATTCTTTCGACTGGCGGATCAGCATTGCCGACATTCTGACTGACGGGCCCTTCTCTATATTTCCTGGAATCAGCCGCGTGCTGACTGTGATCCAAGGTGATGGGTTAAGGCTCGCCATCGGCGGCGCCGAACCCGTGGAACTGGACTCCGCCTCGCCACCACTCGCCTTTTCCGGCGAGGCCGTGTGCCATGCAACCTTGACCAAGGGACGGTTGCGTGACCTCAACGTGATGGCCCGACGCGGCGCCTATTCAGTCAGCGTGCGGCGATTGCATGTTATTGGCGAAACCGTGATCCGCTGCGATGCGGAAACCACGCTTGCGGTCGCTCTCGATCCTTTGACGTGTGGCGGCGAACGACTCAATTGCGAGGACGCCGCGCTAGCCGCATCCGGCGAGAATTTGCGCGTCGCTGCCTCGACCGCGCGGGTCGTGGTCGCGGAGATATCACCTTCGTTCAACACGAACCGAGGGCACGCCTAGTCCAGATGCCAAAAATCGACTAACATTCACGTCAGACCCCCCTATGAACCAGTCAGGCACAGCGAACAGTCAACCACGTGAGCGAACAAAGAAACACAGCAAGGGAGCGTAATATGAAAAAGTCTTGGATAACCGCAATTTTCAGCGCGACAGCACTCATGGCTGTCAGCGCCGAAGCACATCAAACTTTCCTCTTCTCGGATCTCTATAACATGCTTCCGGGGAAGGATAATTTTCTCACGCTGTACAATGGAACATATTACGAGAGCGGCTATTCCATAACCAAGAAGATGTCTCGCGACATCAGCATTGTCATGGGCGGGAAACGGCTTACGCCAGAACAGGCTGGCGGAAGCGTGAGGGACGTCGATACCAACCCGGACTTGGTCGCGACCTATATTGGCTTGGTGGCTCAACCCGACGGCACCGGTCTCGCCGGCGTCGCGGCCCATCCGGATTATATCGCCTTGCCGCAGCCGATATTTCGCGAATATTTGGAACATGAGGGCCTGCACGATGCGCTCAAGGAATTTGATGCGACGAACAAGCTGACCACCATTCGCGAGCGCTACACAAAACATGCCAAAGCGTTGTTTCAAGTCGGGAAGACCTACACGGACGACTACAAGACAATTCTTGGCTACAAGGTAGAAATCGTGCCGGAAAAGAACCCGGGCAAGCTGAAGGTCGGCGACGAGATGTCGGCTCAAGTTCTTTATGAAGGCGCGCCGCTAGCCAATCAGCTCGTCTACGTGAGTCACGCCGGTTACAAGCCCAATTTCGATGGGCCGGCTCCGGATGGCAGTAAATACGCGCTACGCACCGATGCGAACGGCCGGTTTAAGTTTGAATTATCCGCCAAGGACAAATGGTTCATTCAGCTCATCAACATGCAAAAAATAAACGATGAGGACGCCGACTATGAATCGAATTGGTCGACATTAACGTTCGAAATTAAGTAGCCGGCCTTCCGTGTCAAGCACGCAAGACCACAAAGACATTCGCGGATGAAAAGGACTGCGAGCATGAAATTGAGGACAGTCATTTGTGTGGCGGTCGCGTTAGCGGGCGTTGCTCCAGCGACGGCGCACGAATTGTTCCTGAAGGCCAGCACTTACATTCAGGAACCGCATTCCCGGCAAATCATCGGTCTTGTCAATGGGACGTTCGACAAGAGCGAGAACAGCGTCGACCGGTCGCGAATGGCCGACGTCTCGATCATCGGCGGCGGGACGAAAACAAACCCGACCGCCGAGAGTTGGTATGACGAGAACAACACGTCGTTCCTCAAATACGAAACAGGCGCATCAGGCACCTATGTCATCGGAGTGTCCACGAAGCCAAAAGAACTGACGATGCCGCGCGAAGCTTTCATCGCCTATCTCGAGCACGACGGCATTCTCGACACTCTGAAAGACTTCACGGCGAGCAGCAAGCTCGCGAAAGTCACCGAGCGCTATTCGAAACACGTGCGAGCGATAACCCAGGTTGGAGGCGAAAGAACGCGCGATTATTCTAGTGAGTTGGGTTATCCGATCGAGATTATTCTGGAGAAGAACCCCTACGACCTTCGTTTCGGCGACGACCTGCCGTTCCGGGTGTTGTTTCGCGGCCAACCGTTGGCGAATCAGATTGTACGCGCGAGCTACGAGGGTTTTCATGGCCACGATTCCTCCGGACGCCATATCAGCTCGGTTGACATGCGGACCGACAAGGATGGCAGAGCGTCTTTTCTGTTGAGCAACAAGGCGGTTTGGTACCTGACGCTGATTCACATGCAGAAAGTCGACGAGGCCGGACTCGATTACGAGTCGAATTGGGCCACCGTCACGTTCCAGGTGAAATAGCGCGAGCATCCGACATTGAGTAACGTCGGTGGAAACCCGGCAACGGAGCAACCTCGCCTTGCTGGCGCCAGTTCACCTGTTGCATGAGACGCGCAATTGAAAGGATTGAAGATGCCGACAAATTTGTTGTTGCAGCCACCCGTCTCTCACGATCCGAGGCATGCTGCTTCGCCGGGCCCTTCGGGTCGCGAGACACGACCCGCCCGTCGCCACGGCGGGGTGAGAGCCATCGCGCTCGTGGTGGCGAGTGTCATGGCCCTGGCCGTCTGCTCCACGGCGGGCGCTCAAGCGATCGTTTGGCGCAAGGTGGAGACCATCGATGTGTCGGCGATTAACGCTGACATCGTGACGGATAAGCCGACCGTCGATGTCGGGCTTTATTATCCGTCGAACCTCGACGAGGCTTTCGCAGCGGTGGTGCCGTTGAGCGGCCTCGTGAATGAATTTCTCGAGGCCAAGAAAATATTCGACGTGGCCGGCGTTCAACTCAATCTGCTGTGGGTGAAGTCGGGCAAGGTCGACCCCAAGTATTTCTCCCTCCATTCGACCAACACCGAACGGCAAATCCCCAAAAGCGCGTTTCAGAACATGTACGTGGAGCAAAGCCGGAATCCGTCCGTCCTATCGGATCATGCGCGAGAAGCTTTTGAGGCGATGGTCGAGGTGGATGAACACAACGACCGCACCGTGTATCTCCTCGTCCTGCAGAATGTCTACATGACCTTCTTCGAAGATCTTGACGGCGGGCGGAATTGGGCGCCGCGCATGGTGAATACCGGGGGACTATCCTTCCCGTCTTATATGTATGGCGATCAAATGCCCCGGCGGCTGCGCGGCGTGATCACATTGACAAAACATGACCCGGAACATCATCGCATTATTGCACACGAGATCGGACACAAGCTCATGAATGTGAGCCATGAGTACAAAGAGCGCGGACCGGAGCATGAGATCAGGGCCGAGGGCGGACTCATGCTATACGGCGCCGGCACGGACATCCCTGCCGGAGAAGCGGGCCGGTGGCATAGAGAGCGCCTTCACAAGTCACCCTATATCTATCGACGCGGCACTGACGGCGCGAAAAAATGGAATCCGGATTATGTTGCAGGCGGCTTCTACTATGACGCTTTGTACGGGAATTACGTTGTTGAGTTTAAGTAATTAGGGCGAAACGTAACCAAAGTAAGCCTTCAAGAAGATCTTGAAGGTGTTGTCGGCCCGATGGTTGAAGCGGAACTCGATCTCCTTGAGGTACATCGGGAAGTGATACCTGGAGACGCCGCGATAATTGTACAGGATGTGCTTGGCGTAAGACCAGAAGCCTTCGATTCCATTGATGTGGTTCTTGGTGCGCCGGTCGACCAATGTCTTGCGATGACTGACGGCGTGGTGCTTGCCGTAGCGGCGCAGCGACTGGTAGCCCTTGAAGGCGTCGGTGAAGTAGACCGATCCCTTGCGGGTTCTACGGCGGATATGGTCCATCAGGGTGTCGGCCGAGACGTTCTCGGCGACCTTGGTGTAGATGTGTCAATCGGCACTGAATCGGGACCCCGTATCGGCGCGCAATAGGGACCCCCTTTGGGTGTATTCGCCCGGAGGTGATGCGCGAAGCGTTTGAGCGAGCGCAGCGCGTCGCCGGAGGGCGCACTCAGGGTGGTTTTATTCTCGGTTCTTGAAGCGCCAGCTGTCGTTGCCGGTCTCGATAATCTCACAATGGTGAGTGAGCCGGTCCAGTAGAGCAGTGGTCATCTTGGCATCGCCGAACACGGTGGGCCATTCACCGAAGGCCAGATTGGTGGTGACGATGATCGAGGTGCGCTCGTAGAGGCGGCTGACAAGGTGGAAGAGCAATTGGCCCCCGGCCTGAGCGAACGGCAGATAACCAAGCTCATCAAGGACGATGAAGTCGATGCGGGTGAGGTATTCGGCGATTTTCCCCTGCCGACTATTGCGGGTCTCGGCCTCAAGACGGTTAACGAGATCGACGACGTTGAAGAACCGGCCTCGGGCACCACCCCGGATGCAAGCCCTGGCGATGGCAATGGCGAGGTGGCTTTTACCGGTGCCCGTGCCGCCCACGAGAACCGCATTGCGCTGTTCGGCCAGGAACCCGCCTGCGGCCAACTCGCGCACCAATCCCTCGTTGACCGGCGTGCCGGTGAAGTCGAAGTCATCAATGTCCTTGGCCAAGGGCAGCTTGGCGGTCGTCAGCTGGTACTTGATCGAACGAGCCTGCTTCTCGCTAATCTCGGCCTTGAGCAGGTCACCCACGATCCGTGGTGGCTCATGCTGGCGCTTGATCGCCGTGCCCATGACCTCGTCATAAGCCAAGCGCATCCCATGAAGCTTGAGATCTCCCATCAGATCGAGAATCGCGGTGCGTTCCATTAGCTGGCCCTCCTCAAGGTGTCATAACGTGTGCAATCGGCCATCGGCGCGTGGCGAAGCCTGAGAGACTCAGGCGTCATGATAGCCACCGGCGGCGCAAGGTCACGGCGGCGCGCCAGAATGTTGATGATCACGTCAGCCGAATGAACGCCGTGGTCCAGGGCTTCCCGGCAGGCCGCCTCAACGCTGCTCAACCCATCGCTGAGAACAGCAGCAAGAACCTTCACCATCTGCCGGTCCCCGTCAGGAGAGCCTTTGAGTTTGCGCCGGATGCGCTCAAGGCTGGCCGGCAGCAGCCAGTCCTTGAACGGAGCGCCGTTACGCAGTGCACCGGGTTTACGCATCAGCACCGGCACGTAATGCCAGGGATCATAAACGGTCTCGCCGCGCCCGAAGCTGCGAACGTGCTCACCCACCACCACGCCGTCTTGGCGGATGATCATCCGATCGGCATAGGCGTGGACCTCCACCGGACGGCCGACAGCGCGAGAAGCCACCGAGTACTTATTGTTGTCGAAGCGCACCAAGCAGGTCTTGGACACGGACGCAGGAACCGAATGGAAGCCGTCGAACCGGCCACGGTATTCCACCAGCTTGCTGCGCTCGGCCTCGAATGCTTCCCAGACCGTGCGCTCAGGCGCGTCAGGGTGCTTGTGAGCCTTGGCATAGGCGATGGTCTGGTCCAGCAGCCAGGCGTTCAACTCCTCGTAATTCTTCACGCGCAGGCGGGGTGTGAAGAACCGTTCGCGCACCAAGCCCACCTGGTTCTCAACTTGGCCCTTCTCCCAGCCCGAGGCGGGCGTGCAAGCCACGGGATCGACCAGGTAATGACCGCACATCTGCGCAAAGCGGCGATTGAACTTGCGGTCCTTGCCCACAAAGACCGTCTCCACAGCCGTCTTCATGTTGTCGTAGATGCCCCGCGTGCAGGTCCCACGGAAGAACGCAAACGCGCGGTCATGGGCGTCGAACACCATCTCCTGGGTCTCTCGCGGATAGGCCCGCACGAACCCCATCCGGCTATGACACAGCCACACGTGGGCGACCTTCACGGTCACCGTCACACCGTTCATCACCACGATCTCGTGGCTCCAGTCGAACTGGTAGGCTTCGCCCGGCGCAAATGACAGCGGCACATAGGCCTCAGCCGTCGCACTGCCACGCTCCTTGCGCCAAGCCCGCGCATAGCGGCGAACCGCGTCGTAGCTGCCCTCAAAGCCAAGGCCACGCAACACCTCGAAGATGCGGATCAGCGTCAGCCGCTCCCGGGCCACCTTGCCGTCATTCTCCCCCAACATCGCATCAAGCTGCTCACGCCAGGGGCCAATCCGTGGCAGCGGTTGGACGTCGCGCTCATAGCGGAACTCCGTCGCGCCGCTGCGAATAACCTTACGCACAACCTTGCGCGACACACCAAGGTCCCGGCAGATCGCCTTGATCGGACGGCCCTGACCAAAATACGCACGACGAATCTTTGCAATCGTTTCCACAACCAGCATCCCAACATGACCTCCGAGTAAATCTCGAAGGCCAATCTGAACCCCTTCGCCCCAGGGGTCCCTTTTGGATGCCGATAACCCCTAAAACGGGGTCCTTATTCCATGCCGAAACACA
>JANRJL010000068.1:0-29085 GCA_033763995.1 Rhodospirillaceae bacterium | reverse complement strand
CCGCTGCTGCACAACGTCATCGACGGCGGCAAGTCGCCGGTGACGACGGCCGCCGAACTGCAGGCCTTGGGTTACGCCATCGTGCTGTTCCCAGGGGCGGCGGTGCAATCGGCGGCCACGGCCATGGAGAAAGCGCTGACGACGCTCAAGGCCGAAGGCCACACCGCCTCGTTCCGTGGAGCCATGCACGACGCCAAGAGCCTCAATGCGCTGATTGGAACTCCCGATGTGCTTCTCGCGGCCAAGGCCTATGACGGCGAGAAGCATGGCGGCTAACTCCCCAGGTCGACGCTGACGCCGACATTGGCGTTCCGGGCGGCGGTGTAAACGTACTCGGCGGCGGTCAGGTCCTGGGCGGCGATGCCGAGCGACTTATAGAGCGTGATCTCGTCGGCCGAGCGGCGGCCGGGAACCTTGCCGATCAGCACTTCGCCGATTTCGCCCACAATATGATCTGTGGTCACCACGCCCGCCTTGATGGCATTTAGCAACTCACCCGCTTGGGCCATGGCCGCTTCGCGGTAGTCGACATAGAACCGCGCGCGCTTGACGCACTCGCTGTCCACTTCCGCCGTGGTGGCCACGGCCGAGCCCACCAGGTTCAAGTGCGTGCCGGGCTTGATCCATTGGCCCATGAGAATGGGTGTCGCGGCCGAGGTGACGGTACAGATGACATCGGACGCGGCGACGACCTGTTCCGCCGAGGCCACGGCCCGCGCCGTGACGCCCGCCGGCAGATGCAGGTGATCGACGAAGGCCTTGGCGCGTTCGGCGTTGCGGCCCCAGACCAGAACCTCGGCGAACTTGCGCACCGCCAGCATGGCGGGGATGTGCACATGGGCTTCCTCGCCGCAGCCGATCATGCCGAGGGTGCGCGCATCCGCGCGGGCGAGCGTGCGGGTGGCCAAGGCGCTGGCCGCCGCCGTGCGAATGGCCGTCAGGCTGCCGCCGTCCATGAGCGCCAACGGCAAGCCTTCGCCGGCATCGAACAGCATCACGGCCCCCACGTGCGTGCCGTGGGGGCTGCCCGGCGGACGGTCGTACTTGCTGACGATCTTGAGGCCGAAGCGCGCAGGCTCGGCGATGTAGCCCGGCATCAGTCCCAAGCGCCCGTTGGATGAGTTCGGCACGGGCATGAACTGGCGCAGGGGCAGCGAGACACGCCGCTCGGATGTTTGACGCATGGCCGAGGCCACGACGTCGATGCAGGCCGCAGCCGGCAGCAGCTTCACGACGTCGCTTTTGGTCAGGATGATCATGGCTTGGGCGGCGGCGGGATGAACTTGAGCTTCGCCATGACGTCCATGACGTTGTCGGGCCGCGGGAAGGCAGGCGGCATGTCTTCGCCCGGTTTGCGCGGCCGGCCGATGGCGTTCATCCAGTCTTCCAGACCCGGCGGGAAGAACACCCAAAACAGCTTCATGTCGGTCGCACCCGTGTTCTCGATGCGGTGCTGGGCATAGCGGCCGAACAGAATGGTGGTTCCCGGCACCGCCTGATGGGTGACCTCGTCGATGACGCAGATGCCGTTGCCTTCATAGACGAAAATCAGCTCGTGATTCTGCGCGTGGGCGTGCTGGCGGATCTCGCAGCCCGGCGGCAGCACCTGGATGCCCGAGGAGAACGTGTCGAACGGCATGTTCTCGGGCGTGAGCTTCACGGTCACGTAGCCGCGCGAGGGCAGCGGCTGCCACAGCGACTGGCCCTCCTCGGGGCCGACGACGACGGCGCCCAACGATTTGATCGGCGGTGTTTTGAATGCGCTCATCGCTTGGTCTTCTTTCGTGTCTTTGGTGCGGCGGAGAGAAACGCGAGGATGCGTTTGTTGTATTCCTCCGTCACGGTCATGGGGCAGAAGTGCCCGCCCTTGGGCAGAATGGTCAGCTTGGCCTTGGGAATGCGCGCGGCCAATTCGCGCGAGAACCCGGGCGGCGTGATCTGGTCGTCCTCGGCGCCGATCACCATCGTCGGCACCGCGATCTTGTGCACGTGGCTGCGCAAGTCGTGGGACATGACGGCGGATAGACGGCTGAGTTCGATCTCCAGCCCGGGGAAGTCCTTCATGCGGCTTTCGAGGAATTCGCGCGCCGAGGTGAAGCGCGACTGCAGGTACCACGCGGGCGTCGCCAGCATCGTGCCGGTGAAATAGTAGGCGCCCGGCCCCGACGAGATGAGAATGTGCTTGCGCGTCTCGAACAACTGCACGAACAGCGGGTCGGGCCCGCACCAACTGCAACTCAGCACCAATTTCTTCAGCCGCTCGGGCTGGGTCAGCGCGATGTATTGGCCGATGGCGCCGCCGGTGGAGTGCCCCACCAGATGCGCCGACGAGATTTTCAGGCCGTCCATCACGCGCAGCAGATCCTCGGCCATCTGCTTGGCACCGTAGACGATGTTGGAGCGCGAGCTGCGCCCGGTGCCGCGATGATCGTGCAGGATGACGCGGAAGTGCTTCGACAGGGGCCCCACCTGGCTGGCCCAGAACTGCGCCCGGCCGCCCAGGCCCGGCACCAACAGCAAATCCTCGCCCTCGCCGTGGACCTCGGTGTAGATGCGGTCCTGACCCAGCTTCACATACGCCATCTCGATGCTCCGATATAAACATCGACAATGCCCCGCATGGGCCCGCGCGCGCCAATATCAACTTCGGCACGAGCCATAAACGCGGCGAATGGTGCGGGGTGGGTCATGGCTTCATCCGCACCAAGTGCAGCGGCAAAAAGTCGTAGTAGGCGTCGTAGTCGGGGGCCGCTTCGATGTTTGGTCCGGCGGCGTCGGTGTAGGCCTCCTGCCACAGGAAAATGCCGGGCGGGTTTTCGTATTCGCGCCGCGTGACGTTCTGCATGAGTTGGTCGACCACGGCGAAGTCGGTGGATTGCTGGGCCAGCTTCACCGACTGCAGGCTCTCCGCGTCGCAAAAATAGGGTTTGTTGCTGCCGGTTTGCCCGAGACAGGAGCGGTAGCGATAATCGCCCAAGCCGTCCAGGCCGCGGCCGAAGTTGGCGAACATGTCGGCCTCGAAATTGCCTTGGAACATCATGCGCGTCATCTCCAGGGCCGCCGCCGGGATGATGACGAAATCGATGCCCACCGCGCGCAGGTCTTGCGCGATCAGCGTGTAGTAGGTGTCTTCCTCGGGTTCGGCGCGGCCGATCCGCACGGTGACCTTCAGCCCCCGGGCGTAACCGGCCTCGGCCAACAGCGCCTTGGCCTTGGCGGGGTCATGGGGGAAGGGCGCGATCTCGGGCACATAGCCCGGCGAGCCCGGCAGCACCAACTGGCCCACCATGGTCGCCGTGCCGCCCAGGATGGCCTCGACGATGCGCTGGCGGTTGACCGCGTAGTTCATGGCCAGGCGGACGTTTTGGTTCGTGATCGGCGAGGCGGGGCGGTGCTCCGTGGCGAAGGACACGTAGCGCACCCGCATGCTGAGGCGCTTGAGCGGCTGGCCGCCCAGGCGCGTCACGTCCTCGCGGTCGCCGGGGCCGATCTGCATGGCCATGTCCACCGCGTCCGACGACAAGGCCTGCATGCGCGTCATCTGATCGCCCAGCAGGTGCAATTCCATGCGCGGCGCGGCGGGCTTGTTCCAGGCGTGGGGATTGGCCACGTAGAGAATCCGCGCGGGCGTGTCGTCGACCACCATGAAGGGCCCGCTGCCCTTGCCGAAGCCGTCGCCCTCGTCGTTGAGCGAGGCCGCCCACGACTTGGGCTCGGGGATCTTCCAGTTCATCATCTTGATCGCGAAGATCGGATCGGGCTGCTTCAGCACGATGTCGGCCGCGAGCGGGCCGGTCACCTCCACCCGCGCGATGTTGGCGAGATTGCTGCCGATGGTGGTCGTCATGCCCTTGGGCGTTTTCAGATACGCGGCGGACGCGACGACGGCCTCGGCCGTCAGCGGCGCGCCGTTGGAGAACGTCACGCCCCCGCGCAGTGTGATTGACCAGACCTTGGAGTCCTTGGTTGACCACGCGGTCGCGAGCCAGGGCCGAATCTGGCCTTGGCCATCGACCACCACCAGCGGATCGAAGGATGAAATCACCGCCAGCGAGGACGGCAGCGAGAGGCCTTGGTAGGGGTTGTGCACCGTGGGCGAGAACAGCGGCACGGCGAACCGCAAGGGGCGGTCGGCGGCCGCGGCAGACAACGACATCATCGCCACGGCTGCCGCGGCGGCGACGGTCAGACTGCGTGCGCGGATCATGGCGGCCTCCTTTGCCCTTAGCTGCCCCACAGATCGTAGCCTTCCAGCGCCTGGCCCTTGGCGGGCGGCACCAGCACGCCTTCCTCGACCTTGCGTTTGATCACCCCGATCAGCGCGTCCTGGATGCGCTGCTTGGAATCCATCGGATGCTTGGCGAACAAGTTGGGCGGATAGAAATGCGCGTCGTTGAAGACCTTGGCGTAGGCTTCCGAGCGCAGCCTGGCCAGGCGGTTGACGCCGAAGGGCCCGGTGGGCGTGCAGCGCGCGCGGCGCAACGCATCCATGTCGATCACCGCCGAGGCAATGGCGTTCTCGCCGGTGGTGCCGCTTTCGACCATTAACTGGCCCTGGTAGTCGATGATCTTGGAGTTGCCCGCGTGGGTGTCGTTGGGCAGCACGCCGATGATTTTGCCCGCGTTGGACGAGACGAAATACACCATGTTCTCGGCGGCGCGCACGCGCTTGGCCGACTCCCAGGCCATTTTGTCGCTGGTGCCGTGATCCGACGTCGGGTGCAAAATCACCTCCGCGCCGCGCAGCGTCAGGCAGCGCGCCGTCTCGGGCCACAGAATTTCGCCGCAAGGCATCATCGCAATATTTCCCAGTTCGGTCTTGGCCACGGGGAACAGCCCGTCGATGCCGTGCTTGTCCAGGTACTCGTCGAGCACGTCGTGGGGCGAGGCGGCCTGGGCGGTGGAGATGCGCCGGTACTTGAGAATCACATCGCCCGACGGATTGATCAGGAACGAGCAGTTGAAGTAGCGCCCCGGCCATTCCGGCGGTGCTTCGTAGCCGTTGGCGCCGAGGTAAATCTTGTAGGTCGACGCGATCTTCTGCAGCCGCTCGATCTCGGCGCAGCCGGGAATCTGGAAGCACGCCTTCTTGATCCACTCCTCGCTCGTTTCCCACAGCGGGAAGCCCTGCAGGTTGAACTCGGGGAACAGCACCAGGTTTTTCATGCCGCCGCCGCGCCCGACCGAGAACTTGATGAGGTCCTCCCAGCGGTCGATGCTTTTGTTGACGATGGCCATCGCCTCCTCGCGGCTTTTGGCCGCGTTGACGATGACGTTGTTGGTTTGCATCGCGGTGGCTTTCCACAGTAGTGCCATGGGCATTCCCTCTTTCTTTGGATTGCGTGTTGAGCGCGGTTGAGGCCCCGAGGCTATGCGCCCGTCCACGCTGCGGCAATTGGATGTGGGCCCGCGTCGTCCTGCCGAGCGCCGCGCGGTTGCGGTTCCCGAGTCGCCAAAGCCTGTGGATAAGTGCGCCGTGCCCAAGGGCAAAAATGACGGAATAGAGCCATTCCCACCTGTTATTCCTGTTATTGCAGGGTGGGGCCCCAAAATAACAGGCGCGGCTTGGCTAAGCCCTTGATAGGGCTTGGGTCTCGAAAGACCCCAGATCAATAACAGGCAAATCAAGTTCCCACCTTTCCGGTTGGGGTTGGGACCGCTCCGAGTTGCTGCGATGAAGTGTGCGTGCCCCGGTCGCGCCGCCTGATGCGCGTGGGGGCAGGGTGGCCTAGGTCAACAATTCTCTGGCCACCATTGGGCGCGGCTGCGGTGTGCAGCGCGCGCGGGTGCATTTTACGCCTCGCACGCGCCGCCGCCAACAAATCGCTGCGGGTTTTCCCCGGAATTCACGTCGCGGCAACTTGTCGCCAGTGTCCTGTTACCTCCTGCGGTGTCACCCTGGGATTTATTCCGGCTAGATTTTCTTGCCGTCTCGGCGGCTAGAAAATCTGCCGCCCTCGACGGACGGGGTCCAGAGCCACTACTGGCCAAGTCAAGCGAAAGAACTCTGGGTCCTGGGCACAAGGCCCAGGACGACAACGGTGTTTATGCGCGTCATGGCGATAGTTCCGCGTAGGGAATTTTTCACGAGCAGCCGCGCCATGCTCACCCCCTGAAACCCCGCGACAAAGCCGTGAATCGCCCCTTGTCCCTGGGCGGCATTCGCGGGCATTCTGCGCCCCCTATATATGAGCATAAACCGGGGCGGGGCTGGGGCTTTAGGCCCCATCGCCGGGACCCCGGGCGAGGGAGTGGGACATGACGGACATGGATATCGGCCGCGATCCGGCCACGCGGCGCACGTTCATCAAGAGCGTGATTGCCTCGGGCGCGGTGGTCTCGGCGGCGGGCTTTGCGCTCAACGGCTGCTCGGAGTCCGGCGCGCCGGCGGCGGGCTCGGTCGAACGGCTGGTGACCCTGAAGGTCAACGGCAAGGATCGCCCCGTCGACGTGCTGCCCAACGAAACCCTCGCCATGACCCTGCGCTACAAGCTGGGCCTCACCGGCACCAAGCTCGGTTGCGACCGCGGCGAATGCGGCGCCTGCTCGGTGCTGATCGACGACGTGGCCCATAACTCGTGCTCGATGCTCACTCACAGCGTGCGCGGCCGCGCGGTAACGACCATCGAGGGCCTCGAAGGCCCCAACGGCGAATTGCACCCGGTGCAGCAGGCAATGATCGAGGAACTGGGCCCGCAATGCGGCTTCTGCACGCCGGGCCAGTGCATCTCGGCGGTGGGTTTGCTCAAGGCCAATCCCAAGCCGACGCGCGATCAAGCGCGCGAGGCCATGGCGGGCAATCTCTGCCGCTGCGGGGCCTACGATCACTATCTCAACGCGGTCATGCGCGCCGCGCAGTCGGCCTAAGGGGAGCACGCACACATGGCATACTCTCTTGTCGGCAAGAATTTCACGCCCCCCGATGTCCGCGCCAAGGTGACGGGCAAGGCCAAGTACGCGGAAGACTTCCGCGTCGAGGGCATGGTGTTCGTCAAGCTGCTGCTCAGCCCCATGCCGAACGCCCGCATCCGCAACATCGACGCGGCCGAGGCGCTGAAGATGAAGGGCGTGGTCGGCATTCTGTTGCCCCAGGACGTGCCGTCGTTCCCCGTGCCGCGCGATCCGGTGCTGACCATGGAGCCCAAGTACGTCGGCCAGCCCATTCTCGCCATTGCCGCCGAGGACGAGACCACGGCGGCCAACGCGCTGGAAGCGATCAAAATTGATTATGAGCCGCTGCCGTTCGTGGTCGATCCGTTGGCGAGCCTCTATCCGGGTGGCCCCGACGTTTACCCCGAGGCCAACGCGGGCGTGCGCGGCATGCCCGAGATGAAAAAGATCAAGTGGACGGCCAAAGACTTTGCCGAGGCCGGCGACACCAAGCTGCCCATGGGCCAGCCCCTGGCCGAGTGGACGGTGGGCGACCTCGACAAGGGTTTCGCCGACGCGGCCCTGGTGCTGGACGAAAGCTTCGTCACGGGTGCCAACTCGCACCACAGCATGGAACCGCGCAGTTGCATGGCCTACTGGCAGAACGGCAAGTGCTTCCTGCACGTCTCGACCCAAAGCCAGTCCTATCCGCAGCCGCAATACGCCGAGATGCTGGGCATCGACGCCAAGGACCTGGTGATGGTCTCGGAATTCTGCGGCGGCGGCTTCGGCTCCAAGGGCAGCGCCTATGTGCTGGCCACCGTGCCGGCGTTCCTGTCCAAGAAGATCAATCGCCCCTGCATGATGCGCGTGACGCGCTCGGAAGAATACTTCCTGGGCTCGCGGCGCACGGGCCTGCAGGGCCGCGTCAAGATCGGCTTCAACAAAGAAGGGCGCATCACGGCCGCCGACGTTTACGTCGTGCAACAGAATGGCGCGACCGAAGGCTTCCCCGACTTCCGCAATTTCGGCGGCGCGCTGTCGCTGGTTTACCAGCCCCTGAACATGCGCTGGCGCGGCATTTCGGTGTTCACCAACCTGCCGCTCAGCACCGCGCAGCGCGGGCCCGGGCAGAACCAGCTCGCCTGCGTCATGGAACCCTTGATGGACAAGGCCGCGCGGGAATTGAAGCTCGACCGCCTCGCCATTCGCGCGATCAACGCACCCAAGGCGGGCTCCAAGGTCGAGGAACGCCAAACGCCGGTATCCAGCGCCTACATGGCCGAGGCCATGGCCATGAGCGCGGAGAAATTCGGCTGGGCGCAGAAGAAAGCCCTCAGCGGCCAACGCAAGGGCTCCAAGGTGACGGGCATCGGCATTGGGCAGGCTTATCACCCCGCCGGCAGTGCGGCCTTCGACGGCCTCGTGGTCATCAAGCCCGACGGCAAGCTGCATATCCACACCGGCATCGGCAACCTCGGCACTTACTCCTATGCCGCCACCTCGCGCGTGGCCGCCGAGGTGCTGGGCTATAACTGGGACAACGTGGTGCTGGAGCGCGGCCGCACCGACGCCAACCTGCCGTGGAACAACGGCCAGTTCGGCAGCAACACGTCCTTCACCATGAGCCGCACCAATTACGTGGCGGCGATGGATGCGAAACAAAAACTGCTGGAGATCGCGGCGGTGAGCTTGGGCGGCAAGGCCGAGGACTACGATCTCGCCAACGAAAAGGTCGTCTCCAAGGCCGACGCGGCCAAGGCCATGACCTTCGCCGAAGCGGCCACGAAGGCCATCGAGATGGGCGGCAAGTATTCGGGCAAGGAGATGCCCGCCGACATCAACGCGCTGACCAAGCGTTCGGTGGAAGCGCTGGCGGGCTCGGGCCTCGTGGGCGTGGCGAAAGATACATTGCCCATGAAAGATCACGTGCCGGCCATGGCGGCGAGCTTCGTTCACATCGAGTTGGACGTGGAAACGGGCAAGTACGACATCGTCGACCTGGTCTCCACGGCCGATTGCGGGACGGTGCTGCACCCCATGGGCCTGGCCAACCAAATCCGCGGCGGCGCGGTCATGGGCATCGGCATGGCGGGCTTGGAACACGTGGTCTATGACCCGCAGAACGGCCTGCCGGCCAACGTCGGCTTCTATCAGGCCAAGCCGCCGTCTTATCTGGATGTGCCCTCCGAAACTCATGCCATGTGGGTCGACAAGCCCGACCCGCAGAACCCCATGGGCATCAAGGGCGTGGGCGAACCGCTGATGGGCTGTGTGGCCTCGGCGCTGCTCTCGGCGATCTCGGATGCGCTGGGCGGGCATGTGTTCAACCGCACGCCCGTGCTGCCGGACATGATTGTGAATGCCGCCGCCAAACGGCCGCAGTCTCACAAAGTCCTCGCCGTGAACACGCAGTGACGGGAGAGCAGCCATGAACAAGGACATGATGCCCAAGTTCGATCTCTTCCAACCGGCGGACATCGAGACGGCGTTCAAACTCTACGACAAGTACCAAGCCAAGGCGTGGATCATGGCCGGGGGCCAAGACAGCCTCGACTGGTTCAAGGACCGCGCCAAGCGCCCCGAAGCGGTGATCGACATCACCGGCATCGCAGCCCTCAAGGGCATTCGCGAGACCGCCACCGGCCTCGAGATCGGCGCGCTCACGACGCTGGCCGAGATCGCGTCCAATGCGATGATCAAGGAAAAGTACGGCGTGCTGGCCACGGCGGCGGGCCGGGTGGCGAGCCCGCAAATCCGCACCGTCGGCACGCTCGGCGGTAACCTGAGCCAGGACGCGCGCTGCTGGTACTACCGCGCCGGCATGGATTGCTACCGCGCCGGGGGCAACACCTGCTACGCCGGAACGCCGCAAGGCATGAACCGCGAGCATTGCCTGTTCGGCGCCTCGCGTTGTGTGGCCGTGACACCGTCCGACACCGCGCCGGTCATGGTGGCGCTGGAAGCCGAGATGGTGATCCGCTCGTCCAAGGGCGAGCGCGTGGTGCCGGCCGAGCAGTACTTCATCGGCCCGGCCATCAAGATCACCCACATGACGGTCCTGGAGCCCGGCGAGATTCTCACCGCCGTGCGCATTCCGGCCAAGTGGGCGGGGGCCAAGTTCTATTTCGAGAAAGTCGCCGACCGCAACACGTGGGATTTCGCGCTGGTCAACGTCGCCTCGGCCATGAAGGTCAAGGCCGACGGCGTGATCGAGGACATCCGCATCGTCTGCGGCGCGGTGGAATGCGTGCCCCGGCGCTTGACGGCGGTGGAAGACATCGTCAAGGGCAGCGCGCAGAACGAGGAAACCGCCGCGTTGGCGGCGTCCTCGGCGGCGCGCGGCGCGGCCCCGCTCAACTTCAACCACTTCAAGATTCCGCTGATGGAAAACTTGGTGAAACGCGCCATCAGAGATAGTTAGAATCCGAATTTCGTGTAGAAAATTCCCCTCACCCGCGACTTCGTCGCGACCTCTCCCTCGAAGGGGAGAGGTTAATGTGAAGAGCGCCATGTGAACCCTCTCCCCTTGAGGGAGAGGGTGCCGAGCGCAAGCGAGGCGGTGAGGGGATTGTAACGTCAGTCTAAAACAAGCATGGTTTTAACGATGGAACTCTTCCGCTATAGCCGCAACGCCTGGGGCCAAACAACGTTGGAAGGCGTGTCCTTCGAGTTGTTCTGGGTGTTCCTGGGCGCCGCTTTGGCCGTTGTCGCGATTCACGCCGTGGTGACGGCGCTCAAGTCGCGCAAGGCCAAGAGCTAAACCTTTTCGACGTCAATATTATTCCCGCCATGTCCACTGACCGTATCGAGCGTCACGCCGCCGTCGACCGCGCCTTTCATTGGGTGATGGCGACGTCCATGTTCGCGCTGCTGATCACCGGCTTCGCGCCGAAGCTGGGCCTCGAATTCGACTGGATTCTCATCCATTGGGTCGCGGGGCTGCTGCTGACGTTCATCGTGCTCGCCCACATCGTGCGGGCATTGTTTTGGCAAGGCTTCAAGTCCATGTGGTTCAGCGCACGCGACCTCGACACGGTGACCGCGCTGATTTCGCAACACCCCGAGCCCAAGCCCGGCAAATATTCGCTGGCGCAACGCCTCATGCATCACGCCGTGACGGTGTTTTCGCTGGCCGCCATCGTCACCGGCATCGTCATGCTGGCCAAGATCGACGGCCCTTTCTGGACGCGCGATCCCTACCTGCTCAGCGCCGAGACCTGGGGCCTGTTTTACGTCATTCACGGCCTGGCGGGCCTGGTGTTCGTCTCGCTCATCGTGCTGCACGTCTATTTCGCGATCCGCCCCGAGAAACTGTTCTATTTGCGCTCCATGGTCTTTGGCTGGATCACGCGCGATGAACTCGCGGCCAACCACGATCCGGCCCTATGGAGCGACAAATCATGATCAGTTCGGGATCCAAGACGCTGGCGGAGTGTATCGACACCATCGAAGCCAGTTACGAGTTCATGCTGGCCTATGCCGCCCAGGGGCGCGACGACGAGGCCACGGGCACGTCGCCCTCGATCCGCCAGGTGCTCTCGGCCCTGCAAAGCGCGCTCAACGGCCTTTCTGCGCAGGTTAAATCGGAGTTGGGTCCCCATGCGGGCCAGCTCAGTGAATTCATCACGCTGATCCAGAACGACGCCCGCCGGGCCGCGACCGTGGTGGGGGCCGCGCTGGCCGCGCCCATCATCGGCTCGCAGTTGATCGACAATCTCAACGCCTCGGTGCACGTGCGCACGGCGTTGACCAACGTCTTTCTGATCGATGAGTTGACCAAGTCGTTCCGCCGCGCCGGGCCCACCTAAAGAGGGACAGATGACTGTGAACGCTTCCATTGGTCTCGCCGCATTGCTCGCGCTTGGCGCCGCAACAGCCGCGGCCCAGACCATGCCCCAAGGGGTGCCGGTCACCGACAACGGCTTTTGCGAGCGCGTGCAGCGCGATCTCACGGGCACGACGCTCAAGCTCAACAACATCGTCTATGCCGACTTCGAGGGCTTCAAGGAATCCAAGACCAAGATTGACCCCATCGAGATCGGCCAGTACGTGCTGTCCGACGGCACCTCGCCCACCCGCGTGTCGTGCAAGACCAAGACCACCGATCACCTGACCGACCGCTACGGCGCCGACGCCGCCAAGGGCGACAAGACCTGCGCCGACATCAACCGCATGACCGTCGACGCGGTCTATGGCGCGCTGAGCGACGATGACAAGGCCAAGCTCAAGATCGCGCGCGAGGATGTGGTCATCGAGCCCGATGAAACCGTTTATATGGGCTCGCAGTGGGTGACGGATTACGATTTCGTCTATCGCGGCCCCGAGGCCAAGATGCACCTCATGGCCAAGTCGCTCTACGTGACCTGGACGAACATCGCCTTCAAATGGGCGCCGGAGCGTTTTCGCGGCGTGCGCTATTGCCACTTGATCGCGCCCGAGTACGCCAAGCGCCTGGCGCTGGGCGAGGCGGAATTGCCGCTGCCAAAATCGAATTAACCTTGTCATTCCCGCGCAAGCGGGAATCCAGGTTTCCGTTTCTCAGAAAACAAATAAACTGGGTCCCCGTTTTCACGGGGACGACACCGAGTTTACTTGAACGCTTAAAACTCCTCCAACAACCGTCCGAAGCCGTGGACCTTGTCGGTGATCTTGTTGGCGCGCAGCGCGTGCCAATAGGTCGCGGTGTTGATGGCGATGACGGGCTTGCCCAAGTACATCTCGGCGGCCGCGGCGAGGCGGATCATGCTGAGATTGGTGCCCACCTGCACGATGGCGTCCACGTCGGGGCCGTCGAGCTTCTTGATGACCTCGCGGCACTGCGCGGTGGTGATCTCGGCGATGCCGGTCCAGCTGGGGGCCTGCATCGGGATGTCGCGGATCACCTCGAAGCCGCTTTCGGTGAAGTACTTGCGCACCTCGGCGTTGGCGACGGGGTAGTAGGGCGACATGAACGACACGCGCTTGGCGCCGTAGGCCTTGAGCGCCGCCGCGCAGGAATGCGCGCCGACGCTGACGCCGATCTTGGCTTCGGTCTCGATCTTCGCCTGGAATTCGTTGGCCCCCTTCACGCCGCCGTAGAAGGTAATGGCCGACATGCCCATGACCAAATAGTCGGGTTCGCAGGTCATGACGCTGCGCACGGCATCGATCACGCCCTCGGCGATTTTCGTGGTGCCCGCCAGGAAGGTCTCGTTGTTCACGGCCCTGGAGTTGGGCGTGAAGATGCGGCTGTAGTGGTTGGTCACGCCCGGGACCCGCAGGTCGTCGAAATCCGGCTGCACGGTGGTGTTGGTCGACGGCCCCAGGACCCCGAATTTCTTGCGCCAGCCCAAAGCATCCCGCATGTCTAATCTCCCTTGAAAACGTCGACGGCCTCACGGCCGCGTCCATGGTTGTTGTTGTGACCGCATATGATCGAAAATCGCGCGCTCGCCAAGCCCGAGCCTTGATGCCGGTCAAAACAAGTCAGGGATGCCAACCGTTGGTTCATATCGCCGGGCGTGACCGGTGCGTATGAATGAACCCGCGCACCCGCGGCACCTGCAAAATCGCGAATTCTCTTTGAATCTCACCCGTTTATGGGCAACAATGGCGCTGTTGTGGACAAACGAAGATGAGCGCGGTATGCGCCGTGCCGTCAAGCTTTGGCTTGCGCTCAATCCACAAGGGACCGGTCAGTCGGAGGATGGAAATGGCTGTCGACTTGAACATGAACGTGCTGATCGTCGACGACTACGCGACGATGCTGCGAATCATCAAGAATCTGCTCAAGCAGTTGAACTTCCCCAATGTCGACGAAGCGACCGACGGGACCGCCGCGCTCAACATGCTGAAGTTGAAGGACTACGGGCTGATCATTTCCGATTGGAACATGCAGCCCATGACCGGCCTCGAGCTGTTGAAGGCGGTGCGCGCCGACGAAAAGCTGAAGAAGATTCCGTTCATCATGGTCACCGCCGAGAGCAAGACCGAGAACGTGGTGCTGGCCAAGGAAGCGGGCGTGTCCAACTACATCGTGAAGCCGTTCAACGCCGATACGTTGAAGGGCAAAATCGCGAGCGTCTTGGGCGCGTTCTAGGCCCCACGACAGCAACGGCAATTCGCATGTCCGATCCTCAGACTCGTTCCCAGGCCGCGGCTCCCGGCGCCGACACGGCCAGCCTGATGGCGGGCATTCGCGATTTGTCCACCTACATCGCGGGCATGAAGCGCGAGATCGCCAACATCAGCCCCGACCAAATGAAATCGACGCTGATCGACCCGGCCACCAACGAGCTCGACGCCACCGTCGAGGCCACGGCGGCGGCCACCAACACGATCATGGACGTGGCCGAGAAGCTGATGGAACTCAGCGGCCAGATTCCCGGCGACCATGGCGGCAAGGTCATGGATTACGTCACGCAGATCTTCGAGGCCTGCACCTTCCAGGACATCACCGGCCAGCGCATCCGCAAGGTCATCACCGCCATGCGCGCCATCGAGGAACGCATCGCCGGTTTGGCCAAGCTGGTCGAGGGCGTCGATCTGCCCGCCGAGGCCCCCGACAAGCCGAAGCTCGCCAATCCGTTCGATCAAAGCGGCCTGCTCAACGGCCCCCAAATGGCGGGCAAGGGCCATTCCCAGGCCTCGATCGACGAGCTTTTCTCCAGCGGCAGCTAGGCCCGGGGGGACCACCTCTCATGAGTTCGGCAACCCCGCCGCCGCCCGATCCAGATGAAGTCGCACGGCAACGCGATGCCATGCACATCCTGCCGCTCAGCACGATGCCGGTGGAACACCCGTTCCTGAAGCGCGCGCTGATGGTGAAGAGCGCGCGGCTCGAAAGCGTGGTCGAGCTTTACAAGGACGTGGGCGGGGCCGGCAGCGGCCAGAAGGACATCGACGGCGTGTGCCGCGATTTCTTCGGCGGCAAGTTCACGCACCCCGACATCATCCTGCTCAACAAGCTCGCGACGCTGAACAGCTACGACGTCTATTCGTTGCGGATCCTGCTGCGCGCCAACGACATTTCCGTGAACGACAAGGACGCGCTCAAGCTGTCGCCGGCGAAGACCAAGGAATTGTCGGGCTACATGAAGTCGTTCACGCGGCCGCTGCTGATGCAGGTGTACGGCAGCGAGGCCAACATCGAATCCTTCGACGACGTGGTGAAGCTGTTCCGCGACCCCGACATCAAGAAGGCGCGCGAGAAACTGAACATCATGGCCGAGAAGCTCGGCATTGAAATTGTCGCCATCCCCAAGTTTCTCGAGGATTACGCCGACATTTTCATGTCGCTGTCCTACTACCGCGAGTGCCTGGACAGCATTCAGCCTATCATCGAGAATTTCCTGAGCGAATTGAAGGATTTGAAGAAGAACTTCCAGCTCAAGAACAACGCGATTTTCATGAATACCGCCCATCAGATGGAGAATATCTTCACCAACATCGTCGCCTCCATCGGCGGGCGCTTCGAGAACTTCGACCGCAACACCAAGGACATGTGGAACAACATCTCGGCCGAGAAATTCCGCAAGGTCGAGGCCATGATCACCGCGTATCACACCACCATCGGTGGGGTCTTGTGCGCCATGACGGTGAAGGTCGATGCCTGGCAAAAGAATTTCCCGCGCCGCAACGTCGGCAGCCCGCCCAAGAAGGCGGAATTCATCATGTCCGACATGCGCCATGGCCTGGAAAAGATGATCGCCATCGAAAAGGCCGCGCCCAAGTTGGCGGCGATCAATTAGTCGCCTGATCAACCTTGGGGTTCGTATATCAACCTGTCAGATAGCCAACGGCATGGCCGCTTCAACCTTGGCCCGTGGAATCCGAGGGATTCTCTAAACCTTTGGTATCAATACTAAAAGCTTGCCTCTGACGGGGGCGCGGTCAGTGACTCCCGGGGCGTCTCATGCTCTAAATTCCTTCAGATTCGCTGCCCTGATAGCGGCCATTTTCGCTTTTGGTCGTGCCATTGGTTATGGAAACCAATACTTGCGTGTCGCTGGCGTGGGGGATTGTGATGCAAAGGGGCGGTCTGGTGCCGCGCCAAAAGAAAGTGGACGTGCCATGGACGACTTGATCGCGGAATTCATCGCCGAGACGACCGAGAGCCTGAACGTGCTGGACTCGGAGTTGGTGAAATTCGAGCGCGACCCCAACGAGGGCGAGACGCTGAAGCTGATCTTCCGGGTGATGCACACCATCAAGGGCACCTGCGGATTCCTGGGGCTGTCGCGGCTGGAGAAGGTCGCGCATGCCGGCGAAGACGTGCTGGTGAAGTACCGCGACAAGGAACTCACGCCCACGCCGCAGTCGGTGACCATCATTTTGGAGTGCCTGGACCGTATTCGCGGCATCATCACCGACATCGCCAGCACCGGCAGCGAGCCGGCGGGCGACGATTCCCAGTTGATCGCGAAATTGAAGGCCGCCGCCGCCGGCAAGCTCGAGGGCGCCGCCGCCCCGGCCGCCGCCGCGCCGGCTGCCGCCAAGCCGGCACCCACCACGGGCCCCGTGACCTCGGACGAGGGCTTCCCGGTGGCCGCCGACCTGCTGGCGGAAATCGAGGCGGCCATGGCCGCCAAGAACAAGGCCGAGGGCAAGGCTGAGCCTGAACCCGCGCCGGCTCCGGCCGCCACGCCACCGGTGCCGGTGAAGGCGGCCCCGCCGGCCGCCGCAACTGCCGCCACGGCCCCGCCCACGGCGAAGCTGGAGCCCAAGGCCGCCGATCCCGCCAAGGCGGGCGGCGAAGCCAAGGCGGCGGCGCAATCCATCCGCGTCAACGTCGACGTGCTGGAAAACATGATGAACCTGGTCAGCGAGATGGTGCTGACGCGCAATCAATTGCTGCAGATGGTGCGCGGGCGCGCCGACAGCGAGTTCAAGGAACCGCTGCAGCGCCTGAGCCGGGTCACGACCGACCTGCAGGAAGGCGTCATGAAGACGCGCATGCAGCCCGTCGGCAACGCCTGGCAGAAGCTGCCGCGCATCATCCGCGATTTGTCCACGGCCTCGGGCAAGAAGATCGACCTGCAAATGGTGGGCGCCGAAACCGAACTCGACCGTCAGGTCTTGGAGTTCATCGCCGATCCGCTGCTGCACATGGTGCGCAACTCGGCCGACCACGGCCTCGAGGGCCCCGAGGAACGCCTCGCCGCCGGCAAGCCGGAAGTGGGCGTGGTGCGCCTGATGGCGTACCACCAGGGCGGCCACATCATCATGGAGATCACCGACGACGGCCGCGGCCTCAACACCGCGCGCATTCGCCAGAAGATCGTCGAGAAGGGCCTCGCCAGCCAGGGCGAAGTCGACAACATGCCCGACCACGAGGTCCACCAGTACATCATGCGGGCGGGCTTCTCGACGGCGGAGAAGATCACCAACGTCTCGGGCCGCGGCGTCGGCATGGACGTGGTGCGCGCCAACATCGAGAAGATCGGCGGCACGGTGGACTTCCGCTCGGTGCAGGGCCAGGGCACGGCCTTCACCATCAAGATCCCGCTGACGCTGGCCATCGTCGCGGCCCTCATCGTCGAGGCCGGCGACGAGCGCTTCGCCATTCCGCAGATTTCGGTGAACGAACTGGTCTCCACCGGGCGCGGGTCGGACCACAAGGTCGAGATGGTCAAGGGCGCGCCGGTGTTGCGCCTGCGCGGACGCCTGCTGCCGCTGGTGAACCTGCGCCAGTTGCTGCGCCTGGACGGCGCCGGCGAACCGGGGGCCGATCGCGACGGCTTCGTCGTGGTCACTCAGGCCGGCAACAAGGTGTTCGGCATCGTCGTCGACGGCATCTACGACACCGAGGAAATCGTGGTGAAGCCCGTCGCGCCGATCTTGAAGTCGATTCCGTTCTACTCGGGCAACACCATCCTGGGCGACGGCACGGTCATCATGATTCTCGATCCCAACGGGGTCGCCGACCAGGTGGTTCAGACGGCCGCGCAAATCGCCGCCGACGAAGCCGCCGACAAGTTCGGCCTCCGCGACGAAACCACCAGCCTGTTGCTGTTCACCGTCGGCGACGGCTCGCTCAAGGCGGTGCCGCTGGGCCTGGTCTCGCGCCTGGAAAGCTTCCCCATCGCCGATCTGCAGCGCACCGAGGACGGCGCGGCCCTGGCCCAATACCGCGGCCGCCTGATCCCGGTCATCGCCATGGGGGCCGCCTTCC
Source organism: Rhodospirillaceae bacterium (assembly GCA_033763995.1). GTDB lineage: Bacteria > Pseudomonadota > Alphaproteobacteria > Rhodospirillales > Rhodospirillaceae. The sequence continues at coordinate 11,060 of JANRJL010000068.1, read as the reverse complement.
CCTGGAAGACCGGCGGCGGACAGCCGGCGCTGGTGTTCACCGATCAGCAGCGCACCATGGCCTTGGCGGTCGACGAGATCGTCGACATCGTCAACGAGAACCTCAAGGTCGAGGTCAAATCGACCCGCGTGGGGATCATGGGCACGGCGATCATCGCCGGCAAGACGGTGGACCTGATCGACACCAGTTACTTCATGAAGCAGGCCTATGGCGCGTGGTTCAGCAACGACCCCGAGGAGGCGCAATCGCGCCTGCGCCGTCAGCGCCGCCTGCTGCTGGTGGACGACAGCGCGTTCTTCCGCAATCTGCTGGCGCCCTACCTCAACGTCGAGGGCTTCGAGGTGGTCACCGCCGAGAACCCCAAGCGCGCCTTGGAACTGCGGGACGCCGGACTCATGGTGGACGCCATCGTCACCGACATCGAGATGCCCGAGATGGACGGCTTCGGCTTCGCCGAGGCCCTCAAGGGCGACCCGCGCTGGGGCAACGTGCCGATGATCGCCATCACCTCGCGCACCGAGGAGAAGTATCGCAACCGCGGCATGAGCCTGGGCTTCAAGGACTACATCGGCAAGGACCAGCATAAAGAACTGATCCGCGCCCTCAACGAGTGCCTGGTCGAAGGAGTCGAGTCATGACCTCGCTGCCCGCCGTCTCCGGCCAATCTGCCTCGGGACTGCCCGTCCTTGGCCCCGGCGCCGAGAAGTTCCTGACCTTCCGCGTTGGCGGACAGTTGTTCGGGATTCCCGCGCTCGCCATCCAGGACATCATCGGCCCGCAACCCATCGCCAAGATTCCCATGGCGCCGTCCTTCGTGGCCGGCGCGCTCAACCTGCGCGGACGCATCGTCACGGCGATCGACATGCACAATGCGCTGGGCCTCAAGCCCACCGACCAAGCCAAGAAGCTCAACGTCGTGGTCCGTTCGGGCCTGGAGCTTTATGACCTGCTGGTCGACGACGTCGGCGACGTGCTGAGCTTCTCCATGGGCGATCTCGAGCCCAACCCGGTGTCCTGGCCCGAGGCGTGGCGCACCTTCTCGGCGGGCATCTTCAAGCTCGACGGCGAGTTGCTGGTGGTGCTGAATTTCGACGTCCTGCTGTCGACTCACACCAAGCTGATCGACAAGGCCGCCTAGAAATCTTCACCCGTCAGCGCCTTGATCCCATTCGCAGACAATGGCAGGTTCGCGGACGACCTGAGCTCGCTCCGTCCCGGATGTTCTGAAAGTTCCAGGCCATGAAGACCTGCCTGATTGTCGACGATTCCAAGGTGTTGCGCCGTATCGCGCGCAAAATGCTCGAAGAGTTGGGATTCAGCGTCGACGAGGCCGAGGACGGCCAAAAGGCCCTCGAGAAAAGCAAGGCGCAACTGACCGACATGATCCTGCTGGATTGGAACATGCCGGTGATGAACGGGCTCGAGTACCTCATCGCCTTGCGCCAACTGCCGGGCGGCGACAAGCCCAAGGTGGTGCTGTGCACCACCGAGACCGAGCTGGCCAACATCGTCAAGGCGATGGAAGCCGGCGCCAACGAATACATCATGAAGCCCTTCGACCGCGACATTCTCGAGAGCAAGCTGTCGCAGGTCGGTCTCGTCGAAAGCAAAGACATCTAAATGGCACCCGCTCCACCCCCTATGGCCGGCGGGGCCGCGCCGGTCGTGCGCGTGCTGCTGGTGGACGATTCCGCCGTCGCGCGGGGCATCGTGGGACGTGCCCTGCAGGGCAATCCCGCGCTTTCCGTGGTGGGATCCGTCGCCAACGGTCAGATGGCGGTGGACTTCGTCTCGCGCAACCCGGTCGACGTGGTCGTGCTCGACCTCGAGATGCCGGTCATGGACGGTCTCACGGCGCTGCCGAAAATTCTCGAGAAGGCGCCCGCGGCCAAGGTGATCGTCGTCTCCGCGCTGACCACCAAGGGCGCCGAGATCAGCTTGAAATGCCTGCGCGCCGGCGCGGTCGACGTCATCGCCAAGCCGTCCAGCGCGCCGGGGGCCGGCAACGCGGCCACCTTCGCCCAAGATCTGGTCGAGCGCATGCTGGCTTTGGCGGCTCCGCGTCGGCCGCGCTTCACTCAGGCGCCTGCCGCGGCCGCCGTGCCGTCGGCGGCCGTCGCCGTGACCGCCAAACCGGGGAGCGCGCTGCCGCCCTTGCGCCGGCCGTCGAGCCTGCTGCCCGAGATCATCGCCATCGGCAGTTCCACCGGCGGCCCCCAGGCGCTGTTCGCGGTGCTGTCGGACCTCAAGAAACTTGGGCCTGTCCGCCAGCCCATCGTCATCACCCAGCACATGCCGGCGACGTTCACGACCATCCTGGCCTCGCACATCAGCAGTCTCAGCGGCTTTCAGGCCAGCGAGGGCAAGCAAGGCGAACTCCTGGTCGGCGGCCGCGTCTATGTCGCGCCGGGCGACTTCCATATGCTGTTCGAAAAGCGCGACGGCGGTGTGGCCATCGTGCTCAGCGACGGCCCCAAGGAAAACTTCTGCCGCCCCGCCGTGGACCCCATGTTCCGCAGTGCGGTGGACATTTACGGCGGCAAGGTTTTGGCCGTGGTCTTGACGGGCATGGGCGCCGACGGCGCCAAGGGCGGCGCGGTGGTGGCCGAGCGCGGCGGCACCGTCATCGCCCAGGACGAAGCCAGCAGCGTGGTGTGGGGCATGCCCGGCGCCACGGCGCGCATCGGCGCGTGCAGCTTCATCCTGCCGCTCGACCAAATCGCCTCGTCGATTTCGCGTCTCGCGGGGAAGGGGTAGCGCGCCATGACCCCGCAAGACTTCGAGTTTGTTTCGGTGATGCTGCGACGGCGCTCGGGCCTGGTGCTGACGCCCGACAAGACCTACCTGCTCACCAGCCGGCTGACGCCGCTGACGCGCAAGTTCAGCCTCGCCGGCACCGATCAGGTGGTCGCGGCCCTCAAGCGCGGCGACCGCGCCGTCGAGGACGCGGTGGTCGAGGCCATGACCACCAACGAGACCTATTTCTTCCGCGATCCGCAAGTTTTCGACCAGTTCAAGGCCGCCATTCTGCCCGAGTTGTTCAAGGCGCGCGCGACAACCAAGCGGCTGCGCGTGTGGTCGGCGGCCTCCTCCAGCGGCCAGGAAGCCTACTCGATCGCGCTGTTGCTCAAGGAAGAATTCGGCAAGATGCCGGGCTGGACCAGCACCATTCTCGGCACCGACATCTCCGACGAGATGATCGACCGCTGCAAGAACGCCACCTACACCCACTTCGAAATCCAGCGCGGCTTGCCGGTGAAATACCTCATCACCAGCTTCGAGGACCTGAAGGGCAGTTGGCGCCTGAAGCCCGATATCCGCGCCATGGTGCAGTTCCGCAAGTGGAACTTGCTCGACGATTTTGGCACACTGGGTCAGTTCGATATCGTCTTCTGCCGCAATGTGCTGATCTATTTCGACACGCCCATGAAGGCCAAGATCTTGACGGGAATCGCGCGCATCATGCCCGACGACGGCGTGCTCTACCTCGGTGGCGCCGAGGGCGTGCTGGGCGTGACCGAGGCCTTCAAGCCGATCCCCAACGTGCGCGGGGCTTACCGCCCGAACCGCGCCGGTCTCAAACCGGGAACTTAGAGCCGTGAGCGACGATCCGAAATCCGCGGCCCCCGGGATGGACGAGAATGCCGAACCGGACATGCGCACGACGCATTTCGATTTCGAGAACAAGGTCTTCAAGGTTCCCAAGGCGCGGTTCTACAAGCCGGAAAATTTCGACGAGCCGGTCTTCGTGGTCGATCTCGGCGATTTGCAGGGCGAACTGCGGTTCAAGCACCTCAAGAAGCAATTCGGCATTCAGGCCGACTCTCACGACGACAAGTTGCTCGACACCGTCATCAAGGCGCTCAACTACGTCGAGGATATCCGTCCCGGCGACGCCATTCCCAACGAAATTCTCGACGGCACGGCGTCCTGGACGGTTTCGCCCAAGCACAAGATGCTGGCCAAGAGTCGCCTGGAGGCCCAGCTCATCTCGTGGATTTCCGGCAAGGAAGCCGAGATCAAGAGCCCCGAGCAGTTGAACGCCTTCCTGGCCGCCAAGGAGAACAAGAGCAAGCTGCGCGAGGCCTTCGGCAAGGCCGCCGTGCAGTTGGGCTTGCCGGAGAACGACACCACGGCCGTGCTGCTGCGCCTCGAGATGCTGGCCCGTGAGCTGTGCTTCATCGAGGCCCTGCGCGAGGCCTTCAATACGGTGCCCGCCATCGGCGGACGGCTCAAGCAGATTTCCGAGGTTTACCACGGCGACATGCGCGTCATGGACACCATCGGCCGCGTCAAATCTCTGATCCGCAAGGGCGTGAAGGAATACCAGGATATCTTCGTCGATCTCGACAGCCAAACCTGCGAGATCATCTCGGCCATGAAAAGCCTCGACCGCCAGATCGCGTTCATCCGCGAACGGCGCGACAAGCTGCGTTATCTGCAGATGAAATGGACGCCGCTGGTGCGCGCCTGGGCCGAGATCGTCATCAATCAGGGCGCGCGGGTGCAGGACCTGTTGGGCCGGACTTACCGGTTCCTGGCGACCCGCTTCGATACCTCGAAAAGCCTCATGCAAGCGCGCAAGGAGCAGGATGCCCAGCGCCTGGCAGAGCAGCAAAAGAAAGAGCAAGAGGCCAAGGCTCAGAAAAAGTAGGCCGCGCGGCCGCGGCCCGGCCCGTAAATTCCCCACAAGAACCCTTTTCTCTCAACGGCTTGCGGTCTATTTTGACGGGGGTCGGCGCTTCGGTATGGAGCCCGACGTAGGGGAACGCCGAAGTCGGGGGGCGCTGAAATGCTCAGAATATTTGGCATGATTGCCGCGGGAGTGTTGGCCATGACCGGGTTCGCGCTCGCCCAGGGCGCTGGCACACCCAAGTTGCCCTTCACCTCCGAGGCCGTGCATCTGGGCGTGTCGTCGTGCGGCGGGTCCAGTTGCCACGGCGCGCTGGAGCCCTGGCCCAATTCGACCGTGCAGCAGAATGAATTCGTGATCTGGCAGGAGAAGGACCCCCACGCCAAGGCTTACAAGACCTTGATGTCCGAGGCTTCCAAGCGCATCGCCAAGAATTTAGGCCTGCCCAACGCCTACGAGGCCGACATGTGCCTCGACTGCCATGCCGACAACGTGCCCGCCGAGAAACGCGCCAAGGGTTTTCAAATCTCCGACGGCGTGGGCTGCGAGTCCTGTCACGGCGGCGCGGTCAATTGGTTGGGCGTGCATGTCTCGGGCAAGGCCGATCATGCCGCCAACGTCCAGGCGGGGCTGTTCCCCACCGAAGACCCCGTGGCGCGCGCCAAGCTGTGCCTGTCGTGCCACCTGGGCGATGCGGACCGCGTCATCACGCACCGCATCATGGGCGCGGGCCATCCGCGCCTCGCCTTCGAACTCGATACCTACACCATGACCCAGCCGGCGCATTTCAAGATCGACGCCGACTACGCCTCCCGCAAGGGGGAGGTGCAGCACCTCAAGACCTGGGCCGTGGGCCAGGCCGTGGCGGTGGAGTCTCAGTTGGATGCCATGCTCGACCCCGCGCGCAACAAGGACGGCATCTTCCCCGAGCTGGTATTCTTCGATTGCCATTCTTGCCATCATCCGATGTCGAACGTGCGCTGGGAGGCCCGCGACGGCCACGGCATCGCGCCGGGAACGCCCCGGCTCAACGACGCCAACTTGATTCTGCTCTCGGCATTTTTCGACCAGGCCGATCCGGCCGCCGCGCAACAAATCCGCGCGCGCACCAAGGCCATGCATCAGGCCTCGCAGAAAAGCCACGAGGCGACGCTGGAGGCGGTGAAGGCCCTGCGCGACGCGGTCGGCCCGCTCACCGCCAAGATCGCGGCCATGCAATTCCGCGCCCCCGAGATGCGGGCTCTTCTGGCCAACCTCATCGAGCGCGGTACGCGGGGCGACTATGTCGACTACGCCGCCGCCGAGCAGGCCACCATGGCCATCACCGCCGTGCTCGACGGCATGAAGGCGGGCCAGGCGATCTCGGACGCCCAGTACAAGTCGCTCATGAGCGCGCTGGATCAGGCCTATGCCGTGGTCGAGAAGGACGAGGCCTACAGCCCGCGCCAGTTCGTCGCGGCCTTGCAGGCCTTCGGCGCGGCGCTGACGAGGACCTGATTACATCTCATCTGTCGCCCTGGGATTTATTCCCAGGGCCCAGAGCAACAATCGGCAATGCATTTGGGACTCTGGGTCCTGGGGACAAGCCCCAGGACGACAGCAGTGTTTACCGCCCGCTTACCTTCACCGCTTTGGCCTTTGCCGTCGACAGCGGCGCCGATGCGGGCCGGAAATCTTCCTTGCGCACCTGGTTGGTCACCGACCAGACCTTGCCGTTCTTGGTGTAGAAGGCGCGTTGTTCCTCGGCCGTGAAGGGCCGCGAGCCCAGCCGCCCGAACACCGCCATCTGGTTCCCCGTTTCGTCGGCGCCGCGGTCGCGGTCCAAGCCCTTGGACAACGCAAGTGCCGGCCATTTGGTCTCCCACCAGGCAATGAGCTGCGGCTTGGGATCGGGGCTGAAGCCGTAGAAGCCCGGTTGGCTCTCGGGCGAGGTGAGCTGCACCACCTTGAGGCCGTTCTTGCCGTCGGCGACATAGGCGAACAACGAGGCGTTGGTGGTGCCGACAATCACGTCGCGCGCGTCGTTGAGCTGCCCGTCGGCGGTGAAGGCTTGATAGAGCTTGGGCTGTTCGGGTTTCTCCACGTCGATGATGGCCAGGCCGTTCTTGCCCGCGGCGACATAGGCGAAGGTGCGCGCCACGTAGATGCGCTGGGCGTCGGCCAGCGGCACCGAGGCGCCCGCGACGACGCGCGGATTGGCCGGGTCGGTCACGTCGACGGCGTGGAAGCCCGTGTCGTCGGTCACGAACAGATAGCGGAATTGCGCCGCCGTGGCGCGCGCGCCGGCGAAGGGCAGGCTCGCCATGACCTTGGGCGTCAGCGGGTCGTCCATGTTCAGCACCACCACGCCCGTGGGCGTGCTGATATAGAACACCGTTCCGGCGATGGTGATGTGTCGCGCGCCGGTCAGCACGCCGCCCGCGTTCCAGGTCATGGCACGTTCGAGGTGATTGTTGCGCGGCTCGCCGTCGGCCAGCGTATCCACGTTCACCGCGATCAGGCCCTCCACGGCATCGGTGATGAAGGCGTAGTGATAAATCGGATGGAACGGCTGTTCCTGATTGGTCTCCAGCATCAGCTTTTTGCGTTCCTCGTCGCCGAACATGCGCGTCGGCGCGATGGATTGGTTGGTCGGCAGGGCCACGCAGGTGGCGTTGGGGCTGCCGATGTGGGTGTCCTGGCCCAGGCTCGAGAAGGGCGCGGTAATGATGCGCTGCGAGATGCCCTTGTTGGCGATGGAGGCCACGTCATAGACCTGGAAGCCGTCGGGGCCCTCGGCGACATACAGATACTCGCCGCGCAGTTGCAGGCACTGGGCCGTACCGCCGGCGTGAGTGTGGCTTTCCTTTAGTTTCAAGCCCCGGTCCTGGTGTTGCTGGAACCAGTCGGGATAGGCGTAGCGGTGCAAGTAACTGCCGATGACGGCCTGGGGCTCGTCCCATTCCGTCACGTTGACGGCCTCGACGCCGCCGTCTCCGCCGACCCAGGCGTTGTAGCCGACGAAGTTGACGAAGTTGGTGCCCTGCAGCAGGAGCTGCGCCATGATGGCGTTGTTGTTGTTGTCCTGGGCGACGTGGCAATCCTCGCAGATCTTGGTTTCTTCCTTGCGCTCGGTGTGCGGGTAGTGGGGCGCGAAGGCCTGGCTGGAATAACCCGAGGCGGCGATGGGCGGCTGCTGGATGTAGATCTTCTCGCGGTTGATGTTGGTGGACGACAAAATTAATGCCGAAGTCGAGCGCACGGGGGCCACGGTGTTGCCCTTGGTGGTCTGGTGGATGCCCAGTTGGAACATCTCGTCGCGCGCCACTTGCGGGTTGTAGGTGGCATAGTTGCGCGTCTCGCCGCCCTCGAAGTGATGGCGTTCGGTCTTCCAGTTGGCCTGGATCGGCAGATGGCAGCCGGCGCAGGACGTCGTCCATGACAGGTGACAGGTGTAGCATTCCATCTCGTCGGGCTTGTGGGCGCGGTCCTCGCTCTTCACGCCGGGGCCCCACACCTGCGCCTGATCGGCGCTGGCGATCTTGCTCATGGTCTTCGCGCGCGCGGCTTTCTCGTTGTAATCGGTCTTGGTGGGGTTGATGGAGTCCTTCACCAGGCTCATCTCCCACTCCAGGCCGGGATTGACGGCGGAGCGCTGGACGAGCATGCAGTCGCGGTCTTGCGTCACCGGGGCATCGCACTCGGAGCCCTTCCACTCGAAGCGGTTCTTGCCGCCCTGGATACGCAAGGTCGTGAGGTCGAGGCCGCCCGGCTGAGCGGCGGGCCCCGACGTGCGCATGGTGGGGTAGGCATCCGCGGTGCCGTGGCAGTCCTGGCAGCGGATTTCGATGGCGTTGGCGACTTCGCCGTACAAATAGCCGTTGCCGTGGGCGTCGTTCTCGAAGTGGCAGTCGACGCAGTGCATGCCCTTCTCGACGTGAATCGATTTCATGATCACCGACTTGGTCCATTTGTCGGGATCGTCGAAGGCCACTTGCGCGCCCTTGGCGTCGAGCAGGTTTCCTTTCCGGTCGCGCTTCAGGATGGCGCGGAAGTTCCAGCCATGGCCGTGATAGTCGGCGAACTGGGTGTCCTTCAGTTGCGGATTGAGCTTGCTCACGTCCTTCAAGAAATCCACGTCGCGCCATTTGCCGCGCACCACGGCTTCCTCGGGGTTGCGGTCGAGCACCGCGCGCATTTCCTCCGCGTCGGGATAATGCTGCTTCTCGGGCCACATGAAGGGCGCGTCGGATTCATAGTCCCACATGGTGTAACCCAGCATCGAATTCAGGAAGATATTGGGTTGGTGCATGTGGCAGACCATGCACTGGCTGGTGGGCATGGCGCGGGTGAAACTGTGCTGCAGCGGATGACCGGGCTCATCCTTGGGGATGGTCGGATCGGCGGTGATGCTGAGCCCCATGTTGCCGTGGGCGGCGTAAGGCCCGCTGTGCAGCGGTTCGCGGTCGTTGGCGTAGACCACGTGGCAAGACGTGCAGCCCGACGAGCGCCAATCGCCCGGCTGGTCGTTGGTGCCGAGGAACCACGTGAAGGGGTCGTTCAACCGCGTCTTGTGAATGTTGATGGAGGGCACCGCGATGCGCAGGCCCGTGGCCGGACCGCGGTTGGACTGGCGGATGTCGGGCCGGCCCGGCTCTTCCAGGCGCTGGATGTTGCCCACCTGCGTGGCGATGTTGGGAAGACCGATCTCGGGGAACTGCGTGACGATGTTGCGCCCGCCGCGCTCGAAGACGCGGAAGATGTCGCCCGGCGGCGTGGTTTCCCAGCTCGGCAGCGGGAAGAACTGCGGCAGCACGCCGCGCTCGGTGGTCATCCACGGTTCGTAGCCGGGGCTCTTGATGCTCGCCGGTTCGCCCTTTTCGGTATAGGCCGAGCCGAGGATATAATTCTTGAAGGGCAGAATGCCGTTGTTGTAGGTCGCCCCGCCCCACAGCATGGCGCCGGTGGCCATCAGGCTGCGCTCGGCGGCCTGGATGATGTCGAGGTGGCAGGCACCGCACGCCTCGCGGGCGACGCGGTAGTCGCCGGGATTGATGAAGCGGATGAACTCGGGGCTCTCGCGGTTGAGCAGCGTGTAGGTGCGCTCGGGGTTGCGGCTGCGCGGATAGTCCCAGCTCTCGGGGAACAAGGGCTGCACGTGGGCGGCATCGAGCGTTTCACGGTAGCCGCTTGAATCTTTTGGTGTGCCGGTGGTAAGCGCCACCTTGGCGTCGCCGCCGTGGCAATCGGTGCAGCCGATCACCAAGCCCTGCACGTCGTGCATGGTGGGCTGGTCGGTCTTGACGTGACAGGTGAGGCAGCCGGCGCTCTTGGCATCGGCCTCGGCTTGGGTTTGCAGCATGGGGGCGGGCGGATAGACCGGGTAGTCGATGTGCCGGGCTTGCTCGCCTTCGCTGGCGATCGCCGCCGTTGCCCAAACGCCCAGAAGGATCGAAACCGCCCAACGCGTCATCGCGTGCCTAAAACGTGTCATCGCGCGCCTAATAGGTCAGGATCAAGTTGAACAGAACGGTGTAGAAACGCTTGCCCGTGTCGCCGCCCGTGGCAAACAGGTCCTCGAAACCGCCGCCGCCCAACAGCGTCGCCGCCGAGGCGCGGAACACGACGTTCTGGATGAAAGTGGGCCGGTAGATCGTCGCCACCGAGGCATCCCAGCCCACGCTCTTGGACAGCAGCGGCTGGTTGCGCAGCACTTCGACCACGTCTTTTTTTGCCAGCGAAATATGGTTGAGGTTGGCCGAAATGCGGAATTCGGGGAACACGTCGAAGTCCGCGCCCAGGCCCAAAAGAACGGTGCCCGGATTGATGAAGTTCGACTGGCCGTGTTCCTTCGACGTCTTGAGATTGATCAGCACGCCGTTGCGTTCCGACATCGCCACGCCGCCCCCGCCGATGAAGGGCACGTTCTGGCGGATCCAGAAGCTGGTCTCGGCGCCCGCGAACTGCGGGTTCTGGAAGATGGCGTCGAAGCCGTGGGCCTTGTTGTCGAAGGGGTCGCCGTCGCCGCTGGCATACAGCGCCTGGGCGCGCAGGCGGATCCAGTCAAAGTCGATGGAGGGTTCCACCGCCGCGAACAGGCCGCGGATTTTCGCTTTCTGATCCTTGCTCACGGACGTGAACGGATTGGCCGAGATATCGCCGAAGGCCGCGTAAATGGCGTGGGTCAGGTTAATACGGCCGAAGTGCCCGTCGCCGTTGTAGCCCGCGTAGAACACGTCGTAATCGAAGGGCCGCTCGAAGCCGATGGAGGCGGGGCGCTGCAGGAAGCCGTTGGAATCGTAGAAGGGCTTGTCGTCGCCTTCTCGGTTGCGGTTGTAAACCACCACCGCTTGCGAGGTATAGCCCACCACGGGAAAGTCCTGGCGGTAGAGATTGGCGAAAAACACGTCGTCGTCGCGCACCTTGGAGCCGAAAGTGTTAAGGCCCG
>JANRJL010000057.1:0-52089 GCA_033763995.1 Rhodospirillaceae bacterium | reverse complement strand
GGCAAGGTGATGTGGAGCGAGTTCTTCACCAACCGCGATTGGCCCGTCAGCGCCGCCGTGGCGGTCGTGCTGCTGGCGGTACTGATCGTGCCGCTGATGCTGATTCAAAGGCTCAACCGCCAAGAGTCGGGACTCACGCCATGAGCGCTTCGGGTGGACTATGTATTCGCCGGTTCAGCGCCGTGGTCTTGGTCGGCGGCCTGATCTTCCTTTATGTGCCGACTTTGGTCGTGATCGTCTATTCGTTCAATGACTCGCGCTTGGGCGGCGTGTGGACCTCGGCTTCGCTGCGCTGGTACGGCGAATTGTTCTCAGACCGGCAATTCTTGCGCGCCACGGCCAATAGTTTTGTCGTGGCGACATTGTCGGCGACCCTGGCCGCGATCTTGGGCACATTGGCGGGTCTGGCCCTTGCGCGCATGGGCGCCTTTCGCGGGCGCGTGCTGTTCGGCGCGCTGCTGACCACGCCGCTGGTGATGCCCGAGGTGATCACCGGCCTGTCGTTGCTCTTGCTGTTCGTCGCGGCGGAACAGACGCTGGGCCTGTGGTCGGGTCGCGGCATCGGCACCATCGTCATCGCCCACGCCAGTCTGGCCATGGCCTATGTCGCGCTGATCGTTCAAGCGCGCTTGAGCGGCATGTCGCGCGAACTAGAAGAAGCCGCCGCCGACTTGGGCGCGCGACCCTGGACCGTCTTTATCGCGGTGACGCTACCGATGATTGCTCCGGCCATCGCGGCGGGATGGCTGCTGGCCTTCGTGCTGTCCCTGGACGATCTCGTCATCGCGAGTTTTGTCTCGGGGCCGCAGTCCACGACGTTGCCCATGGCGGTGTTCTCCAGCGTGCGGCTCGGGGTCAGCCCCAAGATCAATGCCTTGACGACATTGCTGGTGGTTTTTTCGGCGTTGTGCTTGATGGGCGCCGTTTGGCTACAGTCACGCCGCAATGGACGGCCTTGGTCCTCCTGAACTCGATGTCCGTGGGCTGAAACGCGCGATACACGGTTGTGCGGTCTGAGCGGCCCCATGCTAGCCTCAGCAAATGTCACAGGGGAGGGCGCGCCGATGAGGCTATCTTTGATCCTAGCGATGGCTTTGATCGGCAGTGGTGGTGTCGCCGCCGCCCAGGAGTCCGGCGCCGATTGGCCCGCCTTCGGCAATGATCCGGGCGGCAGCCAGTATTCGCCCCTGGCCCAGATCACGCCCGAGAACGTCAAGGACCTCAAGGTCGCTTGGACGCATAATTCCGGCGATTTTTCCTACAAGGGCGCGCCCACCGGCGGCACCAGCTTCGAGGGCGTGGCGATCCACGCCAATGGAACACTCTATTATTGCACGGCGCTGAATCGCGTTTTCGCGCTGAATCCCGCGACCGGGGCCGAAAAATGGGTGTTCGACCCCCACGCGCCCGGCGAGACCGGCAAGCCGCTGGTCGACAAGCCCAAGCGCGCCATGACCTGCCGCGGCGTCTCCTATTGGCAGGCCGCCAACCCCGAAGCGGGCAAGGTCTGCGAGAAGCGCGTGTTCCGTGGTGACGGCTTCGGCAATGTCTATGCGCTCGATGCCGATACCGGTAAGCCCTGCCAGGATTTCGGCGCCGCAAAAGGCCACCCCGGTTATGCGTCGCATCTCGACTATGACAACTACGGCGAGGGCTTCGCCGGCGGCATGTCGTCGCCCCTGTCGGTGATCGCCGACACGGTCGTGGCGACAAGCTCCGCCAACGACGGCCTGACCAACGCGGCCGACGGCGTGGTGCGCGGTTTCGACGTGCGCACCGGCGAGATGCGCTGGGAGTTCAACCCCATCCCCGAGGACAAGCGCGATCAAACCGGCGCCGCGAACGTGTGGTCGACCACAAGCGTCGACCCCGAGCGGGGCTTGGTGTTCCTGCCCACGACGAGTCCGTCCACCGATTACTACGGCGGCGAACGGCAGTTCGACATTCCCCTGGCCGATGCCATCGTCGCGGTCTCCAACGAGACCGGCAAACCCGTGTGGCATTTCCAAACCATCCATCACGATCTCTTCGACTACGATCTGGTGGGTCATCCCTTGCTGGTGGACATCAAGAAGGACGGCCGAACGATTCCCGTCGCGATCCTTCAAACCAAGATGGGCCACCTGTTTGTCTTTGACCGCGACACCGGAACGCCGATTTTCCCGATCGAAGAGCGCGCCGTGCCGCAGTCCGACGTGCCCGGCGAAAGATCCTCGCCGACGCAGCCCGTCCCGGCCGCCGGTCTGCCCGAGCCCTTCGCCGGGCAATTCATCCAGCGCGAAAAGTTGTTCGGCCTGACCCCGTTGGACGCGGCGTGGTGCCGCCGCGAGTTCGACAGCATGCGCTACGAGGGGCTTTACACGCCGCCCAGCACGCAGGGCTCGCTGCTGTTTCCTTCGGCTCTGGGTGGCGGCAATTGGGGCGGGGCGGCCTTCGATCCCGGCCAGAATCTGCTCATCATCAAGGCGGAAAACTTAGCCTCGCGCCTGAAGTTCGTCGCCAAAGCCGACCGTGAGAAAGAAGACAAGACCCCGGGTGTCGATTACCTCACGCGACCGTTGCAAGGCACGCCCTATCGCGTCGAAGGCGAAATCTTCATGTCGCCCTTGGGTATTCCCTGCACGCCGACGCCGTGGGGCACGCTCGCGGCCATCGACATGGATACGGGCAAACTCCAGTGGATGATTCCCTTCGGTCAGGTCTCGCGCTTTGGCGTGACCATTCCGGAATCCTTCGGCTGGGGCTCGCCCAACGTCGGCGGCCCTATCGTCACCGGCAGCGGCCTGATCTTCATGGCGGCGACCATGGACTCCAAGATTCGCGCCCTGGAGACGAAAACAGGCAAGAAACTGTGGGAAGCCAAATTGCCGGCGCCGGGCATGGCGCTGCCGATGACCTACATGTCGGGCGGCAAGCAGTACGTGGTCATCGCCGCCGGAGGAAATTCGCGGGTGGAGACCAAGCTCGATGCGGCCCTGGTGGCCTTCGCGCTGCCGTAAGCGGCTTCGAGTTAAGGTTGCCCGCTGACCAACAACAACGGGCCCGAGATCGTGACGCGTTGCGCGCCCGAGACGTCGCGCTTGCCGCCGCTGCCGTTGTCGATGGTGCATGCGTTGCAGACGTTGGCGACGGTGCCGCCCGCGGGCACGGTGACGGTTTTTCGCCCTTCCGGGGCGATAATCGTGACGGTTCGCGGTGCTTTGTCTTTATTGATGATTTCAACGGCGGCCGCCGGGCCGGCTGCCCATCCGAGCAGCACCGCCACAATGAAGCCGATCCGGCCAGACATGCTCGCCCTGGTCGGCGCGGCACCGGAGAGCTTGACCATGGTCGTTCTCCTCAGCCACGCCCGCATCTTGGCGCGCGAGGATTGTCCCCCGGTTTGCGAGGCCGCACAACGCTAATCGGCGCGGTGGCCGAAATGGAAAACGCCCCGGCTGGAGGCCGAGGCGCTTTCACTCGCATTTTTTGTTCGTTCTGTCTCTGTCCCGTTGTGGCCCGACCTCCTGTTCTTGGGAGCCGACCGAAACTTCGCCGTTTCCGGTCCTAACGGACTGCAATGACGTGCATCGCGTTCGCATGGCCGTTGATCGCGCCGCAGTCGGCGCGCCGCCGGCCGAAATCACAACAGTCTCGAGGAGGCTCCCTGCGGCGGACTTTGCCGCCGTTCCGACGCCGTCGACCAGTTTGCGTCGGAGAGGATCACCGCCATTCTTTTTCGCCTGCTCCGCTGGTCTGGGCGGGCGATGAGCGTTGATGGCTTGGCTGGTCCGTCCCCACGAGTCGCGAAACTCTCACACGCGCTTTTAGTTCAATCAAACGAATTTAAATAGCTGATTAGTTCGGTAATTTCGATTTATGAAAGTAAGAAAATTACTCGCCGACCTTCGCTTAACCTATTGATTTAAATGGATTTGAGCGGGAATTGGGGCACTCCGGCCCCGAGATCGACCCAACGGCCCCCTGCCACGCCCGTGACGCTGGCGGCCAAGTCGCCGCTGTCCAGCCGGCCCATGATGGCGGAAAAATCGGCAAGGCAAAGCCTTCCCCTGGAGTCGCTGCCAACGGGCCGGCTGACGCGCAAGACAACGGCCGCTGTGGTCCATGGGCACGGGACATGCCTCCGCTTGTCCAACCCTTTCGTCCGTCAATCGCTATGGTAACTCGCGCCCTGAACGGCGCCGCGCCGGTTCAGCGTGCACTTCATCGCCAGAATACACAGGGGCGCCGCGCGTTTAGGATCGGCGAAGGCCGGGCATCTCCTGCGCCGGTGAAGGCGGGCTTCCCCGGTGGGGACGCCCACCAACTTGCGCGACAATGTCTTGAGGTCCGCGGTCGTCGTCGGCAGGAAGGCGACGTTGGCTTCCCGCTTCAGTTGACTCATGAGGCGCGTGAAGTGGACGTCGCCATGCACGGCGCGACGCAGGTTGGCGATGTCGTCGGCCAGCCATTCGCGCTCGCGCGCCGCCAAATCCGCCACGCGCTCGACTTTCAGCATTTCCGCCGGTGCGATGCGGTCGAGGAGATCCAGCACCTTGCCCGGGGCCTTGCGTCGTACCTCTTGCCGGACAAACGGCTTGCCCGGCGTTCCCAACGCCGCGGCCAAGTGCCCCGCGACGTCGCGCGCAAAGAGCTTTCCGATCCGCGCGATGTGGCCGGCGGTCTCCGACAGGCTGCGGTGCCGCGGAAACCAAGCCGCAACCTTGTCCGTCAAGATCGTCGTGCGGATTGCGGGCCCAGCGCCGCTGCCTTCGCGGCGATCCAACTGCACGATCACTTCGATGTTGCCGCCAAAGTGGTCGCGAGCCCGTTTGACGGCCACCTCGCAAAGTGTCGTGAACAGCGCATCCAGATTGGCGGCATCCAAGGGCTGTCGTGCCTCGGCGTAGGCCTCGATCAGCTCGACCCGGTTATGCACAAGGGAGCGCATGGGCCCATCATGGCACCCCCAAAGTCCAGCCGGGAGTCGAAATGGCGGCTTGACCTGCCTCAAGGCTCGGGCGGAATCGATGGGTAAACTGGCCGCCATCTTCCATCGGAGGTTGACATGCTCGGTGAACTCCAGCCCGGCGAAATCGAGGCCCTGCTTCACGCCGAGGTCGTTGCGCGTCTCGGGTGCCACGCCGACGGACGCACCTACGTGGTTCCCATCACCTATGCCTATGACGGCGCCTCCCTCATCGGCCATTCCGCCGAGGGCCGGAAGATTTGGATGATGCGGGCCAACCGCCACGTGTGCGTCGAGGTCGACCGCATGGACAACCCCGCCAATTGGCGTTGCGTCATCGCGTGGGGCGAATTCCAGGAATTGGCGGGCGCCGAGGCCGAGGCCGCCATGCGGAAGTTGGTGGAGCGCTTCAAGCCCTTGATCACCAGCGCCACGGCCGCGCCGTCCCACGGCACGGCCGAACAGCCCGCCGACCCGGCCATGGCGGCGAAGGATCTCGCGCGCAAGAAGGCCGTGATTTATCGAATCAAGCTTACTGAGAAAACCGGGCGCTTCGAGCGGCGGTGATATCAGGGCTTGCGATTGCGCCAACGCGCGGACATTGTTGCGCCGTAGGGACGACAACAATAAGCAAAGTTCGTGACGCCCGCGAAAACCGAAACGCTTCCCTGTGACATCCTGATCGTCGGCGCCGGCATCGCCGGATCGGCGTTGGCGTGCGCATTGCGCGACCGCGGCTATTCCATCGTTCAGACCGAGCTATCGGATCGGCCGCTGGATACGGCGCGCGGCGATCATCTGCAATGCGTGGTGGTCGAGATCCTGGAGCAGTGGGGGGCGCTCTCCGCATTTTGGGAGGCGGGCGCCGAGAAGCGCCACGGCGCGCTGTATCTCTCGTCCCGCAACGAATTGCTGCTGGACGCGCCTCATGCCGGACTGCCCATACCGCACCCCTATTACTTGTATCTCAATCATGAACTCATCGGGGACACGTTCCTCAAGTTGGCGGCGACCAATCCCGACCACACGCTGTTTCGCCCCGCGCGGGCACGTGATCTCGAAACGGGCCCCGAGGGCATCAAGAGCTTGACGCTCAAGCTGCCCGAGGATGCGCCGGCGCCCGAGGGCTATCGTCCTGGGCAAACCGTGGTGATCAAACCGCGCATGGTCGTGGGGGCCGATGGCCGGGGGTCTCGCGTGCGCGAGGCCCTGGCGTTCTCGGCGGTCGAGCATGACTACGAAAATCCGTTGGTGATCCTGTTCGGACCGCGCACCGAGCCCGATCCCTTGAACCGCGTCACCACGTTCATGGGCCCGCAAGGTAACCTCAGCCGCATTCCCCGGACCGGCGAACATTGGAAGATCGGATTGCCCATCCGCAAGGGCGACATCGCCTTTTGGAAAACCGCCACGGCGAAAATGCGCAAGGGCGCGATCACGGCGCGCGCGCCGCAGCTGGACTCGCTCGAGGCCGAAGTGGCGGGATTTTACCCCGTGAAGTTGCTCAACACGCACAAGTGGGTTCACGGCAACACGGTTTTGCTGGGCGATGCCTGCCATGCCATGCATCCGGCGCGGGGGCAGGGCATGAACATGGCGATCCGCTGCGTCGCGAAGCTGGTGAACCTGTTGCCCGATGTCGGCGAGATGGTGGACGCGGAGATCGTCGCACGGCGGTTGCGGGCCTATGAAAGCGGCGTGAAGCCCGCCGTGGACAAAATTCTCGCCGAGAATCATGAGCGCGGCGAGGAGATGGACAGCCTCGACCCGGACATCATCACGCGCCGCATGGAGGCCTTGAAAGTCATCAATGGCGACGCGGAAATGCTGCGGCGTTATCGGCTCGCCAGCGCCGGCTATGCCGACGCCCTGGGGGCGCCGACGCCGATATGAGGTGGTGAACGGGGCGAGGGGGTGCGGGCCTGTCCGCTGACCGGCTGCGCCGATTCCCGCGCTTTCGGCGCGGCATGGCGAATGCCTAAACTTGGCGCCAAATAGGGGGAGAGCCGATGGCGGCGCAAACCATCGAGTGCGACATTCTCATTGTCGGCGGCGGCATCGGCGGCTCGGGCCTCGCGGCGGCCCTGCGCCATCGCGGTTATTCCATTGTCGTCGTCGAGGCCTCGAAGGACCCGCTCGACACCGCGCGCGGCGATCATATTCAGCCGGTCGTGGTCGAGATCCTCGACAAATGGGGGTGCTTGAGCGCGTTCATGGCGCGCGGCGCCGAAAAGCGCTTCGGCACGCGCTACATGACGGCCACGGGCGAGACCATTCTCGACTGTCCGCTCCAGGACTTGCCGCTGCCGCATCCTTACTATCTCGTGCTCCATCACGAGATCATCGGCCAGGCCTTCATGGACCTGGCGGCCGAGAACAGGCAGTTCACGTTGATTCGGCCGGCCTGGGGCCGCGATTTCGAGGTCGAAGGCGGCGACGTGGTGGCCCTGCGCGTCAAGTTGCCCGACGGGCCCGACGCCGTGATCCGGCCCAAGTTGGTGGTCGGGGCCGACGGACGGTCCTCGCAAGTGCGCAAGCTCTTGGGCTTCGCCACCGAGGATTACGAATACAAGTCACCGCTGGTCATGCTCACCGCGCCGCGCAACATGCCCGACCCGCAGAACAATATCGGCGCGTTCCTGGGCGCCAAGGGCATGACCTTTCGCATCCCGCGCATGCGCGATCATTGGAAGTTTTCCATCCCCATCGACCCGTCGGAGATCGCGTGGTGGAAAGCCTCGACCATGGACGACCGGCGCAAGTTCATGAAAGAGCGCACGCCGGCGCTGGGTGACCTGGACATCTCGATCATCGGTTTCTATCCGTGCAAACTGGCCAATTGCACGCAGTGGGTCCGCGGCAACGTGGTGCTGATCGGCGATGCGGCCAATTCGCTTCACCCGGCGCACGGCCAGGGCATGAACATTGCCCTGCGCAACGCGGCCGTGCTGGCCAACGCCATTCCGCCGCCCGACAAGATCAAGGATCTCGCCGCGGTTCGCGGCGCCTTGGCCGCGTTCGAGGCCTTTCAGAAACCGATCATGACGCGGGTATTGGACGGCAATCACCAGCGCGCCTTGGAAATGGACAACCGTGATCCACAGGCCATCATGAACGTCATTCCGTTCTACGCCGGTATTCAGGCCGACCCCGCCAAGCGCCAGATGTTCACGTGGCTGACAACGGGCTATCCTCCGCCCCAGCCGAAGGCCGCATGAGCGGCGAAGGGCCAGAAGGAGTCATGCCATGCGCTCATGTCTTTCACGGGCCGTTGTTGTCGCAGTCTCGTTCGCCTCAATCGCCATGACCGCCGTCGCGCAAACACCGCCCAGTAACCCCGTGCCGCCGGGGTTCATTCTCTCGCCGTTGTCGCGGGCGACGATTTTTGTGCGCGACCAAGAGGAATCCCTCAAGCTTTACCGCGATATTCTGGGCCTCCGCGTGCGGGCGGATCGTGAGTTCAACGACGCCCGCTTCAATCAAATCCTCGGCACCCAAGGCCTCACGATCAAGGTGAAGATTTTGCAGTCGGGCGACGTGGTTTACGGCAACGTTGGTCTGTTCCAGTTGGTGGGCGATGACCGCACCAAGGTTCCCGCGCCGCTTCAAGCCGCGACGTCGGTCACGGGAGATGCGGCGGTTGTGTTCAACACGACCGACATCCGCGGCATCAATGATAAGGTAAAGGCGGCCGGCTACACCGTCATCGCCGAACCGATGGTGCTGTTCCCCAATCCCGAGATGGAGGTGGAGCCGCTGGAAATGCTGTTTCGCGACCGCGACGGCATTCTGGTGAACTTGATTCAACCCGGCGTGGCGAAAGCCAAGTAATCCGGCTAAGATCTGCCCTTGGGCGGCTTCTTTTGTTGCCACAGGGCTTTCAGCACGACGGTCTCGATCAGATACCAAAAGACCATGGCGCCCAGCACAAAGCCCGCCACGTCCCAGGGCGAGTACACCTTGATGCCGGTCAGCGCGGCCAAGGCGAATGCGCAAAACCCGAACACCACGGAGCGAAATACAATCAGGCGCGTCGCTTTGCTCATGGGGCGGTCGGCTCCGGTTGTTGTGGGCCGCAGTGTGAGCGGAACCCGCCGGTCAGGCAACCCCTTCACAGTTGTACCGCCGACGTGACACAGTTTTCGTGGCGACGACCGTCGCCGCCGCGGGGTGGGATGTGATGACGTTCTTCAATCGCCTGTACGACGCCGTGATCCGCGGCCTTTCAGCCCTGGCCGGGGGCATTCTGGCCGCGATGATCCTGGTGATCGTGGTCGACGTGGCCGCGCGCAATCTCGGCTTCGTGCCGCCGGCGGCCACCGTGGCGCTCACCGAATACGCGCTGCTGTATTTCACCATGGCGGCGGCCCCCGGGCTGACCCGCGCCAAGGGGCACGTCACCGTGCGCGTGATTCTCGATCGTCTGGTGCCGGCGTCGCGCGCCGTGGCGGGCCGAATGATCGCTGTCATTTGCGCGAGCATTTGCCTTGTGTTGGCGTGCCTCGCGGCGGTGTTGCTGGCGGAATCCGTTTTGCTGGCCGATGTCGAGCCGCGCTCGATCGATTTGCCCCGTTGGCTGCTGTTCTTGCCGCTGGTCGTCGGTTTCTTCTTTTCCGGCACCGAGTTTTTGCGCTTTATCGCCATCGGCGAGGATGCCCTGGGCCAGGCCGACACCGTGGAGCGAATCTGATGCCCGCGCTTCTGGCTGATCCGGTCGTTGTCGGCGCGCTCATGTTCGCGCTGGTGCTGGTGTTGATGGTCATTGGCCTGCCCGTGGCTTTCGCCTTTCTCGGCGCCAACCTCATCGGCGCGGTTTTGGTCATGGGCGCGAACGGTCACGGCCTCGCGGGGCTGCTGCAACTGGTCGACAACTCCACCAACCTCATCACCAGTTTCATCCTGGTGGCGATTCCCATGTTCATCGTCATGGGCGCGTTGCTGTTTCACACCGGTCTCGCCAACCGCGTGTTCGACGCGCTCGACTTGTTGTTCGGGCGCATCCCGGGGCGTTTGTGCTATTTGACCTTGGCCGGCGGCACGGCGTTTGCCGCGCTTTCGGGATCCAGCGTGGCCAACGCCGCCATGCTGGGCTCCCTCTTGGGCCCCGAAATGCAGCGGCGCGGCTATGCGCCGCGCTTGATTTTGGGTCCGATCATGGGCGTGGGCGGGTTGGCCATCATCATTCCGCCCTCGGCCCTGGCGGTGCTGCTGGGCAGCTTGGCCAAAGTCGACATCGGCGCGTTGCTGATCGCGGGCATTCTGCCGGGCCTGCTGCTGGCTGTTCTTTATGTGTATGTCGTGTGGATCGACATCCGTCGCAACCCTGACGCTGCCCCCATCTATGACATCGACCTGCCGCCCTGGCCCGTGCGGTTGAAGGCCGTGGCGGTGAACGTGCTGCCCATGGGGCTGGTTGTTTTTTGCGTGGTCGGCCTGATCATTCTGGGCGTCGCGACGCCCTCGGAATCGGCCGCGCTGGGTGCCGCAGCCGTCGTGGTGCTCGCGGCCTGTTATCGCCGCCTCAGCTGGGCGTCCATCACCGCCGCCTTTGCCTCGTCGGTGTCGGTAACGGGGATGTTGTTTGTCATCATCTTTGCCTCGGCGGCCTTCAGCCAGCTCCTGGCCTTCTCGGGGGCCAGTTCCGTTGTGGTGCAAGCCGCCGTGGGCTGGGATGCCGGTGCCACCACAAAGTTCTTGTTGGTCGTGGCGGTGCTCCTGGCGCTGGGGATGTTCCTCGATCAGATCTCGATCCTGTTGATCACCGTGCCGTTCATCTTCCCGGTCATGAAGGCGCTGGGCTTCGACCCCATTTGGTTCGGCGTCGTGGTCATGATCGCCATGGAGATGAGCCTGCTCACGCCGCCGTTCGGCCTGCTGCTGTTTTTGATGCTGGGCGTGGCGCGCGCGTCGCCACAGCTGGCTGGAACGACCATGACCGACGTGGTCAAAGCCGCTGTGCCGTATTTGATCTGCAACATGGCCGTTATTGGTATTTTGATGCTCTGGCCCGGCCTCGCCACCTGGTTGCCCAAGCTGATGAAGTAGGAGCGCGGCAGTATTGACCGTTATTCGCCTTTAAGCGAATATGGCATGGAGTAGCGTCATGCTTGTGTATCACTATGTCGATCGCCGGGGACGCGACCTCATTCAGGATTGGCTCGACGGACTGCGCGACCATATGGGGCGGAAGGCCGTCGCGCGGCGATTCCTGAGATTATCGACAGGCCATTTCGGTGATCACAAGTATTGTCGTGGCGGCGTTTGGGAATTGAGGGTCGATCAGGGGCCCGGGTACCGCGTGTACTTCGCCAAGAATGGGGCCGAGGTCGTCTTGCTGCTATGTGGCGGCGACAAGGGTTCGCAAGATCGTGACATCGCCCGCGCGGTTGAGTATTGGATGGATTGGAAACGCAGGAGTTGGCGATGCCGAAATCGCGTTCACATGAAGTCGCTACCGTCGAGAGTTTTCGGCATGATCCGCAATTCGCTCTCGACCTGCTCAACGATATCCTGCGCCACGGGAAAAAGGACGAGTTGCTTGTCATGCTCAAATACATGACCAAAGCATTCGGCGGTTTGACCAAGGTCGCCAGCGATGCCAAGCTCAATCCGACCACGATTTACCGTACGTTGTCGCGCCGAGGAAACCCTGAGCTCAAAAGCCTTAACGCGATCTTGAACGCCATGGGCTTGCGATTGGCGGTGCAGCCGATGCGCCCATTGCGTTCAAGCGCGCGCGGGAACGCGATGGGGTTGCGGAAGGCTAGATCGACCAGCAAAAACATCACCGTTCAACGACGTGCGGCTTAGCGGTTCGAACGCACATCATCTTTCGAGCTGATTCCATTCGCCTTATCGAGGACCAAGCCCATGCCCGACGATAGCCGCTCCGTTGCCGCGCCCGCCGGTGCGCCCAAGTCGCCCGCGCCGCACGGGGCTCATCAAGCCCTGATCGATCAATTGCGCCAGATCGTGGGCCCCGAACACTGCCATGCCTCCGACGATGACCGCCGGTTTTACGCCGAGGACACCTTCCGCAGCCTCGAGACGCCGCTGGCGGCGGTGGCACCGGGTTCGATCGATGAACTCAGCCGACTCGCGGCCGCGTGCTCGCGCGCCGGCGTGGCCTTGGTGCCGCGCGGCGGCGGTATGAGCTACACCGACGGTTATCTGCACACGCGCGCCGCCTCGGTCAGCGTCGACATGCGTCGGTTCAACAAGATTATCGAGATCAACGAGACCGACATGTACGTCACCGTGGAGTGCGGGTGCACATGGGCCGAGTTGAACGCGGCTTTGAAAGCCAGGAACCTGCGCACGCCCTATTGGGGTCCGCTGTCCGGCCTGCGCGCCGTGGTCGGCGGCGCCCTGTCGCAGAACTCCGTGTTCTTCGGCTCGGGGCTTTATGGTTCCGCGGTTGAACAGTGCATCGGACTCACCGTCGTGTTGGCCGACGGCACGGTGCAGACCTTGGGTGGGCACGCGATTCAGAACGGCAAACCGTTCATGAAACACTACGGACCCGACCTGATGGGCCTGTTCCTGGCCGATGCTGGCGCCATGGGCGTCAAGGCCGTGGCGACGCTGCGCATGATGCGCCGCACCGAGCACCGCAAGCATCTGGCCTATGCCTTCACCACCGCCGCCGACATGGCCGACGCCTTGTCGCGGCTCTCGCGTGAGGGCATCGCCGCCGAGGCCATGGGCTTCGACGCCGGCCAGCAATCGGCCCGCGCCGTGGAAGCCACACGCAGTTTCAAGGAAGATATCAGCACCTTGTTCAAGGTCATCGATAACGGCGGGCTCATCGACGGACTCAAGGTCGCCCTGGCGGGGCGCGGGTACTTGAAAGACGTGCCCTACGGCATGCATGTCGCGATCGAGGACAAGACGGCCGAGGGTGTGGCCGCGCTGTTCAGGCACGCCCGCGCGATTTGCAAGGAGGCCGGCGGCAAGCCCATGCCGGCGTCCATCACCCGCATCGTCCATGCCGATCCCTTCGTGCCGCCGGACTCGATTTTGGGGCCCAAGGGCGAGCGCTGGGTGCCGGTGCATTGCATCGTGCCCCACAGCCAGGCTGAGGACATCATCGCCAAGGTGCAAGGCCTTTACGCCCGCTATGAGACGGCGAAGGCCAAGCACAACATCCGCACCGGGTTCTTGCTAGTGACAGTGGGCAATTACGGATTTCTGATCGAGCCCGTGTTTTTCTGGCCCGATGCGCGGCTGAAGATGTACGACACCATCATGCGGCCCGAACACCTGGCGCGCTTGCCCGTTCATCCCGCCGACGAGGCCGCGCGCGCCACGGTGCTGCAGATGCGCGAAGAACTCGCCGCACTGTTCGTAGCTGAAGGCGCGGTGTCGATGCAGCTTGGCAAGTTCTATCTTTACGACAAGGGCCTCAAGCCCGAGGCCTGGGCGCTGTTGCAAAAGATGAAGAGCGTGGTCGACCCGGCGCGGGTGGTGAATCCCGGCGCGCTCAAACTTTAATCGCGCTAACCAAAGAGCTTGTCGATATCGTCTTGCGCGCCGCCGGCGGGCTTCGCGCTGGCGTCGTCGTTGGCGGCCCCCAGCATGGCGTCGATCTCGTCCTGATCCATGGTCTGCTTGGACCCATTGATGATGCCCGCCAAGGTCTCCGTGAGTTTGCGCATGACGGCGATCCCCGCGCCGACGGAGCGGCGCATTTCGTCGGTGTCGCCGATGGAGATCGAGGCCGCCGCGCGCTTGATGGTCAGGCCGATCACCGCGTTGAGCTGCGCCACGGTCAGGTCGAAAGGCACCTTGAT
Organism: Rhodospirillaceae bacterium; assembly: GCA_033763995.1. GTDB lineage: Bacteria > Pseudomonadota > Alphaproteobacteria > Rhodospirillales > Rhodospirillaceae. Next base: position 38,349 of record JANRJL010000057.1, on the reverse strand, counting down.
CGACGAGGGCAGGTGCTTGAAGGCTTCCGCCGCCAAGGGCCCGTAATCGAGACCCGAATTCAGGAAATGCTCGGTGTAACTTTTGCTCTGCCAGGCCGCGCAATCGGGCAACATGTCGGGCATGTCGGGCAGCATCTCGATCAGCATGACCACCTCGTTGAAGTGGTTCATATAGTCGGTCGCCAGCAGGGTGTCCGGGTTGATCAGCGTGCCAGCAACCTTGGCGCGCCAGACGTCCGGAACGGCGTTGCCCGGCTGAGTGTCTTTGTCCTGGACCATCAGGTTTTCTAGCGGCCTCCCGTGCCGCCATCAATTGCTTTGAGATCATGGGCGTGCCCGCTCGCGACCTGGGCAACCCTGACGTGTTCCGTTGACCCCCGGGGTCCCATCGCCTATCCATCGCCTCCAGCCATCACGGGTAGAACGATCAGGGAGTGAAACATGCGCGCAGTTGTGATTTCCGCCACGGGCGGTCCGGAAACCTTGAAGATCTCCGACATTCCGGTGCCCGAACCGGGCGAGGGCCAAGCGCGCATCAAGGTGGCCTATTGCGCCTTGAACCCCTTGGACACCCACTCGCGCGCCGGGCGCATCAAGTGGGGCGTGCCGCCCATGCCGTTTACCTCGGGCTACGAATATTCCGGCCGCGTGGACAAGGTGGGGCCCGGAGTCGATGCGGCGCTCGTCGGCAAGCGCGTGGCCAGCGCCGGCTCGTGGGGCGGTTGCGCCGAGTTCGCCCTCGCGCCCGCCAAGACGCTGGTGCACATCCCCGAGGGCATGGATTGGAAGTTGGGCACGGTCTATTTCACGTCCACGCTGACGGCGTGGCACATGCTGCACACCATGGCGCGCATGAGCAAAGGCGACGTGGTGGTGGTGCACTCGGCGGCCGGCGCCGTCGGCGTCATGACCGCGCAAATCGCCAAGGACGCGGGCGGTGTGGTCATCGGCCTGGTGGGCTCGCCGGAGAAAATGGCCTACGCCAAGTCTTACGGCTGCGATCACGTCATCGACGAAAAGGCCGACGCCGATTGGCCGAAGAAAGTGAAGGAGCTTTCGGGCGGCAAAGGAGCCGACATCATCATCGATGGCAACGCGGGCCCCACGGCCCCCAAGAATTTGCAATGCTTGGCACCACTGGGCCAGGTCATTTACATCGGCGCCATGGCCGGTCAGGCGCCCGACGTGAACATCTCCGGGCTCATCGCCGGCTCGGCCGCGGTGCGCGGTTTCGTCATGTACCACGCCATGGCCAAGACCAAGGGCGCGGAGTTCAAAGAAGTTCACGAGAAGCTCATGAGCGGCAAGTGGAAGTTCCCACTCAACCCGCCGCTGCCGCTCGATCAGGTCGGCAAGGCCCACGACGATTTCGAGAACCGGCGCACCATGGGCCGCACCATCTTTACCGTGGGCGGCGAGATTTAAGGAGTTCGCGTCATGCGCGCGGTGATGCTGGATCGTAACGGCGGGGCCGACGTGCTCACGGTTAGCGACGTGCCGACGCCCGCGCCGGGCGCGGGGCAGGTGCTGATCCAGGTGGCTTACGCCGCCGTGCATCCGCTCGACATTCACGCGCGCACGGGGGCCATGAAATGGGGCGTGCCGCCGTTTCCCTTCACGCTCGGGTATTCCTATTGCGGGCGCGTCGTGAAGGTTGGTTCCGGTGTGGATGCGGCCCTGATCGGCAAGCGCGTGAGCATGTCGGGTAAGTATGGCGGCTATGCCGACTTCGCCTTGGCACCGGTAAGCGACGTGGTTGAAATTCCGTCCGAGCTGAATTGGCGGCTGGGCGGCTTTTGCATGGGCTCGGCGCTGACGGCCTGGCACCTGCTGCACACGCTGGCGCGCGTGCGCGCCGGAGACTGGATCGTGGTGCATTCGGCGGCCGGGCCCGTGGGCGTGATGCTGACGCAAATCGCCAAGGAGGCCGGCTGCAAGGTGATCGGTCTCGTCGGCGGCCCAAAGAAAGTTGAATGGGCCAAAACATTCGGCGCCGACCATTTGATCGACTATGTCGCCGACAAAGATTGGCCCGCGGCGGTGATGCGCCTCACCGACAATCGCGGCGTCGACTTCATCCTGGACGGCAACCTGGGCGCCGATGCCGCCCAGCAATTCGCCTGCCTCGCGCCCTTGGGTCAAGTCATCGCCATCGGTGCCATGGCGGGCCCGCCACCGGAGGTCAACATCTCGCGCCTCATTGCCGGCTCTCACGGCGTGCGCGGCTTCGTCGTCCATCACGGCATGGCCAAGACCCAAGGCGCGGAGCGGACCGAGATCGTCGCCAAGTTCGCCTCCGGCGCATGGCGCTTCCCGGTCACGGACGCGGGGCCCTTGGAAAACGTCGCCGCCGCGCACCGCGCCTTCGAGGGCCGCCAAACCACCGGGCGCTATGTCCTGACGGTCGGTGGCGAAATTTAAGCCGAGACTATGGTCTTCGGCGGAGTTCCCGCCCGGCGAAAGCTGCGCTAATCTGGCGGCCATGCTCGACGTCGCGCTCACCGCCTTTGCCACGTTCTTCGTCATCATCGACCCCATCGGCGTGGTGCCGTTGTTCATGTCGCTGACGCCGGACATGGACTCAGCCCAGCGCCGGCGCATCGCGGTGCGCGCGGTCATCATCGCCACTTGCATCCTCCTCACGTTCACCATTCTCGGCCAGCCGATCCTCAAGTACCTCGGCATCAGCCTGCCCGCCTTCCGCATCGCCGGCGGTTTGCTGCTGTTGTTGCTGGCGATCGACATGGTGGTGGTGAAAAGTTCGGGCATTCGCACCACCACGCCCAAAGAGGAAGAGGAGGCCGCGCACCGGCCTGACATCACGGTGTTCCCCTTGGCGATTCCGCTCATTGCCGGGCCGGGGTCCATCACGTCCGTCATCCTGCTGCATAGCCAGCATGACGGACATCTGCTTGCCCAGGGCGTCACCGCCGCGGTGATGATCGGGGTCCTGATCATGACCCTGCTTGGCCTCCTCAGTTCCGGTTACATCATGAAGCTCTTGGGCGTGACGGGGGTGAACGTGATTACCCGCGTCTTCGGCATCATTTTGTCGGCCCTGGCCGTCAGCAACATCGTCGAGGGTCTGCGCGGCAGTTTTCCAGCGCTCGCTGGCTAAGCCACTGATCCGCAACGCTGATTGCCGTGCCGAAGGCACTTTCGTGCCCGGCTGATGCTGCACTGCAGCACCTGTTATGCCTGTTATTTCAGGCAACCTTCAAAAATATCAGGTGCTGCGTTGCAGCAAACTCCGGGCGCGCCAAATTGACCCGGAGCCATGCCGTTTTTTCAGCCAGCCGCTGGCGTGCGTTCTGCGCCCATACGGCCAAGGCGATATAGGAAGGGTGAAGCCGTCGCGCCAGCTTACCTGCCGTTGGCCGTCTTCACGAAGGCCGCAAGCTCGGTGTTGAACCGCGCGGGGTCTTCCAGAAACGGCGCATGTCCGATGCCTTTGTATGTAGATAACGTCGAACCCGGCATCAGCATGGCGTTATCCACGCTGATCTGATGGGGCACGATGCCGTCCGCATCGCCGTGGGTGATGAGCACCGGCACGGTGATCTTGCCCTTGAGGTCCGCGTTGTTCGGCTGGAACTGGAACATGGCCGCGCGCACGTAGCCCGGCGTGAGCATATTGTAGATCAGGATGGTCTCGGCCTCGGCCGCCGGCAGCGGCTTGGCCGTGAGCCCGCCCACGAACCACGTCGTCGCCGCCAGGTTGGCGGCGATGTCGGGGCTGGTCATGGCCATGAAGCGGCCCATGCGCTCTTTCACCGCCGGGTCGTTCATGTCGGGCGGCGGATTGGCCTCGCCCAGCCCCGTGCCCGCGGCGACGAAGTTGATGCCGGCAATGTCGCCAACTCCATGGTGGCGCACGTAGGACATGGTCACCGGCCCGCCGTAGGACCACGGCACGAGCACGGGCCTACGATTGCCGGTGGCGGCGATGACGGCGGCGACGTCGCCGCCCCAGGCGACGGAGGTGTAATCCTTCGGATCGCTCGGCTTGGCCGAGGCGCCATGACCGCGCAGGTCGAAGGCGATCAAGTGAAAGTCTTTTTGCAACGCCGGGTCGTTGAGCTGCTTTTCCCAGCTCAGGTAGCTTTGCGAGTAACCGTGAATGAACAGGATGGCCGGGCCCTGTTTGTTGCCGGTTTGGACGACGACGAGGGGCACGTCGCCCTGGCCCTTGACGGTGGAGAACTCGAGGGCCAACGCGGGGCCCGCCAAAATCGCGGCCACGGCGCCGAGAATGATCGCGAGGAGACGATGCATGGTGACTCCTTCTTGCACAGGTCCGCGCGATAGTAGACCGTAGTCGGCAGGGGACGAAAGACTGCGTCGCGGGGGAGTTCACATGCACAAAGTTCACGCCACCATCAAACGGCCGTCGGCCGAGCTGATCGCGCGCTTCAAGGCCGTCATGCGCGAGGTCGTCACCGAGAATGTCAGCCGCGCGCAGATGATGGACCCGGCCATCAAGCCCCTCAACGGACGCGATTGGTCCATCGTCGGCCCGGCGGTCACGGTGAAAATCGAATCCTTCGACCATCTCATGTCCATCGCGGCCTTGGGCGTGGCTCAACCCGGTGACGTCATCGTCATTGCCGCCAACGCGCACATGCACTCGGCGGTGTGGGGCGGGGGGCTGACGCTCTCGGCCAAAAACATCGGCGTCGAGGCCGTGGTGGTCGACGGCTCGGTCATGGACACGCGCGCGATCCTGGCGCGCGAGGTGCCGGTGTTCTGCCGTGGCTCGCATCCTTCTCATGGTACGTGGGAAAAGCCGGGCTCGGTCAACGTGCCCGTGGCGGCGGGCGGCGTGGTCGTGAACCCGGGCGATATCGTCTGCGGCGACTTGGACGGCGTCATCGTCGTGCCGCTGGCCGAGGCCGAGCGCGTGGTCGTGGCCTGCGAGGAAAAGACCAAGCGCATTCAGGCGGTGGGGCGCGAGTTGATCGGCAACAAGACCACGCTGTTCGCCCATCGCGGCGGCAAGGAGCTGATCACGAAGGCGGGCGTGGAGTGGATTGATTAACCGAGGCATTCCAGCCATGTGGTCCGAAATTCGCGGCACGCCGCTCAAGGCCTTCGTCATTTGCCTGTTCGCCTACGGCTTCAGCCAGCTTGACCTGGCGCTGTTCGCTTACGCCGTGCCGTCGCTGCGCAAGGATTTGGACCTGTCGCTGCAGACCATGGGCGCGGTGGTCAGCGTGTCCTACGCCGTCGGCGGCATCTTGCAGGTGTGGTTCGGGCACCTGACGGACCGCTTCGGCCGCAAGACCATGCTGCAGGTCTCGCTGTCGGCGGCCTCGCTCATGGTCGCCGCCCATGCCCTGGTGCTGGGGCCCATCTCGCTCACGCTGTTGCGGGCGGGGGCGATTTTTTCGGGCGGCGCGCTTTATCCGGCCACGGGCGCCATCGTCACGGAAACGGCGCCGGCGCGCTACCGGGGCATGATGGCCGGGCTGCTGCAGACCGCCTACCCCTTGGGCTGGTTCTTCGCCTCGCTGTTTGCAGCACCCCTGTTGACCCTCATCGGCTGGCGCGCGTTGTTCCTGGTGGCGTTGCTGTCGCTGCCCTACGTAGTGGTGGTGCGGGCGCTGCTGAAGGAGTCCGACCGCTTCACGAATGTGAAATCGGCCACTGAAAATCGCGGCGTGATGCGCTCCATCGGTGATCTGTTCACGCCCGAGATGCGCGTGCGTTCAACCACCGTGTTCATCGCGCAGTTTCTGTTCGTCATCGCCTACGGCGGCTCGGCGATTTTCTTTCCCACCTACTTCGTCGAATCGCGCGGCCTCGAAATCGGCTCGTCGTCGTTGCTGGTGGGCATCGGCAACGGCGTGGGCGTGCTGGGCTACATCATCGCCGCCTACGTGGGCGAGTTCGTGCTCACGCGGCGGACCACGGTGGTGGTCTGGACCATGCTGGGGGCGGCGGCGTTTTTGTTCCTCGTCTGGGGTACCGAGAGCTATGCCGGCACCATCACGGCATTCGCCGTCATGAGCATGTTTTTCTACGGCGCGGCGGCCGTGAAGTTCGCCTATATCGCCGAGATTTTCCCGACCCATTTGCGCGCCACGGGCCTGGCCTTCTGCGGCTCGTTGGCGGTGAACCTGGGCACGGCGCTGGGCCCATTGATGGTGTCCACGGCGGTGGGCCTCATCGGCTGGGATCTGGCCTTCACTTACGTCGTCGGCATCCCGTTGGTGGCCGCCGGCTTGTTCTACCTGTTGCTCACGCCCGTGCCCTCCGGCATTGATGTGGACGACGTGCAGAAACACTTGGCGAAACCGTGACAGCGATGGGAATGATGCAATGAAGGCATGGGTGGTGACGGAGTTCGGCGGCCCGGAGAAGATGAAATGGACCCAATGGCCCGATCCCGAGCCGGGCCCGGGTCAGGTGTCCATCGTCGTGAAAACGTCGGGCATCAACTTCGCCGAGACCCGCATGCGCGCGGGCACCTATTCGGGCATCGGATTGCCGCAGATCCTCGGCCTCGAGTGCGCCGGCCTGATCGAAAAGGTCGGCGCGGGCGTCACCGGCTTCAAGCCCGGCGACCGGGTGATGGCGCGGGTGCGCGGCAGTCACGCCGAGAAGGTGGCGGCCGAGGCGCGCAAGACCATGCACTTGCCGGAGAACCTCTCCTTCGAGGAAGGGGCCGCCATCCCCGTCGGCTGGCACACGGCCTGGCACGCGCTGGTCACCATGGCCAACGCCCAGCCCGGCATGACCGTGCTGATCGAGGCGGTGGCCTCGTCGGTGGGCTCGGCCGCGCTGCAGATCGCCAAACACCGCGGCTGTTGGGTTGGCGGCACCGCCAGCCAGGACGCCAAGTTGAAGAAGGCGAAAGAATGGGGCTGCGACGGCGTCTATAACTACAAGACCGAGGACATCGTCGCGCGCATCAAGGCCGACACCAAGGGCCGCAGCATCGACATCGCCTGCGCCACCATCGGCGGCGAGACGATCCAGCGCGTGCTCGACGTCATGGCGCCCCACGGCAAGGTCATGAACTACGGCTCCACCGGCGGGCGGGTGGTGAGTTACGACCTCGGCATCGGCGAGCGCAACGTGGAACTGATCTCCATGAGCATCGACACCAGCAGGTATTACCCCGACACCATCAAGACCTTCAACGAACAGGCCCTGCCCTTGTTCGCCGCCGGAAAGTTCAAGGGCATCGTCGACACCGTGCTGCCCATGAGCGAGCTGGCCAAGGCGCACCAGATGGTCAACGACCGCAATCACTTCGGCAAAGTGATCATGAAGAACGGATAGGCGCGGCGATGGAGCGCGTGTCCGCCTTTCTGCTGTCCCGGGCCACGGGCCGCGCCGTGCTGATCGCGCTGGCGGCGATGGCGGCGAGCGGCGCGTCGTTCAGTGTTCTGATTCCGCCCTATCAGGAGGCGGCGGGCTTCACGCCCTTCGACATGCAGTTTCCCCTGACGCGGGACATGGTGATCATCCAGCTGGGGGCCTTCAACGACGGCGTGCTGGCCGCCTACCTTCCCTTCGCGGCGGTGGACATGTTCTTTCCCGCGGTCGGCGCGGCGTTCACGGTGCTGCTGTGGGGCTGGCTCGCGCGTGCGGCCGGCGCGCCGTGGCTGACGGGGGCGTTCCGCCGCGGCTGGTGGATCTGGGCGATCTTTCCCGCGCTGTGCGACCTGTCGGAGAACGTGTTGTTCCTGCGCCTGCTGGCCGCCGAGCCCCGGCCCACGCTCGATTTGATCGACACGGCGGTGGCGGTGCACCGCGCCAAGCTGGTGTTCCTGTCCATCGCCCAAGGCATCAGCGTGGCGCTAATCCTGGTGACGATGATGCTGGTCTGGCGCCAGCGTGGGAAGTCTTAGGGCACATCCGCGAATTTGACGAGCTTGTTCAGCTCGTCGCTTTCGTTGCCCCAGATGTGCTCGCCCTTGGCGTTGACGTAGCGGCCCAGGAACCAGAACTCGCCCGGCTTGATGACGATCTTGTCCTCGGCGTACATCATCTCGCCGGTGCCCTCGTTCAGTCGGCCGCATTCCATTTTCTTGATGGGCCCCGCGATCTCGCGCCCGTCGGCGCCGAGCGTCACCAGAAAATCGCACTTTTCATCCCAGGTCACTTGGTCCGGGGTCAGGGCCTTGAACTTCTCGGGCGTCTTGTGCGCGTTGTGCCAGGGCTTCTGGTCCTTGAAGGCCAATTCGCGGTAGCGCACCACGCCGGCCTTGTCGTCGGGCACGATGTGCACCAGACCCGAGCGCCAGATCATGTCGGGGTCTTCCGAGCCGTCGCGCGAGCCTTGCTCGAAGAACACCACGCCGGGAAACGCCGGCACGTCGACGCGCTTGAACAGCTGATACATCAGCCGGTGTTTCTCGGTGTCGGGCTTATTGCTGGCCTGGTCGGCCTCATGCTGCGCCTGCGTGGAATAGTTGCCGCCGATCCATTGCTCGATCAGCGCCACGGTCTTGCCGACGTCGGCGGCGTGGGCGGAAGGCGCTGCGAGACAAGCAAGGGCGACGAGCAATGCAAATCGGGTCATGACGGGGGCCTCCATGCGTTGATGTATTCTGGCAGAATCGCGGGGGACGCCAAGCCGACGCCCCGGGCTGCCCGGCCCATGGCGAATCCATACAGTTTCGGCCGCTGGCGTCGGTCGTGATCGCCCCGCGCCAGGCGCTTGTCGGCGCCCGCGGCCCTGGCTAGAATGTCATGTAATTACATTATGATTACGTTGGGCCTGCCATGAAGATCGAGATCATTCGGATCGGCAATTCGCGCGGCGTGCGGCTGCCCAAGAGCGTGCTGCAGCAGTGTGGCTTTGGCGCCACGGCGGAGTTGTCGGTGCGCGACGGGCGGGTCGTCCTGAGCCCGAAGCGCAAGGCGCGCGAGGGCTGGGCCGAGGCCTTTGCCGCGGCGGCGCCCGGCGACGACGTGCTTCTGCCCGATCATCTCTCGGCCGACTGGGATCGCGGCGAATGGCGGTGGTGAAGGCCTTCAAGCGCCATGACGTGGTGCTGATTCCGCTCGACCCCGCCGTCGGCGCCGAAATCAAGAAGACTCGCCCCTGCGTGATCGTGTCGCCCGACGAGATGAACGTTGGATTGCGCACCGTGCTTGTCGCGCCCATGACGACGGTGATGCGCGGTTATCCCAGCCGGGTACGCGTGCGGTTCCGCGGCAAGGACGGCGAAGTGGCGCTCGATCAATTGCGCGCGGTGGACAAGGCCCGCGTCGTCAAACGCCTCGGCGCGCTGCCGGCGGCGGCGGGCGAGGCGATTTCAAGCGTTCTGGTGGAGATGTTCGCGGTATAATTCAGTCGCGGCTTGGGGCAAGGGAGATAGGGCAATGACGATCATTCGTAATCTTGGCGGCCTCTTGGTGGGTTTAGCCATCGGCCTCAATTCGCCGCTTGCCGCCGACACCGCTCAATTGAAAAACGACTCGGCCTCCTGGATCGAAAGTCAGGCATCGCGGCTGGAGAAGGCCAATCGCAATATCTGGACCTACGCCGAAGTGGGCCTGGAGGAACATAAGTCGTCGAAGGAACTGCAGGACCTGCTCAAGGCCGAGGGTTTCAATGTGGAGGCGGGTGTGGCGGGCATGCCGACGGCCTTCGTGGCGACCTACGGCCAGGGCGCGCCGGTGATCGGCATCCTGGCCGAGTTCGACGCGCTGCTGGGCGTGTCGCAATCCGACAGTCCCAAGGCCGAGATCGGCGCGAACCCCGAGTCCGGCCACGCTTGCGGCCATTCGATTTTCGGCGTGGGGTCCGTCGGCGGCGCCATGGCCATCAAGCAACTGATCGCCTCGGGCGCGCTCAAGGGCACCATCAAGCTCTACGGCACGCCCGCCGAGGAAACCGGCATCGGCAAGGTTTACATGCTGCGCGCCGGCATGTTCAAGAACGACGACGTCATCTTGCATTGGCACGCGGGCGACAAGAATCAGGTGAGCCACAGCTCATCGAAAGCGCTGATCAACGCCAAGTTCACCTTCAAGGGTGTCGCCGCCCATGCCTCGGCCGCGCCGCAGTCGGGCCGCAGCGCGCTCGACGCCGTGGAACTGATGAGCGTCGGCGTGCAGTACATGCGCGAGCACATCAAGCAGGAAGCGCGCATCCATTCCGTCATCACCAAGGGCGGCGGCCAGCCCAACGTCGTGCCGCAGGACGCCGAGGTATGGTACTACGTGCGCGCCAACTCCTTCGACGATGCGTTCTCGTATTTCACCTGGGTGCGCGAGATCGCCGAGGCCGCCGCCAAGATGACCAAGACCGAGCTGGCGTCGGTCAGCGTCATGTCCGAAACCCACGACATGCTGGGCAACCGGGCGCTGGCCGAGGCGCTGCACCGCAACTTCGCGCTCATGGCACGCCCACCTGGACGCCCCAGGAACTGGCGTTTGCCGAGACGACGCAAAAGGAATTCAAGGATCCCTTCGGCATGGATTTCTCCGCCGCCGGACTCGCGCTGGCCGACAAGCTCGAACCGCTACCGGCGGAATTCCAATCTGCCGCGTCAGCTTCCACCGATGTCGCCGACATTTCATGGTGGGTGCCCGTGGGCGGCTTCCGCGTGGCGTCCTACGGCTACGGCTTGCCGACGCATTCCTGGCCGGTGGTGGCCGCCACCGGCACCTCCATCGGCGCCAAGGCGCTGCTGACGGCCAGCAAGGTGTTCGCCGCCACGGCCATCGACCTCTACACCGATCCCAAGCTGCTCGCCGACGTGAAAGCCGATTTCAAGAAAGTGCGCGAGCCGCTGACGTGGCGCACGGCCATCCCCGAAGGCCAGCCGGCGCCCAAAACGATTCGCGGAAACTAAGCCGCCGCTTTTGCGTCCGGGCCGTCGAGCGGCAGGGCGGTGGTGTACTTGAGTTCCTCCATGACGAAGGTGGACGAGACGTCGTTGAGCGGAATGCGCTTGATCAGGCGCTTGTAGAAGGCGTCGTAGGCCTCCATGTCGCGCACCACCACGCGCAGCAGGTAGTCGATGTCGCCCGCCATGCGCCAGATGGCGGTGATCTCGGGCATGTCCTTCACGGCGCGGCCGAACTTCTGCAGCCAGGCGTCGTCGTGCTGGTTGGTGCGCAAGATCACGAACACGGTGAGGCCGAGGTTGAGCTTCTTGGCATCCAGCACCGCGACGCGCCCCTTGATGACGCCGGTCTGTTCCAATTTCTGAATGCGCTTCCAGCAGGGCGTCTGCGACAGCCCCACGCGGCTCGCCACTTCGCTGATGGCAAGCCCGGCATTGGTTTGCAGGATGGAGAGGATTTTGCGGTCGATGGCGTCCATGGCGGCCTCGTTGGAAATGAAACAAAGCGGGGCTTATAGGGGCCTTAAGGAGAATAATCATCTCTTTTCTTTGGCTTCATCCAATTTTTGAGGATTATTCTTCCGCGTTGTCCTCCCGTCTTGCTACACAGCTCGCTGCCGAGTCGCGCCCGGGTTTTGCCCCGTCTGGCGCAGCTTTGCTTTTGCCCGATTTGCTTTTGCCCGAGGAGCCGCCTCATGTTTGCCGCCGCGTTGGACTATCTCGATTCGATCCGTCGCCGCGATCCGGCGGCCAAGTCGCGGCTGGAGGTGGCGCTACTCTACCCCGGCGTGCGCGCGATCCTGGCGCATCGCGTGGCCCACGCGCTGTGGCAAATCCGGCTGTTCTTTCTCGCGCGGTTGGTCTCGGAAATCGGCAAGCTCGTCAGCGGCATCGAAATTCATCCCGGCGCGCGCATCGGCCGGCGCCTGTTCATCGACCACGGCACCGGCGTGGTGCTCGGCGAGACCGCCGTCATCGACGACGACGTGACGCTCTATCATGGCGTGACGCTGGGCGGCATCGGCACAGGCAGCCCGCACGGTCTGGAACGCCGCCATCCGCACATCGAGAACGGCGTGGTGATCGGCGCGGGGGCCCAAGTGCTGGGCCCCATCACCGTGGGCCGCAACGCGCGTGTCGGCGCCAATGCGGTGGTGCTGAAAAGCGTGCCCGAGGGTGTCACGGTCGTCGGCATTCCCGCCCAGGCCGTGGAAGCCAACGCCGCGGCGCGGTTGGAATCCTTCGCGCCCTATGGCGCGCCGGCCGACGATCTGCCCGATCCCACGGCCCAGGCGCTCTGCGCGTTGACCGCCGAGGTGAATGCGTTGCGCCGTCGCGTGGAGGGCGTGGAAACGGTCGCGCGCTTCAAAACCGCTCCCGGTGAGGGGAGAATGGTCGACGCTCAACCGCGCGCCATGACCGGGCCCGAGGGCTAGCGCTTCGCAACCATCTCCTGTACCCAGGCGTATCCTCTCGCTTGAGTTCGGGAGCCTGGAATGGAATTGCTTGCCAAAGCCGCGATCTTTTTCGCCGCCGCCGTCATTGTCGTGCCGATCTTCAAGCGCTTGGGCTTGGGCTCGGTGCTCGGCTATTTGGCGGCCGGGGCCCTCATTGGCCCCGCGGGTTTGGGCCTGTTCGACGACGTCGAGGCTATTTTGCACATCGCCGAGTTCGGCGTGGTGCTGCTGCTGTTCGTGATCGGGCTGGAACTTCAGCCCCAGCGCCTGTGGACCATGCGCGCCAGCGTCTTCGGCTTGGGCGGCGCGCAAGTGGCGCTGTCGGCCGCGGCCATCGGCATCGCGGTTTACACGGCGGGATTGAGCGTCACCACATCGGCCGTGGTGGGCCTGGGTCTCGCGCTGTCGTCCACCGCCTTCACCTTGCAAACGCTGGCCGAGCGGCAGGAACTCTCGACCAAGCACGGCCGCGCGGCCTTTTCCATTCTGCTGTTTCAGGACGTGGCGGCGATTCCCATCTTGGCCATCGTGCCGCTGCTGGCCGTCACGGGCATGGACACGGGCGAAACGCCGTTGTGGCTGTCGGTGCTGCGCGTCGTCGCCGTCGTGCTGGCGGTGATCGTCGGCGGGCACTTTCTATTGCGCCCGGTCCTGCGCATCATGGCGGCGACCAAGATTCCCGAGGTGTTCACCGCCACGGCGCTGCTGATCGTGACCGGCACCGCGCTGATGATGAATGCCGTGGGCATCTCCATGGCGCTGGGCGCCTTCCTCGCCGGCATGCTGCTGGCCAATTCCGAGTTCCGCCACGAGCTTGAAGCCGACATCGAGCCCTTCAAGGGGCTGCTGCTGGGCCTGTTCTTCATCTCCGTCGGCATGGGCTTGAATCTCGGCCTGCTGGCCGAGCAGCCGCTGTCGATCACCTTTTTCGTTTGCGCGCTGTTGGGCGCCAAGGCCCTCACGGTCTATGGCCTGGGCCGGGTGTGGGGCTTGGGGCGGCGCTCGTCGAAGGACTTGGCCATCGCCATCGCCCAGGGCGGCGAGTTCGCCTTTGTCATCTTCGCCGCCGCCGTCACCGCCGGCGTCATGACCGTGTCGCAAAACGAACTGCTGGTGCTGGTGGTGAGTTTATCCATGGCGCTCTCGCCGTTGTTCACCATCGCCAACGACCGCCTCACGGCGGCCTTCGCGCCCAAGAAGGCCGTCGCCTACGACACGCTGCCCGACGAGGAAACCCCGGTCATCATCGCGGGCTTCGGCCGCTTCGGGCAAATCTTCGGGCGCGTCCTGGCGGCGCGCAAGATCCGGTTCACGGCGCTCGACATCAGCGCCGAGCAGGTGGACTTCATCAAGCGCTTCGGCAACAAGGTCTATTACGGCGATGCCTCTCGGCTCGACTTGCTGCGCGCGGCCAACGCCGACACCGCCAAGATCCTGGTGCTGGCCATCGACGATGTCGAGGCGTCGCTGCGCACGGCCGAGACCGTCATCAAGCATTTTCCGCATCTCAAGGTCTACGCCCGCGCGCGCAACCGGCAGCATGCCTATCGGTTGATGGACTTGGGCATCACGTTGATGCAGCGCGAGACGTTCCTGTCGGCGCTCGATCTCGCGCGCGACATGCTGATGGGGCTGGGCATGCCGCGCGCCGAGGCCGAGCGCACCATGCGCACCTTCCGCGATCACGACGAGCGGCGCCTGTTCGAGCACTACACCCATCACAACGACATGCAGAAGATGCAAGACCTGGCCAAGGCCGGGAACAAAGAGCTGGAAGAGATGTTCGAGCGCGACGCGGCCGACCCGGGTCTTAAAAAGACTCCGGCCAAGGCCGTGCGCTGATCGCGCTGGTCTAGCTCCCACCCAACCGGTCGCGTTTGTAGCGCTCGAAGCTGTTGCCGGCACCGATGAACGGCGTTTCGGCGGTGAGATAATCGGGCATGGTCTTGGCGATGTAGTCCAGCACCTCGGGTGGTGCATCCTCGGGCCGTGCGATTTTGTGCGAGACGGTTTGAATGTGCCCGAAGCCCGGAATGCGCCCCATCTTGTGCCAGGGGTGTGGCGTGGCGATCACCGTCATCAGCGTTTCCATGGGCGCGCTGGTGGTGGAGTCGTCCTCCAGTTCCGACAAGCGGCCCTTGTAGGTGAAGATGCTGCGCTGCATCACCTTCTCGGTGCTGGAAAGCTCCGGATATTGGGCCGGCGGCAGGGGGTTGACGTACTCGAAGGCGAGATTGGCACCGTACCACACCTGATCGTTGGCCGTGACCCAGGGCAATGAAAGAGTTTTCGTCGGATCGGGCTTGGCGCCGTCGCGAAACACCCCGTTGACCGAATAAACGCTCTCCACCGGGCCGTCGCGGACGTCGGTGGGTTCCACCGTCTCGCCGGTGATGGGGTTGACGAGCGTATTGACGGCGCGGCCCGTCTCCAGGTCGCCGTAAAACCCAAGATCGAAGGTGCGATATTTGAAGCTGCCGTCGGCCTGGGGCGTCCACGTCGTGCGGATGATGCCCTGATAGCGCGCCACGGGAGCCGGCATCTTGCCCGGCACCAGCAGCGAGAGCATCCCTGTGTACCACTGATAGACCATCTTACCCGACAGATCGCCGCGGAGCTTCACCACCGCGTAAAGACAATCCTCGGGCGTCTTGAGGTCGAGCGTGCGACGCGCCGACGCGGGGCGCGCGACGGCAAGGGCGGTCGACGACGCCAGCAGAGTGCGGCGCGCGAGGGGTGTCGTCATGAGATACTCCTGTGACCCCGTAAATCGGAGCATTTCCCCGACAAGTGGGAACCGGTTGGCGTGGGAAATGCGACCAAAAAGATGAAGTTACTTAGGCGATGTGATTCGGTTGATTCAAATTTGACTCTAGACCACGGGATAGCGCGCGTAGCGGCGGATCGCCCACAGGACCAAAATCAATCCCACCACGAACATGAACAGCAGCGGTCCGTCGACAGCCGTCTGCGCCAGACCGAAACCGGGCGCGGTGTAGGCGAAAGCCGGGATGGCATCGAAGGCGGCGGCGGTCATGCGCTCGCCCTTGATGATCTTGCTGGTGAAATAGCCGCGCCAGTCGCCATGGAAAGCCAGCACCTGATCGGTGAAGTTCTTGAAGCGTTCGTTGCCGGTGCCGGCCAGCGCGTTCAGCGCCTGTTGGGCGGCAATGGCCGGCGAGGTGTACTGCAGCAGGTCCACCACGCCCTCGCGCTTGGCGGCCTGGGCGTCGAACTCCGCCATGATGGGTGTCACGACTTTTTCCACGGCCGCGTCCGTGGCCAGGACTTGGATATAGAAATTATCGAGATTGGCGCCCGCGCCGGCCAATTCGGGGTGGTCAAACAGATAGGACTCGCGCGATTCGGCGGCCTCTTTGTCGGCCAGCTCCGTCGCTTCGCGCATTTCCGTGGTGAGTTCCACGCGCGAGGGCGCCGGATACAGCGTGCCGGCCACGACATTGACCACCGAGGGCAGCACCACGACGAAGAACAGCCACAGGTTCGCCAGCACCACGCCGTTGGTGACGGAAGGCCAATTCATGGCGTTGATCAACAGGGCGAGGGCGAACCAGAAGAAGGCATAGGCCGCGATCACGCCGAACCACAACGCCAACTTGGCCGCCGTCTCCGGCGCGCTCAAGTCCGCGCCGATCAGAGCGGCCGACAACGCGACCAGGGCCAGAAGAACGGCCAGGATGATGCCCGCCCGCGCGGCGGTCTTGGCCAAAATGAGCGTTCGCAGCGGCACGCCCTGCGCGGCCAGCAAGGCCAACACACCGGCTTCTTTTTCCCGCGACATGAGATCGAAGGTCACCGCGATGATCAGGATCGGCAGCACGAAGATGACGACGAACGCGACATCGAAACTGCCCGACATTTGATTGAGCGGGTTCTGAATCTCGGACGCATTCAGGAAGGTGTGGGGCGGATGCGCGGTGACGCGGTAATAGAACGGCTGTACGTCGCTTTGGCCCACGGACAAGGGCGCCAACGCATCGTGGGCCATGACCGCATAGTGCCCCAGGATCGACAGGCCGACGTTGCCCGGGCTCGAGACCGAGGGCGGATCGCCCGTGGGATTCTTCTCGTAGCGCTCCACCGTCGCCTTCAGCGCATTCTGGGTGGTGGCCTCGTCCTGGTTCAACTGCGCCGCCGTGGCCTGCATCTGCGCGAAGCGGGCCTGGCCGTTGAGCGCAGCCAACACGGTCAACGCCACCAGCAGCCCAAGAATTGCCCACCATGTGCGGTTGGCAAACAGAACTTTCAGCTCTTGACGAAAAACAATGCCGAACATGACGGAGTTACGCGATCAGCGCCTTCAATTTCCGCACGGCCATCACGGCGGCAATGACGGATGCCACAAGCCACAGAAACATCACCATGAAGCTGGGGCCCAGCTTGCTCAGTGATGCCGTGAGGCCGGGGTGCGTGAAATTGAACGGGCCCACTTGCCCCCACAGTTCCGGTCCCGCGCGGTACTCCGGGTTGGCGCCGCTGGAGTTCATGGTCATGGCCTTGTTCATGGTGTCGATGAGGTTGCGCCGATAGGCTTCGGCCTGCGCGGCAAAGTCCAAGTGCGCGCCCAGCGATGTGCCCGACAATTCCATGGAGGCCAACTGCACCGCGAGGCGCGGCGAGAGCGCGCTCATGGCCTCGAAGATGCCTTGCTGGCGCAGCATCAGGCCGTTGAGCTGGCCGAAGTGCTTGTCGAACACGGCGTTGCTCATTTGCTCCTGAAGACCCAGCACGATGCCCTGGAAGTTGATCGGCAGTTTTTCGACGGCATCGACCTTGTAGAGCCGCAAGGTCGCCTCCCGCCGCTCGTTCACTTGCGCGTCCAGGGATTTACCGTCGACGCCGGTTTCCAAATCCGCCGCCACGGCGCGCTGGAAGGCGATGGCCGTGGGCGTGTCGTGCACCAGTCGCGCGGCGTCGGACGCGGCCTTGGGCAAGGCCACGCTGGAGACCGCCCAGAAAGCCACCATCACCACCAACGCCGTGCGCGACGAATCCGCCGCCGCCGAGACCGCCAGGGTCAGGAACAGAAAAATCACCGCATAGATGATGTAAAGCGCAGCCACCACCATGCCGTTGCCGAAGAACGCAAGGCCATCCGGCGCCATCGCGAGGCCAATCAGCCCCAGCACCATGATGGGCGCGATGAACAATCCCACCGCCGCCGCGGCACCCAAGGCCTTTCCGAACAGCAAATCCAGCGGCGAGACCCCCATGGCCAGCACCTGGCGCAGCGTGCCTTGCTCGCGCTCGCCGGCGAAGGAGGCGAAGGCCAGCAGGATCACCAGCAGCGGCAGCAGCATTTGCAGCGTGAAGGCGCCCGTGAGCTCGCCGAAACGGGCGATGGCGGTGGCATCGCGCGCCGGCTCGCCCTCGGCCATATTCTGCTTGTGGGCCTCGAGCCAAATCGACACGCCCGTGAAGCTGGACACGCCGGTATCGAAGAACGACAAGGGCGTCACGGCCTTGAAGGCATAGACGCCGTAATGGGCCGCCGCGTGGGGGTTCTTCTCGCCCTGGTTCTGCCATTGCTCGTTGACGATGGCCTGGGCGGCGGCGCGTTCCTGCGAGATGTCGGCATAGCGCTGCGCCGCCGAGGCGAGAGCCGCGATCAACATCACGGCGAAAATCGCCGCCGACCACATGACGCGGCCGTCGCGCAGGGCGGCGATGAACTCCTTGCGGGCGATGGAGGCGATCATGCCGATTACTTGATCTGCACCTTGGTCTCGAAGCCGACCTTGTCGAAGTCGGTGACGAAAGCGTCCGCTCGCAGCGTCCATTCGCCGGGGATGATCATGTCCTTGAACATGATGTGCCACATGCCGTTGGGCATTTTCTCGCCCTTGACCGTGATGTCCGAGATGCCCGCGGCCTCCAGATTGGCCACCAGTTCCAAGTCGGCCATGGTCGCCAACGGCTGGCCGTCCTTGCCCTTGACGGTGATCATGATCATGTTCTCGCCGGCCTTGGCGGGCGAGATGTCGAAGTCGGCGGTGTATTCGCCCGATTGAACGGTGGCCTTGAAGCCGCCGCCCATGTCCATGCCGCCGCTCGCGCCCTGTTCCACGATGGCGCGCGGCGGGGTGGTGAGCGTCAACGCCATGGCCGCGCCCAGGATCAGCACATAGACCACGTACTCGACCTTGATGGTGCGCCGGATGCGCGCGTCGGACCCAGCGTCGCCGCGCTCCAGCGCGGGCGTGAGCACGAGCTTGTTGTACCCGGCCAGACCCAGAATGATCGCGACCAAGACGAGTTTGCGAATGAGCCCCGTGCCATAATCATTGCCCAGCAGGTTGGCGGGGCTTTCGACCTGAACCCAGGAAATCACGATGCCGCTCGCGATCAGCGCCGCGACGGTGTACATGGCGCGGATCGAAAACTGCGTCATGAGCGCGCCCGCGGCCTTCACGTCCACGGCCGTGGTGCTGCGCTGCAGGGGGTAAAGCGCGCCGAACCAGAAGGCGGCGCAAAACAGGTGAACCGCGACCATGGTGGCCATCAGCCACACCGGCGGGGCCGTGGCGGCATGGCCGGTGACGAGGAAGCTGGCCACGGCCGCCGCCGAACCCACCAGGAGCGCGCCGGTTTTGGGGCTCTCCGCGCCTTTGCCAAACGCATAAATGAGAATCAGCATCGCCGGAACGCCGATGGCCGCGCTGGGCGTGAGCGTGCTGGACAGTCCGCGCGACCAGGTATCGGCCGCGAACAGCGCGCCGCCGCCGCCCATCACCATCTCCGCGCCGCCCAGCCCGATCGCCAGAACGTAAGTGATCATGGCGATAATCGCCGAGGTCCGGCCCACGCCGAAGGCCGCCGCGCCGACCGCGGTCGGCACCTTGACCATCAGCGTGAAGAACGCCGAACCCGCCGCCAGCAGCATGGTGGCGTAGAGCAGCCAGCGATTGCCGGCGACGGCGTAGGTCCAGGGCGTGGACGACGATTCCGCGCCCGCCGACATTTGCGACATGTCGGCCATGGGCTCGCCGACCGAGAACCCGAACGTCATGCCGACGGGGTGGGTGTCGGCGGAAATGACGCGGTAGGTCAGCACGTAGGTGCCGTTGGGCAGTTGATCGTTCAAGGGCAGGATCAGGCTGTAGCCGTCCATCTTGATCTCGCCGGGATTGCCTACTTCCTTGCCGGTCTTGTCGAGGATCTTGAAGAAGATCGGCCCGACGTTCTCGTTGAAGGTGAGGGTGAGTTCCTTGGGCGGCTGCGCCAGCATTTCCCCGCTCTTGGGCGAGGAGCCCATCAGCACGGCGTGGGCCAGGGCGCCATTGGCGGCAAAGATCGACAGCAAAGCGGCCACGACATGGCACAGATAAATGCGAGCGCGTTTCATGGGAACTCCGTGGAACGTGTCTAGGAACGGTGATCGGCAATAAAACGGCGGAGCGGTGCGCACCGCTCCGCCGTCGAATTTATTTCAATTAGTTCGTCGACGCTTTTTGTTGCGTCGCCGCTTCAGCCTTGGCCGGCTCCGTGCTCTCCCAGGGGTACTGGGGCTTGGCGGGCTTGCGGGTGATCAAGAACGGCGCGGGTCCCGGCGTGGCCGTCATGAAGGCCATCAGCTTCTTGCCGAATTCGGGATCGTTGACCTTCAGGTCTTCCTTCGGCAGGTCGACGTATTTGTCGTCGCCCTGTTCGCACACGTTGATGGTGCGGAAGAACAGAATCTTGTCGGCTTCCCGCGGCAAGGCCGCGCGGAACTTGAAGCCCTCGAACACGCCGCCGGCGGGAATCGGGCTGATGGGATCTTTCCAGGTAATCTCGTCGATTACCTCGGTGATCATGTTGCCGCCTTCGCCCGGCAACGGCTTGTCGAGCTTGCGCATCTTGGTCTCGACCTTCCAATCGCGATTGGCGCCGACGCTGATGCGCGTCAGGCCTTCGGGAATCTTCACGCGGACTTCCTTCACCGGGCTGCCCTTGCAGCCGTGGGTGACGCGCATCTCGAGGTCGGTGACGTAGCCGGCGTAACCTTCCATTGAGGTCAACGTGTTGTGGGCCGACGCGGTGCCTGCCATCATCAAGCCGCACACACCGGCGGCAGTCGCAAGAAAAAGCTTCTTCATAGTTGTTTCTCCCCGATTGAATTGAAAACAGCGAAATCTGTGCTTCGCAACGGCATCAACAAAGAACAAAACCAACGTGCATGGTCATTTCATCCTAACCTCCCGCTCGGGTCATGGCGACTCATTCCGATTTGCAAACCTCGATCATTTGGTAACAGTTTGTTTCTAGGTCTCGGCGAGCGCTATTTTTGGTTGTGCTGCAAGTGGTCCATTTTGCTGTGGTCCATTTGGCTATGATCCATCTTGCTGTGATCCACCGCCGGCGCGGCTGTGGGCCCCGCGACCCGGTAAGCCACTGTCCCTTCAGGATTTTTGTACCAGCCCGGGTCGCGGTAATCGCCCGGGGGCTGGTCGTCGCGCACTTTGACCACCGTGAACATGCCGCCCATCTCCAGGTTTCCGAAGGGACCCGTGCCCATCATCATGGGCAGCGTGTTCTTGGGCCCCTTCATGTGCATGCTGTGGTCCTGGTGCTCGGCCATGCCGAATTCGCCCATGGACATGTAGCCCGGCAGCAACGACGCCACCTTTTGCGACAGATCGGCTTGGCTGACGCCCAGCGTATTGGGAATCTCGTGTCCCATGGCGTTCATGGTGTGGTGCGACATGTGGCAATGCATGGCCCAATCGCCCGCGACGGCGTCGAACTCGATGTCGCGGCATTGGCCGACACCGACGATTTCGGTGGTCTCCGAGCGCCACTGCGCCTCGGGCCAGCGCCCGCCGTCGCCGCCGGTCACCACGAATTGGTGGCCATGAAGGTGGATGGGATGATTCCACATGGACAGATTGGCCAACCGGATGCGCACGCGCTCGCCGGTGCGCGCCACCGGAAACTCGATGGCCGGGAAAACCTTGCTGTTGAAGGTCCACAGATCGAAGTCCTGCATCACCGAGGGGTCGGGCCGGTAGGTGCCCGGGTGAATCGCCCAGTTGTGCAGCAGGATCACGTAGTCGCGGTCGATCTTTTTGGGCTCGCCGCCCTTCGGGTGAATGATGAACATGCCCATCATGCCCACGGCCAGTTGCACCATCTCGTCGGCGTGGGGGTGATACATGTGCGTGCCATGCTGGCGCAGGATGAACTCGTAGGCGAAAGTCTCGCCGGGCTTGATGTGGGGCTGGTTCAATCCGCCGACGCCGTCCATGCCGCTGGGCAGGAGCAAGCCGTGCCAGTGAATGGTGGTGTGCTCCGGAAGTTTGTTGGTGACGAGAATGCGCACGCGGTCGCCCTCGACGGCCTCGATGGTGGGGCCCGGCGTGCGGCCGTTGTAGCCCCAACATTTCGCCTTGGTGCCCGGCGCGAACTCGTGCTCGATCTCCTCGGCGATGAGGTGGAATTCCTTCACGCCGTCTTTCAATTCATAAGGCAACGTCGTGCCGTTGAGCGTGCGCACGGGCGTGTAGCCCGACGCCGCGGACGCCGCCGCCGGAGCGGCCGTGTTTTGCGCCAGCGCGCCACGTCCGATGAGGGCGCCGCCCATGCCCGTCAGAGATGACCAAAAGAAATTTCGGCGTGAACGATTCATGGCGTTTCTCCGGTCGATAGGGGGCCGCCGCCCGTGGCGTTGGCGAGGTCGGCGCGGGCAAGCCAGTAATCGCGCACGGTCTCCACGTAGCCGTGAAAGGCTTCGGATTGTTCGCGCCGCGCGACCAGAACCTCAAACACGCCGATCAGCATGAAATTGTACTCTTCCTGTTTGAGCCGCGCGATGTCCTGCTTGAGGGGCAGCGCCGACGTGCGGTAGCGCTCGATCATCTTGCGCGCGGCCGTGACGCGATGAGCGGCGGTGCGGACATCCCGACGAATTTCGGCTTCCAGGGCGCGGGCCTCGTTCTCGGCCTTCAGGGCCGCCGCGGCGGCTTGCGCGACCTCGGGTTGGCCCTGGTCGAACAGCGGCAAGGCGAGCGCGATGCTGGGCCCGATGGCCCATTGCTTGTCACCCTCGCGTTCCGCCGAGAGCGTCAGTTCAACGTCCTTCCACAGGCGCCAATCGGTCTTGAGCTTGAGGTCCGCCAGCGCGGCATCGATCGCCTTGCGTGCCGCGATCATGTCGAAGCGCCGCTCGAGGGCTATCGCCTCAAGACCTTCTGCCGGAGGATCAGACTTGGGCGGCTCGGGGAGATTCCCCGCGATGGTCAATTGCGCCGGGGCCACATTCAGCAAGGCCGCCAAGGTCTCGGTGGCTTCCTTGGCTTCAAGGTCGAGCGCGATGGACTCCAGCGCCGCGTCTTCGTAGGCCTCGCGCTCCTCGGCCAGTTCGAGGTCCGAGATATTGCCGGCCTCATGGAACCGCTGCGCCAATTGCGACGAGGCCGCGGCGGCGGTCTCGACCTCGGCCTTGACGCTCAAGGCGTTGCGCGCGCCCACGGCCTCGACATAGGCATGGCGCACCTCGTTGATGGTGGCGATGACGCCCTGGGCCACGGCCGACTGCGTGCCGGCGTAGGCGGCCTCGGCGACGCGCAAGCGCGCCGGACGTTGGAACAGGTCGAGAATATTTTGCGCCAAGGCGAATTCGAGATTGGCGAACTCCGACGGGTTGGTCGTGGGCCGCACCATCAGCTCGAACACGGGGTTGGACAGCAGGCCCGCCGCCACCAAGTCGGCTTGGGCGATGCCGAGTTCGGCGTAGCGCGCCTGCAAATCGCGATTGTTGAGCAGTGCCGCCTGCACCGCGCCGTCGAGGGTTAGCGGCTTGGCCAGCAACTCGCTGATCCGTGCGTCGACGGCGCCGTCGGCTTCGCCGCCCCGGCGCCAGACCAGATCCTGACTGACGCGCTCGCCAAGGCTCTGTTTGAAATCCGAAAAAGCTTTATCTTGATCGACGCTGGCGCACGCGCCAAGCACGGCCAGACTGCCGACGAGAAAAAGAAGACGAGAATACGAAAACTGAGACTGAGACATAAGAACGCCGCCACAAAAATGAATCCCCCGCGCGCCGATAGCTTCGGCGGCGGCCGGTTCGGGCGGCGATCTAAATCAGGAGGCGGCGCGAGGTGACGAGCGAGGGCTTGGGGGGCGGATGTCGCAGTCGTGCCGTGGGCCTGGCGTCGCGTACCAGCGGTACATCTCTAGCGGCGCCATGAACCGCCGTCACGGCGTTCGGCAGTTCGAGTGTCGCGGTTGTTTTCTGTGGAGTCTGTACGCTGACGGCCAAGGCATCGGGCGAGGACGCCTTGCACAAGGCTGCGCACACATCCAAGGCCGTCGTCATGGGTTCGGTCGAACCGGTGCCATCGGACAACCCGTGATCGCAAGGTGCCGCGGCCACGGCCATCGTCAATCCGGGTGTGTGGGCCGATGTCGCGCGCGCAAAGCCGACGCCAGCCACCAGCATCAACGCGACGGCGAGCAGCGATGTCAGTTTTCGAATGCGGGTGACGCGAGCGAACATGACGGTCCAGGGGTGTTCGAAATCGTCGGCACTTTAATGCGACTCTCGGCCGACGGCAATCACGGAGAAATCAATAGAATCAACGTTCCCGAATTTGTGATGGCCGTCGGCTATGCGGCGCAGGCTATGTGCTGCAGCGGGCGTGAATCTCATTCACCAGTCCCGGTTCCAGGTTCAGACGCTGCGCGAGGCGGCCGAGGTACTCGCGTTCGGCGGGGCGGGTCGGATCCACCGCGATCACGGACGCGGCGTAAAGCTCAACGGCGGTTTCCACCGTTGCGGCGCCTGCGGCCACTTGATCGACGGTCCACGTCTTGCCCAACTCCGCCATGAGGAAGTTGCGCTCCTCGTCGTTGAAATTCATGGCGTCCATCTGGCCGAAGATCTTGGCGCTCTCGGCCGCGTCGATGCGGCCATCGGCCTTGGCCGCGGCAATCATGGCGCGGATAAGTTTCAGGCTCAGCGCGTCGGTGGCGGCGGCTTCCGTGAGCGGCGGCAAGTAGCCGCTGTTGACGGGCGGCAGAATTTCCACCACCTCTTCGACCCGTTGGCTCATGGTCGTGCTGGTGGTCGTCGCGGGCGCTTGTGCACTGTAGCCGACCGACTGCGGTTGCGGCTGGCTCGGCAAGCGCGCGCCGCGCTGCTGCGCTTGATAACGTTGATAGGCGGTATAGGCCAATCCGGCCACGGCGGCGGCTCCGCCCAGCTTGAGCGCCGTCGAAGCGATTTTTTGGCCTGTCTTGCCGGTCAAGGCCCCGGCCAGGCCGCCCAGCACCAGGCCGCCCATCAGGGCTTTGCCGCGTTCGGAACCCAAGGCGCCGCCCAGCGATCCTTGGCCGAGCGGCGACTGGCCGGAGGCCATGCCTTGGCCCGCCCCGAGGATTTGCCCCAGCAGTTTGTCAATGTTGATCATGACGATGCCTTCGTTGTTTCGCCATGCTATGTGGGGTCTCGATTGGCCGTCTCAAGCGGACAGGCGGCGGGGACGAACCGCGAGCAAAACAGCAGGTGATCGATGGGCGATGCGAACCGCAGCTTGAAGGGCAAGACGTTGTTCATTACCGGCGGCAGCCGAGGCATCGGGCTCGCCATCGGCAAGCGTGCCGCCGCCGACGGCGCCAACGTCGTGATCGCCGCCAAGACCGCCGAGCCGCATCCCAAGCTGCCCGGCACGATTTTCACGGCGGCCAAGGAGATCGAGGACGCCGGCGGCAAGGCGTTGCCGTTGCAAGTCGACATTCGCCACGAAGAGCAGGTGGACGCGGCCGTCGCCAAGACCGTCGAGACCTTCGGCGGCATCGATATTCTCATCAACAACGCCAGCGCCGTGCATGTGGCCGGCACGCTCGAAACCGCCATGAAGCGGTTCGACTTGATGCATGCGATCAATACGCGCGGCACGTTTTTGTGCTCGCAGAAATGCCTGCCGCATCTCAAGAAAGCGGCCAACCCGCATATTCTCAATCTCTCGCCGCCGCCCGATCTGTCGCCAAAATGGTTTGCACCCAGCCTGGCCTACACCATGGCGAAGTACGGCATGAGCTTTTGCGTGCTGGGCATGGCGGCCGAGTTCAAGAAGGAGGGCGTGGCCGCCAACGCCCTGTGGCCGCGCACGGCCATCGCCACCGCCGCCATCGAATTCGAGCTGGGCGGCAAGTCGATCCTGAAACACTGCCGCAGCGTCGACATTGTGTCCGATGCGGCCCACGCCATCCTGACGCGACCGGCGAAAACCTGCACGGGCAACTTCTTCATCGACGACCAGGTTCTGGCCGAAGAAGGCAAGACCGATCTGTCCCATTACGCCGTTCAACCCGGCAACCCGCTGCTGTTGGATTTCTTCCTGTCCAGCGGCCCCGACGGCACCATGGACGGCTACATGGCGTTTCCGGTGGGGTGAGGGCCCGCCCGCGAACTTCCGGCGTCATCCATGATCGGGATCATTGTTTGGGGCTTTGATGCGGGCATGGTGCAAAAGTGAGATCGCAACTTTAAGGCCAAGGACTTTCATGCCATGAAAAAAGCCGCTCGCTCGCCCAAGACACGCGTGCAGAAACTCGCCGCGCGGACGAAGCCCCGGCCCCGCATCAAGAAATCGTTGATGGTGGCGGTGATCGACGGCGCCCGGGCCAACATCTACAAAGCCGAGGCCTCGGCGACCGGCCGGCCGGGATTGCGTCTGACGGTGATCGACGGCGGGCGCCTGCGCCAATCCAACCGCAAATCGCGGGCCATCGTCAGCGACCGACCCGGCCACAAGGCCAGCAGCGCGGGGACCGGGCGTTATGCCCTGCAACCAAAATCCGACCCCCATGTGCGGGCGGAGCAGCAGTTCGTCATCGGCGTGGCCGAGTTCCTGGACCGTGCGCTGGCGGCCCAGGGCTGCGACGAACTCGTTCTGGTGGCGCCGCCGCGCGCCATGGGCGATTTGCGCGCGCACCTTTCGCCCGCCGTCGCGCGCCGCACGATCTTGGAAATCACCCAGGAATGGACGGCCCTGACGCCGAGTGTCATCGGGCAGCGGGTGGCCGTCGCCCTGATGCCGGAGACATGAGGCTACGCCGAATCCGGCCATGGATAATGACTCCCGCACGGCCCGGCATCTGTTAGGATGGAGCCTGCCTCGGCTCCCATCGTCTAGAGGCCTAGGACGCGGCCCTCTCAAGGCTGAAACACGGGTTCGAATCCCGTTGGGAGCGCCATGATTTTCTTGGGGGCGCAGCCCCCTTAGAAAATCAGGCGCCCGACCGCAGGGGGCGCCAAGTTTGTTTTGAGGCGTCCTCATGCCGCGTTCTTCTTGACATAGAGCTGCGACAGCGGCGCGTTTTCCGCGATCAGCATCTTGCGCTGGTAGATATTGAGGAAGGCGTCGATGGCCGGTTTGGGCATGCCAAACGCATCCTGCTTCCCGGCCCGATCCTCGCTCCAGAGATAATCGTCGAAGATCATCAAGCCGTCGACCCGCAGCAGTGGGAACGACAACACCGCGTCGGCGAGAACGTCGGGCGCCTGGTGTGAGCCGTCGATGTAAACCACGTCGAATGACAACGCGTGCCCCGTGGTCATGAGTTCGGCCAGTGCCACATGCGACCGCTTCTTGTGCTTGGTCACGTGAGCCGGATGTTTGGCGCTCTGGCGCGCCAAGGCAATGTTGGCATCGAAGCGCCGTTCGACATCGCCCATGGCGACCTTGCCGTGCTCCACGCCGCCTTCCCAGGTGTCGATGCAGTGGATGTCCAGTGAAGCGTCGGCGGAAAATCGATCAATGATGTAACAAGCCGAGCGGCCCTCGTAGCTGCCGATCTCAAGATATTTCCGGGGCGCGAAGGACGGCAGGAGCTTGTTCCATACGGGAACGTGTTTGCTGAACCAGTCTTGCGTGAAGTCGTATGCAGGCGTGGCGGGCATGGGATGTGCTTTACATTGTCGCGGCGAAGCCGCTTCGGTAGGGAGCAATTCTGGCGGCGATGGCGCCGGCCTCGGCCGCTGCAACGTCGGCCGACCGCTCGGGGGCGGGATTGAACAGCGGGCGGCGCTCCATGAACACGCGGCAGATGTGGTCCAGCGTCGCATCTTTGCCCGGGGCCAGCGCCGTGGCGTCGGTGTAATTCATCTCGCCCACATACCACTTCGGTTGGCGCACCAGCGGAAAGGGCATCGACCAGCGGAAGAAAAACGTGTGCGCAAAGCGCCACGCTTGAATCGCCGTCGCGATGTCATGGCCGGGCTTGCGGCTCGCGTGCTCCAGCAAAATGTCATGATAGCCGGCGGGCGTCGCCGGACTTTGCATGAAGTGCGCGTGGCACAGCGGGCCCGCGCCGACGCGCACCACGGTTGCGCCCATGGCCGCCATCTCGAGGCCGATGGTGCTGCGCCAGATCAATCCCAGGGCCGCGGCCCGCGCGAGATCGTAGCTGCCGAAGGTGCTTGCGCTGGGCACCAGGCGCACGTTGGCCGGCAGGCGCGTCGCGAGCGCCTCGAAGTAGGCCAAGTCCTGGTCGTTTTGGCCCAGCGACTTGCGGCTGCCGGCGTTGGGATGAATCCGGATCACCAGTTGCAAGTTGGGCCGCGCGGCGACAAAGGCGACGGTCGCGTCGATCCACGCGTACTGCGATTCGAACGGCTCGTTGCTGGTATCGATCTCCGAGGCTTCGTCGAGGCTCGAGGGGTACAACGCCCACGTCGGCCGCGCGGGGTCGAGCCCCAGGGCCGCGATGGCGTTCGCCGTGGCGCCCAGGCCGGCGCTATAGGCCGAGACATCCTTGGAACGGCCGTGCCAGCGATCGGTCAAAACTTGCCCGATCTCATGGGTCTCCTCGGCGGTCAGCGGCACGTCGCGCCAGTCGGCCCAAAGTTCGCCGAGAGAAGTGAAGTCGAGGCAGTTGACGTTGTCGAACAACGTGATGCGGCCCGCGACGTAGCCGCGCTCCTCGCAAATGGTGCGGATGCCGCGCGGCTTGGCCAGTTCAAGTGCCACGCGCGTGACACCCATGCGGCCGTTGAACAGCAGTTGCGCATCGGGCGTTTCTTCCGCGAACAGCCGGTCGAGGCCCATGGCCGCCAGCGCGCCGCTGAACAAGTAGCTGCCGTACACGGCGGCGACGCGCGGGTCGGTCAGATCCAAGGTGTTGTGACGAAAATGGCGATGCACGCTGGATTTCACCCAGTCGCCGATGGGCCACGACCCATGACGCGCATCGGGGTAGCGCGCGCCCGGATAGGCGAGAGGCTTGAGCGACTGCACCCATTTGGATGCCGCCGCGCGATCCTCCGACGTCAGCCATCGGCTGAGCCAGCGAAACGGCATGCCCCAGCCCGCCAGCTTGGTCGCCACGCGCGCCTGGCAGAACGAACACGCATCGGCCGGGCGATGACCAGGCCCGGCGGTGGCCTGCTGATAAAGGTCGCAATCGCTGAACACGCCGTCGCAGGTGATGTAGCTGACAGAGCAGCCGCGCCGGCGCAGGGCGTTGAGAATGGTGACTTGGCGGGCGCTGTGAATCGACCAGTCGGTGTAGGGCGCAAAACAAACGATGTGCGGAGCGCTGCGTTTCACGAAACCGGCATGTCCTGATTTTCGCCGCGTCGTCGCGACCGGCGGCAAACATACC
This sequence comes from Rhodospirillaceae bacterium, assembly GCA_033763995.1. Classification (GTDB taxonomy): domain Bacteria; phylum Pseudomonadota; class Alphaproteobacteria; order Rhodospirillales; family Rhodospirillaceae. The sequence goes on along the minus strand of JANRJL010000057.1, from coordinate 9,473 downwards.
TTGAAGTTCCCGGCGAATTCCAGGTGCGTAGCGTGTGGCTTTGGCTCGCGCTCTCCGCTCGGACTGTCACCCGGGGTTTTATCCCGGAAGCCTGCACTCTGGCCACGCGGTTTTCTCTGACTGTCACCCTGGGGCTTGAGCCCAGGGTCCAGGGTTTTTTGGTTGCCGCTCAAACAGAAACCTCTGGACCCTGGGAATAAATCCCAGGGTGACAACCGAGTGGAGTCTCGGTCACAGTCCCAAGACACTCGTTCTGTGTTTTCCCCAGTCGCTGCGCTCAATGGCCCGCACATCCCGCGCGCAAAATTTTTGCGCCGGCGCCGAAAAATGGCATGGATTTGCGCGTAACGGTTGCCTGTTCCACCTGTTATTTCAGGAACGATTCCAAAATAACAGGCGGACTCGTATCGCGAACGCCTGCGAATTTGAAAAATTTTTCCCGAGCATTTCCCCGACAAGTGGGGACCGGTTGGCGTGGGAAATGCGACCAAAAAGAATGTGGATTGTGGGGTTTGTGGGGAAAACCCGAGGGCGGCACGACCGGGCACCCACGCCTGAAGGACACCGCGCCGCCACCGGGACTCATCGCAGACCCGGCGGGGAATGTGCAACGCCGTGGTCATGGCAGAAGTGTATCATGGATGGCGTGCCGACTAAATGACGATGAGGTGTTATCCCCACGACTCATCTATCAAATGATCGGCGAGGGCGTCACGCGCACCGCTCGCGCGGGCACGGCACCGTTTCTGTTTTCACCCCGGGTATGCTACCCCACGCCCATGACCCCCGACGAAATTCAGGCGCGCATTCTGTATCGCGATGCGTTGATCATCATCATCAACAAGCCCGAGGGCTTGCCGGTGCACGCTGGGCCCAAGGGCGGGCCCAACCTGGAGCAGTATCTGCACGCGCTCAAGTTCGGGCTGCCGCGCCCGCCGGCGCTGGCGCACCGGCTTGACCGCGACACGTCGGGCTGTCTGATTCTCGGTCGTCACCCCAAGGCCTTGCGCAAGGCGGGCATTTTGTTTTCATCGGGCAAGGTCGACAAGACCTACTGGGCCATCGTCGACGGCACGCCGCCCGCCCAGCAGGGCACGGTTGATCTGGCGCTGAAGAAAGAAACGCCCAAGCAGGGCTGGAAAATGATCGTCGCCAAAGACGGTCAACCGGCCGTCACCGAATACCGCGTCATGGGCACGGCCAACGGCCAAAGCTGGCTGGAACTGAAACCCCACACCGGGCGCACCCACCAGATCCGCGTGCATTGCGCCTCGCTGGGCTGCCCCGTCGCGGGCGATCCGATCTATGGCGCGAAGAGCAAGGCCGCGAAGACGGACGATGCCAAGCTCATGCTTCATTCCCGCGCTATTTCGTTGCCGCTGTATCCCAACCGGCCGCCGGTGGGGGCCGAGGCGCCGCCGCCGCCCCATATGGTCGCGGCCTTAAAGGCGTGCGGTTGGAGCGGGAGCTAGGCGGCAATACCCATTGGTCGCGCGACAACTGACGTGGCGCTATTTCGGCGCGTAAGCCGGGAACAGGGCCACGTCGAAGGTGCCCGCGCCGACGCGCAGCGGCAGGATTTCGGTTTGGTATTCGGGCGACTCCCAGAACGCGCGCGCGGCGGCTTCGCAGGGCCAGCGAATGGCGAAGGTATGCCGGTTCTCGGGCCACGTGCCTTCCAGCAGGGTCGGCGCCGCCGCCAGCCGCGTGCCGACCGCCAGAACCTCGCCGCCCAGGCGCGGGATCAATTGAGACTTGGCCAAGGCCGCACGGTACTGAACATACCGCGCGGTATCCGTGACCACCGAGACAATGATCATGTCAACGGCCGGCGCGCCCGGCGCGCAACGCTCCTCGGCGGCCGCGAGGCTCGCGGTCATGAACGCGCCGAGAATGCAAAACGCGCGCAACATCAGAAGGGCTTGATCTTGCCGATGAGCGCGATCAGGAAAATCAGCACGTAGAGGGTTGAGACCGCAACCAAGGTGTTGTTGATGGCCCCCGTCACGGCCTCCTCGCGCTCGGGCGTCGAGCCGTGCTGGCCGATTTCCATGAACGGCGCCAGAAAGGGGCGGAAGCAAAGGTCGATGGCCATGGCCGCCCAATAGACCAGGCCGAACAGCAGGATCTTCACCGCGAACCACGTCTGGTCCAGCGGCGCGTCGGTGGCCAAGGAGTTCAGGCCGATCACGGTGAACACCAGGCCCATGACAGCTTGAAAGCCGAACTGTAGCTTGCTCAGGTGCTCCGCCAGCGGCTTGCCCTGGTTCGCGCCGATGGCAAAGATCACCACCACCCAGGCAATGCCGATGATCCATCCGCCGATCAAGACGCTGGTCTCCACCGGATAAACGCCGATGGCGTTGGTGAGGTGCAGGCCCACCGGCAGGATCAGGGCAAAGCAGATGCGCGGGAAGGTGTCGACGATGAGGCCCGCCTTCACCACCGCCATGCGCGTCTCGAAACTGTACTTCGGATTCTTGGCGAAGACCGCGCTGACGAACACGCCCACGTCGGCGCCCAGCCAAAAGACGAACAGCAGAATGTGAATAAAGCCCCAAACTTCAACCGGCATGACGGTCACCCGAAGAAAGCCAGAAGTTCATTGGCGAGCGCGGCGTAATCCTGCGGCAGGCTCTTGGCGCTGGCCTTGCCATTGGCCGCGAGCGCCTGCTTCGTCGCCGGGCCGTCCGGATTGCCGAGCAGGATCGGGCAACCGACCTGGGCCAGCTTGGCGAGCGCCGGATAGCGGAAGTGCGCCGCGTAGGCCGACTGATAAATATCCATGCACTTGAACAGGTCCACCGTGCGCCGGTGAATGACGTCGGGCGCGATGTTGGGTTCGCCCGTGCGGATGATGTGATCCTTCTTGCGCTTGTACCACGGCGAGAAGAGTTCCTGATCGCGCACCATGTTCCACACCTTGATCCAATGGGCGCCGTATTCTTCCAACTCGATGGTCGGCGTGTAGTTGGCCAGATACTCGTCGCGCACGGTGTCGGGCAACATCATCAGGGTGGGTGCGGCGAGATGTTTGACCAGCCCAGGGTTTTGAATCGCCAGCTCCACGCCGACGCTGCATCCTCCCCAATAGCCGAAGATGTCGACCTCTTTGTAGCCCGCCGCCGTGATGGCTTGGGCGAGGTATTTGGCTTGGGCCTCGACGGTGACGTCCTTGCCCATGGGGTTGTCGGATTCGCCGTTGCCGGGCAGGTCGACGGCCAGCACCGGGCGCTTGCCGATGAAAGGCGCCATGAAGCGGTTCATGGAGAAGCTTGAGGCGGCGCTGGCGTGGATGAAGACGATGGGCCGTCCTTTTCCGTCGGTGTTGCGCCGCGCGTACATGGATCCGCCGTCGACTTGAAAATACTCCTGCCAGATTTTCCCCGGCATGGGTTTGGTGGCGGCCACGGGCGGGGCTGCGTCGGGCGAGGGGTTGTCGGCGATGATCTTGATGAAATTGGCCTTGGCCTCGTCGGGCGTGGCCGGATTGAACAGGCGCACGTTGGCCGGCGGCGAAGTCAGCAGTTGATGATACTTGTCGAGCACGTCGGTCTTGGTCGTGGTGATGACCATGTTGCCTTTCATGGCTTTCACCGCCGCCGCGCAGTCGAAGGTGAAGGCGGGCCGGTAGGCGCGCCGGTAGGCGTCGTCGCAACGCAGGAAATCCATCACCCAGGTTTGCAACGCCGTCGGCGACGGCAAGTCGTAATTCATGCGCCGCGCCGTGTCCTTGCGGTACCACGGAAAGAAAATCGATTGCTCGCGCGCCCGCGCCCACAGCCAGGTCAGATGCGAGCCGGTCCAGTCGTATGTGAACTCGGGCAGGTAGTTGGCCAAAATCTCGTCGACCTCGGCTTTGTCCATTTGGATATAGCCGTTCATGATCGCCACGGTGACGCGGTCGGGGTGGCGCAAACAGAGTGCCAGCGCGCACACGCCGCCGGTATGAAAACCGTAAACCGGCGCCTTCTTGATGCCCAACTCCGTCATCAGATTGGCCACGCCGTCGGCGAAGTCGCCCATTTCCTTCCAGTCCGTGCTCGGGAAGGGGTCGGACATGCCGTTGCCCGGCGTGTCGGGCGAGAACACGGTGAAGCCCTTCTCGGCCAACTCGGTGATGAGCGGAATGTACTCGCGCGAGGACGTGGGCGACTGGTGCAGCAGCACCACCGGCGGGCCGGACCCGGCGCGGCGGTAGTGCACTTGGCGTTCGCCTTTCACGGTGGCGAAATGGCGCGTGATTTGAATGGCCATGGCGTCCCTCATCCCGATTGTTTGCCGCCCCTGGGGGGCATGCGTGACGCGAAGCTTATCGGGTTTTCCAGCCCCGACAAGTTCGCTTGGGTGGCACTTTTCGCGGGCTCGCGAGAGCGCTATGGTGTCGTTACGGTCGGCTCGGGAGATGGCGATGGATGATGGCTCAGTCGTGAAGGCGCGGCGGCGTCTGATCCCCTTGCGGGCGGCGACGGCGAAGGCCACCGCGCCCTATGGTCGCATCCTGGGGCGCGCCTCGGGTGTTGCGCCCGGCGACAGCGGCTACTATCACGGCAAGGTGGCGATCTCGAAGCCGGTGACGTTTCAGTCCGACAGCGATACCTGCCTCAGCCTCGCGACCATTCAGCCGCGGCCCTTCGAGCTGGAGCACATCGAGCGGCACTACAAGCACACGCAAGCGTTCATTCCGCTGGGCGGCAAGCCCTTCATCGCCGTGTTCGGCGCGCCCACGGCGGGCGACGAGCCCGACTTCGACAAGCTGGAGGCCTTTCGCTTCGACGGCACCGACGGGTTTTGCATGCACATCGGGACGTGGCACGAGTTTCCCTTCGCGCTGGAGCCCGACACCGACATCATCGTCGTGCTGCGCAACGAGACCAACCGCAATCTCGCCGCCAAGGACAACGGCGAGGCTCACGGCGACGACTTGAGCAAGCTCAACGTGCTGCAACGCACCGGCGCGGTGTTCGCGGTGAAAGTTTAGCTCCGCTAGTACTGCTCGTAGATCGCGACCGTTTCCTTGCCGGTGTCCTCGATCACGCACGTCGCGCCGTTCAGGTTGACCAACAATTTCCGCCGCACGCCGTTCAGCTTGAACGACAGGTCGACGTAGTTGCGCGTCCACGTCGCGCGCACGCTGGTCACGCCCACATGCTGAAACATCAGCCCGCCGCCCTGGAAGCAGGTGATGGTCTGCGGCCCGCCATAACTGATGCGGCGTCCGTCGCTGCCCGTGTAAATCGGCGGCCGCGGCGGCGGACGGACGACCGGCGGGTTTTGCGGATTGACCTTGGGGGGCTCGACGGTGCGGACCTCGGGGCAGGTTTCGCGGTTTTTCAAACAGGGGTCCACCACCTCCTGGCGCGGCGGCGGCGTCGCGGCCGGGACTTGCTTGAACTCCGGGCAGGTCTTGCGATCCTTGAGGCATGGATCGTCGATCACTTGCCGCGTATCCTGCGCCCAGGTGCCCGAGACGCTGGCGCCGATGATGACGGCGGCCCATATGACGATCAGACGCATGCCTAAAGTCCGTTCACCCATGACATTGAATCTCACTGCCAATCGTGGCGATTCGGTGGCGTCAGGGCCAGCCAAGAACGCGGGTTTTCTAGAGTCGGAGCGGTCGACATGAACATCGGCGAAGCCTCGCGGCAATCGGGTTTGCCCGCCAAGACCCTGCGCTATTACGAGGACTCAGGGCTCATCCGCCCCACTGCCCGCGCGGCCAACGGCTATCGCGACTACAGCCCGGCCGACGTTCATAAACTGCGGTTCGTGAAGCACGCGCGCGAACTGGGCTTCACGGTCGAGCAATGCGCCGAGTTGCTGTCGCTGTATGACGACAAGAATCGCCAAGCCGGAGATGTGAAAGCGATCGCGGCGCGTCATTTGGCCGAGATCGACGCCAAGATCGCGGACTTGAAGCGCATGCGCGCGACCTTGTCGCATTTGATCACGTGCTGCGCCGGCGATCATCGGCCCGACTGCCCGATTCTCGAAGGGCTTGCGCGCTGAGGCGGACGAATGCGGCAAATTCGGGGCGTGCCGCGAGACGGATTTGCAATTCTGCCATGCAAAATCGCACCTACCGGCGCCGCATTTGCAAAAGTAAAGACTTCGCCGCGCGTGCCCCCGCTTCGCGCCATTGATCTTTCAAAGGATGAGTATCATGTGCCTGACAAACTCCACTGCCACTCGCGCTCTCTCGCAAATGGCCACGCCGCTTGCGGCCATGGCCGGCCTCCTGGCGATGCTGCACAGCGCGCCGACCGCGGCTCAAGAGGGCTTTTACGGATCGTTGAAAACCGGCGCGGCGATGCCGGGCGATCTCGATTTTTCCGATCGCGCGACGTCGGACCTTCGGCTCGATAGCGAGACCGGGTGGACGCTGGGCGGCGCTCTCGGCTACCGCTTCAGTCCCCTGCTGCGGGCCGAACTGGCGCTCGATTACCTGGACGCCGATGTCGACGGCAGCTATCGCGAGAACGTCTTTGCCGTGCCGTGCGGGACCTTCGCCAATCAGCCCTGCCTCGGACCCGCCGTCGACGGCGACGTCAATGCGCTCTCCGGTTTCGCCATGGGCTACTTCGACGTCGACACCGGCACGTCGTTGTCGCCCTATCTCGGCGCCGGCTTGGGTTTCAGCCGCATCGGCGTCGACGTCAACACGACGGCCCGGTTGAACAACGGCACGTCGAGCCCCCTTGCCATCGTCGACGACAGCGACACGGCCTTCGGTTATCGCGCAACCGCGGGCGTGTCCTACACGCTCAAGGCCGCCATGATCGACGTGGGGTACAGTTATACCCGCCACGACAAGAGCAGCTTCGCTGCCAAGGGCTCGGCGGTTCAGGCCTTCGCCTTCCGTCCGCGCCTGGACAGTCACGACATCAAGGCCGGCGTGCGTTTGGCGTTCTAGCCGTCTTCAGGGCTCACAGGGGGTCGAGTTTGCGGAAACTCCGCCACTTCCGCGCCAGGTCCGGCATGGCGGCCGCGGCGGCGCGGCGGTGGTGAGCGACCACCATGCCGCCGCCCTCGACCACGGCCGCCCGGGTCTTTTCCGGGGCGTTGCCGGCCAAGCGCGTCGCCATGGCCTCGGCCATGGCGACGTCGTTCAGATGGCCAAGCTCGTCCTGCAGACCCTTGAGAGTCGCGGCGTATTTTCCCGCGCGGCGCTTGTTCAAAATCGATTGAAAACAATCGATGCCGTAGCGGACTTTCTTGATCTCGATCCGCAGGCGATGGAGGTCGTCGACCGGCAAGGTGTCGATCCGTTTGCCGCGGGACCGAAGCTTGCCCAGGCGTTTGTCGAGGGCGCGGGTCGCGAAGGGCCGCGCGTCAAGGTGACTGCCGTCCTTGACGGCTTCGTCGCGCGCCGCGCGCCAGCCTTCGCCGGCGAGCCACGTGTCGAGCCGTTGCATGAACCGCGCATATCGCTTGGAACTCAGGGCGGCCCGCGCGCGGATTTGCGCCTGGTCGCGAAACGTCCTGGCCGCGCGGTCCAACGCGGCCAACGCGCGACGGTTGCCCATGGCCTTGCGCACCGACGGCAAGAGTTCCGCCAGGAACACGTCGCTGTCGCGGGCCTGGCCCAATTCACCCAGCAGCCACTTGGCCTCGCTTTTCAACCACGCATACTGATGCGCGGGAATGAACTTCTTCAACAGACCGAGGGCCGACCGAAATCGCCGCAACCCGACGCGCACCTGGTGCACGCCTTCGATGTCGCGCCCGTCGCGCGCGGCCGCCTCATTTTTCGTCCAATGATGGCGCGCGGCCCCGAGAATCGCTCCGAGCGCGGCATCGACGGTGGACTCGGGGGCGTGCCTGACCGGTTCAACCTTCAGAATCGCCGCGATGGGCGCGCGCGGCGCACGCCGCGCAGTCGCCAGACGGCGCGATCTTTTCGGCGCCTTGACAGGTGGCGTCGCTGACGGTCCCAGTGTCGTCGAAGATGTCAGGCGCTCGGAAATGGTGGCCTCCTGGATCGTGGTCCCACTATACTTAGGTTCGCTCCGAGCGCCGGTCCAGGATGAAAAACCCTTCATTGCCAATAGCTAGGCCTGAACGTCGATTTGTCGGGACGGCCACGAATCGAGGGTATACTGGCGCCGCGCCACAACAAGGACCTTGACCATGATCAAGCCCGTACCGACCTCCGCGCACAGCGTGAAGACGCGCGTTTCCGCCGAGGAATGGCGCCTGCGCGTGGACCTCGCCGCGTGTTATCGCCTGGTCGCGCGCTTTGGGTGGGACGACTTGGTCTTCACGCACATGTCGGCGCGGGTGCCCGGCACGACCGGCGAATATCTGCTCAATCCCTTCGGCTTGTTGTTCGAGGAAGTGACGGCGTCGTCCTTGGTGAAGGTCGCGCCCGATGGAAAAGTTCTGTTGGACGAAACCGGGCTTGGCATCAATCCGGGCGGCTTCGTCATTCACGGCGCCGTGCACGAGGCCCGCGCCGATGCCCACTGCGTGATCCATTTGCACACGGTCGCGAGCGTCGCCGTCTCGTGCCAGAAGGACGGACTGCTGCCCCTGCAGCAGGGCGCGCTGATGCTGGCCGCGGATATGGCCTATCATGACTACGAGGGCGTGGCGCTCGACACCGCGGAGCGCGGGCGTCTCGTCGCTCACTTGGGGCAAAGCAATCACATGCTGTTGCGCAATCACGGCCTGCTCACCGTGGGCGCGTCCGTGGGCGCGGCCTTCATGCGTGCTTACAGCTTGCATCGCGCCTGCGAAATTCAATTGGCGGCCCAGACGGGTGACGCCGAACTGCTCATTCCGGGTTCTGCCGTGCGCGACAAGGTGACCGCTCAATCCCGGCCCAACACCAGCGTCAGCCGCACGGCCGACGTGGCCTGGGCGGCGCTGTTGCGCCGTGTCGGGCGCACGGACCCGGGCTATTGGGACTGATCGACCCGCCGCAGGCCCGAGTCAGATAATTCCCGCGTCACACCACCGGCGGGCCGGCCTTGAAGCTTTCCGGATCCATGCCCGCGGGTGCCAGACGCTTGACCGCGGCGAACAGCGCGCCCTCGGTCATCAGCGCGTCTTGCGAGACGCCGGCCACGTCGTTCCATTCCTTGTCGCCGAACAAGTTCTTTTGCATCTCGATGGTGGAATGCTGCCCCTTCAGAAGCACGTTGAAATAGACATCCATGAAGTGAGCGACGGTGGCCTCGAAGTCTTTCCAGCCCAGTGCCCCCTTGGCCCGATAAGCATCGCGCCCCGCCACCAATTGCGCCAAGGCCGCGCGGCTCTTGGCGAGGCGCATGTCAAGATTGGCGAGAATCTCGTTCCCCGCCGTGTCGTCGCGGCCGACATGGGGCTTGAGAATGTCGTGAATGCGCTGGTCCTGGGCATGCAGGCGATCCATCGACGCCTTGATATAGTCGACGCAGGTGCCGAGAAATTCCACCGGCACGGCATTGCCCTTGCCTTGGCTTTCGATGCCCGCCGCGAACGCCTTG
>JANRJL010000056.1:0-227774 GCA_033763995.1 Rhodospirillaceae bacterium | reverse complement strand
GACCGCCGCGCCGATCAGCCCGAGGCCGAACTTGACCGGGCTGCCGGGCTGGCGCGCGCCCAGGGTCACCCACAGCGTGGCGAACACCGGCGCGAACAGAATGATGAACAGCGGATTGAGCGACTGATACCAGCTGGACGGGAACGCAAAGCCGAACACCGTGTTGTCGGTGCTGCGGTCGGCGAACAGGTTGAGGGTGCTGCCGGCCTGGTCGAACACCGACCAGAACACCGCGGACGCCAAGAAGAACACGAAGATCATCCACAGCCGGCCGCGTTCCTGCGCCGTCCACTGGCGGTCGAGAAACATCATCGCGAAGTAGGCCACCGTGACCACCAGCAGCGAGTATCCGGCGGCATCGCGCACGAAGGCGGGCGTGATGGCGACGAGACCCGCCCCGGCCGCCAGACCGACCGCGGCCACAAGCGCGAACACCACCGCGCCGTAGATCAGCACCTGGCGGCGATACTTTGCGGCCAGTTCCGGCGTCGGCGCGCCGCCGGGCTTGAGGCCCGCTTCGCCCAGCGCGCGGCCGCCCAGCACGTACTGGATCAGCCCCAGTGTCATGCCGATGCCGGCGGCGCCGAAGCCCCAGTGCCAGGCGTTGGTGGGATCGAGCCCCCAGCCGGTCAGGGTGTCGCGGAAGCCCGCGCTTTGCGCCAAATAGCCGGTGATCAACGGACCGATGAAGGCGCCGAGATTGATGCCCATGTAGAAGATCGAGAAGCCGGCGTCGCGCCGCTCGTCGGCGGGGGCGTAAAGCTGGCCGACGATGACGCTGATGTTGGGCTTGAGCAGGCCGGTGCCGAGCACGATCAGCGTGAGCCCGAGCGGGAAGAACGCCGCCGCCGGCACCGCCAGCGAAAAGTGCCCGCCGGCGATGAGAATGCCGCCGACCAGCACCGCCTTGCGCTGACCCAGCACGCGGTCGGCCAGCCAGCCGCCCGGCACGCTCATCAGGTAAACCATCGAGGTGTAGGTGCCGTAGATGATGCCGGCGGTGGCGACGTCGAGGCCGAGCCCGCCGATCGACACGCTGGCGGTCATGTACAGGATCAGCAGCGCGCGCAGGCCGTAATAGCTGAAGCGTTCCCACATCTCGCTGAAGAACAGCGTCGCCAGGCCGCGCGGGTGGCCGAAGAAGGCGCGGTCGGCGGATACGGTGCTTGAAGCGCCGATCGCGGCGTCGGTACTGCTCACGGCGGACCCCTCATTCCACGGCGCGCGCGGCGTAGGCGCGCTTGCCGTCCATCACCAGGTCGTAGATGCGCGCAGCGTCGGGGCCGAGCCGGTCGAGCACCGCGCGATGCATAGGCTGCGCCTGGCGCTCCCACAGGGCGCGTTGCTCGGCGGTCAAGTTGTGCACTATGACGCCCTTGGTCACGCCGTCGTCCAGTTCGCGCACCAGATCGGCGCGGGTGTCGCGGCGGTTGGTGGCGGGATCGGGGAAGGCCGTGGTCAGGGCGGCGCGGTCCGCGGGCGAGAGCCTGTCCAAGAACGCGGTGTTGGCGAACAGCCCCGACACCGCGTAGGAGTGCTGGGTCAGCGTCAGGTGCGGGGCCTGTTCCCAGATGCCGAAGCGCAGGTAGCTGAGCAGCGAGAATTCACCGCCGTCGATCAGGCCGGTCTGCAGGCTGGCGAGCACGTCGGGCGTGGCCAGCACGATGGTATCCGCGCCCACCTGTTTCAGGAACATCTGCGAGGCTTCGTAGGGGAACGCGCGCAGGCGGGTGTTGCGCGCGTCGTCCGGCGTGGGCATCGGCTTCTTGCCGAACAGCGACAGCCAGCCGATCTCGACCCACTGGATCAGCGTGATGCCGCGCGCGGCCGCCAGCGCCTGCGCCTCCGGCGTCCAGAAATTGTCGAACACGAAATCGGTCTCCTCGGTCGAGGAGAACAGAAACGGCAACGCCAGCACCGAGGCCTCGGGCAGCAGCTGCGCGTAGCCGCTTTCGCCGGCGATGCCGAATTGCCCGCGGCCGCGGCGGATGGCGGGAAAGCCCTGGTCGTCGCCGCCCAATTCGCCGTGGGTCAGCATGCGCACGTCAAAACGCCCCGGCGCCTTGGCCGCGAGGTTGGCCTGGAACAGCCGCCACGATGTGTCGCCGGCGCCGCCGGGCGGCGTGTTGCCGACCACCACCAGCTCGGTGGCGGCGTGGGCGGCGGCTGAAACCAGGACAAAGCCGATCATGGCGATCATTACGCTGCGAAACATCGCTTTGGCCGCGGGGATCATCATTTGCGGGCATCTTGACGCGACCCAACAACAGGCCCTCACCCCAACCCTCTCCCACAGGGAGAGGGAGCCGCGCGTCAGCGCGGGAGTGAGGGGGAGTTGTCTTATCGCCGCCGACATCCCGGTTATTGCCCGCGCGCGGCGAAGGCGCGCTTGCCCTGCTGGACGAGGTCGTAGATGCGCGCCGCGTCGGGGCCCAGGCGATCCACCACCGCGCGGTGCATGGGCGCGGCGGCGGCTTCCCAGCGCGCGCGTTGCTCGGCGGACAGCGTGTGCACCGTGATGCCCTTGGCCCTGGCCGCCTCAAGCTCCTGCACCAGCGACGCGCGCGTATCGCTGCGGATGTAGGCCTGGTCGGGAAACGCGGCGGTGACGGCCGCGCGGTCCTCGGGCGACAGGCGGTTGAGCCAGCGCTTGTTGGCGAACAGGCCCGAGGTGGCGTAGGAGTGATCGGTCAGGGTCAGGTGCTTGGCGTATTCGATCAGCCCGGCGCGCAGGTACATCAGCAGCGAGGATTCGCCACCCGAAATCATGCCGGTCTGCAGGCCGGGAATGACGTCGGGCGTGGGCATGACGATGGTGTCGGCGCCGACGGTTTTCAAGAATGCCTGGCTGGCCTCGTAAGGCAGCGCGCGCAGCCGGTACCCGGCGGCGTCGCTCGGGGTTAGCAGCGGTTTCTGGCCGTACAGCTGCATCCAGCCGATCTCGACCCACTGCAACAGCACGATATCGCGGGTCTCGGCGATGCGCTTGGCCTCGGGCGTCCAGTAGTTGTCGTAGACGAAGTCGGTTTCTTCCACCGAGGCGAACAGGAACGGCAGGTTGAGCACCGAGGCCTCGGGGATGCCTTGCGCGTAGCCGTTCTCGCCGGCGATGCCCATCTGGCCGCGGTTCTTGCGAATGGCGTTGAACACCACGTCGTCGCCGCCGAGCTGGCCGTGTACCAGCATGTCGACCTTGACCCGATCGCCCAGCCTGGCTTTCAGGTTGTCCTCGAACATGCGCCAGAACTTGTCTCCGGGGCCGCCGGGCGGGGCGTTGGCGAGCAGGGTGAACTGCAGCGTGTCGGCGGCACGTGCCGAAGGCGCAGCGAAGATCGCCAGTGCAAGAAAAGCAAGAACGAGGCGCATGTCGGGACGGCTCATTTGTTTTCGAAGAACTCGATGCGCGCGCCGTTGGGCGTGACGGCGGCCAGGGCCTTCACTTTGCCGTAGGGCGCAAGGTCGAGGTCGCGCGCCGGCACGGCGATGACGCCGCCCTTGGCGGCGAAGTCCGTGGCGAAGGCAGACAGGTCCGCCACCGGCACCCGCAAGGTCAGGATGCCCAGGTTGGGGGCCTCGGCGCGGTCGGCGAAATCGCGGCCGACAATGCCGACATTGGCGATGACCTGGATCGAGCCGTTGCGGTCGGTGTCGTGCGGCGCATAGGCGGCGAACTTGCGGGCGCTGTCGATGGCGATGTTCTTGGGCAGGCCGAGCGGATTATCGCCCGGCGGCTGCGACTTTGAATCCCCGCCCAGGTGCATCTTCCAGCCGAGGATATTGGCGAATAGGTTTTCGCCGGGGCCGTAGTCCGCATGCACCAGGGCGGCGTTGAACGGCCAGCCGAAGCCGCGGCCCGCACCCGGCACCAGCCCGAATTCCGCCTTGTCGTAGGGCGGGGCGTCGCGCTGCATCAGGCACAGCACCTCGCCGTTGGGCCCGCGCATCATCACTTCCGTGACGGTAAAGGGCCCGAGCGTGTAGGTGACGGGGTCATTGTAGCTTTGCCAGCCGCGCGCGCGCAGTTGGCCGAACACGGCGGTGACGTCGTCCACATACATATAGATGTCGAAGATGCCGCCCGTATCCCACGACATGCCCGAGGAGCGAATCTGTTCCTGCGCCACGCCGTTGAACTTCACCAATCGGATGAATCCGCGCGTCTTGTCCTTCTTGCGCAGCACGACCTGATCGATGGCCGTGGTTTTCGCCACGCCCCAGAACTCGGCCATGGCGGCGTCGGCCTTGCCTTGGCAGATCACCTCGAAGTCGCCGACCTCGCGCCAGGTGTCGGTGGCGGCCTTCAAATCGGCGACACTGAGGACGGCCTCCTGGAAGCCCGTGACCCCGGCCGACGGGATATCCCCCACCGTGCAGTCGGCGGCCTGGGCCGGCGTTGCCAGCCACATGGCGACAACCACACCAAGACTTGCGCGCGATAACCGCATCATTCGTCCTCCTCCAGCGTCACGACCGCCAGGAATGCCCAAGCCGACCACAAGACGCCCGTCCGGCACAAGGCGTTTTAGGCTCGTTCCGCCGCAGCCGGGGTCGCGAATGTCAAATCCGTTCCACGAGAACCCGGTTGCGAAGTCCGGAATCGGGCCACTAGACTTGCCTTCGTGCCTGGGGAGGTCAGCATGCGCATGATTTTGGTTGTCATCGCGGCAGTCGTTTTTGCCGGCGTGGGCCGCGCGTCGGAGTCCGACAAACTCAAGGGCCCCAAGGGCGATGCCGTGTGCGTGGGCCATGAGGCCAACCGCGATCTCTATTTCCAGGTCCTCGACGTCATCTTCAACAAGCGCCAGCTGGACCGCGTGGAGGAATTCTTCGCGCCGGAGTTCGTCAACCACAATGGCCCGAAGTGGGCCGCCCAAGGCCCCGCCGCCATTCGCCAATATTTGCCGATGCTGGCCGGGGCCTTTCCCGACCGGGCCGTGGTGCATGAATTTGTCCTTTGCGACGGCGACCACGTGATCGCGCGCACCCACGTCACGGGCACCAGCAAGGGCCCTTACATGGGCCGCCCACCCACGGGCAAGAGCTACGACGTGACGGGCACGGACATCTACCGCATCAAGAACGGCAAGATCACCGACCGCTGGGGCAACGAAGACGCGCTCGGCATGATGCAGCAATTGGGCTACGTGCCCGGCGGCGGCCCGCCGCCCGGAATGGCCCCAGCGGGAGAACCGAAATGAAAACCGCATCAAAGTTTGCGATGTTTGTTGCTCTATTCTGTTCCGCGACCGCAATGGCCGACAGCTTGGACAATCCCGCCGGCATGGACCCGTCGTGCAAGGGGCATGAGGCCAACCGCGAGACCTACCTGAAAGAACTGGAATGGGTGGTCAACGGCGGGCGCATGGAGCTGGTGAGCGAATTGATCGCGCCCGAGTACGTCAACCATTCGGCGCCGCCGGGCGCGGCCCAGGGGCCCGACGCCATCCGCCAATACTTGGCGCTGCTCAAGGCCGCGTTCCCCGACCGAAAAGTAAAAAACGAGATGCTGCTGTGCGCGGGCGATTACGTGATCGTGCGCTCGACCGTGACCGGCACCTCGACGGGGCCCTACTTCGGGCAGCCCCCGACGGGAAAACCATTTTCGGTGACGGGCACGGATATTTATCTGATCAAGGACGGCAAGTTCCGCGCGCGCTGGGGCAACGAAGACGCCATGGGCATGATGCAACAATTGGGCTACCTCAAAGCCGAACGGCCGAACTTCGGCCCACCGCGCTGCTCAGTTCCGTTTGCGCAACAGTGCGATGTAAAAACCATCGAGCCCGCCGAGCTCGGGCCAGTGGCAGGACAGGGTGCGCACGTCGCCCGCGGGCGTGAGGAACGCGCGCTGACCGCCGATGGCCTCGGGTGAGATGGCCTCGCGTACGAAGCCGGGGTGCGCGCCCAAGAAAGCATCGACGACACCTTCGCCTTCCTCGGGCTCCAGCGAACAGACACTATAAAGCAGCACGCCGCCGGGCTTCATGAAGCCGGCCGCGTGGGCCAGGAGTTGACGTTGCTTCTCGGCCAGGCGCGGGATGGCGCTGGCGGACTTCAGATAGGGTAAATCGGGATGACGGCGAATGGTGCCCGTGGCCGAGCACGGCGCGTCCAGCAGCACGGCGTCCACCGGCATGATCGGCCGCCACGTCAGCGCATCGGCCGTGAGAACGGTTGCGCTGAGATTCATGCGCTTCAAGTTGTCGGCCATCATGTCGAGACGGCGCGACGAAATGTCCACCGCCGTGACGGCACAGCCTGCGGCGGCCAGTTGCAGCGTCTTGCCGCCGGGGGCCGCGCACAAGTCGGCCACGGCCTTGGCGGAGCCATTGCCCAAAGCCTGCAGCAAGATTTTCGCGGGCAAGGCGGCGGCGGCGTCCTGCACCCACCAGGCGCCCTCGCTGAAGCCCTCCCAGCTTTCGACCCGACCCGAGGCCGTGGTGCGCAAACTGCCCGTGGGCAGCACGGTGGCCGACAAGCGCGCGGCCCAATCGGGAGCCGTGGCGGGGTCCTTCAGGGACAAGTCCGTCGCAGGCTCCACGAGATGCGCGGCGGCGATGGCGTGCGCGATGTCCTCGCCGTAAGCCGCGGCCCAACGCTGCCGCAGCCACTCGGGGGTGTTGAGGCGCGCGGCATCCTGCGCGGCGACGAGGGCGGCCCCCTCGCGCGTCAGGCGGCGCAGCACGGCGTTGGCGAGCGCCACGAGGCGTTCCTGATCCAAGGCGCGCACCAACTCGACCGTGGTGGCAACCGCCGCATGGGCGGGCGTGCCCACGAACAGAATCTGCGCGGCCCCGAGGCGCAGCGCGTCCTGCGCGGCGGGCGGCGGAAGGCGGTCGAGAAAGCCGGCGAGCACCGCGTCGATTTGGCCCAGGCGGCGCAAGGTGGTGGCCACCACGAGGCGCACGAAAGCCCGGTCGCGGGGCTCCAGCGCGCCGACGGCGGTTTCGAAGCCCTCGTCGGCCGGCGTGCCCGCGCGCAGCACCCCGCCGAGCACCATGTACGCGGCCATGCGCGCATCGCGCGGGGCGCGCACCAGCGCTTTGCGCGCGTCACGCGCGGCGGTGACCTTGGCCGCACCGCGCACGGCGTGCATCAGCGGCTTGGGCTGGGGCTTCTTGCCCTTGCGCGCGCGTTGTGGCTTTTTCAGGCTCAGTGTGGTTTTCATGCTCGTGTCGCGATTCCGAAGTTCGTTCGATCTCTCGGCAAGCACTTTGACGAACTTCGGAATCAAAGCGACACGAGAACACTATGAATCTAGTGTGGTTTTTGGATTTGAAGTTCCTAACAGTGCACGCGGCGAAATCCTAGGAACTTCAAATCCACCACACTAGTGCCCTTGCGGGCCGACAGAAGCGACGATTGCGCGCCTCTGTCAACGAATCATTGGCGCGAAGGTTGGCCGGAACATGACGCAGTCCTTGCAAGAACGCATCGCGGCGGTGCCGTTCTGGTATCACCGCATCGCGCTGCCGGGCGGCGTGACCACGCCGGGCTGGGCGCCGATCAACCCCGCCGTCTATCACGTGCCGGCGCGGCTGGATGGCCAGCGCGTTCTGGACGTGGGCGCCTGGGACGGCTACTGGACCTTCGAGGCCCTGAAGCGCGGCGCGCGCCAGGTGCTGGCCATCGACGACTTCTCCGACGGCATCCAAACCAGCAAGCCCGTGGCGCGCAACGAGAAGTGGGCCACCTTCGACCTGTGCCGCGAGGCCTTGGGACATGACGTGAGCGTGTGCGACCGGCAAGAGCGCAGCGTCTATGACGTGAGCCCCGAGGCGCTCGGCACCTTCGACACCGTGTTCTTTTTCGGGACGCTCTATCATCTGCGTCATCCCTTGCTCGCCTTGGACAAACTCGCCTCCGTGTGCAGCGGTTGGATCTTCGTCGAGAGCGCGATCCTCGACGACTTCAGCCCCTATCGCGGGGGCTTGGGCCAGGGGTACCCCGGCGGGCAGTACGTCATGGAGTTCTATCCCGACGCCCAGTACGGCGATAACCCCACCAACTGGTGGGTGCCGACCGTGCACACCTTGGGCCAGTTGGTGCGCGCGGCGGGCTTCACCGACGTGGTCGTCTGGAAGCTGACCGACGCGCCCAAGCAAGCGGGCCACTGCCGTGGCTTCGCGGCGGCACGTAAACCGGGCGCCCCGCCGATCCCGGGGATCACGCCCCCGGCTTAGACTCTACTTCGCCGGCAGCGCGGCGAAGGTTTGCTTCCACGCCTCGGTGGCCGGGCCCTCGCCGTTGTGAATCGAGAAGGCGCGGTTGACGGCCCCCTCGTTCATCAACGCCTCGATGGCGATGAGCGCGGTATCGGCTCGCGTGATCTTCTGGCCGGCCACGTAATCCTTGCGCGGAATGAGCCTGATCTCCTTGCCCGCCGGATCGTCGGTCATGCCGGCCGGGCCGATGATGACGTAGGGAATGCCCGAGGCCATCAACGCCTCTTCGGCGAGGCCCTTGTAGATGAGCACGTTGCGGCCGATTTTATTCAGGAAATGATCCTTCTGGCCCGACACCGAGGAGGTGATGATCACGTACTTCTTCACGGTCCCCGCGGCCTTGGCGGCGGCGATCATGTTCTTGGTGCCTTCCAGGTCGACCATCTCGGGGCGGTCGTCGCCGAGAACGCCCGTGGCGGCCTTGGCGTCGATGATGTAATCGGCGCCGTCCATCACCTTCTTCAAGGTCTCGGGCATGAGCACGTCGGCTTCGTAGAAGTTGGCGATGCTGCCGAGCTTCGACACCGCCGCGCCCGTGTCGCGCGTCATGGCGCGCACGTCATAGGGCTCGCCCGGCAGGGCCATGAGCGTCTTCAAGATCACGCTGCCGTTCTTGCCCGTGGCCCCGGCCAGCACCACCACCGGCTTCTTGGCCTCTTGCGCCGCGGCCCCGAAAGCGACGGCGGCGGCAACAACGCCGGCGAGAATGGTTTGAAAGAGTTTCATGACGAAAACCTCATGTGCGAGTCCAAGGCGATTCCATGGCGCGCACTGTGGCTTGGGTCCCGGCGCGCGGCCATGGGGATTTGAGATCGCAACCACCGTTAGGTTGGGCCTTACTTTTCATCGAGGAACCCGCCGACAATCGTCGTCGCCTCCTGGGTCTTGACGTCCAAGAAACCATGACTCCACCCGGGCAGATCGTGGATGCGCCCGTTCCTCAGATACTTTTTGGCGCGGGGCGTGAACTCCCAAATGTCGTCTTGGGGATTGAGGATCAACACCGGCTGCGACACCTTCTGCAAGGCGTCGGCGGTCTTGTAGTCGAAGGCGGCGGCATGGCCCCACCACGAAATGGCGGGGTTCATCATGCGCGCGGGGAACACCTCGGCCACCTGCTCCTTGGTGCGGCCCGTCATGCTCCAATGCATGGCCGCCTTCCACCACTTGACCAGATGCGCGCCGTCCTCGGAAATTTCGGTCTTGGCGAATTGCGCGCGGTGATCCTTCAATTCCTCGTCGGTCCAGATGGCCGCCGAGATCATCACCACCTTGCGCACCTGGGCCGGTCGTTGGATCGCCACTTCGAGCGCGATCTTGGAGCCGGTGTGATAGCCCATGACGTCCACATGGCGCAGCTTGAGCGCATCCATCATGTCGCCCACGGCGGCGGCGTAGTCTTGAATCTGTGGTGGCGAAGGCGGGGCGTCGGAGTTGCCGAAACCCGGCGTGTCCACCGCGATGGTGAGGCGCTGTTCGCCCATGGCCGCGAGGAAATTCTGGTAAATCACGCTCGAGTAAGGGCTCATGTGAAACAGCAGCAGCGGCGGCTGAGTGGACACGCCCACGGGTGCCGCGCGGCGATGGTGAATCTGCCCGAAGCGGCCATCGGCGTAGTGCTTGGTGACTTTGGCCATGGCCCTCAACCCTCCCCATCGAGAAAATTATTCACCAGGTCGCAAGCCTCGGCGGTGCGCACGTCCTGGAAGCCGTGGCCCCAGCCCTTGAGATGCACCACGCGGCCGTTTTTGAGCAACGGCGCGGCGCGCAGCGTTTGGGTGTGGAGATCGTCGTCGGGATTGAGAACCAAAACCGGCTGCGTGACCTTGGCCAGCGCGCCGGCCATGTCGTATCCAAACGCCGCGTTGTGACCCCACCACGACGTGAGCGGATTGCGCAGCGCGTCGGGGAACTGCTGGGCCACGAGTTCCTTGGTCCAGCCGGGTCCGGCCCAATGCAAATGGCCCTTCCACTTGCGCACCAGATGCGCGCCATCCTCGTTGATCTCCTCGTGGGCGTAGTGGGCGCGGAAGCTTTTCAGTTCGTCGGCGGTGAAGATGGGCGCGGAGACGAGAATGAGTTTGCGCACTTGGTGCGGCCGCGCCAGCGCCAGGGCCACGCAGGTCTCGGCGCCGGTGTGATAGCCCATGACGTCCACTTGGCGCAGCTTGAGATCGTCCATCATGTCGCCCATGGCGGCGGCGTAGTCTTCGATGGTGGGTGGCGATGCGGGCAGATCAGAATCACCGAAGCCCGGCGTGTCGGGCGCGATGCTGAGCCGATGCCCGCCCATGACGCCCAGGAATTTTTCGTAGATGCGGCCCGACAGGGGGCTCATGTGAAATAGCAACAACGCGGGCTTGGCGGCGGCGATCGGCGGCGCGGCACGGCGATAGTGTACCTGGCCGAAGCGGCCGGTGGCGTAGTGCTTGGTCACCCGAACTTGGGCCGTGGACGCCATCAATCCTCCAAATGCTGCGCTGCGATATTGGGGCCGTGAGCCATGCGTTTTTCGTTGGGCTCAGGGCCTTTTCGCTTCGCCTGTTCCGCCTGTTATTTCAGGAAGCATTCAAAAATAACAGGCGATATCAATGGGGCAATTGTGGCACCACTTGCGCAAAACGCATTGCTGCGACGCAACACAGAAAAGTTTGCGTCGCAGCATAAACGTGCCATACGCCGCGCAAGCCAGGCCCGAATCGCCTCAACTTAAATGGAGTCTAACTCAAGCTGCGATGGCGCCCGAGCGGAAAGCGGAGTTTTCCTCATTATCCCCATGGCCCGCGACGCTGCGGAGCAGCGCGAGTATGCGGCAGCGTTTGCCCGGCGAGTTCTTGAAGCTTGGCGATGCGGTTGGCCATGGCCGGGTGGGTGGCGAACAAGCTGTCGGCGGCATGGGCATGGAGCGGGTTGACGATGAACATGTGCGCCGTGGCGGGGTTGGCCTCGGCGGCATGATTGTCGATGCGCCGGGCTCCCTGCTCGAGCTTCGCCAAGGCGGAGGCGAGCCACAACGGATTGCCGCAAATTTCCGCGCCGCCCTTGTCGGCGCCGTACTCGCGCGTGCGCGAGATGGCGAGCTGCACCAAGGTGGCCGCCAGCGGCGCAAGGATCGTCACGGCCAGCACGCCGACGATGCCCAGCGGATTGTTGCGGTTGTCGCCGCGCCCGAAAAACATCGCGAAGTTGGCGAGCATGCCGATGGCGCCCGCCAGCGTGGCGGTGACGGTCATGATCAGTGTGTCGCGGTTTTTCACGTGGGCCAGTTCATGGGCCATCACACCCGCGATCTCCTCGCGGCTCAGCAATCGCAGCAGCCCCGTGGTGGCGGCCACGGCGGCGTGCTCGGGGTCGCGGCCCGTGGCAAAAGCGTTGGGCTGATCGCCCTCGATGATGAACACCTTGGGCATGGGCAGGCCCGCGCGCACGGCCAACTGCTGCACGAGGCCGTAAAACTCCGGCGCGTCGTTGGGCCCCACCTGGCGCGCGCCGTACATGCGCAGCACCATCTTGTCGGAGTTCCAATAAGCGAAGGCGTTCATGCCGAGTGCCACGACAAAGGCGATCAGCATGCCCTGCTCGGCGCCCAGCAAATAGCCGATGCCCATGAACAGCGCCGTCATGGCCGCGATCAAGAGACTCACGCGCATGGTGTTCATGGATGTAACGGTCCTTTGGGCATCTGTTTTGTCGGCTTCATATCAGGTATGTCTTTGGGATGACTTCGCAAGCACCTCCTTTGCCTTTGTCGCCACAGGCGGCGGCCCTCAAGCCCGCCGCGCCCACGACTGATTCGGTGCCGCAACCCATTCCGGAGACCCCTGTTCCGGAAACCGGTGGCCCCAAGGGCCCCGAGCCGACGCGGTTTGGGGATTGGGAGAAAAAAGGCCGCTGCTCCGACTTCTGAGCCCGCCGCCAGTCCCGACCCCCGGTTGGAGGGTTCAACCGGCGCGCTCCCGAGTCTCAAGGGTTCCTTAAGACTGCCCCCTTAAGCTGCTGAATCGAAACCGATTCCCGGGCGCGGTTAAACTGGCGTCTGAGCCGCGCGTCGTCAGGAAAAGTGGAAGCCGGTTTTCCGCCCGGACGACGCGCCAAAAACAAAGTGGGCCATTAAGAAAATGGGACTGTCATGGCGCTGAGCGCCTTTTTCGATCGCCTGCGACGGCGCAAGGACGCGGTCCTGCCCGGCCCCCCGACGCCGGAGGCCGGCCCCGGCGTGGGCGCCGAGGTGGTGGCCGAGGACGTGCTGTTCGGCGCGGACCCGTTGCGCATTCTCATCAGCCCCATGGCGGGCGACGCCGGCAACTTGGCCGCGCGGCATATTCATGATCGCCTGGCCGGGCGCTTGGGTGTGGAGGTGCGCATCAGCGAGCGCAGCCTCACCGCGCCCGCCGCCGACAACGCCCAAGCGGTGTTTCTGTCCATGGCGGTGGACTTAGGGAGGCGCTGGCTCGCGCGCGAAAAGGCCGACCTGCTGATCTGGTGCGACGAAGTCACGACGGCGCCCGCGACGGAAGGTGCCCCGCCCGGCACCGCGTGGCGCTTGCGCTTCCTGGGCGCATCCACGCCGATCCATCCCTTGGGCGCCACCGTCAGCGCGCTGGAACGCCTGGAAGTGCCCGCCTTCTTCGATGCCGCCGTGGGCGAGCTGATGTTCGGCGTGTGCCTGGCCGCCGTGAACGTGGAGGCGAGCGAGGCCTTGCGTGCGCGTGCCACACTGTTCGGGCCGACGCTGAAAAACGTCAAACGCATCGCCGAGGGCGATACCCAAGGCAGCGTGTCGGAGTGCGCCACCACGCAAGCCAGTTATGCCGCGCTGCTGCTGCTCGACGGCGCGCGCACGGGCAATGTCAACACGCTGGAAAAAGCGGTTTCAGTTTATCGCGGCGCGTTGATTTTGGGCGAGGACGCGTTTAACGCCCACGAGAAGGCCATGATCGGCGCGCACATCGCCGACGCCATGGCCCTGATCGCCGAGGCCACGGACCACGCGCCCCTGGCCGACAAGACCATCGAATATTACCGCACGGCGCTCGGCATGGTGCGCAAGGAAGTGTTCGCCGACGACTACGCCGCGCTCAAGACGCGGCTGGGCCTGGCGTTGCACGCCATGGCCGAGATCAGCGGCGAGACGCGCTACCTCGATGACGCCGCCGATGCGTTCGCCGCCGCCACCGCCATCTGGACCATCACCGAGGCCCCGGCGCGCTGGGCCGATATTCAGAACTCCCTGGGCGGCCTGCTCATCACCATGGGCAAGCTGACGAAAGAGCCCTCGCTGTTCGACAAGGCCGTGGGTGTGTTCCTGAAGATCGCCGAGGTCATGAACCGCCGGAAGTCGCCGCTGGTGTGGGCCACGACGCTGGCCAACATCGGCGCGGCGCTGAAGGAAAAGGGCGAGGCGGTGCACAGCCACGCCTACCTCACCCAAGCCGTGGCCGCCTTCGACCAGGCGGAAGCGGTGTTCAACGAGCTCAACCTCGACGGCAACGCGCGGCTGGTGGAAACCCAGCGCAACGCCGCCCTCAAGTTGCTGCAGGGCGCGGCTTAGAGCATCGCGCCGAACAAGCTTGCCCCGGACATGACCCGGGGTGGGAGCCGGTTTTCGGCAAGAGCGATGCGACCAAAAATAGATGGGCGCGCTTACAAATCCTGCAGCAACGTGGGTAGGTCGCGCGCGCCGTGCAAGATGCGCGTGATGTAAGGCGGATTTAACGTTGCGTCGTACATCAGCACGTAGGGATAGCTTGCCAACACGAGAAAGCGAAAGCGCGAGGGTGCAATATCCTCCCGTGTGAATCCGCTCAGTGGGTGCTCTGCCAGCATGAGCGCGGCTGACCGGACTGAAACGCGCAAACCGCGCGCGGCACTTGGATTATTCTTTGCTATCCAGCGCGCCGCTGATCTGAGATCTTCAAGCGCGCGGGCTGACAGCGCTGCCGGTGCTATTTTCTGCGTCATCGATAATCTTGTCGATCTCGGCCAGCGCTACATCGAGTGGAATTGTGCCATTTTCCGCCACGTCGTTCTCGACGTCCTCGATCATTTCGAGAAATTTGCGCTTCCGTTCGTCCGCCTCTTCCAACATGCGCAGACCCGCGCGCACCACTTCGCTGACGTTGTTGTAGCGCCCGCTTTTCACGCACTTCTTGGCGAAGCGTTCCAGGGCGGGCGTCAGGTGTACGTTGGTGGACATGGCGTTCCTCCGCATATGTCAATCCCTGACATATAGCGGAATCGCCGGTTTGTGTCACGCCCCGACGCGGTTTTTCACCAAGTCCTCCACCACGCCGGGGTCGGCCAGCGTCGAGACGTCGCCCAGGTTGCCCACGTCGTTCTCGGCGATCTTGCGCAAGATGCGGCGCATGATCTTGCCCGAGCGCGTCTTGGGCAGGCCCGGCGCCCACTGCAGCGCGTCGGGCTTGGCGATGCCGCTGATGTCCTTGGCCACCCAGTCGGCGAGCTCTTTTTTGAGCGCGTCGGTGGGCGCGATGCCGGCCTTGAGCGTGACATAGGCGTAAATGCCCTGCCCCTTGATGTCGTGGGGGTAGCCCACCACGGCGGCCTCGGCCACGCCAGGGTGGCCCACCAGCGAGCTTTCGATTTCCGCCGTGCCGAGCCGGTGGCCCGAGACGTTGATGACGTCGTCCACGCGCCCCGTGATCCAATAGTAGCCGTCGGCATCGCGGCGGCAGCCGTCGCCGGTGAAGTATTTGCCGGGATAGGTCTTGAAATAGGTGTCGATGAAGCGCTGGTGATCGCCATAGACGGTGCGCATTTGCCCCGGCCAGGAATCGGCGATGCAGAGGTTGCCGGTGCATTCGCCCTCGAGTTCCTTGCCGTCGGCGTCGACGATGACGGGCGTGATGCCGAAGAAGGGCCGCGTCGCCGAGCCGGGCTTGAGCTTGGTGGCCCCGGGCAAGGGCGAAATGAGAATGCCGCCGGTTTCGGTCTGCCACCAGGTGTCGACGATGGGGCAGCGCCCGTCGCCGACGACGCGGTGATACCACAGCCAGGCCTCGGGATTGATCGGCTCGCCCACGGAGCCGAGCAACCGCAAGGAACCGCGCGACGTGCGCTTGACGGGCGCATCCCCATCCCTCATCAGCGCGCGGATGGCCGTGGGCGCGGTGTAGAAAATCGTGACGCCGTGTTTGTCGATGACGTTCCAGAAGCGCGAGGTGTCGGGATAATTGGGCACGCCCTCGAACATGAGGGTCGTGGCACCGTTGGCGAGCGGCCCGTAGACGATGTAGCTGTGCCCCGTGACCCAGCCCACGTCGGCGGTGCACCAGTAGATGTCGCCGTCCTTGTAGTCGAAGACGTACTGGTGGGTCATGGCGGCGTAGACGAGATACCCGCCCGTGGTATGCAACACGCCCTTGGGTTTGCCCGTGGAGCCCGAGGTATAGAGAATGAACAGCGGATCTTCCGCGTTCATCTCCACCGGATCGCAGAACTTGTGCGCGGCGGCGGCCATGACGTGATGCCACACGTCGCGCGGCGATTTCATGGCCACGGCCGCGCCCGTGTGCTTGACGACGACGACATGCTTCACCGAGGGCGCGGTTTTGAGCGCCTCGTCCACATTGGCCTTGAGGGGGACCTTTTTGCCGCCGCGCAGGCCCTCGTCGGCGGTGATGACCACGCCGGCCTTGCAATCGTTGATGCGGTCAGCCACCGCGTGGGGCGCGAAGCCGCCGAAGACCACCGAATGCACCGCGCCGATGCGCGCGCAGGCGAGCATGGCCACGGCGGCCTCGACGATCATCGGCAGGTAGATGCACACCCGGTCGCCTTTTTTCACGCCGAGCGCCTTGAGCACGTTGCCCATGCGGCAGGTCATCTCGTGCAGCTCGGCGTAGGTGACGTACTTGCTCTGCTTCGGGTCGTCGCCCTCCCAGATGATGGCGTTTTGCGTGGCGCGCGTATTGAGGTGGCGGTCCAGGCAGTTGAGCGAGGCGTTCAAGGTGCCGTCGTGATACCAGCGGATATGCAGGTTCTCGGCCTTGAAGGAGACGTCCTTCACGGAGCGATAGGGCACGAACCATTCGAGGCGCTTGCCGTGCTCGCGCCAGAACCCGAGCTGATCCTTGGTCGACTGCTCGTACATCTCGCGGTATTTGCGCTCGTCGATGTGCGCGGTCTTGGCGACATGCGCGGGAATGTCGATGACGACGTCGTTGGACATGACGCGGGGCCCCCGTTTCTTGCCGTGTTCTTGAGGGTAACTCTAGCGCCCATGCGGGCGATGAGTCACTCGAAAGCGACGATGGCCTCGCCCTCGATTGCGACGCGATAGGGCCGCAGGGCCTGGCCCTTGCACGGCCCGCGCACGCATTGGCCGGTGGCGATGTCGAAAGTGGCCGAGTGATTGGCGCAGAGAATGTAGTGCTTGGTCACGTCGAAAAAGTGGTCGTCGCGCCAGTTGAGCGGCAGGCGCGCGTGGGGGCAGGAATTGACGTAGCCAATGACGCCAGCGCCGTGCTTGACGACGAACACCGACAGCCGCTCGCCCTGCTCCTCGCGCACGATTTCCTTGGCCCCCGTGGCGTCAAGGTCGGCGAGGCGACAGAGCACGTGTTTCATGAGAGCTGGATCTTGTCGCCGGGCTTGATGGTGCCGCCGACGCCGACCTCGGCATAGACGCCGAAATCGGTGTGCCCGTAGTGGTCCGTGAGCGCCTTGAGGGTGTTGACGTCGCGCGCGGCCGTGACGGGATTGACGGCCGTGGCCATGCAACGCCCGATGCGCCGGACGAGCTTGATGCGGGCACTACCGATGGCCAGGGTCTGGCCGGGCCACTCGAACTCCGCCCAGGGAGGCAACCCGTCCACCAGCACATTGCCGCGAAAGCGCACCGGGTCCAGCACCGCGCCGGCGCGCTCGCCCAACTCACGCACCGAGGCCAAGTTGATGAACGAAAGATAAGGCGGCTCCACGTCGGCCAGCGCGATGACGCCCGCATCCACCAATTGCAAGGGCCCGCGCCGGTCCTTGACGACGGCGTTGATCACGGACTCGGCGCCGCGACGGCCGGGCTCGGTCAGCACGTTGCCCACGAACTGGGTGTCGCCGTTGAGCGCGATGTGCAGCACGCCCGTGGCGTCGTCGAAGGAGGTGTGCAGTTTCGCCAGGGTCTCGTCGTGGACCAGCACGGCGAACTCGCTCTTCTTATGCCAAGTCGGTTGCGCGGGGTTGAAAGCGCTTTCAGCGTGGCGCAAGGCGAAGCGACGGTCGCCCGGCAATGGCCGGCCGGCCGCAAGAACGGCGGACTTCAACTCCTCGACCGAGAGGCTCTTGATGGGATAGCGATGGATGGCGGCAATGGTCGGCATAATTCCTTGCGTACCAGGTACTTAACTATCTATGTTTATTAATGTGTTAGAGCTTTTCCTTACGTACCTGGTACGTAAGGAAGTCACTTCGGATAAACCTGCCGCGTGGGTTGGATGAGCACGCGCTCGAACAGCCCGGCGTGGGCGTAAGGATCGCGCGAGGCAAAAGCCTTGGCGGCGGCGAGACTTTCGAAATCCGCCACGAACAGCGAGCCCATGGGCGTGGTGCCGTCGTCGGCGAGGATGGGCCCGATGAAAATCGCCTTGGGATTTTCCTTGTCCATCCATTCCAGATGGCTGGGGCGCGTCTTCATGCGCAGGTCCACGCTGTTGGGTTTGTCGAAAGCGATGATGGTGCACAGCATCGAATTTATCCTTTGTACTGAACGAGGCCCGAGATGCATTTCGGGCCGACGTTGACCTTGGCCGTGACGGCGCCGTCTTTGAGCGAGACCTTCACCACGTCGCCGGTGAACCAGTTGCCCGCGTAAGCCGCCTCGGCGTCCATGGACGCCGCCGCGACGGCCCAGCCGAAACCCGGCAACGGCACCTTGGCGATCTCGGCGCCGTCTTCCGACAGTACTTCCAGCCGGTTGCCCAAGGGCAGCAGCACGCGGGCACCACTGACGGCCACATCGAAGACCATGGCCGGCGGGCCGCCCTGGCTGGGGGCCAGCGTTTTCAGATCGGAGAGTTGCTTGCGCGCGGCCAGGTCGTAGCGCATGACGCGAAGACCAGTTTCAGATGTGTAAATCAGCGTCTTGCCGTCGCTGGCCAAATCGGCGTGGGTGATGGCCATGCTGCCCGACACGCCGCCCGTGACCTCGGGATAATGCGTGTGAACAAGTTTTCCGTCGGGCGAGAATTCATAAAGCCCGCCCATGCCCACCTCGGTGGGATGATCGGGCAGATATTTATAGCGCGTGGTGAGCCCTTGCGGCTGGGCCGTGCCCTTGAAGTACTCACTCAGCACATAATTACCGTTCTTGAGAAACTGCACTTTACCGATGGCCCGGTCGAGCAATTGGCGCGCGTCGATTTGCTTGCCGTCGCTGCCCACTCGCACGACTTTCCACGCAAGATTATCGAAGGCCCACAGGGTGCCGTCGGGCGCAAACGAGAGCCCGCCCACCAAGTGCGTGGTGCCCTCGACCCACAGCACGCCTTTTTCCTTCAGGTCGGCGTCGTACTGCAGGATGCGTCCCGCCCCGGCGTGATCGTCGGCGGGATTGTTGAGCAAGGTGGCACCAATGAACACGTCGCCCTTGGCGAAGTGTTTCATGGTGGAGATTTTTTTGTCTTGGGCTTTTGTCGTCATGGCGGCCACGCTGAGAGAAAAGGCGCCGGTCATCAGGACGCGGCGATGAAGCTCGGTCATGCTACCTCCGCCGGGTCGAGCGGCGCCTGGCCCCGCGCCGCTTGGAGGGTATGGCGCCCGCCTTGCGCCGGACTTTTTGCTTCAGTCTCGGCTTCTTCTTCTTGGAAATCTTGCTCTGACCCCGATTCTCAGTTGCGGGCGCGCGGCCGTAGTCGTCGGCCATGCGCACGATGTCGTCCTCGCCGACGTAACTGCCCGACTGCACCTCGATCATGTGCAGTTCTTCCATCCACGGATTGGCTAGGCGGTGCACCGCGCCGGCGGGGATAAAGGTGGACTCGTTTTCCTTCAGGAAAAATTCCTCGCCGTCGCAGGTGACCCAGGCCTTGCCCGTGACCACCACCCAGTGCTCGGAGCGGTGGGCGTGCTTTTGCAGGCTGAGCTGCCCGCCGGGCTTCACGCACAGGCGCTTCACTTTGAAGCGCGGGCCCGCGTCCATGGTCTGGAACCAGCCCCAAGGCCGATCGGTGCGCGCGGCCTGCGCGGCCTCGGGGCGCGATTGCTTCTTCAACTGCTCGACCAGCTTTTTGACGTCCTGATCGCGCGACTTGTCGGCCACCAGCACGGCATCGGGGGTCACGACCACCGCCAGGTTCTTCACGCCCAGCACGGCGGTGAGCTGTTTGTCGCTGCGCACGAAGGTGTTTTCAGACTCGAGCGCCACGGCATCGCCCAACAGCGTGTTGCCGTTGCTATCCTGGGCGCTTTCCCCGTGCAGCGCCGACCACGAACCCACGTCGGACCAGCCCATGGCGACAGGGACGACGGCGGCCTTGTCGGTGTGCTCCATGACGCCGTAGTCGATGGACTGGTTGGGTGCTTTGGCGAATTCATCGCCGTCGAGGCGGAAGAAAAACAAATCCGACTTGCCCTTGTCCAAGGCGGCCTGGCAGGCGGGCGCGACGGCGGGCTCGAATTTCGCCAACTCCTCGAGATAACGCCGCGCCGAGAACAAAAAGATTCCCGCGTTCCATGAGAACGCGCTGTCCTTGATGTATTCGGCGGCGCGCGCCGCATCGGGCTTTTCGACGAAACGCGCGAGCGCATGAACCGTCATGCCCGGCAATGGCGCGCCGCGATTGAGATAACCGTAAGCCGTCGACGCGTGGGTGGGCTTCACGCCGAAGGTGACGAGATAGCCCGCTTGGGCGGCGGGGATGGCGGCGGCCACGGCGGCACGAAAGGCGCCAGCATCGCGAATGATGTGGTCCGACGGCATCACCAGCATCAGCGCGTCGGGCTCGTCCTTCAGCAACAACGCCGCCACGGCGATGGCGGGCGCGGTGTTGCGGCCCACGGGCTCGATCACGATCGTCCCGGGCTCGATGCCCACTTTGCGCAACTGCTCGGCGACGATGAAGCGATGGGCCTCGTTGCACACCACCAGGGGCGCCTCGGCGGCGGGCGCCTGGCGATGCAGGCGCAGCGCGGTGTCCTGCAGCAGCGTGTTGGGGCCGACCAAGGCTTGCAGTTGCTTGGGGTAATCCTCGCGCGAGAGCGGCCACAGCCGCGAGCCGGAACCGCCGGAGAGAATGACGGGATAGAGTTTGAACGAAGGCGAGGTCATCGCGCGTCCACCTCGTCCCGCAGCGGGCGGTCGAGCAGGGCGCGCAGTTCGCCGTCCACCGACGCGCCGGCGTTGAGCACGCGGTTCATGGCCGCGCAGATGGGCATCTCGACGTTCTTCGATCCTGCGAGTTTCACCACCGCCGCGGCAGTGGTGACGCCCTCGGTGACGGCGCGGCGCGCGCCCAGGATTTCATCGAGCGTCTTGCCCTGGCCCAAGGCCACACCCAGCGAGTAGTTGCGCGATTGCATGGACGTGGCCGTGAGCACCAGATCGCCGAGCCCGGCGAGACCCATGAGCGTTTCGGGCCGGCCGCCGCAAGCGACCGCGAGCCGCACGATTTCGGCCAGCCCCCGCGTCAGCAGCGCCGCGCGCGCATTGGCGCCCAGGCCCTTGCCGTCGGAAATGCCGCAGCCGATGGCGAGCACGTTCTTGGCCGCACCGCCCACCTCGACGCCGACGGGATCGGCCGAGACATAGGGGCGGAAGGTTTTGGTTTTGAGCGCGCCAGCGATGGCGCGGCCCACGTCGGGCACGCCCGTCGCCAGGGTGACGGCGGTGGGCAAGCCGAGTGCCACGTCCTTGGCGAAGGTGGGCCCCGACAGCACCAGGGCGACGTGGCCGGGCAGGACCTCGGCGACGATCTCGGTCATGAGCGCGCAGGTGTCCTGT
The DNA here is from genome assembly GCA_033763995.1 of Rhodospirillaceae bacterium. GTDB lineage: Bacteria > Pseudomonadota > Alphaproteobacteria > Rhodospirillales > Rhodospirillaceae. The sequence continues at coordinate 206,594 of JANRJL010000056.1, read as the reverse complement.
TCGATGCCCTTGGCGCAAATCACCACGGGCGTGTTCGCGGCCAAATGGGGTTTGAGGGCGGCACAGGTGGCGCGCAAGTGCTGCGCCGGCGGCACCAGCAGCACCGCGTCGGCTTGGGCGACGGCGGCCATGTCGGCGCTGACGCGCAGGCCGTCATCGAGCGGCACATCGGGAAGAAACAATGTATTGCGCCGCTCGCGAGTGATGGAGTCCACCACCTCGGGCTCGCGAGCCCAGAGCGTCACGTCGCGCCCCGCGCGCCGGGCCGTCAGCGCCAAGGCCGTGCCCCAGGCCCCCGCCCCGATCACGCCGATGCGCTGCACCGAAGGGCTCCAGATTTTCGAGAAATCGCGCGCGGTTTCATGGCAAAGTCTTGGCATGAGCAAACTGCAATGTCTATCAGGCCTGAGCCGATGACGATCGTTGTGACCGGCACGGCGGGATTTATCGGCGCGGCCGTGGCCGAGCGGCTGCTGGCCCTGGGCCACGTCGTCGCCGGCCTCGACAACTTCAACACCTATTACGATGTGCGATTGAAGGAGGCCCGTTGGGCACGGCTGGCGGGGCACAAGAACTATCGCGGCTACCGCCTCGACATCGCCGACAAGCCCCTGGTGCTGGCGGCCATGGACGAGGCCAAGCCCACGCGCATCGTGCACTTGGCCGCGCAGGCGGGCGTGCGCCATGGCCTGGAAAATCCGCAAGCCTATGTGGACAGCAACCTGGTGGGCTTCGCGAATATCCTGGAGGCCGCCCGCGCGCTGCGCGTGGCGCATTTAATCTTCGCCTCGTCGAGCTCGGTCTATGGCGCCAATCGCTCGCTGCCCTTCGCGGAGAATCATTCGGCCGATCATCCCATCAGCCTCTACGCCGCCACCAAGCGCAGCAACGAGTTGCTGGCGCATAGTTACGCGCACCTGTTTCAGATTCCCTGCACGGGTTTGCGGTTCTTCACCGTCTATGGCCCGTGGGGGCGGCCCGACATGGCGCCCACCAAATTCACCGCGCGGATTTTCGCAGATGAAACCATCGACCTTCACACAAAGGGCGCGGGCGATTTGCGCCGCGACTTCACCTACATCGACGACATCGTCGAGGGCGTGGTGCGCGTGCTGGACCACGTGCCCGTGGCCGACGACGGCTGGAACGCCTTCGACCCCAGCCCCGACGGCAGCAGCGTGGCCCCCTTCCGGCTGTTCAACATCGGGCGCGGCGAGCCCGTGGACCTCATGGACTTCGTGCGGCTCTTGGAAAAACACATCGGCAAGAAAGCCAAACTCAACCGCGTTCCGATCCAGCCCGGCGAGGTGGACGCCACCTGGTGCGAAATCTCGGCGCTGGAACGCGCCGTGGGTTACCGGCCGCGGGTGTCGCTCGACGAGGGCCTCGCCAAAATGGTGGCGTGGTACCGGGGGTATCACAAATTATAGAGGTTAGGCCTTCACGCCCGCGCCGATGGCGGGCGCGGCATCGGGATCCAGGGGCCAGCGCGGGCGAGGTTTAAAGTCGAGCGGATCGGCCAGGCCCGCGCGCAGCCGCTCAATGCCCGCCCAGGCGATCATGACGGCGTTGTCGGTGCACAGATTCAGGGGCGGCGCCACGAAATCGAGGCCGGATTTTTCCGCGAGCGTCTTGAGCTTGGCGCGCAACAACGTGTTGGCCGCGACACCGCCTGCCACCACCAGGGCACGGCCGTGCGGATACTCGGTTCTGAAACGCGCGACGGCGCGGCGCACGCGGTCGGCCACGGCGTCGGCCACGGCGGCCTGAAAGGACGCCGCCAGGTCCGCCACGTCGCGCGCGCTGAAGGGCCCGGGCGGAAGCGATTCGGCCGCTTGGCGCACGGCGGTCTTGAGGCCCGAGAACGAAAAATCGCACCCCGGCTTGCCCTTCATGGGACGGGGCAGATCGAAACGTTGGGCGTCGCCTTCTTTCGCCGCGCGCTCGATGGCCGGGCCGCCGGGATAACCCAGCCCCAACATCTTGGCCGCCTTGTCGAAGCACTCGCCCACGTCGTCGTCCACCGTGGTGCCCCAACGGCGATAGCGGTTCACACCCTCGGCCACGAGCAACTGGCAATGGCCACCCGAGACCAGCAGCAGCAGAAACGGAAACGACACGTTGTCGGTGAAGCGCGCCGTGAGCGCGTGGCCCTCCAGATGATTGACGGCGATGAACGGAATCTTGTGGGCCGCCGCGATGGCCTTGGCGGTCATGACGCCCACCATGACCCCGCCGATGAGCCCCGGACCGGCGGTGGCGGCCACGGCATCGAGATCGGCGAAGGAGATGTGAGCGTGCGTCATGGCGCGGCGGATCAGCCCATCGAGGTGCGCCAGATGCGAACGCGCGGCCACCTCGGGCACGATGCCGCCGAAGGGGCGATGCTCGGCCACCTGCGACAGCACCGCCTCGCCCAGCACGCGGGGGCTTTCGCCGGGTGCGGCCTCAAGCACGGCGGCGGCCGTTTCATCGCAGCTGGTTTCGATGCCGAGAACGCGCAAGGGGCCTGAATTCCTTAACAAATTTGCGTCGAAGTGCTTTGCGGGCGCCGCCTCAGCCCTTACAACTTGCCCCTACACCAATTCATGGGAACGCGCCACGCAGGCTTTGCATGCGGGTCTTGATCGTCCGAGCCAGGGGAGATGCCGAAGCCACCGCCGGGGCCTTGCGTGCACGCGGACACGTTGTCGCGGCACATCCGTTGGTGGCCGTGGAGGCCACCGACGAAGCGGCCCCCAACCTGGCCGCCGCGCAAGCCTTCATCGTCACCGATGCCGACGGCGCGCGGGCCCTGGCGAACGCCGTGGGCGTGCGCACCTTTCCGGTGTTCTGCGACGGCGACGCCAGCGCGGCCGAACTGGCGCGGCTCGGCTTCACCGACGTGCGCAACGCTCACGGCGATGCCGGTGCCCTCGCGAAGGCCATCGAGAAAAGTCTCAGCCCGAAGCTGGGCGCGCTGATCTATGTGTGCAGCACCAGCGCGCCGATCAATTTGTCGGCCATGCTCAACAACGCGGGCTTCTCGGTGCGCATGAGCGCGCTTTATGCCGTGAGGCGCGCCGAAGCCTTGCCCGACGCCCTGCAGCAGGAGCTGCGCGCCAAGGCCTACGACGCAGGCGTATTCTTCAGCCCCGACGAGGCGCGCGCCTTCGCGCAGTTGGTGCAACGGGCGGAATTGGACGCGGCCGTGCGGCCCATCATCGCCGTGGTGGCTTCGCCGGTGGTGGCCGCTCCCCTGACGGTGCTGAAATTCGCGCGCATCGTGAGCGCGCCCAAGGCCGACGCGGGGTCCGTCGTCGCCATGGTGGACGACGCGCTGCTACCCAAACCAGAAGCGGCGACGCCTGAAGCGCCAAAACCCGAGGCGCCAAAGCCGGAGGCGCCAAAGCCGGAGCCGGCCAAGCCACGACCGGTCGCGGCGGCAAAGCCCGCACCCGCACCGCCGCCTTTCATCGCGCCCATAGAACCCGCATCGGAACTCGCGAACGAGCCGAAGAAACCAGAGGTTCCGCCGGGCCCCGGCGTGTTTAAGCGCCTGGGCACGACGATCAAAGCGCGTTGGCAACGCGCGCAAGAGGAACGCGCCGCCGAGGCAGCCCGGCGCGAGGCCGAACGCCCCGAGCGCGAACGCATCGCCGCGGAGCAGCGTGAACACCAACGCATCGAGGCCGAACGCCTGCGCGCCGAGCGCGCCGAAGCGGCCAAGCGGGCGGAGGAACGCTTCGTGCAAGACCGCGCGGAGCTGGCCCGGCGCGACGTGGAGCGGCGCGAACAAGCGCGCATCGCCGCGGAGCAGCGTGAACAGGAACGATTGGAGCAGCAACGCCTCGATAGAGAACGCCGCGAGGCGGAGCTGGCGGAAATCGCGCGCGCCGAAGCCGAGCGTCGCCAAATGACCCAAGAAGAGTGGGCGAAGCGCGAACTCGAACGGGCCGAAGAGCTACGCCAGAAACTGGAACGCAGCGAACAAGAACGCCTCGAACAGGCCCGCCAGGAGAAAGAAAAGCAAGAGGCGGCGCGGCAGGAAAAAGAGCGTTTGGCGGCGGAGCGGCGCAAACAGGAGCAACTCGCCGCCGAAGCCGCGCGCATCGCTGCGGAGCAGCGTGAACAACAACGCCTCGAAGCCGAACGCCTGCGGGCCGAGCGCACGGTCGCGGCCAAGCTGGCCGAGGAACGCTTCGCCCAGGAGCAGGCCGAGCGGGTCCGGCGCGACGTGGAGCGGCGCGAACAGGAAAGACAACAGGCCGAGGAGCGCGAGCAACAGCGCCTTGAGCAGCAGCGCCTGGACAAAGAGCGCCGCGAGGCCGAGTTGCAGGAAATCGCCCGCGCCGAAGCCGAGCGCCGCCAGATGACGAAGGAAGAATGGGCGCGACGCGAACAGGAGCGCGCCGAGCAACTGCGCCAGGAACTCGCACGCAGCGAACAGGAGCGCTTGGAACGCGCCCGCCAGGAGAAAGCAAGGCAAGAGGCGATACGGCGCGAGAAAGAACGACTAGAGGCTGAACGCCGTGAGCGCGAAAAACAAGACGCGGAACGCCGTGAACGGGAAAAACAAGAAGCGGAACGGCGCGAGAAAGAACGCCTGGAGGCTGCGCGCCTGGAAAGCGAGCGCCTGGAAAACGAGCGCCGCGAGAAAGAGCGCGCGAGCCCACCCCACGGCGCGGTGGAAATCGAGCTCGCGCCCATGCCCGAGGTTCCCGCCCTGGGCGCCGCCGTCGTGGCCGCCGCCGCAGCCACGGTGCTGGAACCGCCGCGCGTGTCGGGCCTGGCGCCGACGTCCGCGGCCCCAAGCCCCGTGACGGAACCGGCCTTGGAGGAGCAGAGCCTTCCGGCGCTGGACGCCGAGGACGCGCGCATCGCGGCCGCCGTCGAAACGCCGGCCGAGAGCGCGGGGCTGTTGAGCCGGCTGCGCAACTTGGTCACACGCAAGCGTCCGCCGCCGCCGGCACCGCAAGCCGACGGCTTGCGCGCACGCCCTGAGACGACGGCCCCGCCGAGCGCGCCGCCCGCCGGGGCGAGCGAAATCGATCTGCGGATCGACGCGGCTCCCCAGCCGCTCGATGCGGCGGCCCTGGCGCCCTTGGCCCTGGATCGCTTGGCCCAGGACCGGACCGTCCTCACGCCGCCCGCCACGCCCGATTTGCCCGAGATCCCGTCGGCCTCGCCGCAGGAGCCCGGTCTGCCGCAGCCCGAGATGATTCCCATGGTCGATCTCGCCGCCCTGCCCGAAGCGGCCGCCGCACCGCCCCATTCGCCGCCCACGTCAAAACAAGCCGTGGCAGCGGTTGTAGAAGAAAGCATGAAAGAGGAGACTCCATTGGCTACAATGGCGCCCCCGGCCGCACCGGCCGAAAACCAGAAACTCGAGTCCCCGCAAACCGGCATGTCACCGCCCGACGATCTTGGCCAGGATCAAGCCCCGGAGCAGGCCCCGGAGCAGGCCAAAGCCGCACCAGCCAGCCCGCGCGGCGGCGGCCGCGCGGCGCGGCTGTTGGCCGAGGACGCCGCCGATGCGCGCGCGCTCAACCAGCGCTTCCGCGTCGGCAGCGGAGAGGCGGATGCCGCGGCGGAGACACCGGTCGAGGACGTTGCATCGCAACAGACCTATAAGAAGCAGAGCAGCGCGGGCCGCCGTTTCGCGATGTTCGTGATCGCCGTCATCGTCGTGGCGGGCGGCATTTTATTCTCGGCGCCGTGGTGGGCACCGCAGGTGCGCGGCGTGCTCCAAGTCGTGGCCCCCGAGACCGCGCCCCCCGCCCCCGCCACACCCACGCTCGAGCAAGTCACCGCCCTGCAAGCCCGCGCCGAGGCCCTGGCCGCCGACGTGACCGCGCTCAACGCACGTCTCGCGGCGGTCGAACAACGCCCGGCGCCGGCGGCAACCGATGGTGCGGTCCTTGCGGCATTGACCGAGCGCGTGAAGGCCCTTGAGTCACGGCCCAGCACAGGCGCAACTGCATCGCCCGAGGGCTTGGCTGACTCGGTGGTCAATCAAGCGCGCCAGCTCACTAACGTCACCGCTCGGGTGGCGACGCTGGAAGCGGCCATCGGCAACGTCGCGCGGCTGGAAGACGTCGCCACGCGGCTCAACGCACTGGAAGGCAAGAGTGCCGAGGCCAACAGCGTGCTGGCCCTGGGCGAGCGCATCGCCGCCCTGGAAAAACGCGATCAAATCGCCGCCACGGCCTTGGTGCTGGCGACGGCACAATTGCGCGCGGCGGTAAACGCCGGACGCGCGTATGCCATCGAACTTGAAACCGTCAATCAACTGGCCGCGCGAGCAGGTGTCGCCTTCAACGCCGAGCCCCTGGCGAGCCGCGCATCCACCGGCGCACCGCGCGCCGAGGCGCTGACGGCCGCGTTCGCCGGCGTGGCGGCGGCCACGGTTCGCGCCGGTGCCGCGCCCGACGCCAATGCGCCCTGGTTGCGCCGCGTTTTGGATCGCGCGCTGTCGGTGTTGAGCATTCGCCCGGTCGGCACGCCCGAAGGCCCCGCCGTGGGCGCGGTGGTGGCGCGCGCCGAGACGGCGCTCACTTCCGGCGATCTGGCGGGCGCTGTGAGAGAGTTGGAAACTCTCGCGGGTGCTCCGGCCACGGCGGCGGCGGGGTGGTTGAACCAAGCCAAGGCCAAAGTCGCCGCCGATAGCGCCCTCAATGAACTCGCGGCCCGCAGCGTCGGCGCCATGGGCAGTTCCACCGCCGCCAAGACCGGGGCTGCAAGCGGAGCGGCACCATGATTCGGCTGGTGCTGTTCGTCGCGGTCCTCGCTGGCCTCACGGCGGGCGCGGTGTGGCTGGCCAACGATCCCGGCGCGGTGAGCGTGATCTGGCGCGGCTGGCGGATGGATACTTCGGTCGGAATTTTGTTGTTGATCGTCGCGCTCACGGTGCTGGCGGTTCTGGCCGTGGCGAAGATCATCGCGCTGCTGCGCGGCACGGCGCTGGGCTTTGCCGCCGCGCGCAAGGAACGCCGCACCGCGCGCGGGCTGACGGCCTTGGGTCACGGCTTTGCCGCCGTGCACGCGGGCCAAGCGCAAGCCGCGCGCAAGTTCGCCAAGGAAGCCGCGGCCCTGCTGGACGATAATCCCGCCACGCAAATGTTGGCCACACACGCCGCCGCCGCCACCGGTGATGGGGCGGCCTTGCGCAGCATCGCGGCGGGCTTGCTCGACAAACCGGAGACGGAGCTGGCGGCCTTGCGCGAATTGGCCGCGCGCGCCCAAACCGAAGGCGACGTGGTGGGCGCGCTCAACTACGCCAAGCGCGCGCTCGCCCGCAAGGATGCGCCCAAGTGGGCCATGGACATGGTGCTCGACGTGCAAATCGCCAACGGCCGGTGGGCCGATGCGCTCGGCGCGCTCGACAGCAAACTCAGCCGCGATCACTACGCGCCCGAGATTCACAAACGTTTACGGGCTGAGTTTTCCACCCGCGCCGCCGAGGACGCCATCAGCCACGGCGACGCCAATGCCGCCGAGGCCGCGGCGCGCAAGGCGCTCGACGCCGGCGGCGGCGAGCGCGCCATCGCCGCCCATGCCCGCGCGCTGGCGATGCAGGGCAAACAGAAGAAGGCCGCGGCCGAGATCGAGCGGGCGTGGACGGCTCATCCCGGCCAGGCCCTGCTGCGCGCCTACCGCGCCGCCATGCCCGGCGAGACGACGCTCGACTGGGCGCGCCGCGTCGAGCGCCTGGTGAAGGACAGCGCCGATCATCCCGAAAGCCGCTTGGCCTTGGCCGAGGCGTCGCTGAAAGCGCAACTGTGGGGCCAGGCGCGCAACCGGCTGGCGCCGCTGCTGGGCGAGGACGTTTCCGCCGATGTTCATGCCCGCGCGGCACTGCTGATGGCCGAGCTGGAGACCGGCGAGCGCCAGGACGCCGAGGCCGGCAGCACCTGGATCAAACGCGCCTTCGAAAAATCGCAACTGCCGGGACGCGGCGGTCATGCGCCGCGCTCCGTCGCCGAGGTATTGGCGGGGTGAGGCCAACATTTGAGTCGGCGCTGGGGCGATAAACGACCCCCTCCTGCACCTCCCCCTTTCAGGGGGAGGAGAAAATCAAATACCTGAAGTTTCTGTTTTCTCCCTCCCCTGAAAAGGGGAGGGTTAGGGAGGGGTCGTTTTCAGTCTGTCCAATTTATTCGGCGGCGGCCGTTAGGAATATTTCGCGGCCGTGGCGGCGGCGAGCGCGCGGACCTCGGGCGAGATCATGGGCACCGCCAAGGCGTCGTCGCCCAGCACCGGGTAACGCCCGCGCGGCTGGAACAACTGATAGTGCCACCACTCTTTACTGTAGAAGTCCCACCCGGCCGCCGACATGAGGCCCAGCAGCATCAGCCGGTTGCGCTGGGCCGTGACGGAAATCTCGGTGTTGCCGTGAGAGGACTGGGGCGTGAAAGCATCGAAAGCGGTGCCCATGTCGAGCTCGACCCCCGCGCCGTCCACCAGCGTTAGATCCACCGCCGCGCCCATGGAATGGGGCGAGCCGCGCTTGGGATCGGCCAGGAAATCGGGGTCGGGCGTGTGGGCCCACAGCGCCCACTGAGCCTCGGCGGGGCGGAAGGCATCGAAAATCTTGAGCCGCAGGCCATGGGGCTTGGCGAGCTGAATGGCCCGTTGCAACAGCGCCGCCGCATCGGCATGAAGGTAGCACCCGGGCCGGCAATAGACCGGCTTGCCCGTGAAATTCTCAACGCTGGCGTAGGCGATGAAGATATCAACGTCGAAGGCGGGCGCTGCGATCTCGACCAAGGACATTGCGTGAACTCCGTGAAACTTCTGCGCGCAGCTTGCAATATTCACCGGCACGCAACAATGCGCGCGGAGATGCGCTTATGAAAATTCTCGCCATCGACAGCGCTGGTCTGGCCTGCACCGCCGGCGTGTGGCGTGACGGCACACTCAGCGCCCACGAAAGCGCGGCCATGGCCCAAGGCCACGCCGAAGCCCTGATGCCGATGATCGAGCGGGTCATGGCGCGGGCCGCGTTGACCTACGCCGCGCTCGACCGCATCGCGGTGTGCGTGGGGCCGGGATCCTTCACCGGCGTGCGGGTGGGCATCGCCACGGCGCGTGGCCTGGGGCTCGCCGCCGACGTGCCGGTGATCGGCGTGAGCGCGACCGAAATTTTCGCGGCCATGGTGCATGCCGGAGAACGCAGATCAGACCGCAAAATTCTCGCCGCCGTCGACAGCAAGCGCGGCGACGTGTTCGCGCAACTTTTCGATGCAGACGCACAAGCGTTGAATAAGATCGAGGTGGTGGCCTTGGACCGATTGGCGGCGTGGTGCGGCGGCGGGTCTGTTGTCGTCGTCGGTGACGGCGCGGCCTTGGCGGTGAAGGCGTTGGGTTCAGCCGCTGTGACATCAAGTGCCGGTTCATCGTGCGACCCCGCCGTGATCGCCGAGATCGCCTCCACGCGCCCACCTGACCCACGCGGCGCCTTGCCGGTCTATGGCCGCGCGCCCGATGTGACCCTGCGCGCCGACGGCGGCCTGTTGCGGCCATGACCGCAAGCGTCACTATCGAGACCACCGCCGATGCAGCCCTGCTGGCCTCCATCCACCGCGCCGGCTTCGATGAGCCCTGGAGCGAAGCTTTCTTTGCCTCGCTCTTGAGCCAAGCGGGCGTCACCGCCTGGATCGCCGCCAGCCCGCAGCCGGTGGGATTTATTCTCATGCGCGCCGTGGCCGAGATGGCCGAGATTCTGACGTTGGCGGTGCGGCCCGAGAACCGCGGCCAGGGCATCGGACGCGCATTGGTGGAACGCGCCCTGGCCGAGGTGAAGGCTTTGAACGCCCAAAAGTGTTTTCTCGAGGTGGCCAAGGACAACACCGCCGCCGTGGCGCTGTACCGGGCCTGCGGATTTGCGCTTTGCGGCGAACGGCCGCGCTATTACGCCCGCGGCACCGACATGATCGACGCCCTGGTGATGGAGCGGAAGCTCACTTAAGTTCTTCGAATCACCAGCAAGTGCGGCGCGCCGGGGTGCGCGGCGGCGGCATTTTCGGGCGCCAGCGACACCACTTCGTGGCCGTGAGCGCGCACCGAGCGCGGCACGTTGTCCAGCGGTTCCGCCCCCTTGAGCCGCACCGTCACCAGCGCGCCCACGGGCATTTTCTCCAGCAACAGCTTCGTTTTCACGAAGGTCATGGGACAAACATCGCCGGTGATATCGAGGGTAATGGCGGTCTCTGACATGGTCGCGGGCCTGGTTGGGGGCGGCATTCCTACATAAGGCGGGGCACCGTATCGCCACAAGGCCGGCCGCGGGCAGCATTTATTTGTCGCGACACCTTGCTCGCGCCAGTTGCGAACCTATGATAATGGGGCTGAATACAGCCCCTTTTTTGATATGAGCCGATGCGCATGCCGCGCCGCGCACTTGGCCCCGGAGAGAGACGCGACCATGTCTCAAGTGAGTCTGTCGACCCCCACCCCGGCCCCAGGACCCTCATCCATCGAGGCGCGCTGCGTCGACAAGGGCATGAAAATGACCGAGCAGCGCCGGGTCATCGCGCGTGTGCTCTCGCACGCGGTCGATCACCCCGACGTGGAGGAGGTTCACCGCCGTTCGGTCGCCGTGGACGCGCGCATCAGCATCGCCACGGTGTACCGCACCGTGCGGCTGTTCGAGGAATCGGGCATCGTTAAACGCCATGACTTCGGCGACGGGCGCGCGCGCTACGAGTCGGCCCCCATCAGTCATCACGACCACCTCATCGACATCCGCACGGGCAAGGTGATCGAGTTCAGCAACGACGACATCGAGCGGCTGCAGCAGGAAGTGGCCCGCTCCTACGGTTACAAGCTGGTGGGTCACCGGCTGGAACTCTACGCCGAGCCCCTGGACAAGAAATAAGGCAGCCCCGGATACGCCGCCTTCACCGCGCAGACTGGGGTTGTAACAAAATTTGAACATATTTTAAGTCGACAACCGGCGCCGTGACGGGCGATGCAACACAACGATCATCTGGCTGCGACAGAACGATCACAAATGCCGACTATGGTGCTGCCTCATAAAGCCAGTGCCGGACATGAACCGGCCGCACGTCAGGGACGACGTCACTTCACCGCGCGACGAAGGCTGTCATGACGTTGTTGACCCCCACTGCCGTCCCCACCAGCACGGCGGGCCTGTGCCAGAGCCCTGAGTTCCGCCCCGTCACGGCCGGCGACCAGACCATTCGGCTGGCCACCTCCGCCGCCGACATCGACGCCGCCCAGGCGCTGCGCTACCGCGTCTTCTACGAGGAGATGGGCGCGCGGCCCACGCCCGCCATGGCCGCCGCCAAACGCGATGTCGATGCCTTCGACGGGGTCTGTGAACACTTGATCGTCGAGGACGTGCGCGAGAGCGCCGACCGCCGCGTGGTGGGCACCTACCGGTTCATGCGCCGCGAACACGCCGCCGTGGCGGGCGGCTTTTATAGCGCGGGCGAGTTCGACGTCTCGCCGCTGCTGCGCTTTCCCGGCGCGGTCATGGAACTGGGCCGCAGTTGCGTCGACGCCGCCTACCGCGACCGCAGCACCATGCAGCTTCTGTGGCGCGGCATCGCCGAATACGTCATGGCCCACCGCATCGACATCATGTTCGGCTGCGGCAGCCTGCCGGGCACCGATCCCGATGCCCACGCCCAGGCGTTGACCTACCTGTATTGCAACCACTTGGCCCCCGAAGACTTGCGCCCGCGCGCGCTCGACGAGCGCCGCGTCGAGATGCGCCGGGCCGACCCCGAGCGCATCGACGCGCGCCGGGCGCTGGCCGCGCTGCCGCCCCTGCTGAAAGGCTACCTGCGCGTGGGCGGCTTCGTCGGCGACGGGGCGGTGATCGACCACGAGTTCAACACCACCGACGTGTGCATCGTCGTCAAGACCGACCTCATTGCCGGGCGCTACACGCGGCACTACGATCTCGGCCCGCGGTAGGGACTTGACCGACATTCACGCATCATCGTTGATCTCCGACGCGACGCTGCCCACGGGAGCCGTCAGCACGGTCATGGCCGCCCTGCGCGCGGTGTTGTTTCTCACCATCACCATCGTGGCCATGATCGCGGTGGCGCCGTTGGTGATGGTCGGCATCGAGACCGCGCCGATCCGGCGCTTTTATTTTCGCGTCATCGCCAAGGTGCTGGGATTTCGCATCCTCGTGCGCGGCGCGCCGGCGAGCGCGCGGCCGTTGCTGCTGGTGAGCAATCACGTGTCCTATCTCGACGTGTTGGCCATCGGCACCGTGGCGAAGGGCGAGTTCATCTCGCGCGCCGACGTGGCCGACTGGCCCTTGTTCGGTTGGATGGCCAAGGCGGCGCGCACGGTGTTCATCGACCGGCGGCGCAGCGCCACCTCCGACGCCCGCGATCAGATCCAAGACCGCCTCAACCACGGCGGCACCTTGATCATGTTCCCGGAATCCACCTCGGGCGACGGCAACCGCGTGCTGCCCTTCAAGAGCGCCTTGTTCACGGTGGCGGAAAAGACGGTGGCGGGACAGCCGGTGACGGTGCAGCCCGTCTCCATCGCCTATACCCGGCTCAACGGCCTGCCCATCGGCTTCGGCTGGCGCGCCTTCTACGCCTGGTACGGCGACATGACGCTCGCCCCGCACCTGTGGCAGGTGCTGAAACTGGGCCAGACCACGGTGGAAATCGTGTTCCACGAGGCCTTCCGCGCCGACCAGTTCGAGGGCCGCAAGGCGCTGGCGGCCCACTGCGAGCAGGTGGCGGGGCGCGGATTCGCTCAGCTTTTGGCCGGGCGTGGCTCGCAAAGCCTGCTGCCTCCGCCGCGTTCATAAACATTAACAAGCGCCCCGCCCCAGAGTTCGGCCGCTTTGATTTCAAAGGGCCGTCCGGGCTATACAGCGCGCGCCATGAATGAACCTCACGTGGGCGACTCGACAGCCCCTTCAACCGCCAAGCCGCGCCGCAAGCTGTTCATCAAGACCTACGGGTGCCAGATGAACGTTTACGACAGCCGGCGCATGGCCGACGTGCTGGCCCCCCACGGCTACGAGACCACGCCAGGCCCCGAGGACGCCGACATGGTGATCCTCAACACCTGCCACATCCGCGAAAAGGCGGCGGAAAAGGTGTTCTCCGATCTGGGCCGTTTGCGCCCGTTCAAAGAGACGCGCAAAGCCCAAGGCCGGGACATGACCATCGCCGTGGCGGGCTGCGTCGCCCAGGCCGAAGGCGCGGAGATCACCAAGCGCATGCCCTATGTCGACATGGTGCTGGGCCCGCAGACCTATCACCGCCTGCCCGAGATGCTGGCGCTGGCCGGGCGCCGCCCGGGCCCGGTGATCGACACCGAGTTTCCCGCCGAGGCCAAGTTCGATCACTTGCCGCCGCCGCGCGCCGAGGGCCCCACGGCCTTTCTGTCGGTGCAGGAAGGCTGCGATAAATTCTGCACCTTCTGCGTCGTGCCCTACACGCGCGGCGCGGAATTTTCGCGGCCCTCACGCGACATCATCACCGAGGCGCGCGGGCTGGTGAGCGCCGGTGTGCGCGAGATCACGCTGCTGGGCCAGAACGTGAATGCCTATCACGGCGAAGCCGCCGACGGATCGTCGTGGGGCCTGGGCCGCTTGATCCGCGCGCTGGCCGAGATCGACGGGCTGTGGCGCATCCGTTACACCACCTCGCATCCGCGCGACGTGGATGACGAGCTGCTCGCCGCCCACCGCGACGTGCCGCAGCTCATGCCGTTTTTGCATTTGCCCGTGCAATCGGGCTCGGACCGGATCTTGGACTCGATGAATCGCGGCCACACGGCCGACGATTACCGGCGCATCGTCGCGAAATTGCGCGCCCATCGCCCCGATCTGGCGTTGTCGTCGGACTTCATCGTCGGCTATCCCGGCGAGACCGACGCGGACTTCGCCGCCACCATGACGCTGGTGGCAGAGATCGGTTACGCCCAGGCCTTCTCGTTCAAGTACAGCCGCCGGCCCGGCACGCCCGCCGCCGCGCTGCCCCATCAAGTGGCCGAGGACGTGAAGTCCGCGCGCCTGGAGCAATTGCAAGATGTGCTGGAACGCCAGCAGCATGACTTCAACAAAGCCTGTGTCGGCAAAGTCATGGACATCTTGTGGGTGGGGCCGGGTCGCCGCGACGGCCAACTGACGGGCCGCAGCCCCTACCTGCAGCCCGCGCACATCAATGCGTCGGCCGATCTCGTGGGCCGCGTCACGCCCGTGCGTCTCACGGCGCTGGGCACCTACAGCTTCGACGCCGAAATGCTCGATGCCAAAGCTGCGTGAGCTGTCGCGTATGAATCCATCATCACTTTCCGAACGGCTGTCATGACCAGCGGACCACATCTGGCCTGCGAGTTCGACGACAACGCCCTCATTCAAGACTTAGTGGGCCCGCAGAACCGCAACCTGCAGCGCCTGGAGCAGCGTCTGGGCGTGTCGCTCAACCTGCACGGCAACGTCGTCGCCATCGAGGGCGCCCGCGAGCCCGCCTTGCGCGCCCAAGCGGCCTTGCTCAATCTCTACAAGCGCGCCGAAGCGGGCATGAGCATCGAACCCGGCGACGTGGACGGCGCCGCGCGGCTCGACGGCAACGAAGCCGACAACGACGATCTCACCATTCGCACGCGCAAGCGTCACGTCTCGGCACGCACGCCAGGCCAGGCGACTTACCTGCGAGCGCTTCAGGACAACGAGTTGGTCTTTGCCCTGGGCCCTGCGGGCACGGGCAAAACCTATCTGGCCGTCGCCAAGGCCGTGGCCATGAAGCTCGCGGGGCAGGTGGACCGCATCGTTCTCTCCCGCCCCGCCGTGGAAGCGGGCGAACGCTTGGGCTTCCTGCCGGGCGACATGCGCGAGAAGGTCGACCCGTACCTGCGCCCGCTGTACGACGCGCTGTTCGACATGCTGCCGGGCGATCAGGTGGCGCGTAATCTTGAATCCGGCGACATCGAAGTGGCGCCGCTCGCCTTCATGCGCGGACGCACGCTGGCCAATGCTTTCGTCATCCTGGACGAGGCGCAGAACACGACGCCGGTGCAGATGAAAATGTTCCTGACGCGCCTGGGCGAGAACTCGCGCATGGTGGTGACAGGCGATCTGAGCCAGATCGACTTGCCCGTGGGGGCCAAGTCGGGCCTGGCCGACGCGCTCGACATTTTGAAGGGCGTGAAGGGCGTGGGGCGCGTGAACTTCACCGCCCAGGACGTGGTGCGCCACGATCTGGTCACGCGCATCGTCGAGGCCTACGACCGCCATGGACCAAAAACGCCACGATGAGCACGCTAGCGCGGATCGAGATTGCCGTCATGTCCAAGGCCTGGCGCGACAACGCCCGCGGCCACGGCGCCCTGGTTCGCCGCGTGGCGCGCACCACACTGGCCATGGCCGGGCGGGGCACTGCGGATTGCGAAATCTCAGTCGCTCTCATGTCGGACCGCCAAATCCGCCGCCTCAATCACCTTCATCGCGGCCAGGACAAAGGCACCAACGTGCTGTCCTTTCCGGCCTTCCCGGCCGGGCGCGTTCCGCGCGCGGCGGGCGTGCTGCTGGGCGACATCGCCGTGGCCTACGAGACGCTCGCGCGCGAGGCCAAGGCCGAGCACAAGACCTTTCGCGCGCATTTCACTCATTTGGTGGCGCATGGCGTTCTGCATCTGCTGGGTTATGATCACGACACGGAGCGAGATGCTTTGAAAATGGAACGCTTGGAACGCAAAATCTTGCGACGCCTAGGGGTCGCCGACCCCTACGCCGAGCGCGCGCCGGCGCCCCGCGTCAAACGCCCGACCCCCGTCCGCCCATGACCGAAGTCCGCGACACCCCGCGCGCCACGGCCAGCGCACCCAGCCCGTCAACCAACGGCGGGCTGTGGGGCCGCGTGCGCCGCTGGTTCAGCGGCGACACGGTCGAGCAGGAAACCGTGCGCGACGTCATCGAGGAATTGATCGAGGAGCGTATCGAGGAACAGCCCGGCACGGCGACCACGCCCATCGATCCCCATGAACGCCTGCTGCTGGCCAACGTGCTGCGGCTGCGCGACATGACGGCGGCCGACATCATGGTGCCGCGCGCCGACATCGTGGCGGTGGACGCGGACACTCCGTTTGTCGAGGTGCTCAAGCTGCTCTCGGCCGACGGCCATTCGCGCTATCCGATTTATCGCGGACGCCTCGACGACGTGGTCGGCATGATTCACATGAAGGATCTGGCGCGCGTGGTGGCCGAGCACGGCGGCTCGGTCGTGGCCTTCGAGGGCGCGGAAGACGCCGCCGCCATGCCGAAGCTCGCGGACCTGTTGCGCAAGGTGTTGTTCGTCTCGCCCGCCGTGCGCCTGCTGGACCTACTGCTGGAGATGCGGCTCAAGCGCACGCACATGGCCCTGGTGGTCGATGAATTCGGCGGCATCGACGGCCTGCTGACCATTGAGGACGTGGTGGAGCAGATCGTCGGCGAGATCGAGGACGAACACGACGCCGATCAGGCCCTGGAGTTGGCCGCACTCTCCGACGGCACGGTGATCGCGGACGCGCGCGTGTCGCTGAAGGAATTCGAGGACAAGTTCGGCGAAGTGTTCACCGCCGAGGAGCGCGAGGAAACCGACACGCTGGGCGGTTTGGTGACGCGGCTCGCGGGCCGCGTGCCCCGGCGCAGCGAGTTGGTCAAGCACGACTCGGGGCTCGAGTTCGAGGTGCTGGAGGGCGATCCACGCCGCGTGCGCCGGGTGCGCCTGCTCAATGTGCCGGCCCGCCCGCCCGCCGGCACCCCAGCGCCCAAATGAGCCGGTTCGGTCTCGGCGCGCTGCATGCGCGCTTGCTCACGCTGAAACTCTGGCAGCGCCTCATATTGAGTTTTCTCTGCGGCGCGCTCGCGACCCTGGCCATGCCGCCGTGGCATGCGGTGCCGCTGTTGTGGATCGCTTTTCCGATGTTGCTGTGGCTGCTGGAAGGCTGCCGCAGCGGTCGCGAGGCCCTGGCGCTGGGCTGGAGCTTCGGTTTCGGCCATTTCGCCACGGGCCTGACGTGGATCACCCACGCGTTTTATGTCGACGCCGAAACCCACGGCGCCTTTGCCGTGCCGGCCATCGGCGCCTTGGCGGCGGCCTTTGCGTTTTACATCGGCGCGGTCGCGTGGATCGTGAACCGCATTCCGCACGAAGCCGACGGCCTGCCCTACGACCGCACGCCCACGGCGGCCATGCGCGCGCTGGCCTTCGCATTGGCTTGGGCGGCATCGGAATGGGTGCGGGGCTGGCTGCTGACGGGATTTCCCTGGAACCCCATGGCCTCGGTCTGGACGGCGTGGCCCGCGATGATTCAGGTGACGGCCGTCATCGGCACCTTGGGCCTGAGCTGCCTCACGGTCGGCGCCGCGGCGCTGGCCTCGGTGGCGGGACCCGCGCCGCGTTCGCGCGAAGCCTGGCTGATCGCGGGCGCGCCCTTGGCCCTGTTGGCGCTCATCGGCGCGGGCGGGTGGCTGCGCTTGAGCCTGAGCACGCCCGCCGAAGTGCCGGGCGTGGTGTTGCGGCTGGTGCAGCCCAACATCAGTCAGGCCGACAAGTGGCGGCCGGGACTGCGCGATCAACATTTTCTGGAACACATCCGCCTCAGCACCACGCCGTCGGGCCGCGTGCCCACGCACGTGATTTGGGGCGAGGCGGCCGTGGCTTTCGCGCTCGACCGCGACGAGACGCGCCGGCGCATGGCTGCGGCCGTGGCCCCCGCGGGCGGCTTGCTCATCACCGGCGTGCCGCGCGCGGCGGCCACGGGCGGCGACGTGGAGCAAGTGTTCAATTCCATGCTCGCGATCCGGCCCGATGCTTCCGTTGCCGCCGTTTACGACAAGGTGCATCTGGTGCCCTTCGGCGAGTACTTGCCCTTGCGAGGGCTCATTCCCTTCAAGAAGCTCACCGAAGGCACCATGGATTTCAGCGCCGGTCCGGAGCGCGCCACCCTGGCGCTGGACGGTCTGCCGCCCTTCAGCCCCTTGATCTGCTACGAGGCGATTTTCTCGGGCGCGGTCACGGGCCCGCCGGCGGGCGAGCAGCGGGCGCAGTGGCTGCTCAACATCACCAACGATTCGTGGTTCGGCGACAGCTCCGGCCCGCATCAGCATTTGGCGGCGGCGCAATTGCGCGCGGCGGAGGAAGGTTTGCCGCTGGTCCGTGTCGCCAATACCGGGATATCGGCGGTGATCGACCCTTACGGGCGCGTGCTGGGCCGAATCGACCTCAACGTGAAAGGGGTCTTGGACGCGCCCTTGCCGGCGGTAGCCGAATTTCGCACACCCTTTAATGCGGCCGGACAGCTCATCCCGCTGATTCTCATCGCCTTGGCGACCACCGTCTTGATCCGGTGGATCCGGCGGCACGGAAAGAGGTCTGAAAATCGTTTATAAACAAATACTTATGATCTTCGTCGCGAACCGGATGGGCGGTTTTTCTCGGTCCCGCGCGACATTAAAAAATTTGAAACCGGGCAGGCTTTGTGTCAAAAAAGTAGTGATACCAGCCTGCGACTGCAACGAATGGTTATCATTGCCCCATTGAATCTTTTCGTGGGCGCAACCTGAAAACGGTGCCCCACGTTAACCTGACCTAGCCTTCGAGGACAGCGAACCATGGCGAGAGCGGAAGAAGACATCGACGACGACGGTTTTTCCCGCTCCTCGCGCGGGCGGATGCCGTCGGGCAAACCCAACCCCGTGGACGTGCACGTCGGCGGGCGCGTGCGCTTGCGCCGCACCCTCTTGGGCATGAGCCAGGAAAAATTGGGCGAGGCCTTGGGCCTGACCTTTCAGCAGGTGCAAAAGTATGAGCGCGGCGCCAACCGCATCGGGGCCAGCCGCCTTTGGGACTTGAGCCGGGTGCTCGATTGCCCCGTGCAGTTTTTCTTCGACGAGATGAACGACGAGACCCAGAGCTCGAGCCCGCGCAATCTGTCGAGCCAGTCCCGCGACATCGAGATTCCCGACAGCGACCCCATGACCAAGCGCGAGACGCTGGAACTGGTGCGCGCCTACTACCGCATCAAGGATTACCACGTGCGCCGGCGCATCTATGACCTGGCGAAGTCGCTGGCCACCACCGACGACGACGGCGAGGGCGACGAGTAATCCGTCGTCCCTGCCGCGCATCAGTCCAACGCCGCCCCCGCCGGGCGGCGTTTTTGCTTCGGGGACCCCGGGTCGCCGGCCCGCGCGCCGACGGCGTCTTCGCCATCAGAACGGCCGTTCGCCGAAAGCATTGAGTGTGTTTCACTCTTGTGTAACCTATCGCCCCATCGGCCGCCAAAGGCGGCGATCGCACCGGACAAACTAAACAAACTAAAGAGGAGACACGATCATGCTGCGTCGGCATTGGCTTTCGACATCGGTTTTGGGCGCTTGCGGCATGCTCATGACAGGCCCGGCCCACGCCCAGCAGACCGCCCAGCTTCAGTTGGAAGAGATCGTCGTCACGGCGCGCAAGACCGAGGAGCGGCTGCAGGACGTGCCCATCAGCGTCACCGCCTTCAGCGCGCGCGAGTTGACCGAGCGCGGCCTGACCGACGTCTTCAAGGTCAGCCAATTCACGCCGGGATTCTCGTTCGAGCGCGCCAACCGTTACGGCGCGCAAGGCGGCACCAGCCGCCCGGTGATCCGCGGCCAGTCCAACATCCTCGGCGAGGGCAACGCGGCGGTGTTCGTCGACGGCATCCTCTTCACCGACAACATCTTGTCGTTTCCCTTCGACATCGTCGAACGCGTGGAGACGATCAAGGGCCCCCAGGCCGCGCTGTTCGGCCGCGCGACCTTCGCCGGGGCCATCAACCTGATCACCAAGAAGGGCGGCAACGACTTCGAGCACAGCGTCTCGGCGCGCGCCGCCGAGCACAACGACTACGAGGTCAACGTGCTGTCGCGCGGGCCCGTGGCGGAAGACAAGGCGTTCTACATGGTCCAGGGCCGCTGGTACGATTTCGGCGGCCAGTACCGCAACCGCATCGACGGACGCAAGGTCGGGCAAGAGCAGTCCCAGGGCGTGAACGCGTCGCTGGAGTTCAACGTCACCGACGATTTCACTGCGCGCGTCAGCGGCGGCTACAACGAGGACGACGACGGCCTGGCCGCCGTCGGGCTGCAGGACCGGTTCGCCAACAACTGCTTCCTGCGCGCACCGCGGCAGTATTATTGCGGCCAGGTCAAGCGCCTGGACGACGTGCAGATCGACCGGGCCGGCTTGAGGGGCCTGGAAGGCCTGCGCCGCGAGTCCACCCGGCTGTTCGCCACGCTCGAATACGACGCCGGCGCCGTCACCGTCGTCTCGAACACCGGCGCCTTCTGGACCGACACGGAATACGGCTACGATTCGACCTACCAGGCGGGCACGTTCTTCGGCAACACCATCCCCGGCACCACGGTCGTGCGCGCGCCGACCGACCCGATCCGCGCCGGCACCACGTTGCGCAACGAGGTCACCAACCGCAACGAGTGGTCGCAGGAAATCCGAGTGCAGACCGCCCAGGACCAAGCGATTCGCGGACTGCTCGGCGCGTTCTATTACGAGCGGCGGCGCGACCTGACCGAGGTCCGCCTGTCGACGGCGGCGCCGTTGGTGTTCGGCCTCGACACGGTGGACAACAAGGCGGTGTTCGGATCGGTGTCGGGCGACTTCACCGACCAACTGACCGGCTCGGTCGAGCTGCGCTACGCCGAGGACAAGATCGGCAACCGCAATCCGGTCGGGCGACCCGCCCTGCCGGTCATCGAGAACACCTTCAAGAGCTGGGCGCCGCGCTTCACCCTGGACTACAAGCCCACCGACGACAGCCTGATTTACGCCGTGGTGGCCAAGGGCAACAAACCCGGCGCGCTCAATACCGATCCGCGCTTCCCGCCCGAGATTCGCTCGGTCGACGAGGAAACCAGTTGGAACTACGAGATCGGCACCAAGAACACCTTCTGGGACGGCCGCGCGGTCGCCAACGTCTCGGCCTATTATATCGATTGGTCGAACCAGCAATTGACCACCAACTTCATCTTCCCCACCGGCGGCACGCAGTCGTACCTGATCAACGCCGGCAAGACGCGGGTCAAGGGGTTCGAAGCCACGCTGACCGCCGCGCTGACCGAGACCCTGACGGCGGGCGTGTCCTACGCGCTCAACGACGCCAAGTTCCGCGTGCTCAACGATCCCGAGGCGACCGAGTTGTTCGGCAACCCCTCGCTGCGGGGCAAGCGCACGCCCAACTCGCCCAAGACCCAGGCCACGGCCTTCGGGCGGGTCACGTTTCCGGCGACCGACGACATCTCGGGGTTCCTGCGGGGCGACTTCGCCTACACCGGCCGCAAGTTCGACCAGGTGTTCAACCTGGCCCACACCGGCGAGCAATATCTGCTCAACCTGAAGGCCGGGCTGGAAACCGAGGCCTGGACCTTCACGGTGTTCGTCGACAACCTCACCGACGACCGCTCGACGTCCACCGTGATACGATATGTCGACCAGATGAACCTGAACGTCGCCCCCAACGCCAACCCGGCGCTGAACAACGTGCCGGGCACGACCACCCAAGAACGCGCGTTCCAGTATCCGCTGGCCGACAAGCGCCGCTTCGGCGTGACCGCCAGCTACAAGTTCTAGAGCGTCGTGCGGGAAAGTGGGAACCGGTTTTCCGCAACAACGACGCGACCAAACAATGACATAGAGCAAGCAGCCCGATTCCAACTTAACGCTGCTTGCTCTAGGCGCGTCAGGTCATGACGGACCGCCACCCCGCCGCCGACGCCTGCGGCGGGGGTGGAGCCCGGTGGGCGGCGGCCGGGCCCCGCCCACCCTTGCCAAATCCCTGGAACTCCGATACCCCCTGCCCTCCCCAAATCGGCCGCCGGGCATCGCGTCCCATAACAATCCGGCTGCTTCTTCCCACACACCATGGAGGTTTCCGTGCCGAAGGGTCGCTATGTCTTCACCAGCGAGTCCGTGTCCGAAGGGCACCCCGACAAAGTCGCCGACCGCATTTCCGATTCCATCGTCGATGTCTTCCTCAAGGCCGACCCCTATGCGCGCGTCGCACTTGAGACGTTGTGCACCACCAACCGCATCGTCTTGGCGGGCGAAGTGCGCGGACCGGGCTCGGTCACCAAGGATCTGTTGATCGACACCGCGCGCAACGCCGTGAAGGACATCGGCTACGAGCAAGAGGGCTTCCATTGGAAGACCGCCGAGGTCGAGTACCACGTGCACGCGCAGTCGGCCGACATCGCGGTGGGCGTGGACGCGGCCGGCAACAAGGACGAGGGGGCCGGCGATCAAGGCATCATGTTCGGTTATGCGGTGAATGAAACGCCCGAGCTGATGCCCGCGCCGATTCAATACGCGCATCAAATCCTGAAATCGCTGGCCGACGCGCGCCACGCCAAGGACGTGCCGTTCCTGGGCCCCGACGCCAAGAGCCAAGTGACGCTGCAATACGACAACAACAAACCGGTGCGCGCCACCTCGGTGGTGGTCTCGACACAGCACACCGCCGACGTCGACCAGGACACCATCCGCAACTACGTGCGCAAGCACGTCGTCAACGTTCTGCCGAAGGGCTGGATGTGCCCCGAGGACGAGTTCTACGTGAACCCCACGGGGCGCTTCGTCATTGGCGGACCCGACGGCGACACCGGCCTCACGGGCCGCAAGATCATCGTCGATACCTACGGCGGTGCCGCCCCCCACGGCGGCGGCGCCTTCTCGGGCAAGGATCCGACCAAGGTCGACCGCTCGGCCGCCTATGCCGCGCGCTACCTGGCGAAGAACGTGGTGGCCGCGGGTCTGGCCGACAGGTGCCTGATCCAGTTGTCCTATGCCATCGGCGTCGCCAAGCCCTTGTCGGTGTACATCGACACCCACGGCACCGGAAAAGTCGACGAGGATAAATTGTCGAAGGTGCTGCAGGAGCTAATGAACCTTAGCCCACGCGGCATCCGCGAGCACCTGAAGCTCAACCGTCCGATCTACGCGCGCACGTCGTCTTACGGGCATTTCGGCCGCGAGCCCGACGGCGCTGGTGGATTCAGTTGGGAGCGTCTCGACCTCGTCCCGCAACTGGAATCGGCCTTCGGGGTTTAGGAGCATTTGCCCGAGAAGTGGGAACCACTTGGCCCAAGAAAAAAACAGTGCAAACGCGACCAACCAAAGTTCGCGCGTTCTTTATTACGGCCGGCGCAAAGGCAAGCCGCTGAAGCCCCAGCGCGCGGCGCTGGTGGACGAGCTGCTGCCGCAACTGCGCATCGCGCCCCCGCCTCCGGGCGCGCGTATTGACCCCCACGCATTGTTCCCGCGCAACATCAAAGACATCTGGCTCGAGGTCGGTTTCGGCGGCGGCGAGCATTTGGCCGCGCAGGCCGCAGCCAACCCGAACGTCGGCATCATCGGTTGCGAGGTATTCCTCAACGGCGTGGCCTCGCTGGTGCGCCATGTGGCCGACCGGAATCTGACCAACGTGCGCATCTTCGATGAAGACGCGCGGCTGTTGCTGCCGGCCTTGCCCGACTGCTGCCTGTCGCGGGTGTTCCTGCTGTTTCCCGACCCCTGGCCCAAGGCCCGCCACGCCAAGCGGCGGTTCATCGGACCGCAAAACCTCGCAACCCTCGCGCGCCTCATGAAACCGGGGGCGGAACTGAGGGTCGCCAGCGACCATCCGGTCTATATCGCCTGGGCCCTGGAGCAGGTACCGCCCCACCCGGCCTTTGCCTGGAGCCCCCAAGGCCCGGAGGATTGGCGGGGCCCGCCTGGCGACCATGTGCGTACGCGCTATGAACAAAAGGCCGAAAAAGAGGGTCGAAAACCGGCTTTTTTTCGCTTTTTTCGCACCGACTCTGGGCCCCAAAAAGGGGCTATGAGCGCCTAAAATATCGCCCAAAACCCTTGCAAACTGCGATAAATCCGCCTATATCCCCCACCGAACTTCACATGTCGAACGACAGCAGAAGTGGCCCCGATCGGCCACTTTTTTTATTGCCCGAATTCGGGCGATTCGCGGTTGGGCGGCATGACGCGACGGAGGACCTTTGGAGCGGCTGTTGGAGCTGGAGGCGCGGATCGCCCCGACCTTGGAAGCCATGGGCTACGAGGTCGTGCGCGTCGGGCTGACGTCCGGCACCGGGCGGCGGACGTTGCAGGTGATGGCCGACCGCGCCGACGGCAGCTTGATCGCGGTGGATGATTGCGAGGCCATCAGCACCACGTTGTCGGCGATCTTCGACGTGGAGGAGCCGGTGACGGGGGCTTACGACCTCGAAGTCAGCTCGGCGGGCATCGACCGGCCCCTGACGCGGGCCAAGGATTTTCGCGACTTCGCGGGGTTCGAGGCCAAGCTGGAAACCAAGCTGCCCCTGAACGGGCGGCGGCGTTTCAAGGGCAAGATCGTGGGGTTGAACGCGGCCGGCCAAGCGGTGCTGAACGTGGACGACGCCGAGGTGAGTTTCGACATGGACGCGATCTTGAGTGCCAAGCTGATTCTGACGGACGCGTTGATCAAGGCAACCATGAAGGGCCGGCCCAAGGCTGCGGCCCACGAGAGTGAATAAGTTTTTGAGATCGAACGAGACATCGAAAAGGTAAGGAAGTTTCCATGGCACAAAGCATCGGCATGGCGCGGCCCGAACTGGTCCAAGTGGCCGACACGGTGGCTCGCGACAAGACCATCGACCGCGAGGAAGTGTTCATCGCGATTGAGCAGGCCATTCAAAAGGCCGGACGTTCCAAGTACGGGCACGAGAAGGACATCCGCGCGGCCATCGACCGCAAGACCGGCGAGATTCGCCTGGCGCGCTATCTCACCGTCGCCGACCCGGTCGAGGACGAGAACGTGCAGATCTCGCTGGAGAAGGCCAAGAAGAAGCAAGCCGACATCAAGGTCGGCGAGGCGCTGATCGACCCCCTGCCGCCGATCGACTTCGGCCGCATCGCGGCGCAAACCGCCAAGCAGGTGATCGTGCAGAAGGTGCGCGATTCCGAGCGGGCGCGCCAGTTTTCCGAGTACAAGGACCGCATCGGCGAGGTCGTCAACGGCCTGGTCAAGCGCGTCGAGTTCGGCAACGTCGTGGTCGACTTGGGCCGCGCCGAGGGCATGCTGCGCCGCGACGATTTGATCCCGCGCGAGCACTTCAAGAACGGCGACCGCATCCGGGCGCTCATCGCCGACGTGCGCCAGGAGCAGCGCGGCCCGCAGATTTTCCTCTCCCGCACCGCGCCCGATTTCATGGCCGCCCTGTTCACGCAGGAAGTGCCGGAAATCTACGACGGCATCATCGAAATCAAGTCGGTGGCGCGCGACCCCGGCAGCCGCGCCAAGATCGCCGTGATCTCCAACGATTCCTCCATCGACCCCGTCGGCGCCTGCGTCGGCATGCGCGGCAGCCGCGTGCAGGCGGTGGTGGGCGAACTGCAGGGCGAGAAGATCGACATCATCAATTGGAACGAGGACCCGGCCACCTTCGTGGTCAACGCGCTGGCCCCGGCCGAAGTCTCCAAGGTCGTGCTCGACGAAGACGCCGGCCGCATCGAGGTGGTGGTGCCCGACGATCAGCTGTCGCTGGCCATCGGCCGGCGCGGCCAGAACGTGCGGCTTGCCAGCCAGCTCACCGGCTGGTCCATCGATATCCTGACGGAAGCCGAGGAATCCGAGCGGCGCCAGGAAGAGTTCAAGGTGCGCTCGCAGCGCTTCATCGACGCGCTGGACGTGGACGACGTGCTGGCGCGCCTCTTGGTCACCGAGGGATTTACCTCGGTGGAAGAGGTCGCCTTCGTGCCGATCGAGGACTTGACCGATATCGAGGGCCTGGATGAGGACCTCGCCAACGAGCTCAAGTCGCGCGCGCAGAATTACGTCGAGGAAGAAAACAAGAAGATCGAGGCGCGCCTGAAGGAATTGAAGGTGGCCCAAGACCTGATCGAGGCCGGCATCGAGGGCTTCGACATCAAAAAGATCATCGCGGTGGCCGAAAAGGGCGTCAAAACGCTCGACGATCTGGCCGATCTGGCGGGCGACGAATTGGTCGAAATGCTGGGCGCCGACGTCATCAACCTGGAGGCGGCCAACAAGGTCATCATGGCCGCCCGCGCCCACTGGTTCCCCGAGGACGCGGCCGCCGCCGCGAGCCCGGCCCCCGAAGCCACCCCCGCGCCGAGCGGGGGGGCCTGAGGTCCATCGACCTGGTCACGGCGGCTCGCGAACACCATGCCGCGCGGGGAGACTGAGCGACAATGTCTGGTCACGGGAGAGAGCTTCCCGACCACGGCCATGATTCGTTTCGTGGTGGGCCCCGACGAGGCGCTCGTGCCCGACCTGGCCGGCCGGCTGCCGGGCCGAGGTTTGTGGTTGAGCGCCCGGCGCGATATGATAGAAACAGCCGCCGCGAAACGGCTGTTTTCCAAGGCCGCGCGCCAGCCCGTCCGGGTCCCCGACGATCTGGCCGACACGGTGTCGAACCTTCTGAAGCGACGTTGTCTCGAGATGTTGGGCCTCGCCCGCCGCGCCGGTTTGATGGCGGTGGGCGCCGATCAGGTGCGGTCGCAAGCCGCCGGCGGACGAACGGCGGTGCTGGTCGAGGCTTCGGACGGATCCCCGGCCGAGCGGGCGAAGATGACGGCCGTGGCGCGGGATGCGGTGGTCGTCGACGGCTTCAGCCGCTTCGATCTGGGGGCGGCGATCGGCCGGGATGAGGCCGTGCATATCGGCCTCATGGCGGGCGGCGTGACCACGTCGTTCCTGGCGGAGACGACCAGGTATGGCGGCGTGCGACGGCCGTCGGATGGGTCGACGACGCGCGAAACGACGCAGCCCCATTGAGCGGGGCAGGCGTCCACCGGCGAGAGCGAAATAGAGTGAATCGAAACGGCTAAAACTGAAAGCGATTGAGAACAGAATGTCGAACGAAGCGCCCACCGAAGCGAAGACGAAAGCCCCCTTGCGGTTGAGCACGGGCAAGCTTGGCCTGAAGAAGACCGAGGTGGAGACCGGACAGGTCCGCCAAAGCTTCTCCCACGGCCGTTCCAAAGTCGTGCAGGTGGAGCGCAAGCGCCAACGCAAGTTCGAGATCGGCGCCGACGGCAAGGTGCTGGAAGTCAAGGCGCCGACGCCGACGGCCAAGCCCGAACTTCTGTTCAAGGAACCCGCCCACGGCACGCTGACCGAGGACGAAAAAGAGCATCGCCTGAAGGTGCTGCAAGCCGCCATGAAGGCGGACGAGGAAGCCCGCCGTCACGCCGAGGAAGAAGCCGAGCGCCGCGCCGTCGAAGAGGCGCGCCAGGCCGAGGAAGAAAAACGCCGCGCCGCCGAGGAAGCCGCGCGCGCCCTGCAAGACCCGACCGCCGCCGCGCCGGCCAAGGCCGACGCCGGCTCGACCATCGCGCGCATCGTCACCGAACAGCGGCCCGTGGTCGGGGCCGTCGCCAAGCGCGCCGTGGAGGAAGAGGACGAGGACGAACCGCGCCGCAAGCTGGCCAAGACCGGGCACAAGCCGCCGCGCACCAGCCGCGTCGAGCCGCGCCGCCGCGAGGGCAAGCTGACGATTTCGGCCGCCCTGGACGCCGAGGACCGCGTCGAACGCAGCCGCTCGGTCGCGGCCATGCGCCGCGCGGTGGAAAAGGAACGCCGCAAGCTGCAAAGCGCGCAGACCAAGCCCCTGGAAAAGATCGTGCGCGAAGTGGTGGTGCCCGAGACCATCACCGTGCAGGAACTCTCCAACCGCATGGCCGAGCGCTCGTCCAACGTCATCAAGACCCTGATCAAGCTGGGCGTGATGGCGACCATCAACGAAGTCATCGACGCCGACACCGCCGAACTGGTCGCGCAAGAGTTCGGTCACAAGATCAAGCGCGTCGCGGAAACTGACGTGGAAGACGGCATGAAACTCGGTTCCGACGACGACGCCAACGCGCAACCGCGCCCGCCGGTGGTCACCATCATGGGCCACGTCGACCACGGCAAGACGTCGTTGTTGGATGCCTTGCGCCAGACCAACGTGGCCGCGGGCGAAGCCGGCGGCATCACCCAGCACATCGGCGCCTATCAAGTGACCACGCCCAAGGGCGGCGTGATCACCTTCATCGACACGCCGGGCCACGAGGCCTTCACGGCCATGCGCGCGCGCGGCGCCAAGGTCACCGACATTGTCGTGCTGGTGGTGGCCGCCGACGACGGCATCATGCCGCAGACCATCGAGGCCATCAGGCACGCCAAGGCCGCCGGCGTGCCGATGATCGTGGCCATCAACAAGATCGACAAGCCCGGCGCGAATCCTCAGAAAATCCGCAGCGACCTGCTGAATCACGAGGTCGTGCTGGAAGAAATGGGCGGCGAGACCTTGAGCGTCGAGGTTTCGGCCCTCAAGAAAACCAACCTCGACAAGCTGATCGAGGTGATCTTGCTGCAGGCCGAAGTGCAGGATCTCAAGGCCAATCCGAACCGCGCCGCCGAAGGCGCGATCATCGAGGCCAAGATGGAAAAGGGCGTGGGCCCCGTGGGCACCGTGCTGGTGCAGCGCGGCACGCTTCGGGTCGGCGACATCTACGTGGCCGGCGCCGAGTGGGGCCGCGTGCGCGTGCTGATCGATCATGCCGGCAAGCAAATCAAGGCCGCGCCGCCCTCGACGCCGGTGGAAGTCGTGGGCTTCTCCGGCGTGCCCTCGGCGGGCGACGATTTCATCGTGGTGGAAGACGAGGCCCGCGCGCGCGAGGTCTCGGAGTTCCGCAAACGCAAGCTGCGCATCGCCGGCCAGGGCGGCAGCATCGGTGCCACGACCATGGAGCAGATGTTCGCCAAGATCAAAGCGGGCGAGATCAAGGAACTCCCGGTGGTGATCAAGGCCGACGTGCAGGGCTCGGTCGAGGCCTTGACCGGCACGCTGCAGAAAATCGGCACCGACCAGGCCAAGGTCAACGTGATCCTGGGCGCGGTGGGCGCCATCAACGAATCCGACGTGACGCTGGCCAAGGCGTCCAAGGCCGTGATCATCGGTTTCAACGTGCGCGCCAACGCCCAGGCCCGCGAAGTGGCCAAGCGCGACGGCATCGACATTCGCTATCACTCGATCATCTACGAAGTGGCCGACGAGGTGAAGAAGGCGCTGACCGGCATGCTGTCGCCGACGTTCAAGGAAGCCTTCATCGGCTACGCCGAGATCCGCGAGGTGTTCAACATCACCAAGGTCGGCAAGGTCGCCGGTTGCCGCGTGACGCAAGGCGTCATCAAGCGCGGCTGCAAAGTGCGCTTGCTGCGCGACAACATCGTCATTCACGAGGGCGATCTGTCGCAGCTCAAGCGCTTCAAGGACGACGTCAAGGAAGTGCGCGAGGGCTACGAGTGCGGCATGGCGCTGGCCAACTATCAGGACATCCAGCCCGGCGACATGATCGAGTGCTTCGAGTTGGAGCGCGTCGCGGCGACGCTATAATCGTGGCGCGGGCTTGAGGCCCGAGCCGCGACCGCGAGGAAAGTGTTCGGACGAGTCGCCATGTCCCGCCATCGTCAAAACCGCCAACCCCCCGGGCAACGCCAACTGCGCGTCGGCGAGGAAATTCGCCACGCGCTCGCCGCCGTGTTCGAGCGCGAAACCTTTCGCGATCCGGCCTTGGCCAACGTCAGCATCACCGTGACCGAGGTCAGGCCCAGTCCCGATCTGCGTCACGCGCGCGTTTATATCGTTCCCTTGGGCGGCGGCGATCCCAAGCCCATCCTCGAGGGCTTGAAACGGGTGAAGCCGTTCTTGCGCCGGCGCATCGCCGAGATGGTCCAGATGAAATTTCTGCCCGACTTGGTGTTCGCGGCCGATACCACCTTCGACCAGGCCGAACATATCGCCACCTTGCTGCATCGCCCCGAAGTGGCGCGCGACCTTCGTCACGACGACGAGGCGGGTGAAGACTTGGCGCGCACGTCGCGCGACGAAGAAGAATAAATGGGAAAGCGCAAGGGGCAGCCGATTCACGGCTGGCTGGTCATCGACAAACCCTCGGGCATCACGTCGGCCGGCGTGGTGGCGCGCGTGCGCAAGCAACTGGGCGCCGCCAAGGTGGGCCATGCCGGCACGCTGGACCCCATGGCCACGGGGGTGATTCCCATCGCGCTCGGCGAGGCCACCAAGACCGTTTCGTTCGCCATGGACGGCGACAAGACTTACGAATTCACCGCCGTGTGGGGGGCGGCCACGGACACCGACGACCGCGAGGGCCGGGTGATCGCGCAGTCGGACGCGAGGCCGACTCGGGAGCAGATCCTGGCCGCATTGCCCCGATTCGTCGGCACCATCGACCAGGTGCCGCCCCAATACTCGGCCATCAAAATCGACGGCGAACGGGCCTATGCCCTGGCCCGGGAGGGCGAGAACGTTGATTTGTCGGCGCGCAAAGTTATCGTCTATTCATTTGATATAATTGATGAAAATACATCAGAAACTGACACGAAATTCCGCGTGCGCTGCGGCAAGGGCACCTATGTGCGCGCCCTGGTGCGCGATCTGGCGCGGGCGCTGGGGACCCTCGCCCACGTCGGCCATTTGCGCCGGACAGCCTGTGGCGTGTTCGACGAATCGGCCGCAATTTCGCTGGATAAATGGGAGGCCCTTGGGCATAGTCCCGCCGCCTTGGCGCACCTGAGACCGCTTCGGACCGTGCTGGACGACATCCCGGCGCTGGCCCTGACGGATCAGGAAGCGCACCGCCTTCGCCACGGACAGGCTCTGGCCTTGTTTCCCGTGGCCCAGCGAAACCCCCAGGCCAAACTCGCACAGGGACGTCCTGTGCAAGCCGTGCTGGGAGAAACGCTGGTGGCGTTGGCCGAGGTGGGGAACGGCATGCTGCGTCCCCTGCGCGTCATGACCTACAACTAGACATACAGGAGTACACGATGTCGATTACAGCCGAGCGCAAGCAAGCGCTCATCAAAGAGTATGCCAACAAGACGGGCGACACCGGTTCGCCCGAGGTTCAAGTGGCGGTCTTGAGCGAACGCATCAAGAATCTGACCGAGCACCTCAAGGGCCACGTGAAGGACAACCATTCACGCCGCGGTCTGTTGGTGATGGTCGGTCAACGCCGGCGCATCCTCGACTACTTGAAGGGTGTGTCGTCCGATCGTTACGACACCTTGATCAACCGGCTTGGTCTGCGGCGTTAGGCCGCGCCAAGACATGCCCGCTCCCGACGGCACGACCGACGCGAACGTCCTGCGCATGGTGCGCACGGACGCCTTCGTCGTTGGCGTTGTGCGGCAGACGTCGGGCGCGAGCGACACGTAAAAACTCCTGCCGCGCGTGAGGCCGGGCACTCAAAGGACGCCCGCGTCCACGCAACACGTCGGACCTTCTCCACGGTCCGGCGAGGATCGAAATCCCGCGATGGGGGCCACGTCCAAGGGGACGGCGGCCACGACAGCATCGTCGGGCGCACAATCCGGTGCCGGTCCGCGACCGATGAAGGGATCACCACATGTCGATGTTTAAAACGTTCCGCAAAGAGATCGAGTGGGGCGGGCGCAAGCTCGTTCTGGAAACCGGCAAGATCGCCCGTCAAGCCGACGGCGCGGTGCTGGCCAGCTACGGCGAGACGACGGTGCTGTGCACCGCGGTCGGCGCCAAGTCGCCCAAGCCGGGCATCGATTTCTTTCCGTTGACCGTCAACTACCAGGAAAAGGCGTTCGCCGCCGGCAAGATTCCGGGCGGATTCTTCAAGCGCGAAGGCCGCCCGTCGGAAAAGGAAGTGCTGGTCAGCCGCCTGATCGACCGGCCGATCCGTCCGCTGTTCCACGAGCAGTACCGCAATGAAACTCAAGTCGTGTGCACGGTGTTGTCGCACGATCTCAAGAACGACCCCGACGTGGTGGCCATGATCGGCGCCTCGGCGGCGCTCACCATCTCAGGCATCCCCTTCATGGGGCCCATCGGGGCGGCGCGCGTGGGCTACATCAACGGCCAGTACGCGCTCAACCCCACCGGCGAGGAACTGAAGACCTCGGACCTCGATCTGGTGGTCGCCGGCACCGCCGAAGGCGTGCTGATGGTCGAATCCGAAGCCAAGGAACTGTCCGAAGACATCATGCTGGGCGCGGTCAATTACGGCCACGACCAAATGCAGCACGTGATCAAGGCGATCATCGAGCTGGCCGAACGTTGCGCCAAGGAGCCCTTCGACCTGACGCCGGAATCCCCGGCGGTCGCGGTCGTCAAAGGCAAGTTCAAGGCCTTCGAGGCTGATCTGCTGGCCGCCTACAAGCACGTCGTGAAGCAGCAGCGCTACACGGCCGTGGGCGAGGTGAAGAAAAAGGCCATCGCCAGCCTGGGCGATAACCCCGAGGAAGTCGCCGTGGCGGCGGGCGTGTTCAAGCAGATGGAAAGCGACGTGGTGCGCGGGAACATCCTCAACACCGGCGTGCGCATCGACGGGCGCGACACCAAGACCGTCCGCCCCATCGAAGTGGAGGTGGGCGTATTGCCCCGCGCCCACGGTTCGGCGCTGTTCACCCGCGGCGAAACGCAAGCCCTGGTCACCGCCACGCTCGGCACCGGCCAGGACGAGCAGGTGATCGACGCGCTCGAAGGCGAGTACATGCAGTCGTTCATGCTGCACTACAACTTCCCGCCTTACTCCGTCGGCGAAGCGGGCCGCATGGGCAGCCCGGGCCGGCGCGAGATCGGCCACGGCAAGCTCGCCTGGCGCGCGGTCCATCCGTTGATGCCCGCCGCCGAGAAGTTCCCCTACACGGTGCGCATCGTCTCGGAGATCACCGAGTCCAACGGCTCGTCGTCCATGGCCAGCGTGTGCGGATCGTCCCTGGCGCTGATGGACGCGGGCGTGCCCTTGGCGCGCCCCGTGGCCGGCGTCGCCATGGGCCTGATCAAGGAAGGCGAGAAGTTCGCCGTGTTGTCCGACATCATGGGTGACGAAGATCACCTGGGCGACATGGACTTCAAGGTCGCCGGCAGCGAAACCGGCATCACCGCCTTGCAGATGGACATCAAGATCACGTCCATCACCCGGCAAATCATGGAGATCGCGCTGCGCCAGGCCAAGGACGGCCGCCTTCATATCCTGAACGAGATGGGCAAGGGCCTGAACACGGCGCGCGACGCGGTGGCCAGCCACGCCCCGCGCATCACCGTGATCACCATTCCCAAGGACAAGATCCGCGAAGTGATCGGCTCCGGCGGCAAGGTGATCCGCGAGCTGCAGGAAACCACCGGCACCAAGATCGACATCGAGGACGACGGCACCATCAAGGTGGCCTCGGCCGACGAGAACGCCACCAAGCTGGCCCTGCAGAAGATCCGCGAGATCGTCGCCGAGCCGGAAGTGGGCGTGATCTACACCGGCACGGTCGTGAAGATCATGGAGTTCGGCGCGTTCGTGAACTTCCTCGGCAAGCGCGACGGCCTGGTGCACATCTCCGAGCTGGCCCCGAGCCGCGTCAAGCAAGTCAGCGACGTGGTGAAGGAAGGCGACGTGGTGAAGGTGAAATGCCTGGGCATCGACGACCGCGGCAAGGTCAAGTTGTCCATGAAGCGCGTCGACCAAACGACCGGCGAGGACAAGGACGCCGGCGAAGCCCAGCCCGTCGCGGCGCAAGCCTAGAGCACCCTCCACGATTCGGCGCCACGATGAGCCTGCATCTCGCCAAGATCATCGCTCATCGTGGCGCGCCGAAGGAGGCCCCCGAGAACACGCTCATATCGTTTCGCCGCGCCAAAGCGGCCGGCGCGGTGTGGGTGGAGTTCGACGTGGCGCTGACGCGCGACGAACGCCCGGTGATTTTTCACGACGACGCGCTCGACCGCACCTCCGACGGCAGCGGATTGTTGGCCGAGACCGATTTCGAAACCGTCAAGCACCTCGATGCCGGCGGCTGGTTCGGCCGCGAATTCGCGGGCGAGCCGGTGCCCACCCTGGAAGAAGCCATCGACTTGTTCATCGAGCTGGGCTTGAACATCAACATGGAACTCAAGACCGACGCCGGCCGCGAAGCGCGCCTGGCCGAGATCGCCGTGCCCATCGTCAAGGAGATGTGGCCCAGGGACCGGCCGCAACCGCTGATTTCAAGCTTCTCGCGCGTGGCCGTCGCGGCGGCGCGCGAGCACGCGCAGGACTGGCCCATGGACGTGATCTACGACCGCATCCCCGAGGATTGGGCGGAGGCTGCGAAGAAACTCGGGCTGGCGGCGATGGGGGCGAATCAAAAACATCTCACACGCCAACAGGTCATGGAAATTCGCGGCGCCGGCTACGCGTTAACGTCTTACACCGTCAACGAGATCGATCGGGCGGCCACCTTGTTTCAGTGGGGCGTCGACGCCATCTTTACGGACGTTCCGGGCGAGATGGTGCGCCGGTTCGGGGCCTGACAAACCCCGGAAAAATAGGGATTTCCTTGGTTGCCGGGACCGAGGCGGCTATATTGGGCGGGCCTAGTGTCGCGATTCCGAAGTTCGTTTGATCTCTCGGCAAACACTTTAACGAACTTCGGAATCAAAGCGACACTAGAACACTATGAATCGAGTGTGGTTTTTGGATTTGAAGTTCCTAAAAGTACGTGCGGCGAAATCCTAGGAACTTCAAATCCACCACACTCAAGCCTGTC
This sequence comes from Rhodospirillaceae bacterium, assembly GCA_033763995.1. Lineage (GTDB taxonomy): Bacteria > Pseudomonadota > Alphaproteobacteria > Rhodospirillales > Rhodospirillaceae. The sequence goes on along the minus strand of JANRJL010000056.1, from coordinate 172,025 downwards.
GGGTCCGCGCCGTGTCAAGGCCGCGCGGAGAGGCAAAGGATAGGACTGTGAAGGCACTCAATGCGATCGTGATGTCGGGCGCGGAAGTTCTGCCGCTGATCGAGGGCGGCAAGGGCGTCAGCATCTCCACGGGCATCAGCTCGGGGGCGTGGGCCGCGGCCGGCGGCGTGGGCACGTTTTCGGGCGTCAACGCCGACAGCTTCGACGAGAACGGCAAGGCGATTCCGCAGGTCTATCACGGCCGCACCCGCAAGGACCGCCACGAAGAGCTGTTGAAGTACGCCATCGACGGCGGCATCACGCAGGCGCGCATCGCCCACGAGACGCGCGGCAACGCCGGCGCCTTGCATATCAACGTGCTCTGGGAAATGGGCGGCGCCGAGCGCGTGCTGAGCGGCGTGCTGGAAAAATGCCGCAATATCATTCACGGCATCACCTGCGGCGCGGGCATGCCGTATCGTCTAGGCGAGATCGCCGCCAAATACGGCTTGTATTATTACCCGATCATTTCCTCGGGCCGCGCCTTCCGCGCCCTGTGGAAGCGCGCCTATTACAAGTTTTCGGAACTCCTGGGCGGCGTGGTCTATGAGGACCCGTGGCTCGCGGGCGGGCATAATGGTTTGTCGAACTCCGAGGACCCGCGCAAGCCGGAGGACCCGTACCCGCGCATCGTCGAACTGCGCAAGGTGATGAACGAGGCGGGCCTGCAGCGCACGCCGATCATCATGGCCGGCGGCGTGTGGTGGCTGTCGGAGTGGGAACACTTCCTCGACAACCCGGAAGTCGGGCCCATCGCGTTCCAATTCGGCACGCGGCCCTTGCTGACCAAGGAAAGCCCGATTTCGAGCTTCTGGAAGAAGAAGCTGCTGGAACTCAAGAAGGGCGACATTCTGCTGCACCGCTTCAGCCCGACGGGATTTTATTCCTCGGCCGTGCGCAACCCCTATCTCAACGAATTGGAACAACGCAGCGACCGCCAGGTTCCCTTCTCGGTCGAGGCCGTGGGCGAGCACACGGCCGAATTGGACGTGGGCCTGCGCAAAAAAGCCGTGTTCGTGACCCCCGAGGACAAGGCCCGCGCCGAAGCCTGGCGCGCGCAGGGCTTCACCGAAACGATGAAAACGCCCGACTCGACGCTGATTTTCGTGACCCCCGAGAAGGCCGAGGAAATCCGCAAGGACCAGACCGACTGCATGGGCTGCCTGTCGGCCTGCGGCTTCTCCAACTGGTCGCAAAACGAAGAGGGCAGCACCGGGCGCAAGGCCGACCCGCGCAGCTTCTGCATCCAGAAAACCCTGCAGAACATCGCCCACGACGGCAGCATCGAGAACGAGCTGATGTTCGCCGGGCACAACGCCTACCGCTTCGGCGACGACCCCTGGTACAAAAACGGCTTCATCCCCACGGTGAAGCAGTTGGTGGAACGCATCGCCACCGGGTGGTAAGGAGCATTTGCCCGAGAAGTGGTCTTCCACTTGGCGTGGCAAATGCGACCAAGAAAAAAGGGTCGCGGCGAAGTCCTGATTTGGGCCGCTCTTTTCGGCGCCTACCCCTGCGTCACTTTCGCGATCTTGGCGTGCTCGTGCTCGAGAATCGCGTAAATCACGTTTGACCACCATTTGCCGCGCGCGAAGGTGAGATCGCGGAACATGCCCTCGCGGGCGAGGCCCAATTTCTGCATCACGCGGATGGAGGCCTTGTTGTCGGGCGCGCACTGCGCCAGCACGCGGTGCAGCTTGAAATGCCCGAAGGCCGCCGTGAGCAGCGCCTGGCCCATCTCGGTGGCGAAACCCTGTTTCCAATACTTGCGCGCCACGCCGAAGCCGATTTCGCCCTGGCGGTTGATCGGGTCGGTGATGCGCAGCACGGCCTCGCCGATCACAAGCCCAGCGTCCTTGCCGTCCTTGCGCACGGCGGCCAAGTAGTAATTCACGCGCGGCTTGATGGACTGTTCCTGCACCGCCCACAGAATCAGCGCCGAGATTTGCTCGGGCGTGGGCGGCTCGGTGGCGTGGTGTTCCCAATAGGAGGAGTCGCGCACGTTGTCCTGCACCGCGGGCGTGTCGGCGGTGGTGTAGTCGCGAATCAACAGGCGGCGCGTCGTGAGCGGAAGGGCAAGGTTTGGCAACAGCGGCGGGGCGGTCATGCCGCCGACAGTATCACGGGCGAGATCGGCCCTGAATCCTGAATCTAGAGTCAAATTCGATTAAACCGAATCGAAGGGCCTCAGTAACATGTTCTTTTTGGTCGCATTTTCCACGCCAACCGGTCCCCACTTGTCGGGAAAATGCTCAAGCGCTTACCGCGTGAGGAACCGGGCGACGAAGTCGTCCACCGCGTTGTCGTTGAGCCCCTTGGCCTTGAGGTCCGTGCGGATCGCCCGCATGTCGACATAAGGATAGTTATGCACCGCCGCCGGCGCGGCGCTTTGAACATCGACAATACGAAAATCGAAGTCGCGCGCGGGGCTTTTGAAGACTTCGTAGGCGAGAACCCGATCGATTTCGTTGTTGGGCGTGAAGGTGACGACCTTTGGCCGGTGGGCGTAGAGCGCCTCGACCGCGACGTCCTCGGCGCTGGCGATGATCAGCTCGTCGCCCACCTGACAGGTGCGTGCCGCCGCCCCGTTGAGCACGCAGCAGCGCGAACCGGCGGCGCCGAAAATCACGTAGGTCGAAAGCCGGGCGCCCGAATTCTTGTTCCACACCTCGACGAACTCGGTGGGGTAGATGCCCGCCGCCGCGCAGTGCTCGGGGTCGAGCGTGATGGAGCCGTGGTAATGCAGGTCCGCCCCGGTGACGCGCAGACCGTGAAGCTTGGCATTGATCACCCGGGGCATGGCCGTGGCCTTTGCTGAAAAATTCGCGTTTTGTGCGCTGCGATTTCGCGGCGCAGCATAGCGAGAGGCCGAGCCCGAATCACCCTATTTCGTTGTCCCGATTGCTCATTTTTGGCTCTAAGCCTAGAGTGCGTATGGAACAATAAGTGAACAACAAGCCATGAGCGACTCGGCCCGACCCTTGTCCCGCTCCACTACCGCGCCCCGCGCCTGGGCCGGTGCGGCGGCGTTGATTCGCGACCCGGTGGCGATCACCGCCGCGGTCACGCGCGGTGTGACGCGCTGGCTGGAAGACTCGGGCTTCATCACCTTGCGCGAGTTCAAGCTGGGCACCGGTCGGCGCGCCGACGTGGTGGGCCTGAACACCCAAGGCACGATCGTCATGGTGGAAGTGAAAAGCACGCCCGAGGATTACCGCGCCGACGACAAGTGGCTGGAGTACGTGCCCTACTGCGATGCGTTTTCCTTCGCGGTGCCGCCGGATTTTCCCTGGCAGATTCTGCCCAGCGATTGCGGCGTGGTGATCGCCGATGCCCACGCGGCCACGGTGGTGCGCACTGCCGTGCGGCGCAAACTTCACGCGGCGCGACGGCGCGCGCTCACGTTGAGATTTGCCCTGGCGGCCGGTCAGCGCCTAAGTTCGGTGATTGATCCGAGGATTTAGGTGGCTTTTTCTTGGTCGCATTTGCACCGATTGGTCTCTTGGGCCAAGTGGAAGACCACTTCTCGGGCAAATGCTCTAACCGCACGCCAGTCCGATAATGCGTCCGAGAGTGTCGAGTTCCACATTGAGCCGCTGCGGATTGCGGTCCTGCGACAGCCGGTCGCCGGGCCTGACAATCCGATAGGGCGCGGTCAATCGTTCCTCGCGCAAGTACTGCCCTGACGGCGGCGGCGGCGCGCCGGAGCGAATGAACGTCATGCCCAAGGCCGGCACCAACACATGACCGCGGCAGCCCACCAAGTACTCGGGCAGCACGGGCTGACGGATCACCGGCGGCGGTGCGCCGGGGCTGATGTCGATGCCGGCACCCATGGGGGCGTTGTGCTCGCCGGGAAATTCGGGAAACAGCGTCCCGCCGACACCGGCGCAACCTGCCAGGCTCAACGCGGCAAGGGTTGCCAGGGACTTGATCGTGGGTGCGACGCGCATGGGCGTGACTCCGTTCAGTGATTAGGATGCCAGAGCCGACTTGAAGTAGGCAATGGTGCGCTTGAGCCCGTCTTCCAGCGGCACGCGGGGCTGCCACTGCAGGGTTTCGCGGGCCCGGGTGATGTCGGGGCGACGGCGCGTGGGGTCGTCCTGGGGCAGGGGCTTGCGCACGATTTTCGAGGACGACTTCGCGAGCCCGATGATCTTCTCGGCCAGCTCGAGGATGGTGCTTTCCACCGGATTGCCGAGATTGATGGGGCCCGTCACGTCGTCGGGCGAATTCATGAGCCGCACCAAGCCGTCGATCAAATCGTCGACAAAGCAGAACGAGCGGGTTTGGCTGCCGTCGCCGTAAATGGTGATGGGGTCGCCCTTGAGCGCCTGGACAATGAAATTCGACACCACGCGGCCATCGTTGGGCAACATGCGCGGCCCATAGGTGTTGAAGATGCGCGCCACCTTGATGCGCAAGCGATGCTGGCGGAAGTAATCGAAGAACAATGTCTCGGCGCAGCGCTTGCCCTCGTCGTAGCAAGCACGCGGGCCGATGGGGTTGACGTTGCCGTGGTAGCTTTCCACCTGGGGGTGAACGGTCGGGTCGCCGTAAACCTCGCTGGTGGAGGCCTGCAGAATCTTGGCCTTGGTGCGCTTGGCCAGGCCCAGCATGTTGATGGCGCCGTGCACGGACGTCTTGGTGGTCTGCACGGGGTCGAATTGGTAATGCACCGGCGAGGCCGGGCAGGCGAGGTTGTAAATCTGGTCGGTCTCGACAAAGAGCGGGAAGGTCACGTCGTGCCGCATCAGCTCGAACAACGGATTGGACAACAGCGCCGTGACGTTTTGCCGCCGGCCGGTGAAGAAGTTGTCGATGCACAGAACCTCGTGGCCGTCCTTCAGCAACCGCTCGCACAGATGCGAGCCGATGAATCCCGCGCCGCCGGTGATGAGGACTCGTTGATCGACAGCCATCAGAAACTCCCCGAATTCACGTGTCGTCCCGCACCCGCCGAAGCGCCCCACGCGCGACCGGGGCCGGCCTGCCGCAGCCGGGCGGCGTTATCGTCGTGCCAAGAGACTATTTGTTAATCTTTTCCAAATAGTTACCATAGATTGCCTTTGTTGCGGCGAGGCCCACTGACCGCCTTTGGGGACCGCCGTCGGACGGCGGCGGGCGTGGCTGGTGCGCCGTACAAGGTGAGGCTACAACAGCGGCGCATTTTGACGGTTGATGCTTTCATGTCGCGTGTCCGGATTTTCGCCTAAGCCATGAACACCCAAGGCGCCCGAGGTTATCAAGAAGGCCTGCTGGTCGACACGCTTGACCGCATGCGGCGCAATCCGGAAGGGCGCAAGGTGGTGCACCTGCGCCTGTCGCAGCTCATGCCGCACAACCGCACGCCCGTGAAGGTGCGCATCATCAACCGCATGTTCCGCAACCTCGAGAGCGGACGCCAGGCGCAGATTTTTCTCATCGGCAACGACGACATGGTCATGATCGTCAATGCCGCGGCGCAACGGGACATGGCGAATATTTGCGAGCGCATCCGCACCCTGTTCGAAAGCGATCCCATCACCCATACGCCGGCGGGCGAACCGGATCGATTCATCCTGTGGTTCGATCTCAATCTCGACGCCGCCTTGGCGATTCACACCGCGCAGCAGCTCAAGCAGCTCGTCCAAAAAATGCCGCCGCGCAGCGAGACGGCCCTCCCCGGCCTCACGCCCGCGTCATTGGATGACGTGCAGAAGAAGCTCGCCTTCGCCAACGTCGTGCCCTTCATCCGCGATCAGGTGGCGGTGCGAATCAACGCGCAGACCAACGCGGCGGCCATCGAGTTCTACGAGTTCTTCATGTCCGTCATGGACGTGCAAAAGGCGATCGCGCCCGGCACCAATCTGCTGGGCGACCGCTGGTTGTTCCAGGAACTCAGCCGAACCATGGATCAGCGCATGTTGGAGATGGTGGTGCGCGCGCCCCATGCCCGCGGGGTTCCGGCCATCAGCCTGAACCTCAATCTCGAGACGGTCGTCACCCCCACGTTCCTGTCGTTCCTGGAGCGCATCGAGAAGGAACAGCGCGTCATCGTCGAGGTTCAGGCGATGGACGTGCTCAATAATCTTCCGCTCTACACCGAGGTGGAAAGCGCGCTCTCGCAAATGAAGCACGCGGTGCTGATCGACGGCCTGACCACCACGGCGCTGAGCGTGTTCGACGTGAGCCGCCTCAAGCCCGATTACGCCAAGCTGGTGTGGGCGCCGGAACTGCTCAACGTCATGGATTCCAAGGGCTCGCGCTCGACATCCATGATCAAGCAGATGGGCGGCGATAAAATCGTCTTGTCGCGCGTCGACACCGCCGATGCCTTGCAATGGGGTTTGCGCAACGGAATCGAGTTGTTCCAGGGCCGCTTTCTTGACTCCTTCGGCAAGCCCGGGCGCGCCAAGCCCGCCCGGCCCAAGGGAGCGGCGTGATGTCGGAACATCACGAGGTCGTCGACTTCATGCAGGCCAATCCCCTGGGCGAAAGCCACGAGGGCCGGCTGCTGCACGACCTGCGCGCCATCGGCGGCGCGCCCCAGGAACGCGGCATGCTGCGGCTGCATATTTCGCGTCTGGCCGAGGACAACCGAACCGTCGATCAATTGCGCGCGGCCGAGACGGCCTTCGACGACCTCACGCGCATGCGCGCGGTGCGGCTGTACCGCCTGCGCAACTGCGACCTGATGGTGATGTACGAGCCCAGCGTCGCCGACGGCGTCGAAAAGTCCGTGATGAAGCTCTTGCGCCTGTGGGGCGCGGACCCGCTGCTGGTCAAGTTCAAGGCCGATCCGCGCAAGAACAAGTTGTGCAGTTGGATCGACTTGGCGACGGATTATTCCAAGCTCTTGGCCTTCGCAGAACGCCAGGCCGGCGACGACACGGCGGCGGGCAAGACCTTGGCCGAATTGGTGGCCGAGCGCGAGGTGGCCCGGGCCAACATGGAACGCGGCCAGCCCCTGACGGCCCTGGTGCTGGCCCGCGCCGAGGACGCCTTGCAGCGCGTCGATTTGTCGAGTTTCACGCGGCGGCAGGCGGTGTGCGCCTTCGTCGACGACGGCAAGCCGGAAAGCGTGTTCACCGAGGTGTTCGTCTCCATCGGCGACCTGCGCGAGACGGTGATGCCCGGCACCGACATGACCGCCAATCCGTGGCTGTTTCAGCGGCTCACGCAGACCTTGGATCGCCGCGTGATGTCGCAAATGTCGCGCAAGGAGGACAAGTCCTTGCTGCGCGACGGCTTCAGCGTGAACCTCAACATCCAGACGCTGTTGTCGGAAGAGTTCCTGGCCTTCGACGACAATTTCGCGCCGTCCTCGGGCGACGTGGTGCTGGAAGTGCGGTTGGAGGACATCTTCGCCGACTTGTCGGCGTTTGCCTTCGCCCGCGATTTCGTTCATGAGCGCGGCTACCGCATGTGCATCGACGGCGTGACCATGAAGTCCTTTCCCTACGCCGACACCAACCGCTTGGGCGTGGCCTATGCCAAGCTGATGTGGTCGGCCGACATCGCCGCCATGGTGACCACCGACCGCGGCAAGGAACTCAAGGAAATGGTGCGCGAGCGCCGGCGTGGACGCACCATCCTGTCGCGCTGCGATTCCGAAGTGTCGGTGCGCATCGGCCAGCAACTGGGCATTACGCTGTTTCAGGGCCGGTATATCGACGGCCTGCTGCGGGAGAAGTATTAGGTGGCCCGCTTTTATCGCGGCCTTCGGACGTCCCGCCGTTTATCCTTCGCCGCCGAAAGCGTTAGCGGGGCGGTTTCGCCCTGAGCATGGCCTACATGGCGGTGGGCATCGGCGTTTTCCCGCGGATGTTTCGCGTTGCGAGGACTCAAGGTTTGTTGCTTAATGTCGGCCACTGAGGACCGCACGGCGCGCTCCGCCTTAACGGGGGCGCGTTGCAACCATAAAAGCACCACCATTCAGGCCCAGATTTTTTTGACAAACCCCGCGCCTGTGTCGGGGTCATGGAGAATCGCGATGTCGTATGGAGTGTCTCGCCGTCTTATGATCGTCGCCGCCGTGGGCGGCGTTCAGACGTCTGCTCATCTAATGTCCACTCGGGCCTTCGCCGACGAGGCCATGGATGCCCGCCACGTCATCGACGAGGCCGCCATCACGGTGGAGCGCGTGCGCCAGGGCCAGAAATCGACGGCCACCATGGACGACCTGCTGCGCCGGTCGAAGGGCGTGCTGGTGATTCCCAACTACTACAAGGCGAGCTTCATCTTGGGCGGCAGCTATGGCGACGGCGTGCTGCTGAAGCGTCAGTCGGAGACGACTTTCGGCGATCCGGCTTTTTACCGCATGACGGCGGGCAGCATCGGGCTGCAGGCGGGCATGCAGTCGGCGGCGATCGTGTTCATGATCCTCACCGACAAGGGGCTCGACGCCGTGCTCAACGACGAATTCAAGATCGGCGCCAACGTCGGCATTTCCGTGGGCTCCCTGGGCGCCGGCGCGGAAGCGGCCACCACCACCAACGTCGGCCAGGACATCGTGGCCTATTCGCTCAACGCCGGATTGTTCGCCGGCGGCAGTTTCGAGGGCGCCGTGATCAAGCCGCGCAAGGATTGGAACGCGGCCGTGTACGGCGTCGACAACGACGACCCGCGCATGATCGTGGCGCGCGATCAATTGCGCGCGGCGCAGACCTTGAAGGACGCCATCGCCAAGAACGTCTATCCGGCGCAGCCGCAGCTGAATTAAAACAGGAGCATTTTCCCGAGAAGTGGTCTTCCGCTTGGCGTGGAAAATGCGACCAAACAATAAGGTTATTGCGAACTGCTGATTCGGTCCGCGCTTATTTCTTACTAGAATTGCACATCATCGAAAGCCGCTGGGGCCGCCCGCACCACGTCGGCGCCGTCGCGGCTGATCTGCATGATCGCAAAGCCGCGATCTGACTTGCCATCGGCGCGGAAGCGGAAAATGCCGTCGACGCCGGCGAAGCCCGCCGGATTGGTGATGGCTTCGGCGCGGAACGGATCGCCCGATCCGGTGCGCGCCAGCACCGCGGCCAAGGCGACCGCGTCATAGCCGTGGTTGGCCAAGGGCGGCGGATTGCCGCCGTACATTTGGCGGTAACGCGCGATGAATTCGCGGCTGGCCTCGGGCGCGGGCGCCGGAAACACGCCGCCGATCATGGCGGGCTCGCGGCCCAGGCCGCGCGTCGCCCACAGCATGGTGCCCAGCAACTGCACGCGGCCCGGGTCCACATCGTAGAACGGCAGCAGCGAGGCCGCTTGCGTGAGGCGGGTGCCCTGTTCGGGAATGAACACGGCGTCGAAATCCACGTCGCCCAAAGTGTCCAGGCGCTCGAGCCGCTTCAAGGCCAGTTGCGAGACTTCGTCGGTGTTGGCGGCCAGGGCCTCGCGTTGCGCGTTAAGCGCCGCCTGGCGGCGATCGTAGTCGGAGAACCGGCGCACCACGTCCTCGAGGTCGTTGCCCGCGGGATCGAAGTAGGCCACGCGCGTGAGCTGGCCGCCGCTTTCGGGCACGATCTTGCCCAGCGCGTCGACCACCGATTGCCCATAGATGGTGTCGGGCGCCAGCACCGCGATGCGCGCGAGCCCTCGCGCGCGGGCATAGGCCACGACGTCGCGCACCTGGGCGTCGACCAAAAATCCCAGCACATAGACATTGCCGCCGGCCACGGAGGGATCGGTCGAGAAGGCGATGACGTTGATGCCCGCGGCTCGGGCCTGGGTGGTCACGGCCTTCACCTCGGCGGCGAAGACCGGGCCCAGAAAAAGTTGCACGCCTTGCGACGCCGCCAGCGCGGCCGCCTGGGCCGCGCCGTCGGGCGTGCCTTGGGTGTCGTAAACCTGAACCACGAGGCGTTCATCGCCGATCTCGAACAGCGCCAACTGGGCGGCATTGAGAATGCCCTGGCCCGTGGGCTGGGCCTGGCCCGACAGCGGCACCAGAAGGCCCACGCGCACCAGGCCGTCGGGATCGGACTGGCGGCGCGGGGATGATGCCGTCGCGGTGGCGGGCGCGGCACGGGCGACGACGAGTTGTTCCACGGGGCGCGGAGCGGGCGTTGTCTTGGCGGCGGGCGTTGCGGGCTTGGCGGCAATGGCGGCGGGCGCGCCGGAGCGGGCCGGGCCGGGTGACGATGGCGCCGGTGCCGGTCCGCCGCCGCAACCAGCCAGGACGAGACCCGCGCCAAAAGCAAAAGCCGTGGCGGCGGTGCGCAGCCAAGAAAAGTGCGTGGACAAAAACATGGGCGCGTTAAGATGAACCATGACCAAGAAATTACCCGCAACAACCAAGCCAGAGGCGGCCTCGCAACCTAATGCGGGGCCGGACGATAGGCAATCGAACGCCGCCGCCGCGCCGGGAGGCCTTTATCCCACTGGCCTTTATGTCGTGGCCACGCCCATCGGCAATCTGGGTGACCTCTCGGCGCGCGCCATCGCCACCCTCAAGGCCGCCGACGTGGTGGCCTGCGAGGACACGCGCGTCACCGCCGTGCTGCTGCGCCGCTTCGGTATCGCCACGCCCATGACTGCCTATCACGACCACAATGCCGAGCGCGTGCGGCCCAAGCTGCTCGCCCAACTGCGCGAGGGCGCCACCGTGGCCCTGGTCAGCGACGCGGGCACGCCGCTGATCTCGGACCCCGGCTACAAGTTGGTCAAAGAATGTGTCGAAAGCGGGATCGCCGTGGTGCCGATTCCCGGCCCCTCGGCGCCCCTGGCCGCCTTGATGGCGGCGGGGCTGCCGACGGACCGGTTTTATTTCGGCGGATTCTTGCCGCAAAAGTCGGCGGCGCGGCGCAGCGCGCTGGAGGACGTCAAAAGCCTCAAGGCCACGCTGGTGTTTTTCGAATCGCCGCATCGATTGGCGACAACCCTGGCCGACATGGCCCAGGTGCTGGGCGAACGGCCCGCCGCCGTGGGCCGCGAGATCACCAAGCTGCACGAAGAGTTCAAACGCGGACCCTTGGGCGTGCTGGCGCGAGATTTCGGCGACGGCAACGTGCGCGGCGAAATCGTGATCGTGGTCGACGGCGCCGACGAGCAGCCCGTCGCCATCGACGTGGAGGCCGCCTTGCGCGACGCGCTGAAAACATCGTCCGTGCGCGACGCCGCCGAGACCGTGAGCAAACTCACGGGGCAGCCGCGCCGCGAGATTTATGCCCGCGCGCTCGCGATCGCTCAGGCCAAATCGACCGATGACTGACGCACGCACGCCCGTGCGAGCCGAGCGCGGCCGCAACGCCGAGCGGCGCGGACGGATCGCCGAGGGACTGTGCGTGGTGCGCCTGTGGCTCACGGGCTGGCGCGTGCTCGCGCGGCGCCACGGCGGCAAGCGTGGCTCTGGGATAGGCGAAATCGACATCGTGGCCACGCGCACCGGCACGCTCGCCTTCATCGAGGTCAAGGCACGGACCAGCGCCAATGTGGCGCTGGAATCCGTGCAAAGCCCGCAGCGGGCACGCCTGCAAAATGCCGCCGAGGCGTTCCTGGCGCGCCATCCGCATCTGGCCGACAAGACGGTGCGTTTTGATGTCATGATCTTGGCCGGCGGCTGGTGGCCCCGGCGTGTCGCCGACGCCTGGCGGCCAGGTGAACAATAAGACGCCACCCTCTCTGTTGGAACCGCGCTGCGAATGGAGTAATGAATCGGGTGGGGACGGACCACGAGAGACAGCAAAAGCGTATCGATGTGACCGCCGTTCAAGAAACTCGCAGCGCGCTGAAGCGCATCGCCGACCAGTCCGATGACGGCATCGACCTGGCCGAGGCGGCGCTGTTGTTCGCGGCCCTCGATCAACCCACGTCGGATCTGTCGTTTTACCGCGATCACATCACGGCCATCGCGGAAGCCGTGGGCGACTACGCGGGCCAGCGCAAATGGGGCGAGCATCCCGCGCCGGAACAGATGGCCGAGGCCTTGAATTATGCGTTGGTGGAGCAGTTCCGCTACAGCGGCGACGAGGAAACCTACGATGACCTCGACAACGCGAACCTGATGCGCGTGATCGACCGGCGCCGCGGCCTGCCGGTGGCCTTGGGCATTCTCTATCTGTCGGCGGCCCATGCCCAGGGCTGGGCGGCGGCGGGCCTCAACTTCCCGGGGCATTTTCTCATCCGGCTGGAGAGCCATGACGGGCGGCGCATCATCATCGACCCGTTCCACAAAGGCCGCATCATGGGCGCGCCGGAATTGCGCGAGTTGCTGAAAGTCGTCGCCGGACCCGGCGTGGAGCTGGAGGCCAGCCACTATCGCACCGTGGGCAGCCGCGACGTGCTGATCCGGCTGCAGAACAACGTGAAAACGCGCCGCCTCGACAAGGGCCAGATTCAGGACGCCGTCGACGCCGTGGAAAACATGCTGCTGCTGTCGCCGGAAAGCTCGGCGCTGTGGCGCGAGGCCGGCGTGCTGCACATGCGCGGCGGCCACCTGAAACGCGCCATCGAGGCCTTCGATCAATTCGTCGCCCGCGCCGCCGACGGGCCCGACCGCCACAAGATCGCCAAAGTGGTGCAAGAGCTTCGGGAGCGTTTGAACTAGGGCGATATCGCAGCACACAACATCAAACGTGCGCCGTTGCCCTTTTTTATTGGTCGCATTTTCACCGGCTTGTTTTTTTTGGCCAAGTGGTTCCCACTTCTCGGGAAAATGCTCTAACATCTCAACTTCGGTATTTCTCTCGTTGCCCGAAAGAAAAATCTTCACATGACCTTGACCGTTGCCATCCAGATGGACCCTATCGAGTCCGTCAACATCAACGCCGATTCCACTTTCGTGCTGGCGCTGGAAGCGCAAAAGCGCGGGCATAAGTTGTTTCACTATTTGCCCAAGCATTTGTCGTTGCGCGAGGGCAAGGTGCTGGCCAAGGCGCGCGCGCTGCAGGTGCGCCGCGAGCAGGGCAATCATTCCACGCTGGGCGCCTTCGAGACGTTGGATTTGTCGACAATGGACGTGGTGCTGATGCGCCAGGACCCGCCCTTCGACATGGCCTACATCACCGCCACGCATGTGCTGGAGCACATTCACCCCAAGACGCTGGTGGTGAACGACCCGGTCAGCGTGCGCAATGCGCCGGAAAAGCTGTTCGTCACGCATTTTCCCGGCGTCATGCCACCGACGCTGATCTCGTCCGACGTCGACGAGATTCGCGCCTTCCGCGCCGCGCACAAGGACCTGATCATCAAGCCGCTCTACGGCAATGGCGGCGCAGGCGTGTTTCACGTGCGCCCCGACGACGAGAATCTCAACGCGCTGCTGGAGATGTTCACCACCACCTGGCGCGAGCCGGTGATCGTGCAGCGCTACGTCCCCGAAGTACGCCAGGGCGACAAGCGGATCATCCTGGTGGACGGTAAAGCTGTCGGCGCCATTAATAGAGTTCCAGCGGCGGGCGAGGCGCGCTCCAACATGCACGTGGGCGGCCGACCGGAAAAGACCGAGCTGTCCAAGCGCGAGCGCGAGATTTGCGAGACCATCGGCCCGGCGCTGAAGGAACGCGGCCTGATTTTCGTGGGCATCGACGTCATCGGCGACTACCTGACGGAAATCAACGTGACCTCGCCCACGGGTATCCAGGAGATCAACCGCTTCAACGGCACGGCCCTCGAAGTCCTGGTGTGGGACGCCATCGAGGCGAGGCGCTGAGGGCGGGCGGCGATGGACCAGATTTCCTCCACACAAGCGCAGCTCGAAAAGCAACTGAGCCAAGCCGTGGAGACGGGCATGGCGGTGGTGACCACCTACGGCCTGCAGGTGTTGGGCGCCATCGCGATCCTTGTCATCGGCTGGATCGCGGCGGGCTTCGTCCAGCGCGGAATTCTGCGCGGCTTCGCCCGTTTCAGGGGCGTCGACCAGACCATCGTCACCTTTGCCGCGTCCACCGCCAAATACGCGGTGCTGACCTTCACCCTCGTCGCCGTGCTGTCGAGCGTGGGCGTGCAGACCACCAGCTTCGTCGCCGTCATCGGCGCGCTGGGCCTGGCCATCGGCTTGGCGCTGCAAGGCACGCTCAATCACGTGGCCTCGGGCATGCTGCTGGTTCTGTTGCGCCCCTTCCGCGTCGGCGATTCCGTCGAGACCGCGGGCGTGGCCGGCGTGGTCAAGGCCATCACCTTGTTCACCACCGAGATCGCCAGCGCCGACAACATCAAGATCGTGGTGCCCAACGGCGCCATTTTGGGCGGCGTCATCAAGAACGTCACGGGCCACGCCACGCGGCGCATCGACGTGGAGGTGCCCGTGGCCCACACCAGCAACATCGGCAAGGCGCTGGAACTGGCCAAGGCGGTGGTGGCCAAGGACTTGCGCATCCTGCCCGATCCGCCCCCGGCCATCGGCATCGCCAGGCTCGGCGACGCGGCGGCGATGTTGTCGGTTCAAGTGTGGGTGAAAACCGAAGACCTGCTGGGCGTGAAGGGCGAGTTGATCTTGGGGTTGAAGCACAGCTTCGACCGCGAGGGCATCGCGTTTCCCGCGCCGCCGCCGCCCACGCGGCCGACCTAGCCTCGCGCCGTGGCCGCCCTGGTTCACACCGTCGCCTTTTCCGGCATCGAGGTGTTGCCGGTGCGGGTGCAGGTGGCCATCGGCGGCGGCTTGCCCAACTTCATCATCGTCGGCCTGCCCGACAAGGCCGTGGCGGAATCCAGAGAACGAGTTCGCGCGGCGCTGAATGCCATCGGGCTCGGGCTGCCGCCCAAGCGCATCACCGTGAACCTGGCGCCCGCCGACGTGCAGAAGGAGGGCAGTCACTTCGACCTGCCGATTGCCCTGGGCGTGCTGGCCGCCATGGGCGTGGTGCCGCCGGAGGACCTGGGCAGCTATTCGGCCTTGGGCGAGCTGGGGCTGGACGGCTCCATCGCGCCCGTGGCGGGCGTGTTGCCCGCGGCGATTGCCGCCAACGCCGAGGACCGCGGCCTGATCTGCCCTGGCGCGCAGGGCGGCGAGGCGGCCTGGGCGGGCAGCTCTGGCATCTTGGCACCGCGCACGCTGTTGGAACTGATCAATCACTTCAAGGGCGCGGCGATCTTGAGTTCGCCCACGCCCGCACCCATTCCCGACGCGGCACCGCCGCCGGACTTGAAGGACATCAAGGGCCAGGAGACCGCCAAACGCGCGCTGGAAATCGCCGCGGCCGGCGGCCACAACATGCTCATGGTGGGCCCGCCCGGCGCGGGCAAGTCCATGCTCGCGCAACGCCTGGCCGGGTTGTTGCCGCCCATGACCGCGAGCGAGGCCCTGGACGTCAGCATGATTCATTCCATCGCCGGGCAACTGGCGGGCGGAGCGATTTTGCGCCGGCGGCCTTTCCGCGATCCGCATCATTCGGCGTCGACGGCCGCGCTGGTGGGCGGGGGCTTGCGCGCAAAGCCCGGCGAAATTTCGCTCGCCCATCGCGGCGTGTTGTTCTTGGACGAACTCCCTGAGTTCAACCGCCAAAGCCTGGAAGCCTTGCGCCAACCCTTGGAGACCGGACAGGTGGTGGTTGCCCGCGCCAACACCCATGCCACCTATCCGGCGCGCTTCATGCTGGTGGCCGCCATGAACCCGTGCAAGTGCGGTTACCTGGGTGTGGCGGCGATGGAATGCTCCAAGGCGCCGCGCTGCGCCGAGGACTACCAAGGCAAAATCTCCGGGCCGATGTTCGACCGCATCGATATTCACATCGACGTGCCGCCGGTGGACCCGCTCGACATGAGCGCGCCGCCGCCCAAGGAAAATTCCACCGCTGTGGCCGCGCGCGTGGCCAAGGCGCGAGAAATTCAGGTGGCACGTTATGCCCGGCACAACGCGAGCCATGTGACCAGCAACGCCGAGGCCGACGGCGAACTGCTGGAGGCCGTGGCCGCGCCCGACGCCGACGGCCGCGCGCTGCTGACGCAAGCCGCCGAGAAGGTGCGCCTGTCGGCCAGGGGCTATCACCGCATCTTGCGCGTCGCGCGCACCATCGCCGACCTCGACGGTGCCGATAACGTCAAACGCCTGCACATCGCCGAGGCGCTCAGTTACCGGCGCATGATGCCCGGGAAAATGGCGGTTTAGGTGGGGGTCGCCTGTTTCCCCTGTTATTTCAGGAAGTATCAAAAAAGAGCAGGCAAAAGGGGTCCTAAGCCCTTGAGAATCAACGATTCCCGAAAGACCCTTTTTTGATATCAGGAATTGTAATGTTGCTCCAAAACTCACGCCAAACCTCGCATGATCCTCCTCGCGCCCCGTAAAAGCGCGGCAGCTCAACGGTGTTGAAAATCAGGCGCCAGCGGCGGGGCGCCACGATCCATCGCGGCCCGCGCGCATCATGCGCATTCAGAAATTGATTTTACGCCTGATGGAAATCGGCGTCACGAAAAGTCGTGGGTTTTCCCCACAACTCACATCGGCATCGTAGAGCCCGAGGCGGCGGCGTATTGTCGGGCTCGGCCACGATGAGCCGCCCATTGAACCTACTGGAGACAGCGATGAAACATTTACTCTGCCGCGTACGCCTGATGGTCCTGTTGACGGTGGCGGTTGACCCGGCCCTCGCGCAAGAACAGGCGGCGACTCCCGGCAATGGGCGTGCGATGGCCGAACGGTTGCTGGCCGCCATGGGCGGGCGCGACGCGTGGAAAGGCGTGGCGGGGTTGCGGGTGGATGCCACGCACCATCAAACCGATCAGCCCGCGCCCTACAGCAACACCATTTGGAACGACTTCACGCGCCCGCGCCTGCGCTTCGAGGCGCGCAACGCCCAGCTGCACAGCATCATCGAGATCGACGGCGACACTGGGTGGCGCCAGCGCGACAGCGGGCCACAGCAGCCGCTCACGCCCGAGCGGATCGCGGACGAGCGCGCCTGGTGGGGTTCGAATATTTATCGCACGCTGCAACGCCTTGCCGCTGACGACCCGTCGCTGATGCTCCGCGCGGCTCAAACCGACGGTCTGGAAATTTGGGAGTCGGAGACCAAGCGCTTGAACTGGTTCCGTTTGAATCCCGCGGGCGAACCCGTGCTGTTCGGAACCGGGGCCAGTGACGCCGGAACGGTGTTCGGGCCCCTGGCCGAGGGGCCGGGCGGCATTCGCTATCCGCGCTGGGGCGCCAGCCAAGACGGCGGGTTTCGCTATGAAATCACGTCGGTGCAAATGTTTGCACGGCCGCCCGTGGTGCCCTGAACGGTCACATCAAATCAGACTGGGACCGTCTTCACGTTGTAGTCGAACAGCCCGAGGCGCATTTCGCCGGAGGTTTGGCCGCGCATGGTGGCCGGATCGTCGGACTGATACAGCAGCGCCTGCTTGCGCGAGTTGATCTGCACCATGTTGGCGCGTTCCCGGCGCGCCTGTTCGTAGCGCGCGAGCGCCTCCTCGACGGTGGTGGCCGCCTCGAAGGCGCGCCCCAGGACGGCGCCGTCCTCGATGGCCATGGCCGCGCCCATGCCGAGGAACGGCAGCATCGGGTGGGCGGCGTCGCCCAACAGGCTGATGCGCCCCCGGGTCCATCGCGGCAGCGGCTCGCGGTCGAACAGGCCCCATTTGAACAGCCGCCCCGGCGGCGTCGAGCGGATGATGGCTTTGACGTGCTCGTTGAAGTCGCCATAGACCGACAGCATTTCCTCGACCGTGGCGGGGATGGCCCAGCCTTCCTCTTTCCATGCGTCGGTGCGCACGAGGCCGACGAAGTTGATGAGCGTGCGATGACGCAGGTAGTAGCGCGTGAAGAGGCGCCCCGGACCGAGCGCGGTGGCCGACGGCGTGGGCACGATATGCTCGCGCACCGGACCCGCGTCCACCAAGCCGCGGAAGGCGGCTTGGCCGGTGAATTTCGGCTTGTCGGGGCCGTAGAGAAGCTCGCGCACGACGGATTTGACCCCGTCGCAACCGATCAGCACGTCGCCGGTGTAACTTTGGCCGTTGGTGAAGGTGACCGTCACCTTGTCGCCCGATTGAACCGCGGTCTTGAAGGTGTGGTCGACGCGGATCGCGCCCGGATCCCTGGTCTTGACCGCGTCGGCCAGCCCGTTGTGCAGATCGGCGCGGTGGATTTGATAGTATTCGGCGCCGTAGGTTTTGCGGAAATCGCTGTCGCGCTGGGTGTAGTAGAGCACCTCGCCGGTTTGGTAGTGCAAGCTGGCGCCGGCCTCGGGGCGGTCGGCGTGCGCGGCCATGTAGGGGCCGAGGCCGACGTACTCCAGCGCATGGGTGGCGTTGGGGCTGATGGTGAGGCCGGCCCCCACCTCGCCCAACTGCGGCGCGGTTTCGAACACCGAGACCTTGAGGCCCGCCCGCTGCAGGGCCAGCGCGGCCGTGAGCCCGCCCATGCCCGCCCCGACAATCAACACATGCGCATTCTTCATTCGTCGTGCCGCCTGCTGTACATTTCACACGTTAGGAAGTGCGGGAAAGCCCGGCAATACTAGTGTGGTGGATTTGAAGTTCCTAGGATTATGCCGCGCGCACTTTGAGGAACTTCAAATCCAAGAACCACACTAGATTCATAGTGCTCGAGTGTCGCTTTGATTCCGAAGTTCGTTAAAGTGCGTGCAGGGATACCAAACGAACTTCGGAATCGCGACACTCGTTGTTAGTCATTTTGCCGTTAAACCACGATGCGATCAGGAGGCGTCCATGACGCGTGATCTTCCGATGCTTTCTCGCCGTCTCTGGCTGAGCGCTTTGGGTGGCGCGGCCACGTGGACATTGGCCGGCATGGGGGCCCGCCCCGGCTTGGCGCAAGGCCCCGCCGCGGCCAAGCTCAAGCGCATCAAAATGGCCACCGTCGGCGTGCCCGACGTCACCGCCGCCGCGGCCTGGTACAGCACGTGGCTGTCCTACGTGCCGCAAGGCATGGGCAAGATCGGCAAAGACCTTGCCGCGTCCTGGGGCACGCCCGCCATGGCGGGACGCCGGCAGATCTTGCTGCAGCCCGAAAGCGGCGCCGACGTGTTCGTGCGCCTGGTCGAGATCGACCCGGTGCCCGATTATCAACCCCTGCGGGGTTACGGCTGGAACGCCATCGAGCTGGTGGTGGAAAACGCCGATGCGCTGCAGCGCCGGCTTGAGGGCACATCCGTGCAAATCATCGGCAAGGCCGATGCCTTGGCGGCGGGCTCGCCCATCAAGGCCATGCAGGTGCTGGGCCCGGGCGGCGAGGTGATCTACCTCACCAGCCATTCCGGCGACCGCGCCAAGTCCAATCATCCCGTGCCGCGGTCAGCCATCGATCGGCCCTTCATCATGGTGGTGGCGGGGCCCGACGTGGGCGCGCTCAAGAGTTTCTATCGCGACACCTTTTCATTGGGTGACCAGGGCGATCTGAAATTCACCGTGGGCGTGCTGTCCGACGCCTTGGGTTTGCCCGCCACGCATATCTTCGATCTCTCGGTCTTGGTGCTGGCCGAACAAGGCAACAAGCTGGAGTTGGACGGGCTGCCGCCGCCCGCCGGACCGCGCCCGCGCAACGCGGGGCAATTGCCCCCGGGCGTGGCCATGACCACGTTCTCGGTGAGTTCGTTGTCGAGCATCGACGCGCCCTTCATCGCGCCGCCGCGCGCGCTCTATGCCGGGGTGCGCGCCGCCACGCTGGTGGGCCCCGCCGGCGAGCTGATCGAGTTGATCGAAGACCGCAAGTAACCTGCGCGAACAGCGGGGCGGCAACGCTTTGGCAACCTTTGGCGGGCACCATGGCGTTTCGGACAAGGCCTGGCACCGCCATGACTTCGCCGCGTTTTGACGGGAATATCCCACCACCATGACGATGCGATTTTCTTTTATCTTCGGTTGCGCGCTCGCTCTATTGAACGGGCCGTCGCTTGCGCAATCGCAATTGCATCCGACGCAAAAGCCCCTCTCGGGCGAGCGGCTGGTGATGCCGCTGTTTCCCGCCGGCTGGACCGAGGCGGCCACCAATCGCGGCAACATCGAGGTATTGGACTACGTGCCCGAGAGCGAGGGCCTGGTGACGTGGCGCAACAAGATCACGCTTGAGGTTTATCACGAACTCAACACGCTGCCGCTCGACGCCCTGCAGCGGCGCGCCCAGGGCCAAAACCGCGACGCCTGCGAGGGCTCGGTGGAAGGCGCGTTCCAGTCGGGGCTCAACAACGGATTTCCCTCGGCCTTTTGGGTGCTGGGCTGTAAACGCAACCGCGACACCGGCATGGGCGAGACGCGCTACAGCAAGGCCATCCAGGGCAATCAGCGGCTTTATATTCTCACCCGCGCCTGGCGCACGCCCGCTTACGGCGACGAGGGCCCGGAAATTCCGCAGCGGGAATTGGAGGACGCGGTGGCGTTCCTGACGGCCTCGATCGTCTGCGCCGACGGCGACGCGAAACATCCCTGCCCGGCCAAGACGCCGAAACAGTAATTACCGCCGCGCGAGCATGGGCCCCAAGGGCCCGCCGCCGAAGACGTGAATGTGCAGGTGCGGCACTTCCTGGCCGGCGTTGACGCCGTTGTTGACCAGCGTGCGATAGCCGGTCTCCGCCACGCCCTTGATTTCGGCCACCTTCAGCACCGCGCGCGTCAGCGCGGCGATCTCGGCATCGCTGGCCTTGGCGGCGAAGTCAGACCATGTCACGTACTTGCCCTTGGGAATAACGAGCGTGTGCACGGGGGCCTGGGGATGGATATCCTCGAAGGCCAGCGTGTGGGCGTCCTCGAACACTTTCTTGCAGGGAATCTCGCCGCGCAGAATGCGGGCAAAAATATTGTTCTCGTCGTAAGGCATGGTCGCCGCCTAACCCGTATTGTTTTTCTTTCTCTGTTCTTTCACCGCCAGCCCCGAGGTGCCGAAACGTTTTTCAAGCTCGGTCCACACCTGGCTGGGGATGACGCCCTTGGCGGACCACAGCACCAGCAGGTGGTAAAGCACGTCCGCGCTTTCCTTCACCAGCCGCTCGTTGCCCTCGGCCACGGCGGCGATGGCGGCTTCGACCGCTTCCTCGCCCAGCTTCTGCGCGATCTTGTTGGTGCCCTTGGCGAACAAACGCGCGGTATAGGACGCCTCGGGATCGGCGGCCTTGCGCGCCTCGATCACCTGGAACATCTCGGCTAGAATTCTTTCGTCCGCGCTCATGGCATTCCCTCGACGCTGCGGACCGGCCGCGGCTAAACGCACCGGCAGCCCCGCCGCCTGAAGATACTCCTTTGCCTGGCGAATGGAATATTCGCCGAAGTGGAAAATCGAGGCGGCCAGCACCGCGCTGGCATGACCGTGGATCACGCCGTCGACGATGTGCTGCAATTCGCCCACCCCGCCCGAGGCGATCACCGGCACGCGCACGGCGTCGGCCACGGCCCGGGTGAGCGCGAGGTTGTAGCCCGCCTTGGTGCCGTCGCGGTCCATGGAGGTGAGCAGAATTTCCCCCGCCCCGTATTCAACCATGCGTTTCGCCCAGGCCACGGCATCGATGCCGGTGGCGTTGCGCCCGCCGTGGGTGAAGATCTCGAATGTGTCCTGTCCGGTCTGCTTGGCGTCGATGGCCACGACGATGCACTGGCTGCCGAATTTTTCGGCGGCGTCCTTGACGAACTCGGGGTTTTTCACGGCGGCGGTGTTGATGGAGACCTTGTCGGCCCCGGCCAAAAGTAATTTACGAATGTCCTCCACCGTGCGCACGCCGCCGCCCACCGTGAGGGGCATGAAGCATTGCTCGGCGGCGCGCCGCACCACGTCATAAAGCGTGTCGCGGTTTTCGTGGCTGGCGGTGATGTCGAGAAACACCAGCTCGTCGGCGCCCTCGGCGTCGTAGGCGCGGGCCTGCTCCACCGGGTCGCCCGCGTCCTTCAGGCCGACGAAGTTGACGCCCTTGACGACGCGGCCGTCCTTCACGTCGAGGCAGGGAATGATGCGGACCTTGAGCATGGAAGTCTTTTATTTAGTCGCATTTCCACCGATTTGTTTCTTGGGCCAAGTGGAAGGCCACTTCTCGGGGAAATGCTCCGTTAACTCCTCAAAACCTGAATTGCTTCGGCGATATCGAGCTTGCCGTCATAGATCGCCCGCCCGGCGATGACGCCGGCGAGCCCCGAGGCCGCCTCGGCCTTGACCGCCTTGATGTCGTCGATGGACGACACCCCGCCCGAGACGATGACCGGGATGGGCACGGCGCGGGCGAGGGCCGCCGAGGCCGCCACGTTGGCGCCTTGCAGCAAACCGTCGCGGTCGATGTCGGTATGGATGAGGGCGGCAACGCCCACGTCGGCGAAGCGCATGGCCAAATCCACCGCCGTGATGTCCGACGTTTTCGCCCAGCCCTCGGTGGCGACCATGCCGGCGCGCGCGTCGATGCCCACCGCGATCTTGCCGGGAAAGTTGCGGCAGGCTTGGCGCACCAGCTCGGGCGTTTTCACCGCCACGGTGCCGAGAATGACGCGCGCGATGCCGGCCTTGAGCCAGGCCTCGATGGTCGCCATGTCGCGGATGCCCCCGCCCAACTGGAGCGGAACCTTGGCGGCGTTGACCACCGCGGTCACGGCGGGGGCGTTGAGCGGCCGGCCGGCAAAGGCGCCGTTAAGGTCGACGATGTGAATCCACTCCGCACCGGCGGCGACGAACTTCGCGGCCTGATCGACGGGATCGTCGTTGAAGACCGTGGACTGCGCCATGTCGCCGCGCTTCAAGCGCACGCAGCGGCCGTCTTTGAGGTCGATAGCGGGAAAGAGAATCATTGTCATGACGTTAGAGGCAATTCGGATTGAAATGAAACATTTGTCGTGAGCTTCTCTCTTTGTTTGGTCGCATTTTCCACGCCAACCGGTCTCCACTTGTCGGGAAAATGCTTTAGGGAGCCCACTTCAAGAAATTGGCGATGAGCTTCAAGCCGGTGGCTTGGCTTTTCTCGGGGTGAAACTGCGTGCCGATCAGGTTGTCGCGCGCCGCCACGGCGGTGATGTCGCCGCCATAGTTGACGGTGGCCACGGCGTCTTCAGGCCGCGCGCAGCGCAAGGCGTAGCTGTGCACGAAGTAGGCGTGGCTGCCCGCCGCGATGCCCTTCAGCACGGGGTGCGCGCGGCGAATGTCGAGTTCGTTCCAGCCCATGTGCGGAATGCGAAAGCCCACGCCGCCCATTTCGCTCGCCTCGCCGTTCACGGCCTTGGGGGCGAGCGCCACCACGTCGCCCGCGATCCAGCCGAGACCGGCGGTGATTTTGTGCTCGAAACCGCGCGCAGCCATCAACTGCATGCCGACACAGATGCCCAGGAACGGGCGGCCGTCTTCGATCACACGGCGCTGCAAGGCCGCCACCATGCCCGGCACGGCGTCGAGCCCCGCGCGGCAGTCGGCGAAGGCGCCCACGCCGGGCAACACGATGCGATCAGCCGTGGCGACCACGGCGGCATCGGCGGTGACACGGATGGTCGCGGCCGCGCCGACATCCGTGGCAGCGCGTTCAAAGGCCTTGGCCGCCGAGCGCAAATTGCCCGAGCCGTAATCGATGATCGCGACGGTCATTCCACTTCGGCTCGGCTATAGGCTGCCGCCCAAGACGCCCTTGGTGGAGGGCACGGCACCCGACTTGCGCGGGTCCACCTCCACGGCGGCGCGCAATGAGCGCGCGAGGCCCTTGAAGCAGGACTCGACGATGTGATGGTTGTTCTCGCCGTACTTGTTCCACACGTGCAACGTCGCCCCCGCCGCCTGGGCGAAGGCCTGGAACCATTCCTTGAACAACTCCGTGTCCATCTCGCCCAGCTTCGGCTTGGTGAAGGCCACCTTCCAAATCAAGTACGGACGGTTCGACAGGTCCAACGCCACTTCGGTGAGCGTTTCATCCATGGGGATGACCGCGCTGCCGTAGCGGCCGATGCCGGCGCGCTCGCCCAGGGCCTTGGACACCGCCTCGCCGATGGAGATGGCGACATCCTCGGTGGTGTGGTGAAAATCGATGTGCAGGTCGCCGGCGGCCTCCACCTCCAGGTCGATGAGGCTGTGGCGCGAGAGCTGTTCCAGCATATGGTCGAGGAAGCCGATACCGGTTTTGACGCGATACTGTCCGGTGCCGTCGAGATTGACGCTCACCCGGATGCTGGTTTCCTTGGTCTTGCGCTCTACGGCGGCGCGGCGCGGGGACTTGGCTGCGGTCATGACGAAAACTGCTGGGGTAATACTTTTGGGGCGAAACTTTAGTCGGGTGCGGTCGGCATCCGTCGGCTCGGCGCGGGCCTTGTAGCAGGTTGACCCGCCCGGAGCCACCTAGCGGTTTGACGGGCCCGAGCCAATACAATCGATCGGATGGCAAAGCGACGCCCGGCGTTTCGCTATGCGAGCATCGACGGCGGGCGGCTTGGAACCAGGGTTTGCCTTGATTACAGGAGGTTCACGACAAGGATGCGTGAATCGCCTAAAATGTTCGCGCGTTTGTCGCGTCAGCGGCTCAAAACATCAAAAACAGGTTCATGGAAGTGGCAGTCATCGCAATGAAATCTCGCGGCAGAGGCCGGCAACCGAGCGCCAGAGGCGGCGGACCCGATCCGGTGGATATCCACGTCGGAAAGCGCATCAAGCTGCGCCGAACTTTGCTTCATATCAGCCAAGAGCAGTTGGCGGGCGACGTCGGCGTGACGTTTCAACAAGTGCAGAAATACGAAAGCGGACATAACCGCGTGAGCGCCAGTCGGCTTTACGACATCTCGCGCGTGTTGAGTTGTCCGATTTCTTATTTCTTCGAGGACATCAACGAAGGCACGACGGGCGAGCGCAAGACGCCGTCGGCGCGGGCCCCGGAAGGCCTGGCCGAGGACGCCGACGGGTTCGATCACGATCCGATGCAGCGCACCGAAACGCTCGAGCTGGTTCGGGCCTATTGGCGCCTGCACAACGCCGAGCTGCGCCGGAACGTGCTGGAGCTACTGAACAATATCTCGCGCCGCGACGTCTAGGGCCTGGCTCCGAGTGGAGCCCGGCTCCGAGATCGATTAGGGATTGAGCCGGTATCCGCCGGGTTCGGTCATGAGGATCGTGACCTGATCCGGGTTGGGCTCGATCTTTTGCCGCAGGCGATAGACGTGGGTCTCGAGCGTGTGGGTGGTGACGGCGGCGTTGTAGCCCCACACCTCGCCCAGCAGCGTCTCGCGCGAGACCGTCTTGTTCCCGACGCGATAGAGATATTTCAGAATCGCGGTTTCTTTTTCCGTCAGCTTGATCTTCTTCGGGTTCGGGCCGTCGCCGGCGATCAGCATCTTGGCGGCGGGCTGAAACTTGTAGGGCCCGATCACGAAAATCGCGTCGTCGGATTTTTCGTGTTGACGCAGATGGGCCCGCACGCGCGCCAGCAGCACGGCCATGCGAAACGGCTTGGTGACGTAGTCGTTGGCGCCGGCTTCCAGGCCGGTGATGGTGTCGCTGTCGGAATCGGCCGCCGTGAGCATGACGATGGGCGAGCGCACGCCGGTGCCGCGCATCTGCTTGCAGACGTCGCGGCCGTCCATGTCGGGCAGGCCCACGTCCAGCAGGATCATGTCGTAGACCTTGCCCTTGACCTGGGCGAGGGCGGCGGCTCCGGTGCCGACGTCGTCGATGGCGGCGAAATCGTCCTGGGCGACCAGTTGGTCCTTGAGCGCGCGGCGCAGCAGCTCGTCATCTTCCACAATCAGCAGTGTGCGTCCGGCCGACATCGCGACTCCCCCGGTGGTTGGCCCCTGGCTGGTCCGGCCCTGTTCTAGCATAGGCCGAGAAACATAAGCAAAAGAACGGCTTAGAAGCCCGCCAAGACCCGGTCGCGGCGCCATCTAGATCATGGGCCCAGACCGTGGCGGGCGGTCCCCTGGAGGAGTATAGGAAGCGCTGAACCCTGAGAATCGACCGTTATGCCCCCACAGACGAAACCCACCGGCAAAACCGAAGCCGCCCCGGCCGAACTGCTGGAAGGCGTCGACCGCGCCGTCGCCGAGATTCGCCGCGGCGGCGCCGTGGTCATCGCCGGTCCGCGCGACGGGGCGCTGATTCGCGCGGCCGAGACCGTCGAGTCGTGGCCCGCGCCGTTTTTCGGCCGCGCCGGTTTGGGCAAACCGACCCTGGTCTTGACCGCGCGGCGCGCGGCGATTTTGGGTTTCAGCGATTGCGACGCCGATGCCGTGACGTTGTCCGTCCATGACGAGTGGCACGCCGAGCGCATCGAGGCGCTGATCAATCCCGAGGCGCAAGGACCGATTCCGCCGCCGGGCGTGCAAGCGGGCGCCGCTCCGGCCGGCAGCGCGGCGGAGGCCGCTATTAAGCTCATGAAAATTTCCCGCCTGCTGCCGGCGGCGATGGTGGCCCCCCTTGCGACGGACGACGCACTGGCGTGGGCGCAAGCCAACGGGCGACTGCACCTGACCGTCGTCTCGATCGAGTCCTACGATCGGCTGCAAGCCGAGGATTTGCGCCTGGTGAGCGAGGCGCGCGTGCCGCTGGCGGACGCCGAGAACACCCGCATCGTCTCGTTCCGGCCGCGCGACGGCAGCGCCGAGCATCTGGCCATCGTCATCGGCGAGATCGATCCCAAGCGCCCGGTGCTGACGCGGCTGCATTCGGAATGTTTCACCGGCGACCTGCTGGGCTCGCTGCGCTGCGATTGCGGCGAGCAATTGCGCGGCGCCATTCAAGCCATCGCCAAGGAGGGCGCCGGCGTGTTGCTGTACCTCGCGCAAGAGGGACGCGGCATCGGCCTCGTGAACAAGCTGCGCGCCTATCGGCTGCAGGACTTCGGCTTCGACACGCTGGATGCCAACGAGCAGTTGGGCTTCGACGACGACGAGCGCGTCTATTTGCCCGCCGTGCAAATGCTGCGGCAGTTGGGAATTTCGAAAGTGCGGCTGCTCACCAACAACCCCGCCAAGATGGGCGCGCTGGCCCGCCACGGCATCGACGTGACAGAGCGCGTCGCCCACGTGTTCCCCTCCAACGACCACAACCGCGCCTACCTGCTGACCAAGGCCAAGCGGTCGGGGCATTTGTTTTAAGGCCAAAATCCGCTTGGCCTGAATCACCCCGACTTTTTGATTTGGTCGCATTTCCACCGTCTTGATTCTTGGGCCAAGTGGAAGGCCACTTCTCGGGGAAATGCTCGAGGGCCCGGCAAAAGTTGCCCGAGCAGCGCTTTTGGCCCGCCTGCCAGTGACGAACCCTTTGATATTCATAGAGTTTTTGTGGCCCCGGTTTTGCGAGGGTGCTGTCAAAGAACCGCGCTCAATGAGGCGCCAAGGCCATGGCTAGCGTAACCGACATCGGGCGGACGCCGTTCGTTCCGGGGCAAATCCCCAAGATCACGATCACTCCGCGCGCGGAGATGGTCGACGACCCGGCCTTGCGCGAATTTCAGCCGCTCCCGGCGGACACCAGCGCGCCCACCGCGCCCGCGACACCAACGGCCAAAGCCCAAGCGGCGGCGGACGACGAGGGCTACAGTTTTTGGGACGTGCTCGACCTGATCAATCCGCTGCAGCACATTCCGATCGTCAACACGATTTATCGCGAGCTCACCGGCGATACCATCAAGACGCCGATGAAGTTGATCACGTCGACACTGGTCGGCGGACCCATCGGTTTCGCCGTGGCCATGGCCGACAGCATCATCGCCGAGTCGACCGGCAAGGATGTCGGCGGTCACGTCATGGCGATGCTCAAGCCCGAAGCGCCGGCCGAACCCGACGCGGCGCCAACGCAACTGGCGGCCGCCGCGCCGCCGCGTCCGCAGGCTTCGCAACAAGCAGCCCTCTCCGACGAGCTCGTCGACGATCCGGCCCTGCGGCCACGGCCTAGTATTCCCACGATGCTGCCGCGCATTCCTGATGCCGCGACCCGCGCAGCAGCGACGGCGCCGCGCGAGTACGTGCCCCACGACGCAACACAAGCGCATGTGCCCAGCGAGGCCGAAGCGCAGATCGCGGCGGCGCGCATCGCCGGACAAGCCAATGTGCTGGGCCCCTTGAAACGCGACCGCGTCACGCCGGGCGAGACCAAAAGGACCGCGCCAGCGCAAGTGACTCCCGCTCGTGGCGAGATGCGCTTCATGCCCTTGAACCGCACGGGCGCGGAAAGCCGCGCCCTGACGGCGCCCACCCAGCGCGCGGGCGCGCCCGCGACGGTGGGCGAACTGAAGGCTCAAGCGCGGTTTGCGCCGGGGCCGCGCAACGTCGGCGGCGCGGTCATGTCGCCCGCCACGCTGGCGGCGGCCACGGCGGCGCAGCAGGTTGCCCCGGCGGGCAAGCCGCCACCGCCGTCATCTCAGGAACGCCACGACTACGGCCGGAACGCCGTCGCGGGCACCGCGCCCGCCGAGGTGCCCGGCTGGTTCGACGGCGCCATGCTCGAGGCCATGGACAAGTACAGGGCCATGAATCAAAGCGGGGCCATGAATCAAAGCGGTGCGGCGACCTACTAGTCTCCGGCCCTGACGCGACAAATTATCAGCCGCCGGTTATGGTCGCGCGGTCATGACCATTCTCGTCATCTCCGACAAGACAAATCCGACACGCGGCACGCTGCGGTGCGAGGGCCGTGAGTTCACGTGCGCCTTGGGCCGCGCGGGCGTGAGCGTGCACAAACACGAAGGCGACGGCGCCACGCCGCTGGGCACTTTCCCGATCCGCCGCGTGTTTTATCGCGCCGACCGGGTGCCAAAACTTGACACCAAACTGCCCACCCAAATCATCGCACCCCGCGACGGCTGGTGCGATGCGCCGACCGACGCCCGCTACAATCAGTTCGTGACCTTGCCCTATCCCGCCGGCGCCGAGGCCTTGTGGCGCGAAGATGAGGCTTACGACGTGATCGTGGTGTTGGGCCACAACGACGCGCCCGTGGTGCCCTTCGCCGGCAGCGCGATTTTCTTGCATGTCGCCGCGGCGGACTTTAGCCCCACGGCCGGATGCGTCGCCTTGCGGAAAGATGATTTGCTGTGGGTGCTTTCGCGCCTCAACCCTGCATCGACGATTACAATTCAGTCCGCGTGATCGTCCGTTTTAGGGCGCGCGCCGAAAATCGCCGTGCCGACGCGCACGTGGGTGGCCCCCAGCCGAACGGCCGTGGCCACGTCGCCGCTCATGCCCATGCTGAGCTGGGTGAGGCCGTTGCGCTTTGCCAGTTCGCGCAGGAAGGCAAAATGCGGCGCGGGTTCTTCGTCGGCGGGCGGAATGCACATCAGACCCACGACATTGATTTTGAATTGATCGCGGCACAGCGCGACGAAACCCTGGGCGTCGGCGGGATCGACGCCGGCTTTCTGCGGCTCGCGGCCGGTGTTGACCTGAATGAAGCAGGGCAAGGGTCGCGCTTGCTTGGCGATTTCGCCGGCGAGCTTTTCGGCGAGTTTGGGCCGGTCCAGCGTGTGAATCACGTCGAACAGCGCCACCGCGTCGGCGGCTTTGTTGGTCTGCAAGGGGCCGATGAGATGCAAGACGAGATCGGGCATCGCGGATTTTAGCGCGGGCCATTTGGCCTGTGCCTCCTGCACGCGGTTTTCGCCGAAGTGGCGCTGGCCCGCGGCGATGGCGGCGGCGATGGCATCGGCGCCGTGTGTTTTGGACACGGCGATGAGAGTCACCGCCTCGGACTTGCGGCCCACGGCCTTGGCGGCCCGGACGATCTCGGTGCGCACCGTAGATAGATTTGCGAAGACATCGACAGACATGGCGCTGGACGGTGCGTGTGGCGGGACGTGACAATTTCCTTATAGTGCCCAGATGTTGACGCGGCTCACAACCCTGGTGACGGGACGAAAACATCGCGGACGCGCGCGGCGGCGCAAGCTCGCGTGGCTGTGGCTCATGAGCGATGACGATCGTTTGCCCGACCCCGCCGACGCCATCGCCACGCTGCCGGCGGGCAGCGGCGTGATCTTGCGTCATGCAAATGCATCGACGCGGCGGGCCCTGGCGGAAAAAGCAAAGCGCGTGTGTGCTGCCAAGCGCATGGATTTGCTGATCGCATCCGACTGGCGTTTGGCGGCGGCCATGCGTTGCGCGGGCGTGCACGTGCCGGAAACAGTTTTGCGCCGGGGTTGTGACCCGGGCTTGCGGCTGTGGCGGCGGCAGCGCCGCGCGATCATGACCGCCTCGGCTCATTCGACAGGTGCGGTGCGCGCGGCCCACAGAGCGGGCGCGGATTTGATTTTCCTGTCGCCGGTGTTCGCAACAGTGAGCCATCCCGGCCGGCGCACGCTCGGCCGCCTTCAGCTCGCTCGTATCGTGCGCGAAACCCGCGCGGCCCTAGCCGCGCTCGGCGGCATCACCGCGCGCACGGTCGGGCAACTCAACGGCTGCGGTGTCGTAGCCGTCGGCGGAATCGGATTGGCGGTGAAAGAAAAAGCTTAGAAGCGCAGCTGCACGCCGACGCGGGCGCCGGTGCCTTGGGGCGCGCTGGGCCCCACGGCCGTGGCCGGAGTGGCCAGCGTCGAGAAGCCCGCGCCATAAAACGCATCGGCGTTGACGCGAATGGCGGGGCTGAGCTGATAGATGCCGCCCAGCATCCATTGATTATTCTCAAGAGCGCGCGATCCGGCGAAGGCCGGTGAGCTTTGCGCCATGGAGTACGTCAGGCGCACATCGAGGCTGCCGACACCGTACCCGAACCCGGCTTGCAGCGACTGCCACGAGGAGGGCAGCAGCGTCGCGGCAACGCGGTCGTTGGCGCCCGCCACGGCGCCTTGCAGATAAAATCCGCCGTAACCCACCGCCGCGCCGACGTTGTAGGACGTGGCGGGTTGCGCCGCGAGCAGCGTGGGCCGGTCGGAGATGCGGGCGAAGACGCCCACTTCACCGCCGTAGAGAGACGTCGACACACCGGCGGCGAGGTTCTGCGCCGTCGAGAGCGACCATGGGGCCGAGGAGATGGACACCGTGCCGATGTTGGCCGCCACGGGCAGGGTCACCACGCCATATGTGGGGCTGAAGGCGCCGATGGTGAGATCGTCGACGCGACGGCCGTCATCGGCGCGCGCCGAAGCTGCCGCCATGGTGAGGGCGGCTGTGCACAGGAGTAGGATTTTCAGGCGCGATGTCATCGACGGGAACAAACCGGTTAACTCTTGTGGCAAATCCTATCCCCTTGAATTCCAAGCGACAACCAACAGGCTGCCGTTGCGCTCAAGAGCCGAAACAATGTGACAAATAGCGCACAGAAACACGCTTGGCGGGGTGAAGATGTTGCAAGAATGCCCGGGTTTATTGCGGTTTCACGACGGCCATCGACGGCCACGGCCCAGCCTAACAGCGACTCGGGGGCCCCGAGTCGCGCTCGGGAATTGGCCGCGCTATTCGGATAGCGGGGTGTAGCCCAGCGGCTTGGGTGCGAAGTTTTCGGCCTGCGTCGGATCGCCCGAGCCTGTGTAGGCGGCCACGTCGGGAAAGGGATAAAGCGGCCGCGTCTTGGCGATGGTGGCGGGATCCAGCGGAAAGCCCTTGGCGCCCGGCGGGCCCATGGCATCGGTGCGACGCGCGCCGATCAACACGCCCGGCGCCTGGTCTTTCTCCACCCAGTTTTCCAAAGCCGTGATCCAATCGACGGTGTCCACGCCCACCCCGCCGCGGCAATGGTCCATGCCGGGGATGAGATAGAGCCGCATGAATTCATCGGCTTGTTCCTGTCCGCCGGCGATGCGCGAGGCCTTTTCCACGTAGTCCACCAGCGGCGGCGCATCGAGCAAATCGTTGAGACCTTGATAGATGATCAGCTTGGCGCCGCGGCGCTGCAGTTCCGTGAGATCGGGATTGTTGGGCGCTTGCAGTTGGCCCTTGGTGAACAGGCGCTGGTAATCGCGTTCCAGATCGAAACTGCGCGGCGAGTAGGTCGGGCCCGGATCGTAATCGAACCACACGTAACGCAAGCGATCTTGCGCCATGGGCTCGAAGGTGGCGGCCGCGCCCGCCTTGTCGCGGATGTAGGGCGCCCAGTTCAACTCCGCGCCAGGCTGCACGCCGGGCGATACGCGCAAGCCGTTCTTCAAGAACGCGCCCTTGTAAATGCGCGTCGCCGCCGCGATTTGATCCTTGCTCAGGCACGCCTCGGGCTTGTCGCCGGGCTTGCACTGCAGCTTGCCGAGATCGGGCGAACACGCCCATGGGTCGTCGATGACGCCGTCTTCCAGACCGTCCTTGGCGTCGCACTGCGCGACGATGGCCTTGTTCAAGGCGGGCAGTTGCTCGCGGCCGATGATGGCGCGGCCGTTCTTGTCGATGTTGGCGAGCGTGCGCCAGAAGATGTTGATGTAGGCGGGCTGCATGCCCGCCGGCGCGCCGGCAATGTAGCCGTCGAAGTGCCAGGGCGTGCGCTGGGCGAGGCTCAAGGCCTGGCGCCCGCCGGTGGAGCAGCCGCGCCAATAGGATTTTTTCGGAGCCGCTCCGGTATAGGCCTCGACGATGGCCTTGGCGGCCAAAACCGCCTTGTGCGTGCCGCGGTAGGCCAGGTCCAGCTCGCCCTCGAGGTTGTTGTAGGCCCATTCGCCGGAGCGGCTGACGCGGTTGATCACCTCGGGTGTCACGTCATCGTCGTCGTGGGGTGCGGAGTGGCCCATGTCGGTGACCGCCACCGCGTAACCGCGCGAGAGCGGATCGTTGGCTGACTCGATCGTTCGCACGCCGCACATTGTGCCGCAGCCCTCGAAATGAAACTTGCCGTTCCAGTTGGCGTCGGGGATGCGCAGACGGATGCCGACTTGCGGGGCCACGTAGCCGCGCACGTCGCAATAGGCCGGAAGCTTCTCGGTGCCCGCGACGAACTCGGTGACGGTCAAATGCGTCGGCGCATCGGGCAGAGCCGCCAGATCAAGTTCGACGATGCTTTTGCACGCGGCCTCGTCGGCGCGGACGGAATTCGAAAATGCCAGAGCGGCAGCGAGCACGGCCAAAACGGATTTCATGCGCAGCCCCTCTGTCTCGATTCGAAAAACTGAACGCGCGGATCAGCCGTCGCCCTTGGTCTTGGTCTTGCCGGGCTCGGCGTTCTTTTCCAGGAACTCGACGATCATGCCGGCGATATCGGTGCCGGTGGCCTGCTCGATGCCCTCGAGGCCCGGCGTGGAGTTGACCTCCATCACCACGGGGCCGTGGTTGGAACGCAGCATGTCGACGCCGCAAACGTTGAGGCCCAGCGTCTTGGCCGCGCGCACGGCGGTGGAGCGTTCTTCCGGCGTGATCTTCATGGCCTTGGCCTTGCCGCCGCGATGCAGGTTGGAGCGGAACTCGCCCGGGGCACCCTGGCGCTGCATGGCGGCCACCACCTTGCCGCCGATGACGATGGCGCGGATGTCGGAGCCGCCCGCTTCCTTGATGAATTCCTGCACCAGGATGTTGGCTTCCACGCCGCCGAAGGCCTCGATGACGCTTTTGGCCGAGGACGGCGTTTCGGCCAGGATGACTCCAATCCCCTGAGTACCTTCCAGCAGCTTGATGACCACCGGCGCGCCGCCCACCATGCCGATGAGATCGTCGGCCTGGTTGGTGACGTGGGCGAAGGCCGTGACCGGCAAGCCAATTCCTTTTCGCGAGAGCAGCTGCAGGCAGCGCAGCTTGTCGCGCGAGCGGCCGATGGCCACCGATTCGTTCAGGGGATAGACCCCCATCATCTCGAACTGGCGCAGCACCGCCAGGCCGTAAAAGGTGATGGAGGCGCCGATGCGGGGAATGACGGCGTCGAAACCATTCAACACCCGACCCTTGTAACGCACCTCGGGCCGGTGGGAGGCGATGTTCATGTAACACTTGAGGGTGTCGATGACCTCGATCTCATGGCCCCGGGCGCGCGCCGCCGCCACCAAACGCCGGTGGGAATAGAGCGACGCATTACGCGCAAGCATGGCGAATTTCATGGCGGGGTTCCCTGGCGGCTCCTGAGCGGGGCTCTTGTGGCAGTGCTCTCGTGGCGAGGGCCGCCGTCTCCGGGCGGTCCATGGCCAGACCTTAGCCGTTGAAGCCTGGGGCGCAACCCCCACCCTCCGAAAGAGCTGGAGAAAACTGAGGATTCACAAGATGTTAAAGGGTGGGCCCGCTAGATATAGCGGGTGTGGATAAAATCATTCAATTGATAGATTTCTTTTTGCGGCGCTTCTTTTTCCTGCGAATCACGAAGGACCGGCCCGGATCCACGAGGTAACGCCGCCGCAAAGCCTGCCGACCGATCAGCAACCGGAAGCCCATCTGATCGCGGTTGGTGAGCGTGAGCTCGATGGGATAACGCGATTTGCCGATCTTGAGCATGGTGCGAATCACCGGGCGTTCCTCGCGCCGCCCGCCCGAGTCGGTGACGGTTCGGGTATCGATCACCACGGCGACGCAACGCACCTCGGGTTTGCTGCGCCGCTGCAGCGGATGAATGAAAAACCGCACATAGGCAGCGCCGTCCTTGGTGAACGGTGTGACGCGGAACGCATGCAGCGCCGAGGTGCGCGCCCCGGTGTCGAGCTTGGCCTTGATTTTGTCGATATGCAGCGCCGGCAAACGCACCCACTCGCGCCAGCCCACGATCTTGCGCTTGGCGCGCGCCGTGCGCGCTTTCTTGACCATACCTTTCTTCATGTCGGCGTCTTCATGCTGGATCGGCGTCGCATCTTGGCGCGCGTGTCAACGATTTGCCGGGCGGCAGATTTGATTCGCTTGACCGGATTCGACATCAGTCTTTCGAGATCGCGTTTGAGTTTGTCCTTCATCGGCAAGGCCATGGCGTAGATTTCCTTGACCTTGTAGAAGTCGAAGCACGAGACGCCCGGCAAGCGCGGCGCGAGAAAGATGTCGGGCGGCAGCCACTTGCGCCGCTCATTGATGAGCGCTCGCGTGAGCGAGTCAAGCTGTTCGGCGATGACGGTGGCGAAATCGGGGATCCCTTTGGTCTCGTCGTGCCGCGTGTCCATCACGTCCACGGCGATCACGATATCGCTGTCGTCGGCCAGCAAGTCCCACGGCACGGGATTGGACAAGGCGCCGTCCACCAGGACCGCGTCGCCCACCTGTTCCGGCGTGAAGACCAAGGGCGCGGCCATGCTGGCCTTGAGGGCGGGGAACAGGGGTCCGCTCGCGAACACCACGGGCCGCTGCCGCCAGAAATCCGTGGCCACGGTTTGCAGCGGGATCGCCAAATCCTCGAAGCTGCGCGCCTTGAGAAGATCGAGCAGGAAATTGACGAAGCGTTCGCCGCGCAGGATGCCGCCGCGATTCATGGTGGGATCGATGAGGTCCACATACTTCAGGAAATCGCGGCGCATGAGAAAGCCCAGCAGATTGCCCGTGCGCGAGCCGTAGAGCTCTTCCACCATGGCCTTGATGTCCCGGGCCGAGGTGCCCGCCGCGTAGGCCGCGCCCAGGATCGCGCCCATGCTGGAACCCGCGATCATCGCCGGTTTCACGCCCAGCTCGTCGAAGGCCTGCAGCACCACCAGATGCGCGAACCCGCGCGCGCCGCCGGCGCCGAGAGCCAGACCGATGCGCGGGGTATGGGCGGGGCGGGGCATGGAGTCTATGACTTGTTGAAGTTCGCTTCCGCCGCGCGGAGAAAGCTTTGCACCACCGAACCGAGAGCGATCACCACGCCGTCGGCGGGCCGCGTGATGCGGACCTCGACAAAGGCCTGGCGGGCGCCCGACTGCGCCACCGTGATGTCGGCCAGCAGCACATCGCCGACCTTGGCGGGATTCAAATAGTTCACGGTCATGCTGGCGGTGGCGAAATTGCGCTGACCGCCCGCGAACCACGTGCCGAGGCTGGCGGCATCGTCGATCATGCCGGCCAAGAAGCCGCCGAACACCGTGCCCACCGGGTTCAGGTGCTCGGGCTTGATGGTGTATTGCATCTGCGCCTTGCCGGTGGTGTCGTCGACCGCGATTTCCTTGCCGCCGAGAAATTGCCGGTTGGGGAATTTCGGAAACTTGCTGACGTCGACGGCGGTCATGGAATCGCCCTCGCCGCGTCATAGCCGCGCTTGAGTTCGGCCACCAGTTCGGCGGCCGTGAGCACGCTCTTGATGGAGCGCACGCCCTGGCCCGCCGACCAGATGTCACGCCAGGCTTTCGCTTCACCGTCGGCGGCGCCGCGGCTGTCGAATTTTTTCTCTGGCCTCACGCCCAGTTGCGCGGGGTCGAGCCCCGCCTTGACGATGCTGGGCTTGAGGTAGTTGGCGGGCACGCCGGTGAAGTGCGCCGTGCAGATGATGTCGTCCTCCGTGCAGTCCACCAACATCTGTTTGTGGCCCTCGGCGGCGATGCTCTCTTTCGTCGCGATGAAGCGCGTGCCGACATAAGCGAAAGTCGCGCCCAGCACTTCGGCCGCGCGCACGCCGGCGCCATCGACGATGCCGCCGCCCAGCACGATGGGCCCGGAGAAAAATTCACGCACCGCCGGCACGAAGGAAAACGCCGGCACGGGACCCGTGTGGCCGCCGGCCCCGGCCGCCACCAGCACCAGTCCATCGGCCCCGGCGGCGGCGGCTTTTTGGGCGTACTTGACCGAGTTCACGTCGGCGAACACGAGGCCGCCGTAGGCATGCACGCCCGCGATGACATCGGCCGGGGTGCCCAGCGCCGTGATGACGATCTCGGGTTTGTATTTCAACGTCATCGCCAAATCGTCCGCCGCGCGCGGATTGGAGCGATGGACGATGAGATTGGCCGCCCAGGGTGCGGGTTTGCCGCCCATGGCTTTGAATTCATCAAGCTCACGGACAATGCGCTGGAACCATTGTTCCAGCACCTCAAGGGGCCGCGCATTGAGCGTGGGGAACGATCCGATCACGCCCGCCTTGCAGGCGGCGATCACCAGATCGGGCCCCGAGACCAGGAACATGGGCGCCGCGATCGCCGGCAAGGCCATGCGCGATTTGATATCGGCGATCTTGCGGGCGACGGCGGCGGTGTCAGCCATGGCGTTTTCTCAATTCGGTCTTGAGGACTTTGTTCTGCGCGCTCAGCGGCAGGTCGGCCGCGAGCACGGCGCTCTTGGGAATCTTGTAGGGCGCGATCTTGCCGCGACACCGCGCCAGAATTTCCGCCGTGTCGATGACGGCCCCCGCGCGCGGCACGATGATGGCTTTGCCGACCTCGCCCCAGGTGGAATCGGGCACGCCGATGACGGCCACTTGCGACACTTCGGGGAAACTCGCGATCACGTTTTCCACTTCCGCCGGATAGACGTTCTCGCCGCCGGAGATGAACATGTCTTTCTTGCGATCGACCAGATAGAGCACGCCGTCGGCGTCCTTGTATCCCATGTCGCCGGTGCGGAACCAACCGTCGATGAAGGCCGCGCGCGTCGCCTCGGGTTGGCGCCAGTAGCCGGGAGTCACGCCGGGGCTTTTGAATTGGATTTCACCCACGCCGGCGGCGGGCAGCTCCACGCCCGCCTCGTCGGCGATGCGAATCTGCGCCATGGGCACGGCGCGGCCCACGGCGCCCGGTTTGCGCAAGGCCTCCTCGGGCGCCAAGCTGGCGCCGCCGAAGACCTCGGTCATGCCGTAGCCCGGCGACAAGGCGCAGCCCTTGCCAGCCCAGGTGCGCATCAAGTCTTGCGTGGGCGGCGCGCCGCCGATGGCGGCGATACGCAGGCTGGGAAAGCGCGCCGTGGCAAACTTCGGATGCCGTGCCATGGCGATGAATTGCGTCGGCACGCCGAGCGTATGCGTGACCGAGAGCGCCGGATCGGCCAACAAGTCCAAACACGTGTCGGGCTGCCATTGGCCCAACACGGCGATGGCGCCGCCCGCGTGCAGCGTGGGCGTGGCGTAGGAGTTGAGCCCGGCGGTGTGAAACAGCGGCGCTGCGGTGAGCGTGACGCAGCCGGGACCGAGGCGCGCGGTGATGGCCGATTGCAGCAGCATGGCCGTGGTCATGCGCCAGGTGCCGATGACGCCCTTGGGCCGGCCCGTGGTGCCCGACGTATAGAGCAGCATGTTCATGTCATCGAGCGACTGGTCGCAAAAACTTTGATCGGCCTCGGCGCGTGCGATGAGTTGCTCATAGGCCGAGGATGCGACGCCGGGCTGGCGAATAATCGATTGCGTTTGCCCGGCCGGAAGGTTGGGTGCGAATTCCTCGTCGACCAGAATCAGTTTCGGTTCGCCGTCGGCGACGATCTCGGCCACTTCGGGCGGCGCCAGGCGCCAGTTGATGGGCATGAAGGCCGCGCCCACGCGCCAGCAGGCAAACATCATCTCGTAGATGTCGGTGGAATTGCGCGCCAGCGCCATGACCCGGTCGCCGCGCACAACGCCGTGCATTCTCAAGCCGTGCGCCAGTCGGCACACGCGCTGAAACATCTGCGCGTAGGTGAAGCTCCGCCCCGTGGCGAGATCGATCAGCGCACGATGATCAGGATAAGTGCGCGCGATGTGGGACAGCCAGTCGACGATCAGCGGTTCGGACGGGCGGGATGTCATGAGATTAAAAACTGAATTTCACGCCTGTCAGCGCGCCGACGCCATCCCATTCGCGGCCCAAGGAATCGCGCTGGCGGACATGAAAGCCGGTGAGGCCCACGCTCACGCCTTGGCGCACACGATATTGGCCTTGCAGGCTAGCACGCTTGACGTGCTCGGTGGCGCGCGCGCCGGCGACGAGGTCGCGCTGTCCGACCAAATAATCGGCGGAAATTTTGAAGGGCCCGATGCCGTAGAGCACGCCGCCGGTCCAGGTTTCGTCGTCGGGCCCGCGTTGGGGATCGGAGGTGAGGTAGGTGGCCGAGGCTTCCCAGCCGCCATACGTCACGCGCACGAGGGTGTTCCAGGCTTGCGTGCCGCTGGCGCCGCCGGTGCGCGAGTCCGAACGAAAGTATCCCGCCGCGATGCGATAGGTGCCGCCCGGATAGCGGCCTTCGTAGCGGCCCGAGACATCGATGCCGTGCTTGGCCGATTGCCTGCGCCCGATGGTGCGCCGGTCCGTGCCGGTGGAGGGATGGTAGGACAAGCCCAAGCGCAATCCGGGCAACAGGGCCGGCGTCTCGTAGCCCAGCGCGAAGGCGCGGTCGGCGAAGCGCTTGAAGGTGGCGGCATCGCGCGTGGTCACGTTGGTGCGGGCCTTCAGGATATCGCCGACAACGTCCTCGCTCGGACTCAGAAAGGCCTGGGGTGCGGGATCCTCCAAGATCGTGGCATTGGCCCCTTCACGCTGGCCCACGCGCAGGCGACCGAAGGCGGTGTTGATGTCGGCATAGACACGGTCGGCGCGCAGGAGGTTGCGCGCACGGCCGGTCAACAGCTCGCTGCCGTAGGCGTTGAGTTCCACCACCGTGCGCAACTCGATGCCGTTGTCGAAAATCGTCTTGGTGTCGGCGTACAGCGCGGCATTGGCGAAGGCATTGACCGATTTGAACGGCTCGGTGGGCGTTTTGTCCCGGTCGGCGGCGAACAGGAAGGCCCGCGCGCGGCCGCTGAAGGCCACATCAGGCAGTTCGACGGCTGTTGCCTGAGCGAGCACTGAGCCCGTCAACGTCACGGCGGCAACGACAAAAAATGAACTGCGGCGAACCGTCATGCCTTCGGACCCAACTTAACCCGCACCCGTGCATATGGCACGGGCCGGTGTCGAAATCAAAGTTCCGGCGGCGCAAAGCACAAGAGGCGGCTGTTGCCAGCCGCCTCTTGCTGAGGGGAGTCCCGCGAGATTTGGGGGGCGCGGAACTCTGAGGGTTCGAGGTATTCGGGGTGCCGGCTTAGAACATCACCTGGAAACGGCCGGCGATGGCGTCGAGCTTCAAGCCCAGCGGGATCGGCGTCGGGATCGCGGCGGTGCGCGGATTCAAGCGCTCGAAATCCGTGTGAATGTAGTTGAACTTCCACAGCATATTCGAGTTCCAGTACCAGTTGAGGCCCAACGTGTAGTTGGTCTGCTTGCCGCCGTTGACGAAATTGAAATTGGCCGGCGACGTGATGAGCAGCGTGGGATCGTATTGATCCGTCAGGTCGGCGACGCTGACGCGGGCGGCGATTTCGAAGGCGCCCATGTCGCCCTTGATCGGGCTGAACGGCGCCACCGGATTGACGCCGCCGTAGCAGCCGCAATTGGCCGAGTAGTTGCGCCGGCCGCCGAAGGTGTAACTGACCTGGGCGTAGCCGGTGTCGAACTTGGCCTTGGTTTTGCCGCGGCGATCAAAGGTCATTTTGAAGTATTCGCCCTGGTAGAAGAAACTGCCCAGCGTCGCGGCGGTTTCAACGTTGTAAACGTTGGCCCCCGTGACCGGATT
Source organism: Rhodospirillaceae bacterium (assembly GCA_033763995.1). Classification (GTDB taxonomy): domain Bacteria; phylum Pseudomonadota; class Alphaproteobacteria; order Rhodospirillales; family Rhodospirillaceae. Next base: position 131,894 of record JANRJL010000056.1, on the reverse strand, counting down.
GGCGAGCGTGCCCAAGGCGCCGGTGTTGAGCAGGTTGGTCGGATCGACGCGCAGCTCGGGCCGCTCGCTCAAGGTAATCGAGCTGGCGGTGTTTGGGCCGGTGTTCGGCACGTCGAAAATCTGCGCGGCGCTCACGCCGACATGGAGCGTCTTCAGCGGCTCGTTGATGATGTTGTAGGTGGCGCGCTGATAGGCGCCCAGCGAGCGGCGGGTTTGGGCGTGCGGCGTGTTGGGCGTCGAGAACGTCATGTAAGCCGCCAGGAAGTAGTTGGACTCCCAGGTGCGGATGCCCGCCGCCGCGCGGGGATCGCCTGCCGTGAAGCTGGTGGCCAGCGTCGAGGGCGAGCTGCGCTCGATGAACAGGATGTCGTTGGAGCTGCTGGCCTCCTCCAACACGAACAGGTTGGCCATGTAGCCGGCCTCGATGATCGTGTTGCGGATACCGGTGTAGCCGATCTTGGCCGTGTTGATGGCCGCCGTGCCGTCGGTGGCGCCGCCGGCGTCGAGGATCAACTCATAGGTAAAGTCGTTCATCGCCCGGCCCGCGACGCCCAGGCGCGCGCGGCGCACGTTGACGCCGCCGGTGAGGCGGCCGCCGGCGACGGTGCCAGGGCCCGTGGTGCCCTCGGGCCGTTGGCTCAAATAACCGCCGAAGTCGAAATGGATGCGCCCCGTGGGCGCGATGGTCCAGGCGTTGTCGGCGCTCGACAGCGTGAAGCGGTTGGTGCCCGACTGCACGACCTTGGGGTTGGAGCCGACCACCAGCTTGCGCTGGCCCTCGGCGAACACCACGTTGGCGCCCGACTCGATGGCGTATTCGCGCACCATCTTTTCCGAGGCTTCGCGGGCCGCCGTTTCCTTGGCGAGGGCCTCTTTGGTGGCCTCCTCATTGGCCTTCAGCTTCTCCTGCATCTGGCGCACTTGCTCCTGCAGCGCTTGCAGTTGGCGCGCGAGATCGGCCGCGGTGTCGGCGGCCCGAACCGGCGCACCCGCCAGGGCCGTGGTGGCGAGCAAAATCGAGGTGGCGACCAAAAACTTGTTCATCGAACGCTCCTTGAACCTGTGACTTTGTCGGCCCGCGCGCCCCGGAAAGGGCGCTTCAGCGCGGCAAACCGACACCCCTGCAACCGCGGCGGACCATAGAAATTCTCTATGACGGTTTTGGTGACAGAGCGGTGACGGTTTTATGACGGCTGGGCTGAACCGCGCCCCGCTATGGCCCGCAAACCGGCCGGAATATCTTTGACCGGCAGGGGCTTAACGGGGCTTCGCAAGCCATAATGGCTTGGCTATAACTGCGCCCCCAAGCGATGCGCCCGCCCCCGGGCCCGCCCTTGGATCCACCCCCAGACGGCATGGGGTTGGCGCCCTTCAGGAGAGTCTGCGGATGACCGAGCGTTTCCACTGGATGACACCCGCTGCGATGGGCGCCGTGATCGGCGTCGTGCTGGCGCTGTCGTCGTGCGCCTCCGACGCGGACAATGCCGATACCTACCGCACCTCGCCCGAATACTCGGGCACCGGCGTCGAGCCCGCCAAGAGCGGCCTGGGGATCACTCTGTTCGGCGAGGACGACAAGGAAGGCCGCACCGGCGCGGTGGCCGTGAATGCGTTCCTATGGCGCGCCTCGCTCGACACCATCGCCTTCATGCCCTTGGCCTCGGCCGATCCCTTCGGCGGCGTGATCATTTCCGATTGGTACGCCCCGCCCGAAACGCCCGACGAGCGGTTCAAGGTGAACGTCTATATTCTGGGCCGGACCTTGCGCGCCGACGGCTTGAAGGTCTCGGTGTTTCGCCAGACCAACGACGGGTCGGGCAACTGGTCGGACGCCGCCGTGGGCGCCGACGTGGCCAAGGAATTCGAGAACGCGGTCTTGAGCCGCGCGCGCCAACTGCGACTTCAGGCGGTCAGCGAAAACGGCTGAGACGCCGGGGCTTCTCCGGGCTCTCAATTAGCGAAAGCGGTATTTTCCTTCGGCGTCGCCGCGTTCGTTCACAGCGGCGACGTGCGAAGGCATTCGATTTTGGGGTCGGCCGTTGGGCCGAGATTGAGCGATGGCATCGGCGGAAGAGCGTTACAACGTTCGCGAAACGGAATCGGCCTGGCAAAAGGCTTGGTCCGAGCGCGGCTGCTTCAAGGCCGAGAGTGCGTCGACCAAGCCTAAGTATTATGTGCTGGAGATGTTTCCCTATCCTTCGGGGCGCATCCACATGGGCCATGTGCGCAACTACACGCTGGGCGACGTGGTGGCGCGTTTCAAGAAGGCGCAAGGGTACAACATTTTGCACCCCATGGGCTGGGATGCTTTCGGTCTTCCGGCCGAGAACGCAGCCCTGGAACGCGGCGTGCATCCGGGAACGTGGACGCGCCAAAATATCAAAGTGATGCGCGAGCAGTTTATGCCGCTGGGCCTATCGCTGGATTGGGCGCGCGAGATTTCCACCTGCGAGCCCGAGTACTACAAGCACGAACAGAAGATGTTCCTGGATTTCCTCAAGGCGGGCTTGGCTTACCGGAAGGAGTCCTGGGTCAACTGGGATCCGGTGGAACACACGGTGCTGGCCAACGAGCAGGTGATCGACGGGCGCGGCTGGCGCTCGGGCGCCGTGGTGGAACAGCGCAAGCTCAATCAATGGTTCCTGAAAATCACACACTTCGCCGAGGATCTGCTTAAGTCGATCGACGGTCTGGAGCGCTGGCCCGACAAGGTGCGCTTGATGCAGACCAACTGGATCGGGCGCTCCGAGGGGGCCCGCGTGTTTTGGCCGCTGCTCAACGCCGACGGCAGCGCGCGGTCCGAATCGCTGGAAGTCTTCACGACCCGGCCCGACACGTTGTTCGGCGCGTCGTTCTGCGCCCTGTCGCCGCAGCATCCCATCGCGGTTAAGTTGGCCGAGAGCGATGCCAAGCTCGCGGCTTTCATCGCCGAGTGCAACCGCGCCGGCACCGCCACGGCCAGCATCGAGACGGCCGAAAAGATGGGTCACGACACGGGCCTGAGGGCCGCTCATCCCTTCATCGCCGGGGCCAGCGTGCCGGTGTATGTGGCCAACTTCGTGCTGATGGAATACGGCGCGGGCGCCATTTTCGGTTGCCCAGGACACGACCAGCGCGACATGGACTTCGCGCGCAAATACAAGCTGTCGGTCAAATGCGTGGTGGCGCCCAAAGGCGAGGACGCCAAGGCCTTCGCCGCCAAGCTGGAAGCGGGCAGCGAGGCTTTCGTCGAGGACGGTATCGCCATCAACTCGGACTTCTTGAACGGCCTTTCTGTGAACGACGCCAAGCGCGCGGCCATTGCCAAGCTGGAAACGCTGAAGTTGGGCAAGGGCACGGTGCAGTATCGCCTGCGGGATTGGGGGGTGAGCCGCCAACGCTATTGGGGCTGCCCGATCCCCATCATCCATTGCGAGGCGTGCGGCGCGGTGCCCGTGCCCGACAAGGATTTGCCCGTGACGCTGCCCGAGGATGTGACCTTCGACAAGCCGGGCAACCCCTTGGAGCGCCACCCAACGTGGAAACACGTGGTCTGCCCCGCCTGCAAAAAGCCCGCGCTGCGCGAGACTGACACCTTCGACACCTTCATCGAATCGTCGTGGTACTTCGCGCGCTTTTGTTCGCCCCAGGCCGCCGACAAGCCCTTCGACAAGGCCGAGGCCATGCGCTGGCTGCCGGTGGATCAATACATCGGCGGCGTCGAGCACGCGGTGTTGCACTTGCTCTACTCGCGTTTTTTCACGCGCGCCATGCAGGCCTGCGGTTACCTGGACCTGAAGGAGCCCTTCGCCGGCTTGTTCACGCAAGGCATGGTCTGCCACGAAACCTATAAGTCGCCCGAGGGCGCGTGGGTCGAGCCGGGCGAGGTGCGCAAGGACGGCGAGAAAGCTGTCCACGCCAAGACCGGTGCCGCCGTGACCATCGGCCGCTCGGAGAAAATGTCGAAGTCCAAGAAGAACACCGTGGACCCGCAGCGCATCATCGACACCTACGGCGCCGACGCGGCGCGGCTGTTCATGCTGTCGGATTCGCCGCCCGAGCGCGACCTGGAGTGGACCGACGCCGGCATCGAGGGCGCGTGGCGCTATGTCAATCGGTTGTGGCGCTTGGCGATCACCGCCAAGACAATCCCGGCGCGCGCGCTGCCGAATTTCGCGACATTGTCGGCGCCAGCGCAAAAAGCCGTGCGCGAGTGCCATCGCGCCATCAAGGACGTCACCGACGACTTGGAGCGCTTCCGCTACAACGCGGCGGTGGCGCGCATTCGCGAGTTGTCCAATACCCTGACCGAGCTAAACCACGCCGAGCCGGGCACCGCCGACGTGTTCCGCTTCGGCGTCGAGACCCTGGCGCGCCTGGCCAACCCCTTCGTGCCCCACGTCGCCGAGGAAATGTGGCGCGAGCTGGGCCATGTCGCGATCCTGGCCGAGACGGCCTGGCCCGCCTTCGATGCAAGCCTGATCGAGGACGACACCGTGACCGTGGGCGTGCAGGTCAACGGCAAGCTGCGCGGCACTATCACCGTGGCCAAGGCCGCCGATCAAAAAGCCTACGAAGCGGCCGCCTTGGACTTGCCCGGCGTGCAAAAACACCTGGACGGCAAACCGCCGCGCAAGGTGATCGTGGTGCGCGAAAAGATCGTCAATATCGTGGCGGCTTAGGCTTTCTCGAAAATCTCGATGAGGAACCCGTTGGGCGCGTGGATGGCGATCGCGCGCCGGGGGCCGAGGTCAGGCACGTCGACCTTGTCATGGCGTCCGGCGATTGCGACTCCGTTGGCCTTGGCGCGAGCTTCGATCTTGGCGAGGCTTTCGGCCTGGAAACTCCATATCGCCATGCCGCGGTTGGGCGGGGCCGGCAACACGCCCGTGCCGGGCACGGTGTCCTTCGGTTCGTATTGCGCCAGCGCCACGTGGCCGTTTTTGGCGCCCTTGGAATAGAGCGTGGCGAAGCGGAACGGCACTTCATAGGCGCGCCACATGCGGTCGGAGCGCACCTCGAAGTCGAGTACGTCGGTGAAGAACTTCACCATGGCGTCCATGTCGGTGATGACCTGGGTGGCGTAGGCCGGGCCGCCGCGCTTGGTGACCGGGTCCACGTCGCCCACCTGGGCCATGCCGTCGCGCCGTGAAATGGCGATGGCGCGCAGGAACTCCGGCCCATTGAAGGTGGCTTCTTGCACCTCGTAGCCCGAGCCGTCGGGACGTTTGAGCGGAAAGCGCTCGATCTCGGGCGTGGCGCGCGTGAAGCCGAGACCCAGAACGTGCTTGTCCCAGGCCGCCACGTCGTCGTTGGGAAAGCCCATGCCGTAGGGACCGGGTTCCTGGCGATTCCAGCTTTGGCGAATGGCGGGCGTGGGCTTGTCCGTCACGATGACGCGGATTTGCGTGGCGAGCGGCACCTTGGGACGGCGCAGCATGTGCATCGTCCAGCCGAGATCGGCGGGAATACCCCAGGCCGTGGCGAGCGCCTGTTTCACCGCGACATCGATGGCAATGGGCCCGCTCAACTCCATGCCCATGCCGTCGCGATAGAGCTTGGCCAACGCCGGCAGGTCGGGCGTGATGATGGTCACGGTATGCAGCGGTCCGACGATGGGCGGTGTCGTGGGCGTTTTCGGCGCCAAATGATCGGGGGCCTGAGCGCCCGCCGCGCGCGAGGCGGCGAGAGCGCCAAGGCTCGCGATAAATGTACGGCGATGAACCATGATCTAAAACTCCCCGTTAGAATTCCATGTAGGCGTCGGTGGTGGTCTTGAGCCGCGTCACCAGCGCTGTCAGCACGCGGTGAACGAAGGGATTGAGCCGCGACAAATGCGATAAAAATTCGGCGCGGTCGATGACGACGGTTTCAGTGTCCTCCCGCGCCGTGGCGGTGGCGGATCGCTTGCCGTCGGCAATAAGGGCCATTTCGCCGACGATTTCATTGGCGCGCAGCGTCAAAAAGGGGCGGTCCTCGCCGCCACGGCTGAGCCGGCTGAGGGAAACCGCGCCGGAGACCACCACGTAGGTGCAATCGGCCGCATCTTCTTCGTGAAACAAAACCACGCCGGCCTTGAATTTCTTGCGCCGCAGTTGTCCGGCCTTGAGGCCGCGCAAGGCCGGAATCCTTTGAGTGCGAACGGCCGCTTTGGCGCGTTTCGCCTTGGCCTTGGGCCGCGGTCGCTTTTTTGCGCGCTGTGTCATGAGGAAACCCCTGCGTCGGCGGCATTTCGCGGCAGGGGACCGCCAATGTCAAATCGTCTTTGTGCTGTCTTGCTCACGGCAACCGAGAGCCCCGCTTGACACGACATTTAGATATGCAATGCAAAGGCATGATGAAGGTGACGGACAATCCAAATCGGCGCGGGTTTTTTACGTATGCGATAAGCGCGGGCGCGGCGGCGCTGCTGTCCGGTTGCGGTTTTCGCCCGCTTTACGGCACACGCGGCGTCGCGGCGCGGCCCGAAGTGCTCAATGCCCTGGCGGCCACCGCCATTCGTCCGATTTCCGACCGTGCCGGGCAGCGTTTGCGCCAGATCCTCAACGAGAAGCTTCACGGCAACGGCCCCGCCAAGCAATCGCGCTACGATCTGGACGTGGTGTTGACCAAGCAAATCATCGAGTTGGGGGTGCGGCCCGACTCCACCACCTCGCGCGCCAACCTGATCATGAGCGCGCGGCTGACGCTGTACGATCAAGGGGCGCAGGCCTTCGTCGACGGCACTCAGGCCGTGGTCAGTTACAACATCCTCGACGATCAGTTCGCCTCGGTGTCCTCCCAGGCCGACGCCGAGGACCGCGCATTGAAACAGCTCGGCGACGACATCAAGACGCGTCTGGCGGTGTATTTCGACCGGCGCCTGGTGCCGAAGCAAGCCGCAGCACGGCGGTAAGTCGCCGCCATGAAGATCGAGCCATGAAAATCACACCGGCGCGGGCCGAGAGCTTCCTGGCAAAGCCGGGCGACGTGCGCGCGATTCTGCTTTATGGGCCCGATGCCGGTTTGGTGCGCGAGCGCATGAACGCACTCACCAAGACCGTGGCCGGCAGCGTCGATGACCCGTTCCGCGTCACGGAATTCGCCGCCAGCGTGTTGCGCGACACGCCGGGGCGCTTGGGCGATGAGGCGGCGGCCTTGAGTTTCACCGGCGGGCGGCGCGTGGTGCGCTGCCGCGATGCCGACGGCGATGCGCGGCTGGAAACCACCGTGGCCAATGTGTTCGAAGCCTATTTCGAGCACGGCGTGGGCGAGGCCCTGGTGATCGTCACGGCGGGCAATGTGGGCGGCCGCTCGAAACTGGTTCAAGTGTTCGAGGCAGCCAACGGTGGCGCGGCGGTGGCGTGCTACGCCGACGAAGGCCAAACGCTGGACCGCGTCATTCGCGAGACTCTGAAAGCCAGCGGACTGACCGCGACACCCGATGCCCTGGCGTGGCTGTCGGACCGGCTGGGTGGGGACCGCGAACTGAGCCGGCGCGAGCTTGAGAAGCTCGCGATGTACATGGGTGGCCCAGGGGACACGCCGCGCAACGTCACCGAGGACGACGCGCGGGCCTGCATCGGCGACACGGCGGCCTTGGAGCTGGACGATCTGATCTACGCCATGGGCGACGGCGACCAGGCGACGGTACAGCGCGTCTATGGGCGCATGATGGACGAAGGCGCCTCTCCCATCATGGTGCTGGGCGCGGCGGCGCGGCATCTGTTGCGCCTGCACGAAACGCGCGGGCGCATGAACGACGGCAAGAGTTTGGATCAGGCCCTGATGGCGCTGCGCCCACCGCCGTTCTTCAAGGTCAAGGCGCGGTTTCAACACCAGGCCAGCACTTGGTCCGAGGCGCTGATCGCGCGCGGGCTCGATCTGCTGAACGAGGCCGAGATGCGCGCCAAATCCACCGACATGCCGGCCGAGGCCGTGGCCGAGCGCGCGCTGATGCAGATCACTCAGGCCGCCAAGGGCGCGCGGCGGGCGCGGTAGAGCATTGCCCGAGAAGTGGCCTTCCACTTGGCGTGGCAAATACGACCAACTAAAAACGTTACCGCAAGCCGGTGTTCGTTCCGAAGAGGCTCACCATGGTAACCGCAAAGAGCAAGACAAGCGCGGCGCGAGAGCGCGTGTTGGCGCGGCTGCGAAAAATATGCGCGGCGCTGCCCGACGTGGTCGAAAAACCGAGCTTCGGCAATCCCGCCTTCCGCGCCGGGACGCGGCCCTTCGTGGTGCTCGATCGCTACAAACGCACCGACTGCATCTTCATCTACGTCGATCCGGGCCGGCGCGAGGAACTGTTGGCGAACGACGCCTTCTTCAAGGCTCCATATGACCCGCGCGAGAAAGCCCTGTGCCGCACGCTGGAAAAAATCGATTGGCGCGAGATGCAGGCGCTGATCGGCGAGAGTTATCGCCTGGTGCGGCCTGTCAAGAAACGCTTGCGAACGATGTCGTGAACGGCTCCGTTCATGCGTGGTGGCAACCAATGTCGCGACTTCTTGCCTTTGCCGCAACGGTGATCGTCTCGCTCGGCGCGGGAAGCTCGGGCAACGCTGACGACATTTTCGGCCATTCCGTGCGCGGATCCCTCGACAGCCAGATCGCCGAGCAAACCCGGCGCGCGCTGATCGCGCATGCAGTGCCCGACAACGACGCGGTGGCGGACGCCCTGGCGCAAGAGGGTCCGCCGGGATATTTAGAGCTGATCGAACTGACGCGGCGCACCTCGGTCGACACGGCCGCCCTGGTGTTGATCGCGCGCATGTCCCGTCAAGCTCAGCACGCGGCAGCGCAAGATCTGTACTGGCGCTATCTGGACCGTTTGCGCCGATGGGGCCGCGAAGGTTGGCCCATCATTGTGGCCTGCCTTGGCAGCCATGACCTGCCCGAGATTCATTTCGTGCCCGGCTGGTTTTATCGCCGCAACCCCACGACCGGCGCGGACTTTGCGAGCCAGCGGCGCCTGCTCGATGCCTTGGGCCTTCGTTGGCGCCTGATCGCGGTGGAGGAGAACGCGAGCGTCGAGGCCAATGCCGCCATCATCGCCGCTCATGTGCGCGGGCTGGAACCAAGCCGGCGCGTGATTCTGGTCTCGACCAGCAAGGGCGGGCCCGAGACGGCCCACGCCCTGGGCGCGCTGCTCTCGCCCGCGGACACCGCCCCGGTGCGAGCCTGGGTCAATGTCGGCGGTGTGCTGGCCGGCAGCCCCTTGGCCGATGCCGCGCGCACCTGGCCCTTGTCGTGGCTGGCGTGGGCGGCGTTGGCGCTGGACGGCGTCGATGCCGGCGAGAGCTTGCCCAGCCTGACCTCGGCACGCGCCGACCGGCGCCGCGCGGCCGAGCGCATGCCGGGCCTTGTGATGATCTTCAATTATGTGGGCGTGCCCCTGTCGGGCGACGTGACCGACGCCGCCCGTGACGGCTACGACCGGCTGCGCCGCTTCGGCCCCAACGACGGGCTGACGCCCCTTGTTCACCAGTGGAGCCACGGCGGCGCGGTGGTGCTGGAGGTGGGCCTCGATCACTTCTACCGCGACGCGGAGATCGACATCAAAACCGCGGCCATGGCCTTCAGCGTGTTCGAGCGTCTCGGCGAAATACGCGGGCGCGAATGCGTGCGGCCGTGACTCTCAGGCCGGGATCTTCACGCCGGAACCTTGAATCCGGCCTTGCGAATGGCCTGTTCCATTTCGGCGCGCGAAATGGCGGCGGCGTCGTAGTTCACCACGACGTTCTTGGCCTCCATGGAGGCCTTGGCGCCGGTCACGCCGGGTTGGTGCGTCAACATGCGCTCGACGCTTTTGACGCAGCCGCCGCAGGTCATGCCCTCGACGGGAATCGTGATGGTGTCCATGGGGCCAACTCCTATGCTTGTGGTGCCTCGATAAATCGCAGCCGCCAACGTTTCAAGGCCAAGGCGTTGATGACGACGCTGAGGCTGGAGGCCGCCATGGCGGCCCCCGCCAGGGCCGGCGTGAGAATGCCGAGCGCCGCCAGGGGCAGGCCGACGAGATTGTAGATGAAGGCCCAGAACAGATTTTCCCGGATCTTGCGCCAGGTGGCGCGGCTGATGTCCATGGCGGCGGCCACCAGGCGCGGGTCGGGGCGCAGCAACGTGATGCCGGCGGTTTGCATGGCGACATCGGTGCCGCCGCCCATGGCGATGCCGACATCGGCGGCGGCCAGGGCAGGCGCGTCGTTGATGCCGTCGCCGACCATGGCGACGACCTGGCCCTGGGATCGCAACGCCGCGATCTCGCGCGCCTTGTCCTCCGGCTTGATGCCGCCGCGCGCGTCGTCGATGCCCAAGCGCCGGCCCATGATCGAAGCAACACGCGGTGTGTCGCCGCTGAGCAGTATGCTCGCGATGCCGCGTTCATTGAGGGCCGTGATGGCGGCGGCAGACTGAGCGCGCGGCGCGTCGGCCAGGCCAAACACCGCGCTCACGGTTCCGTTCAATGCCACCAGCACCGGCGTTTCACCGCGCGATTCGAGTTCGGTCAGCGCATGATGTGCCGGTGTGGTGTCGATGCCGTTGCGTTTCAAAAAATCGGCATTGCCGACGGTGACTTTGCGGTCTCCAACGCGGCCCGTGACGCCGCCGCCGGCATGGCTGACAAATTGCATCACGGGTTGGGGCTTGATGCCCTCGGCCGTTGCGTAGGCCACCATGGCTTTCGCTAAGGGATGCTCGCTGGCGGATTGCACGCTCGCGGCCGCAGCGAGAGCGTCGGCCCGATCACCCGAGAGAACCGTCATCGCCGTCACGCGCGGCCGACCCTCCGTGAGGGTGCCGGTCTTGTCGAAGACAATACGGGTCACGGCGTGGGCGCGCTCCAGGGCCTCGATGTCTTTGATGAGAATACCCGCACGCGCGGCGGCTCCCAGGCCCGTCACAAGAGCGGCGGGTGTGGCGAGCCCCAAGGCACAGGGACAGGCGATGACCAGCACCGACACGCCGGCGATGATGGCCTGTTCCAAGGGCTGACCGAGCACCAGCCACGCGGCGATGGTGAGCGCGGCCAGAACGATCACGACGGGCACGAAGACGGCGCTGATGCGGTCCACCAGGCGTTGAACCGGCGCCTTGCCGGTTTGGGCGCTTTGCACCAGGGCGATGATTTTCGAGAGCATCGTGCTCTGGCCCACGGCGCGCGCCGTGATGACAAGCCGGCCCGTGAGATTGATCGCGCCACCAATCACCAGATCGCCGGGTGTGCGGGCCACCGGCATGCTTTCGCCCGTGATGAGGGATTCGTCGCAATCGCCCGCTCCGTCGATGATCGTGCCGTCCACGGGGATCGTCTCGCCGGGACGGACGACGATGACATCGCCCAACGCCACGGCGGCGATGGGAATTTCCGATTCGATTCCATTCCTGAGCACACGGGCCGTTTGCGGCCGCAGCGCCATGAGCGCGCGGATCGCGTCGGTGGTGGAGCGCTTGGCGCGCGCCTCCAACCACTTGCCCAGCAACACCAGCGTGATGATGACGGCGGAGCCTTCGAAATAAAGCTGGCCGGCGGCGGCGCCTTGCGTCAACACGAGAAACAGCGAGAGCGCGAAGGCCGTGGTGGTGCCGAGGGCCACCAGGACGTCCATGTTGGACGACCCGGCGCGCAACGCGCGATACGCGCCCATATAGAACCGCGCACCCAGAATAAATTGCACCGGCGCGGCCAAGGCCAACTCCAGCCATGGCGAGAGATGAAAATCGAAACCGAAAGTATGCGCCGCCATTTGCAGCACGAGCGGCGCCGTGAGCAATGCGGCGACAACCACATGCCAGCCGTCGCGCGACGACTCCGGGATCGACGATTCGGGCGGCGATGACTCCGTCAGCGGTGCTGCGTCGTAGCCGGCTTCGCGCACGGCGGCGATGAGCGCGGCGATCGACGTGCGCCGTTGGTCGAAGTCGAGATCGGCGCGCTCCAGCACCAAGTTGACCTTGGCGTCGGCCACGCCGTCGACGTGGCTCAACGCCGATTCGATGCGCGTGGCGCAGGCCGCACAGGTCATTCCGGTGACTACCAAGGCCGCGTGGGCCCGCACGGGGAGGTCAGTCAGGCGAGGATCGATGTTCATGCCGGCTCATATGGGCCTTCCAGTAAGTGGAGGGTCAAGGCCGTTCAGTGTTATTTTATTTTAGTGATTTATATCAATTGTTTACTTGTGTTTTGTTGCGCTGGCCATGACTGCTTCCAGCGCCCAGCTCCCGCCCTGTGGCGAGAAGACCATGGGCGCGCAGTTGCCTGCCGGGCCCGTTGTTGCATCGAGTACGGCGTCGCGAATCGACAGAAAGTTGCCGCCGTGGGCCACGATCAGCACCGGCCCGGCATGATCGAGCGCGTGATTGATGGCCGTGAGCGTGCGGTCGCGAAACTCGGCCAGCGTTTCTCCGCCGGGAATCGTCGCGCCTTTGATCCAATCCGTGTGCCATGAGCTGTCCGAGGGATGACCTTCGTAGATCCCGAAGTTGCATTCCATCAGACCGACGATGTCGACGATGGGTGCGTCAATATACTTGGCGATAATTTCGGCGGTGTAACGGGCACGGCGCAAGGGGCTCGCGCAAATGGTCTTGATGTCGAGGGCGGCGAGCGATTTTCCGGCAGCATGGGCCTGAACGATTCCGGCGGCGTTGAGCGGAACATCGGTTTGGCCCTGCATCAGCCGCAGCTTGTTCCACTCCGTCTCGCCGTGACGGATGAAATAGAATGGAACGGATTTCAGCATGTCGCGCGAACGATCAGCGGTGCGTGGCGCCGCCGGCCCCGGTGTCGTCGACGGCGGGATCGTCGTGCGGCGTCGCGCGTGGCTTTTCGCCGCCATGATCAGCGGGGAGGTTCATGGCCTCTTCCAAGATGTCGGCGATGCCGAAATCGTCGGCCATTTCTGTCGCCGGCTGCTTTGGTTCACGGCTGAGCCGCCCGCCCGCCCCCACGTCATCGGCGGCGGGGTCTTCGTAAGGCCCGGCGTGATCTTTTTTCGCGGTCGCTTCCTCGCTGGGCTCAACGTCGGTCTTGGCCAGCAGCTCCTCGAGATCGACAGTGTCCTGATCGCGCGTCGCCTCGGGCTTCGCGCGTTTACCGGAACTCGAGAAGCGTTTCACGATGTCATCGAGCTGCTCGAGGTTCGCGTAGGCGATGCGCACTTCGCCGCCCTTGCCGTCGAACTTGATGGTGACGTGATAGCCGGTGGCGTCCTCGAGCGTTTGCTCCAGCGCGCGAGTGTCGGCATCTTTTTCGGCGCGAAGTTTGGCGCGTTTTGTTTTGCCGTAGCCCTTGGCGAGGCGCTCGGCCTGACGCGCGCTGAGCCCGCCCTTGACGATGGTGTTGGCCAACGTCTCGGCGTTGCGCATGCCAATGAGCGGGCGTGCCTGGCCGACGGACAGCTTGCCGTTTTCGATCATGTCCTGCACGCGTTCGGGCAATGACAAGAGACGCAAGGTGTTGGCGATGTGCGCGCGGCTCTTGCCGAGCACGTCGGAGAGCTGTTCCTGGGTGTGCGAGAACTCGTCCATCAAGCGCCGATAGCCGCGCGCTTCTTCGGTCGGCGACAGATCCTGCCGCTGCAGGTTTTCGATCAGCGCGATTTCGAGAACTTCGCCGTCGCTGAGTTCGCGGATGATCGCGGGCACGTTGTGAAGCTGCGCGCGTTGCGCCGCGCGCCAGCGCCGTTCGCCGGCGACAATTTCGTAGCGGCCCGCGTCGTGCACGCTGGGGCGCACCAACAGCGGCTGCAAGATGCCCTTGTCGCGGATCGAGACCGCGAGCTCCTCCAGCGACGCATCATCGAAATGACGGCGCGGCTGCAGGGACGAGGGCGCGATCAAATCAATCGGCAGCGTGCCGGGGGCGCGGGCTGGCGCGCCGGCGGTCGCGTCGTTGGATTCGTCCTGCTCGCCGAACAGCGCGTTGAGACCGCGGCCGAGAGTTTTGCGTTTGGGAGTTTCCGCGTTCATGCCGCCGCCATTTGCTCGCGCTTCAACACTTCGCCCGCCAAATTCAGATAAGCTTGCGCGCCCTTGGAGTGCAGATCATAGATCAAGATCGGCTTGCCGTGGGAGGGGGCCTCGGAAATGCGAACATTGCGTGGAATCACAGTGCTATAGACTTTTTCGCCGAAATAGCTGCGCACGTCGCTTTCGACCATTTCCGAGAGGTTGTTGCGCTTATCGACCATGGTCAGCACGATGCCTTGGATCTCCAGGCGCGGGTTGAAGCCCTTGCGGATGCGCTCGATGGTGCGCACGAGATGGCTGATGCCTTCCAGCGCCAGGAATTCCGCTTGCAGCGGAACCATGACCGCGTCGGCGGCGACCAGCGCGTTCAAGGTCAGTAGGCCCAACGACGGCGGACAGTCGATGAGAATGAAATCGTAATCGGCACCTTGTTTCTCGAGCGCCATTTTCAAGCGCGCTTGGCGATTGTCGACGTCCACCAACTCCAACTCACCGCCGGCGAGATCGACGCCCGAGGGCACGATGTAGAGATTGGGCACCGCCGTGGCGATGGCGGCCTCGGAAATTTTTTTCTCGTCGAACAGCAGATGATAGGTGTTGATGGCGCGATGCTTCTGATCGATGCCAAGGCTGGTCGAAGCATTGCCCTGGGGGTCCATGTCGATGACCAGGACTTTCTTTTTCACCGCCGCCATGGCCGTGGCGAGATTGACGGTGGTGGTGGTTTTGCCCACGCCGCCTTTTTGATTGGAGATGGCAAGTATGCGCGGGCGAGTCGCCACGCCGAGCTGCTGGGCTTGAGGGGACTCAAATTCAGGAAGCTGAGACATGACGAACCTCGCTCACGCACACTACGGTACCACCTGGATCCGACCGGCTTGGTCGGGTTTCCGTCGTCATTCTCCACATTTTGTGGGCATCCGTCAATTCAACCCCTACATGTTGTCCCTTGAGGAAAAAGCAGGTTGTTTTGGACCCCCAGAAGGGAGCCGAATAGCGCAGCAATTCAGACAGGGGCGCGAGGGCACGGGCTGTAATGACGTCGGCTTTCAGGGTCGGGGCGTCCTCGATGCGCACATTGAGGACCTTGGCCGAAGCCCCCGTGACCCGGATGGCCTCCCTCAAGAAAGCAGATTTCCGCGCGTCGGACTCGATCAAGTGGACGCCAGGGGCGCCCATGATGGAGAGGATGAGGCCGGGAAAACCAGCCCCGGATCCTAGGTCGATCAGGGTAGAATAATCCCGGGGAAGCAGGGGATAAATTTGCGCCGAGTCCAGGATATGGCGGTGCCAAAGATCAGGGATCGTGCTCTTGGACACGAGGTTTATCTTGGCATTCCAGGCCACGAGCAGGTCGGCAAAGGCCTTCAGCCGAGCCAAGGTATCGGGGGATACCTTCTCGGATTCTGAGAACTCCTTGGGGCCGTATGGGGTGGAATGTTTCACGTGAAACATTCTAGCGGGGTTAAGGCAGGATGCAAATTAACTTGTTTCACGTGAAACAAGTTAAGGGGTCTATGCGGCTGATGCCGACTTTACTGACCTAGTTTCGCGCTGGACATGGCGCAAAAGGGCCGTGAGGGCGGCGGGGGTTACCCCTGGAATTCTGGCTGCCGCGCCAAGGGTTGCCGGCCGCCCGAGCGAGAGCTTGTTTCGGACCTCGGTCGAAAGACCGCCGATGGCAGCGTAGTCCAGGTCGGCCGGAAGCGTCATGGACTCGTCTTTCCGGAAAGCTCGGATATCCGCCTCCTGACGGTCGACATAGCCCTTGTACCTGGCCTCGATTTCAAGCTGTTCAATAACATCCTCGCGGACACCATTCATGGCCGGGAAAATATCCGCCGCGCTAGCCCAAGTGACTCCCGGCAACGAAAGCACATCCATCAGGCTTCGACGCACGCCATCCATGTTGACGTTAAGCCCCTTGGCGGCCAGTTGGGGCGGGGTCAGGGTTTCGCTGGCCAGCCGCGCGCGGGTTTGGTTGAGGGCCTTTTCTTTTTCGTCAAATACGCCCATTCGCGATGACGAAACGCAGCCAAATTCAGCGCCTTTTCGGGTCAGGCGGAGGTCCGCATTATCGGCCCGCAGCAACAGCCGGAACTCCGCCCGCGACGTAAACATCCGGTAGGGCTCGGTGGTGCCCAGCGTGGTCAGGTCGTCGATCAGAACGCCGATATAAGCCTCGGCCCGATCAAGCGTCATGGCAACCGAACCGCTTACCCGGCGCGCGGCATTGACGCCCGCCATGAGGCCCTGGGCGGCGGCCTCCTCATAGCCCGTGGTCCCGTTGATCTGTCCGGCAAAGAAAAGCCCGCCGACTTTCTGAGTTTCCAGGGATGGCTTCAGCTCGCGGGGATCGACATAGTCATATTCAATGGCATATCCCGCCTGAACCATTTTCGCATTCTCAAGGCCATGAATCGTCTTGAGAATCAAAAGCTGCACGTCCTCCGGCAGGGACGTTGAAATACCATTGGGATAGACCGTGTCGTCGTCCAGCCCCTCGGGCTCCAGGAATATCTGGTGGCGGTCACGGTCGGAAAAGCGAACAACCTTGTCTTCGATGGACGGGCAATAGCGTGGCCCGGTGCTTTGGATCTGGCCGTTGTACATGGGCGCGCGGTGCTTGTTATCGAGGATCAGCCGATGCGTCGCGGGCGTGGTGTAGGTGATGCCGCATTGCACCTGCGGCACCTCTATGGCCTTGGTCATGAATGAAAAAGGCTGCGCCGGGTCGTCGCCGGGCTGATGCTCCAACCCGGCCCAATCGATGGTCTTGCCATCTAGACGCGGGGGCGTGCCGGTTTTCAGGCGCCCCAAGATAAATCCGAACGATTCCAAGGTCTTGGATAGCCCCAAAGCGGGGGCTTCGCCGATCCGTCCAGCCGGAATCCGCTGCTCACCGCGATGAATCAAGCCGCGCAGAAAGGTTCCGGTGGTCAGCACCACGGCGCCGCATTTAATGGTTTCGCCTTGGGCTGTAACCACGCCCACGACACGCTGGCGAGCTTCGTCCAGCACCAAATCCTCGACGGCCGCGCCATCGATATCAAGATTTTGATATTCTTGCAGAATCTCTTGAATCGCCCGCTTGTAGAGCTTGCGGTCGGCTTGGGCGCGGGGGCCACGCACGGCAGGGCCCTTGGAGCGGTTCAAAACGCGAAACTGGATGCCGGCACGGTCGATAGCCCGGCCCATGATGCCGTCGAGCGCATCGATCTCGCGCACCAAGTGGCCCTTGGCCAAGCCGCCGATGGCCGGATTGCACGACATCTGGCCCAATGTGTCGATGCGGTGCGTGAGCAACAACGTGCGCGCGCCCACGCGCGCGGCAGCCGCGGCAGCTTCGCAGCCCGCGTGTCCGCCGCCCACCACGATCACATCATATGAATATGATTTTGTCTTGGAGGCCATGCCGCACTCAATGTGAGTGGCGGCCTATATAACTCCAACACGCCTCGCGACCAATGGGATTCGCGCGTGGAGTGGGGGTTGGTCGATTCGCTTAAACGCCAGCAGCGTCAGCGAGCTGCGCCAAAGAATGAAACGTGAGATGCGGTTTCACCGCAAGTTTTCGCCCGCCCGTGCTGGCGCCGCCGCCTTGACCGGCGCGACGATCGATCCAGCAGGTTTTCAATCCCAACTTCTGCGCGGGCACATGATCGTGGAACAAGCTCTCGGCCACATGCAGCAGTTCTGGTTTGCGAGAGATGATCTTGGCTTCACGTGTGTGATCCAAGAGGGCACGGAAGTTTTTTAGATCAGGCTTGTATGAACCCACATCCTGCGCCGTCACAACCAAATCAAAACTCACGCCGAGCTTTCTTTCGCTGGCCGCGAAGGAGGCATGATCGACATTGGACAGAATGCAAAGCTTGAATCGCCGCTGGAGGCGCTTCAGCGCGTCGGCGCTGTCCTTGAAGGCCGGCCAGTTCGGAATCGACGCGCCGAGATTTCGCGCATCGTCCTGGGTGATGGTCACATCAAATCGCACAGCCAGCGCCCGATACACGGCCTCAAGAATCAACGGATACGGCTTGCCCGGCGTTCGTGCTTCTTCGCGGGCCTCGGCCTCGGCAAAAGCAGGAAAAAGAGTTTTCTCCGGAACGGGACCGAACTTCGCGTGCAACGCACCCCGCAAACCCGTTTCCCAGTCGATCAGCGTGCCGTAGCAATCGAATGACAGCGCCGTGATGCGCTTGAAATCAACCTTGGCCGCCATGGCTATTTTCCGATGCAGAACTCGCGAAACACCACGTCGAGGATTTCCTCCACGTCGACGCGCCCCGTGATGCGCCCCAGGGCGCGCGCGGCCAAGCGCAGATCTTCCGCCGCCAGCTCCGGCAAATCCGCCGTTTGGCTGCGAGCGAGGGCGTCGCGGCAGTCTTCCAACGCCTTGCGGTGGCGGGCGCGCGTGATGGCCGCCGAACCGGCGCCGTCAAAGCGTTTCTTGATCATCTCTTCCAGGCGGCGCATCAGCGCCTCCATGCCGAAGCCGGTTTTGACGGAAATGAAGTGCGTCGTGCGCCAGCCGTCTGCCGTGTCGATTTCCATGTCCCGCGCCTGATCGAGCAGATCGGCCTTGTTGACCGCAACCAACGTTGAATCGTCGATCAGCGCGGCGGTCTCGGCGTCGCGCGCGGGGTAGGTCGCGCCATCGAACAGCGCGATGCGAATATCGGCACTTTCAGCCCGGGCCCGGGCGCGGCGAATGCCTTCGTCCTCGATCTCGTCGGCGGCGGCACGCAATCCGGCCGTGTCGGCCACGGTGACGGCGAAGCCCGCGATCTCGAAATGAACTTCGATCACATCGCGCGTGGTGCCGGGCTTGGCCGAAACAATGGCCGCATCGCGTTTGACCAGCGCGTTGAGCAAGCTCGACTTGCCCGCGTTGGGTGGGCCGAGGATCGCGATGGACAGACCCTCGCGGATTCGCTCGGCGCGGTGATTGTCATCCAAAAATGCCGCGATGGCTTTTTCCAAGTCGCGCACTTCGCCCCATACCTTCTCGGCCACATCGGGCGGCAAGTCTTCGTCGGGAAAATCGATCACCGCTTCCAGGTGTGCGAGCGCCTGCACCAGGCGGTGGCGCCAATCGTCGGTGATTTCCTTCAGCGCGCCGCCCATCTGCCGCAGGGCCTGGCGTTGCTGCGCGCGGCTTTCGGCGTCCACCAGATCGGCCAGGGCCTCGGCCTGGGTGAGGTCGAGTTTGTCGTTGCCGAAGGCGCGCCGGGTGAACTCGCCGGGCTCGGCCGGGCGCAAGCCGCCGATGGACGAGAGCGCCGCGAGCACGCTGTCGATGACGGCGCGCCCGCCGTGCAGGTGCAGCTCCACCACGTCCTCGCCGGTGAAACTGTGGGGGGCGGGAAACCAAATCGCCAGACCGTCGTCTAACAGCTCGCCGGAATTGGGATCGGCAAGCTTGGCGCGCACCGCCTTGCGCGGGGCTGGCGTGGCGCGGCCCAACCGATTGAGCGCCTTCTCGGCTTTGGCGCCGGAGATGCGCACCACCGCGATGCCCGCCCGGCCCGGCGCCGAGGCCAGGGCAAAAATCGTGTCGGCGGACATTGAGTGCAAAATCTCAGGCGCTTACGAACCCGAGCCCTTGGCAAATTGCGACCAAAACGCCTTCTGCATGTCGGCCAGTTGCTCGGGCTTCATGGGAAAGAACGCCTTCATGACGCCTTCGGGGTCCATGGATTTGGCGGCTTTCTCCATGTTCTCCTTGAGGTGCTTCATGGCGGCTTCCTGCATCGGCGCGATGTCGGGCAGACCTAAAAAGGCCCGCGCTTCTTCCGGCGTGCAATCGACGGTGATGTTGACTTTCATGGCCCAAGCCTCCGCGGCGGAAATGAGCGATTGGAATCGATCTCATCTTGCCCCAGGTTAGGCAGACTCCCGTTCGGAGTCACGCGGCCCAATAAGGTGTTGACCCATGGCGACCGCACTTAACCGCCTCGGCCGCGAAACCAGCCCCTATCTTTTGCAGCACCGGGATAATCCGGTCCACTGGTGGGCCTGGGGCGAGGAGGCCTTCGCCGCCGCGCGCGAACAGAACAAGCCGGTGTTGCTGTCGGTGGGCTATGCCGCCTGCCATTGGTGCCACGTCATGGCCCACGAAAGTTTCGAGGACCCCGCCACGGCCGCGCTGATGAACGAACTGTTCATCAACATCAAGGTCGACCGCGAGGAACGCCCCGATGTGGACACGATTTATCAGAAGGCCCTGGCCCTCATGGGCGAGCAGGGTGGTTGGCCGCTGACGATTTTTCTGTTGCCCGATGGCCAGCCCTTTTGGGGCGGCACCTATTTTCCGCCTGCCCCGCGGTACGGCCGCCCGGGATTTCAACAAGTGCTCACCCAGTTGTCCAAAGTTTGGCGTGAAGCGCCCGACAAGGTCGCCGAGCAGGCCGTCGGCTTGAATGCCGCCGTGGCCCGCCGCTCCGCCGACACGCTGCGCGAGCCCCTGTCGCCCGAGATGCTCACCGAAGCCGCCGAGCGCCTGCTGGAGTTTTTCGATCATGCCGACGGCGGACTCGACGGCGCGCCCAAGTTCCCCATGCCGGTGGTGTGGGAGTTTGTTTGGCGGGCCTATAAACGCACCGGTGACGAGCGCTTCCGCTCGGCGGTGTTGCTGACGCTCGATCGCATTTGCCAGGGCGGGATTTACGATCACTTGGGCGGCGGCTTCGCGCGCTATTCCACCGATGGCCGATGGCTCGCGCCGCACTTCGAGAAAATGCTCTACGACAACGCCCAGCTCATCGCGTTGCTCACGCTGGTTTGGCAAGACACACGGGCGGATTTGTTCAAACGGCGCGTCGAGGAAACCATCGCCTGGCTCACGCGCGAGATGACGGGCGAGAACGGTGGCTTCGCGGGCGCGCTCGATGCGGATTCCGAGGGCGAGGAAGGCAAGTTCTACGTCTGGACCGAAGCGGAGATCGATGCGGCCTTGGGTTCCGATGCGCCGGTGTTCAAGAAGGCCTATGACGTCACGCCCGAGGGCAATTGGGACAACCACACCATCCTCAATCGTCTGGGCCAGTCGGCGCCCGACACGCCCGAGGCCGCCGAGATCCTGGCGCGGGGCCGCGATAAACTCCTGGCCATGCGTGCCATGCGCGTTCGTCCGGGGCGCGACGACAAGGTGCTGGCCGATTGGAACGGGCTCGCCATCGAGGCCTTGGTGCGCGCTGGGCTGGCTTTCGATCGCAAGGACTGGATCGATCTGGCCGCGCGGGCCTTCAAAGCCGTCTGCGATACCATGCTATGGCGCGATGAGGCGGGCCGCGGGCGCTTGGGGCACAGCTTCTGCGCCGGGCGGCTGCAGCACATCGACGTGCTCGACGATTACGCCCACATGGCCAATGCGGCCTTGGCGCTGCACGGCGCGACCTTCGCGGATTCATACCTCGTCCAGGCGCGAAGCTGGGTGGAGCTGGCGCGCGATTTGTTCTGGGACGAGGCCGGCGGATATTTCTACACGCCCACCGATCGCACCGATCTCATCGTGCGCACCAAGACCGTGCAGGATGGCGCGCAGCCCTCGGGCAACGGCGCCATGGTGCTGGCGTTGGCACGGCTTCATGCGCTCACGGGCGAGGAGGGCTTTGGTCGCCGCGCCGAAATGGTGTGCCAAATCTTCGGCGCCGAGAGCATGAAAAGCTTTCCCCACGCCGCCACGCTGCTCAACGGGGTTGACTTGCTGAGCGCACCCGTGGCCGTGGTCATCGCGGGCGATCCAACCGCGGCCGACACTCTCGCCCTGCTCAAGGCCGTTCACGGCGTCTCGGAACCCAACCTGGTCCTGGCCATGACGGACGATGCCCGCCCGCTGCCTGCCACGCATCCCGCCCATGGCAAGGCGCGCGTAAGCGGCAAAGCCACGGCTTACGTCTGCCGGGGTCCGGTGTGTTCAGCGCCCATGACCGATGCTATGGAATTGGCCACGTCGTTGTCTCATCGCGCGTGAGGAGCCATGCCGCAACTATCATTTCATTCGCCCGTGGGCGACATCACTTTGACCGAGGAAGACGGCGCCATCGTTTCGCTGGATTGGGGTTGGGCCAAGGACAATCACTCCACGCCGTTTCTGCGCAAAGCCAAGGATCAGGTGGATCGCTACTTCGACGGCAAGCTCGCGGATTTTGATCTGCCCGTGAAGCCCGCCGGCACGGCGTTTCAACAGCGGGTCTGGCGCGCCATGTGCGCCATTCCCTATGGCCGCACCAAGACCTACGGCGATTTGGCCAAGAGTTTGCGCTCGGTCGCACGCGCCGTCGGCGGCGCCTGCGGAGCCAACCCCATTCCGATCATCATTCCGTGCCACCGCGTGCTGGCATCGAATGGCGGGCTCGGGGGCTATTCGGGCGATGGCGGTTTGGATACAAAGGCCGCGTTGTTGAAACTCGAAGGCGCGATGTTGGGGATTTGACCATGGTCAAAGCGATTGTCTGCCGCGAAACCGGCGGGCCGGAAGTTCTGAGACTCGATGACGTGGCCGTGGGCGATCCCGGCGAGGGCCAGGTGCGCCTGCGTCAAACCGTGGCGGGCGTGAATTTCATCGACACTTATCACCGCTCGGGCCTTTACCCCGTGGCGGCCAAACCCTTCACGCCCGGCATGGAGGCCGTGGGCTTCATCGAGGCTGTCGGGCCGGGCGTGAAGGATTTCAAGCCCGGCGACCGCGTGTGCTACGGCAACGGTCCCATGGGCAGCTACGCCGAGATGCGCGTCATGCCCGCGGCGACCTTGGTGAAGGTTCCGCCCAAGCTCAAGGACGAGCAGATCGGCGGCACCATGCTGCGCGGACTGACGGCCTGGTATCTGCTGCGCAGCCTCCATCAACTGAAAGCCGGCGAAACGGTTTTGTTTCATGCCGCCGCCGGCGGCGTGGGCGTGTTGTTTTGCCAATGGGCCAAAGCGCTGGGCGCCACGGTCATCGGCACCGTCGGCAGCAGGGAGAAGGCCGAGATCGCCCGGGCCAACGGCTGCGCTTACACCATCCTTTATAAGGAGGAGGATTTTGTGTCGCAGGTGCGTTCCATCACCGGCGGCAAGGGCGTGTCGGTGGTCTATGACGGCGTCGGCAAGGACACCTTTTTCAAATCGCTCGATTGCCTGCCCAAGCGCGGGCTGATGGTGTCCTTCGGCAATGCCTCGGGCCCGCCGCCGGCCTTGGAAGTGGGGATGCTCGGTCCCAAGGGTTCGTTGTTCGTCACGCGCCCGACGCTGGCGGACTACACCGGCCAGCGCGCGGACTTGGAGCGCGGCGCGGCGGAGTTCTTCGACGCCGTGCAAACCGGCAAGGTGAAAATCGAGGTGGGCCAGTCCTTCGGTCTGGAGCAAGCGCCCCATGCGCACTCGGATTTGGAAAGCCGGCGCACGACGGGCTCGACGATCTTGGTGATCTGAAAAGCAAAAGGGCCGGAGTTCATCCGGCCCTTTGTGTTCGGCGTGCTGACGGCGACTTTACTCGCCGCGCTTTTTTAGCGTGTCGGCGGCTTTGTCTTTCGCCTTGTCCTTCACGTCTTCCTTGGCCTGTTCTTTCAGATCCTTGACCTTCTTGTCGGCCTTGTCCTTGGCCATGGACTTGGCTTCCTCGGTCATGTCCTTGTCGGCGATGCCTTTGCCTTTCTCGGCACGATTTTCAGCCCCTTGGCCCTTGCCTTGGGCGCCGAGGCCCTTCATCTCCTCGGAGCGGCCCAGGTTGGCCTTGCCGCCTGTTTCCTTGGCCGCTTCCTTGGCGGCTTGCTTGCACGCGGCCTTCTCGGGGCCCTTGAGATTGTCGCAGGCGTCCTGCGCCGCGGCCGCGCCGCTCATAGCCACGGAGAACACCATGGCCGCCACTGCTGTTTTGATCATCGTTGCCTCCATTTTTACTGGGCCATCATATCTAGGCTTCGGGGTGACAACGACAATAAAAAACGGGCTGCTCCATGGGAGCGGCCCGTTTATGTAATTGATCGCGCTTGAGATTCTCCGATCCGCTACTTGTTCATGCGGTCGAAGAATTCGTTGTTGTTCTTGGTTTCGCGCAGTTTGTCGAGCAGGAACTCCATGCCGTCCTGGACGCCCATGGGATCGAGAATGCGGCGCAGCACCCACATCTTCGACAGTTGATCCTGGCGAACCAGCAGCTCTTCCTTGCGGGTGCCCGACTTGGTGATGTCGATCGACGGGAACACGCGCTTGTCGGAAAGCTTGCGGTCGAGAATGATTTCCGAGTTACCGGTGCCCTTGAATTCCTCGAAGATCACTTCATCCATGCGGCTGCCGGTGTCGATCAGCGCCGTGGCGATGATGGTCAGCGAGCCGCCTTCCTCGATATTGTGCGCGGCACCGAAGAATCGTTTCGGCCGCTGCAGCGCGTTGGCGTCGACGCCGCCCGTCAGCACCTTGCCCGAGCTGGGCACCACGGTGTTGTAGGCACGCGCGAGGCGCGTGATGGAATCGAGCAGGATCACCACGTCGCGCTTGTGTTCCACCAAGCGCTTGGCCTTCTCGATCACCATCTCGGCCACCTGGACGTGGCGCGAGGCCGGTTCGTCGAAGGTCGAGCTGACCACTTCGCCCTTCACGGTACGGGCCATGTCGGTGACTTCCTCGGGCCGCTCGTCGATCAGCAGCACGATCAGGTAAACTTCCGGGTGGTTGGCCGCGACCGCGTTGGCGATGTTTTGCAGCATGATGGTCTTGCCGGTGCGCGGCTGGGCGGTGATCAGCGCGCGCTGACCCTTGCCCAGGGGCGCCACCAGCTCGATGACGCGGGCGGTCAGGTCCTTGTTCTTGGTGTCTTTTTGCTCGACCTCCATCGTCAACTTCTTGTCGGGATAGAGCGGCGTCAGGTTGTCGAAGTTGATGCGGTGGCGGACCTTGTCGGGGTCCTCGAAGTTGATGCGGTCGACCTTCAGCAGCGCGAAGTAGCGCTCGCCTTCCTTGGGGCCGCGGATCGGGCCTTCCACCGTGTCGCCGGTGCGCAGGCTGAAGCGGCGCACTTGGCTGGGCGAGACGTAGATGTCGTCGGGCCCCGGCAGGTAATTCGCCTGCGCCGAACGCAGGAAGCCGAAGCCGTCCTGGAGGATTTCCAGCACGCCGTCGCCCTCGATGGTGGTGTCCTTCTCGGCCAGCACCTTGAGGATCGCGAACATCATGTCCTGGCGGCGCAGATTCGAGGCGTTCTCGATGCCCAACTCCTCGGCGAAGGCGAGAAGCTCGGCCGGTGGTTTACGCTTGAGTTCTGAAAGATGCATGGGATGTGTGCCGTGAGTTGGAGCGACGCGTGGGGAGAAAGCCAACGCCTTTGATCCGCCGGGCGGCGGGACACGAAACAGGCGTGAAGACTTGAAAGGACAGGTCGGAACCGACCTTGATTAGACGGGTCCATACCTAGCCGACGACCCGGCCAAAGTCAAACGGGTTTAGAAGACGTTATTCATCCCGGCTGTCCTTCTACTCTTATAAAGATTCTTAATAAGAGAATGGAAGCGGTAGTAGGACCCCTGAATCATGGGGATTCACATAAACCCATGACTATCCACATATGCGCATTATCGCTCGCGCAGAAAAAATAATCGTGATGGAATCGTGGATGGTTTTTGCCAGGCCCTGACTCCATTGACGATTCTTCACTCCGCGCATGACGGATAACCGTGGGACGATTTTCAACCCGGCGTCGGATTCACCTTTTTCCCAACCCGCCAATCAGCCGGATGACGCCAGGATGAAACACCGTGGAAAAGACGCCATGCCGGGGTGATTTATTGGAAGATCGGGGAGAACCGGGTGTTATCCCCGTTGTCCTTATTCCATCCCAAGGGCTAAATGAGGTCATGTTGACCGATCCCAAGCCCGCGCCGGCCCCTTACAATTTGCATCTTGTCTCCGACTCGTCGGGCGAGACGGTGACCAACATCGCGCGCGCGTGTTTGGTGCAATACGAAGGCACGCCGGTGAGCGAGCATTCGTGGTGGCTGATCCGGACCGCCGGGCAAATGGGCCGCGTCATCGAGGGCATCCGACAATCGCCGGGCCTGGTGATTTACACGCTGCTCGATTCCGAGGTTCGCGTGCTGTTGGAAAAAGCCTGCCGCGAATTGAAAATTCCCGCCGTCTCGGCGCTCGATCCCGTCATGCAGGCCTTGGGGCGCTACTTCAAGCGCGAGGCCTCCAGCGAGATCGGCCGCCAGCACGTCATGGACGACGGCTACTTTCAGCGCATCGACGCCATGCACTTCGCCATGCAACACGACGACGGCCAATCCATGGCCACCATGACCGAGGCCGACGTCATCCTGATCGGCGTGTCGCGCACCTCCAAGACGCCCACCTGCATGTATCTCGCCAATCGCGGCTACAAGGTGGCCAACATTCCGCTGGTGCCGGGCCTGGTGTTGCCCGACGAGATCGTTCACGCGGCCAAGCCCCTCATCGTGGGCCTGACGCGCGAGCCCAAGAGTCTCAGCGACATCCGTCAAAGCCGCCTGCGCATCATGAACGACACGCGCGGGGAAAATTACGCCAACATCGACAACGTGCGCGAGGAAGTGGCCGAATCGCGCCGGCTGTTCACCAAGCACGGCTGGCCGGTGATCGACGTCACGCGCCGCTCCATCGAGGAAACGGCGGCGACGATCATTCAGCTGCATCATCAACGCCACGCGGCGACCTAAACTGTGCGCCAGGTCATTCTCGCCTCCACCAGCAAAAGCCGCGCCATGGTGCTGCGCAACGCCGGGCTGGTCTTCGACCAAGCCGCACCGGGCGTGGACGAAGAGGCGGTAAAAACCGTCCTGCGCAACGCCGGGGCCAGCGCCGCGGCCTGCGCCGAAAAACTCGCCGAGATGAAGGCCGTCGCGGTGTCCGCGCGACACCCCGAGGCGCTGGTGATCGGCGGCGATCAGATGCTGGAGTGCGAGGGTGTTTGGTTCGACAAACCCGCCGACCGCGCCGCCGCGCGCCGTCAGTTGCTCACCTTGCGCGGCAAGACCCACAGATTAGTCAATAGTCTTGTCGTGGCCTTGAGGGGCGCGCGGATCTGGCATTTCGCCGACAGCCCGGCCATCACGATGCGCGCCTTCAGCGACGGCTTTCTGGATGACTATCTGGGCCAAGTCGGCGAGAACGTCTTTCATTCCGTCGGCGGCTATCAGCTCGAGGGCCCGGGCAGCCAGCTGTTCACCAAGATCGAGGGTGATTTCTTCTCGGTCCTGGGCTTGCCGCTGCTTCCGTTGCTGGCGTTTCTGCGCGAACATGGCGTTCTGAAAACATAGAGCCGTGAGCATTTTGTCGTGAGCAGCGCGCCCCACCCGATTTCCGGCAAGGCCAAAGTGGCCGGCGTCATGGGCTGGCCCGTGGGCCATTCCAAGTCTCCGGCACTGCACGGCTTCTGGCTGCGGGCCCACAACATCGACGGCGCCTATGTGCCGCTGCCCGTGAAGCCGGAGAATCTGGCAACCGCTTTGCGCGCCCTGCCGGCGTTGGGGTTCGCGGGCGTGAACTTGACCGTGCCGCACAAGGAAGCCGCACTGAAGATTGTCGACGACATCAGCCCCACGGCGCGGGCCATCGGGGCCATCAACACCATCTTTGTGCGGCCCGACGGAACGCTGCACGGCACCAATACCGATGCTTTTGGCTTTCTGGAAAACCTGAATCGCTCCCCGGGCGGGTTCGATGCCAACGCGGGCCCGGTGCTTGTCATCGGTGCGGGCGGCGCCGCGCGTGCCGTTTGCGTAGCCCTGCGAGACGCGGGCTGTCCGGCTGTGCGCGTGGCCAATCGCACGTCTGCGAAGGCTCAGGCGCTGGCGTCCGAATGGGCGCCCGTGGTCTCCGCCGTGGCGTGGAACGATCTTGCGCGCGCCATGGCCGATGCGGCCCTGGTCGTGAACGCCACAAGTCTGGGCATGAGCGGCCAACCGCCGCTGGATCTTGATCTCACCCCGTTGCCGAAAACCGCGCTGGTCACGGACTTGGTTTATTCGCCCCTGGAAACACCGCTGCTGGCTGCGGCGCGCGCGCGCGGCCACCGCGTCGTCGATGGGCTCGGCATGTTGCTCTATCAGGCCCAGGCGGGCTTCGAGGGTTGGTTCGGCGTCAAGCCCGAGGTAACGGCCGAGCTGCGCGTCCACGTGCTTGCATCATGAAAGTTCGCCGTCCGCGCGCCCGCGCCCCACGCATCCTCGGCCTCACGGGCTCCATCGCCATGGGCAAGTCCACGGCGGCCCAGATGTTGCGCCGTCTCGGCGTGCCGGTGTTCGATTCCGACGCCGCCGCGCGGGCCGTTACCGCGCCGGGCGGTGCGGCCGTGGCACACGTCGCGGCCCGATTTCCCGGCGTGATGAAAAACGGCCACATCGACCGGCCAACCCTCGCCGCGCAGGTCTTTGGCGCGCCCGGCGAACTCGCCGCCCTCGAGCGCATCGTTCATCCGCACGTTCACGCCGCCCGCAAAACGTTCATGGCCCAAGCGACACGATGGCGCGAACCGGTCGTGGTGTTCGATATCCCGCTGCTGTTCGAGACGGCGGCGGAAAAAAAATGCGACGTCGTCATTGTTGTCACCGCGCCCGCGTTCCTGCAGCGGCAACGAGCCCTGGCGCGCCCGGGCATGACGGCTGAGCGATTGCGGGGCGTTCTGGCCCGCCAAGTTCCCGATTTTCAAAAACGCCGGCGCGCCGATGTGATCATCCCCAGCGGCCTGGGCCGGGCGGACACCTATCGTCGTCTCAAAAAAACCCTGCGCCGCGTGCGAAAGCGGATAAACTGAACCCCATGCGCGAAATCGTTCTCGACACCGAAACCACCGGGCTTGATCCCCTCAACGGCCACCGCGTCATCGAAATCGGCTGCGTGGAATTGATCAACCACATGCCGACGGGGCGCACCTATCAGCAATACCTCGACCCCGAGCGCGACGTGCCCGAGGAGGCCGCCGCCGTGAGCGGGCTCACCACCGAGTTCGTCACGGGCAAGCCGCTGTTCGCCGCCATCGTCGACGAATTCCTGGCCTTCGTCGACGACGCGCCGATCGTGGCGCACAACGCCGGGTTCGATTTGGGTTTCGTCAACGCCGAGCTGAAGCGCGTCGGCCGCCAGGCCTTTTCGCTCGAGCGCGCCATCGACACCGTGCTCCTGGCGCGGCGCAAGTTTCCGGGCGCGCAGGCGAGCCTCGACGCGCTCTGCCGGCGCTTCAACATCGACCTCTCGGGCCGCGCCAAGCACGGCGCGCTGATCGACGCGCAACTCTTGGCCAAGGTCTATCTGGAGCTCATCGGCGGGCGCGAACCGGGGCTGTCGCTGCTGGCCAACGCCGCGCCCAAGACGGACTTGCGCCCCGCCGAGGCTCGGCCCGTGCGTCCCGTTCGCCCCCACGCGCCAACGGCCGACGAGATCGCGGCTCACCAAGCGTTTATGGCGAAACTTAAAAACCCAATCTGGCTCAAAGCCGACGCGAAGACGTCTTAGAGCAAGCAGCGTTAAGCTGGAATCGGGCTGCTTGCTCTATGTCATTGTTTGGTCGCGTCGTTGTTGCGGAAAACCGGTTCCCACTTTCCCGCACGACGCTCTAGCGCCTAAGCCGTAGCCGCTTGCGGCGCGGGCTTGCGCTCGATGGTCTGCGGCTGGTCGCCGAACTTGCGGCGATACATTTCCACGAAATCGACCATTTGCAGCATCAACGGCGGGAACCCGCCGCCGACCGTCACATCGCCGACAATTTGCCGCACGAAGGGGAACAGGTGGCGCGGCACCTCGATCAGGAGCACGGCGTGCAACTGCTCTTGCGGAATGACGCGCTCGTCCACTTCAATCACCGCCGCATAGACGATCTCGGCGACGAAGGCCGGGCGATGATTGACCGTGGCCTCGATATTGATCGTCAGCGACACCTCGAAGTGGTTGGCGCCCAGGTGGCGAACGGCGGTGTCGATGCTGACGGGAATCTCCGGCGCGTACTTGCGCACCTCGTTGAACACCGAGGGGGCGTTGGGCACCTCGAACGACAGGTCGCGGATGTATTGCCCCAGGAACCGCAAGGGCATGACGGGGGCCTCGACCTGGGGCGCGGCCGCGCCGGTGGCTGAACTGTCGCTCATGTCTGACATCCGATTGGGAAGAAAATGAAACCCCGAAAGCTGCGGGAACCGGCCTCGATCATCGCCGCAACGGCGAGGGTCATCGCGAAAGCAGCGGGGAGGTAACACGCTTCGCAACCCCTTACAAGCAGAGGCAAAATCGCTTGCCGGACGCCTTGCCGTGGACCCGCGGCAAGGCCGTCGGGCGCGTGCCGTCGTTGGGCCCTCGCCTTGCCCTTTTGGGGTCAAGAGCCTATGTTGAATCCGCCTCATCCCGGTCCCGCTCGCGCGGCGCGGCGGCGGTCGCGGCTTCCCGGCACAAGGTCAAAGTGAATCCATGGAAGGCTTCCAGTTCATCGACATTATCCTTCTCGCCATGGTGGCGGGGTTCATCGTGCTGCGCTTGCGCAGCGTGCTGGGCCGCCGCACCGGGCACGAGCCCGATCGCGACGGACCCGCCGCGGGTCCCGCCGTGCCGGGCACGCCCGCCGCGCGCGGCGCGGGCGCGGACAACATCGTTTCGCTGCCCACGGGTCTCGGCCGCCGCCGCGCGCAAAACACCGACATCGAACCCGCGTATGTCGGCACGCCTCTTGAGCCCGGCATGGTGATGCTGAAGGCGGCCGATCCGTCCTTCTCGGCCGAGGAGTTTTTGCGCGGTGCGGCGCAGGCCTTCGAGATGATCATCACGGCTTACGCCAAGAACGACACTGATGCATTACGTCCGCTGCTCAGCCCCGACGTTTACGCGCAGTTCGCCAATGCCATTCAGGGCCGCGAGGAGCGCGGCGAAACGTTGCACACGGAACTGGTGGTCCTGAAGCCCCCCAAGATCGACGCGGTCGAGATGCGCGGCTCCGTCGCCAACGTCTCGGTCATGTTCCAAAGCGAGCAATCCAACGTGGTGAAAAACGCCACGGGCCAGGTCGTCGAGGGCTCGGCCGATCATGTCGAGAGCATCACCGATATCTGGACCTTCTCGCGCGACACCCGCAGTCCCGATCCCAACTGGACCCTGGTGGCCACGCGCAGCGTCGACTAGCGCTTGGACTTGCCGCGTCGACACTTGGCCCCCGTGACGACATCGCCGACGACACTCCTGCGATACGCGCTCACGCTTCTGATCGGACTCGGCCTGGGCTCCGCGCTGACCTATTGGCTCGCGCGCCCCGTGGCCCCGCCGCCGGGGCCGCCGCCCGCCCCGCCCCCGGCATTGACCCTCACGCCGCGCGCCTTTTCCGACCTGCCGGGCTGGTCCGAGGACGCGCTCTTGGAGGCGCGCCCGGCGCTCGAAAAAAGCTGCGCGCGCCTTGCGGCCGCGGCGTCCGCCAACACCGACAGCGAGAAAACCGACCGCATCGGATCGCTCGAGATTTCCAAATCCGACTGGCGCGCGGCCTGCGAGCGTGTGCTCGCCGCACCGCGTGAGCCGGGCGCTTTTCGCCAAGCGCTGATGGATGCGTTCGTTCCTTACGGCGTCGGCGACGGCGAAAAAGCCGATGGGCTGTTCACCGGCTACTATGAAGCAACTTTACGCGGGTCGTTAACGCGCGAGGGGCCCTATCAGGTGCCGCTCTATGGCTTGCCGCGCGACTTGATCAACGTCGTCTTGCGCGATTTCATTCCGGCCGCGACGCTGGAGCGCGCCGACGTGCCCGCGACCGTGGTGGGCCGCGCCGTGAACGGACGCTTGAAGCCCTATTTCACGCGCGCCGATATCGACGGGGCCGATGCCATCGCCGGCCAAAGCGAGGTCATCGCCTGGGTCGACGACGCGGTGGACGCGCACATTCTGCACATCCAAGGGTCCGGCCAGGTGACGCTGCCCGACGGGCGCATGATGCGCGTGGGCTTTGCCGGCCATAACGGTCATGCCTTTCGCGGCCTGGGGCGCATCCTCATCGACGAGGGCGCGGTGGACCGCGACAACGCGTCCATGATCGCCATCCGCGAGTGGCTGAAAAAGAATCCCGCGCGGGCCGCCGAGCTGATGAACCGCAACGCGCGCTACATTTTCTTCCGCGCCATCGAGGGCGACGGGCCCATCGGCGCGCAGAACGTCGCCCTCACCCCCGGCCGCTCGCTGGCCGTGGACCGGCGGCACATTCCCCTGGGCACGCCCTTGTGGCTCGACAGCACCGGGCCCGACGGCGAGCCCCTGCAACGCCTCATGGTCGCCCAGGACGTGGGCGCGGCGATCACCGGTGTGGTGCGCGGCGACTTCTTTTGGGGGTCGGGCGAGGGCGCCTTCGCCAAGGCCGCGCGCATGAAAAGCCCCGGGCGCTACTTTGCTCTGGTGCCCAAAACGGCTCAAAACCAAGGCAAACCCTAGCCCGAGGGGTTTAGAAACGGGTAACGATTTCGCGCTATTTTTCAGGGTCTTAAGAGGATTCTGATGTCGGCCCACCCGGGCTCACACACCGCCATGAACACCGCCGCATCCAACGCCACAGCCACGGGCACGCCCAAGCAGTCGGAGAAAAAGCGCGACCGCGCGCTGTATGCCCGGCTGATCGAATCCTATCAGGCCGACCGTGTCGGCATTTACGTCGACTTCGACCGCCTCAATCATCCGCGCTCGCCGATTTTCAACGCCTGGGAAAACGTGGCGCCCCTGTTGATCCTGCTGGTGGGCTCGCTGGTCATCATGTTCGTCGTGCACTTGATGGTCGGCACGGCGGTGATGGTGTTCAGCGTGTTGTTCTATCTGTTCGTGGTGCGCCCGTGGATTTCGCAGCGCGTCTATCGCCGCGCCATCGACGCCGCCGTGGACAATCTGCACAACTGGAACATTCTGTGGAAACTGGGCGGGCTGGTGCTGACGCTCAATTTCATGAACAAGACCCGCTGCGTGTCGCCCGACGGCGATTGGCGCGCCTTCGTCACGCGCTATCTGCCGGAAATGGAAATCGAGGGGCTTGAGGTTTACTCGTCGTTCAACAAGCCGCTGCCGCCCGATCCGAAAGACAAATCCGACAAGCCCGTTGAAGATATCAACATGTAAGCCGGGCCGTGAAGGACAGGCATTCTTTATCCGCCGATGATCGGCGGGTGTGGGCCCATGTGACGCGCGGCATCACGCCGCTGCATCGCCACCCGGCGCGCGATGAAACCCCAGCGCAGCTTCACGCCGAGCCAATGCCGCAGGCGGCACACTGGCGCGCGGTGCCGCACGTGCCGGCGCGTGCTGCGGGGCCGTCGCCCATTCCCATCGCCGACACGCAAACCGCCAAGAAATTGCGCCGGGGAAAAATCCCGTGCGACGCCACGCTCGATCTCCACGGCTTGACGCTGGCCCAGGCCCACGGCGCGCTCACATCCTTCCTGCGCGCGCAAGCGTCACGCGGCGCGCGCTGCGTGCTGGTGATCAGCGGCAAGGGGAGTCCGACGGGCGGCGGGCGCATCAAAGCGGAGCTGGGACACTGGCTGAATTCGGCGCCGCTGCGGGGTTTGATCTGGGCGACGATGGACGCCCCCTCTTCGCGCGGCGGCGCGCTCTACGTGATGCTGAAGCGCCCGCGCTGATTTACGGCAACCAACTGTGCGAGCTGTGCGGCGTGACGACGCGCTGCCGGGCGTGGCGCTCGTAAATGCCGCGCACCCACGCCGCGCCGCGATGCTGGGCCAGCTCGCAACGCCCCGCCACGGCCGATAGCGGCGGCCATCCATGTCCGGCCCACACCCACCCCTCCTTGCGCGCGATGGGCGCCAGCACGGCCGCCGCCGTCAGGTCGACGAAACTCAATTCATCGCCCAGCACATAAGCGTGGCGTTGCGTCAGCCCCGAAATGAGGTCGAAGGCGCGCCGGATCACATCGGCGCTCGCGGGGTCCATGATCAACTGATGCGCCGCGGCCTGTTGACCCCGCCGCCGCCCACCCACCACCTGCACCAGGCTCAGCAGCACGCTGGCGGCGACCTCGCCCGCCAGCCAACGCTCGATGGCCTGGGCGCGGGTCCGCAAGCCGGGCTCGCGTGGGGACAAACTAGGCGCCGGCCACAGCCGGTCGATTTCGCTCAGCGCCGTGCCGAGGCCCAGCACCGGGCCGGGAGCGAGGGATTCCGGCGGGCGCAGGCACACGCCCATGCGGCGCGGCCGCGCGATCATGGCGACGTGGGCGGCGGGCACGCCCTTGAGCTGCAAGGTCCAGCTCAGGCGTTCCAGATCAATGGCATGGATGAGTTCCGGCGGCAGGCTGCGCCGGGTGCGCGATAGCCCGCGCGGGACCGGCGCCGGCCGCGGGTCGGTTAACGCCACGCGCTCGATTCGATTCATCCTGCCCCCGCAGAATTTCGACGCTACCGGATAAAATGTTAAGTATACTATGGTATGTTAATCAACATACAATCCTGTGATCAGGCCGCCTTATTTCCGCCCCAAAGCGACCCATGCCCCAAACGTGACCGATGCCCCTGTCCAAGGCCCATAAAGACCAAAGCCGCCGCAAAATTATCGACGCCGCCGGCGAATTATTTCGCCGCCACGGCTACGACGGCGTGGGCATCGACACGATCATGGCCAAGGCGGGCCTCACGCGCGGCGGCTTTTATGCCCACTTCGCCTCCAAGGCCGCGCTGTTCGCCGATGTCTTGGCGGTGGAACCGGCCTTCAATCGCATGCTCGCCCAGCGCCCCGGCGAAACCCGCGGCGAGCTGATGGACAGCGCGCTCGAGGTCTTGGGCAACTATCTCGACCCCGCGCGGGTGCCCCATGTGGCCTCCACCTGCCCCATGGTGAGCCTGTCGCGCGACGTCGACAAAGCGGGCCACGCGGGCCGCGCGGCCTTGACCCACGTGGTCGAAGATTTGGCGGGCCAACTCAAGCGCGGCATGACCGGTGCCGCGCAGGATCCCCGCACGCTGGCGGTGCTGGCGTTGTGCATCGGGGGCGTGACCATCGCGCGCACGGCGGACACGCCCGCAACTGCCAAAGCGGTTCTCGACGCGTGTCGCCGGGAAGCTGTGAGGTTGCTGGGCGCGAAGCCGCGCGCCAAGGCACGCAAGGCCAGAGTCAGGCACTAGAATCAAACCCGATTCTTTTTGGTCGCATTTCCACCGACTTGTTTTCTTGGGCCAACCGGTCCCCACTTGTCGGGGAAAAGCTCCAATTAACTTCACAAGATAAACTTGCTCAGGTCGCCTTTCTTGGCGAGGTCGCCCACCTGGGTCTTCACGTAGGCCGCGTCGACCTGGAAGGTTTCTCCCGCCCGGTCCGTGGCGGTGAAGCTGATCTCTTCCAGCAGTTTTTCCATGACCGTGTGCAGGCGCCGCGCGCCGATGTTCTCGACGCTTTTATTGATCTCGGCGGCCAGGTCGGCGATGGCGCCGATGGCGTCGTCGCCGAACTCCAGCGTCACGTTCTCGGTGCCCAGCAGCGCCTTGTACTGCTTGATCAGGCTCGCTTCGGTCTGCGTCAGAATGCGCACGAAGTCATCGCGCGTCAGCGCCTTCAGCTCCACGCGAATGGGCAGTCGGCCCTGCAGTTCCGGCAGCAGGTCCGAAGGCTTGGCCAAGTGGAACGCGCCCGAGGCAATGAATAAGACGTGATCCGTCTTCACTGCGCCGTGCTTGGTGTTGACCGTCGTGCCCTCGATCAAGGGCAGCAGGTCGCGCTGCACGCCCTCGCGGCTCACGTCGGCGCCGCGCACGTCCTCGCGGCCGGTGATCTTGTCGATCTCGTCCAAAAACACGATGCCGTTGTTCTCCACCGCGGCGATGGACTCGCGCGTGACGCGCTCCTGATCCAGCAGCTTTTCCGATTCCTCGCGCAGCAGCGTCTCGTAGGATTGCGCCACGGTCATCTTGCGGGCCTTGGTGCGATTGCCCAGCATGCCGCCCAGCATTTCGGACAAGTTGATCATACTCATGGAGGCGCCGGGCATGCCGGGCACGTCCATCGCGGGCATTGCCGCGCTCACGGGCTCCTGCACTTGAATTTCGATTTCGCGTTCGGCCAGCGCGCCCTCGCGCAGCATCTTGCGGAATTTCTGGCGCGTCTCGGGCGTGGCGTTGTCGCCCACGAGCGCGGTGAGCACGCGGTCCTCGGCGGCCATCTCGGCCTTGGCCGTGACCTCCTTGCGCAGGCGCTCCTTCGTCATGGTAATGGCGATTTCCACCAGATCGCGCACGATGGAATCCACGTCGCGGCCGACGTAGCCCACCTCGGTGAACTTGGTGGCCTCGACCTTCAGGAACGGTGCGTTGGCCAGCTTCGCCAGGCGCCGCGCGATTTCGGTCTTGCCCACGCCGGTGGGACCCACCATGAGGATGTTCTTGGGCATCACCTCTTCGCGCAAGCCTTCGGGCAACTGCTGGCGCCGCCAGCGATTTCTCAAAGCAATCGCCACGGCCTTCTTGGCGTCGTTCTGGCCGATGATGAAACGGTCCAGTTCGGACACGATCTCGCGGGGGGAGAAAGCGCTGGTGGTTGTCATAAAAGTTCAACCACGACTTCGCGGTTGGTGAACACGCAAATATCGGCGGCGATGCCCATGGCCTTGCGCGCGATGGCCTCGGCGCTGAGGCTGTCCTGGTCGATCAAGGCGCGGGCGGCGGCCAGGGCGAAGGATCCGCCAGAGCCGATGCCGATCAGGCCGTCTTCCGGCTCCAGCACGTCGCCCGTGCCCGTGAGGATCAACGACACATCCTTGTCGGCGACCGCCATCATGGCCTCGAGCCGGCGCAAGTAACGGTCCGTGCGCCAGTCCTTGGCCAGCTCCACGCAGGCGCGCATCAATTGCCCCGGGTGTTTTTCCAGCTTGGCTTCCAGGCGCTCGAACAAAGTGAAGGCGTCGGCCGTGGCCCCCGCGAAGCCCGCCAGAATGGCGCCGTCGGCCAAGCGCCTGACTTTTCGGGCGTTGGATTTGATGACGGTGTTGCCGAAGCTCACCTGACCGTCGCCGGCGATCACCACCTTGCCGCCCTTGCGGACGGACAAAATCGTCGTGCCGTGCCAGTTGGTGGGGTCGTTGGAAGCCATCATGATTGTGCGTGATTCTTGTTGGTGTGGGGTTCAAGATGGGGGTTTTGCGGCTCGTCCGCAAGGCGCGGCTTTGCTCTCAGTCCTTCAGTTTCACGCCCTCGTAGCGGATGAAACTGAAGTCCATGGGAAAGGCCTCCACGCGCGGACCCAGGCCCGTGAAGGACACGGTTTCATACAAGAACAGCGCCTGGGCCATGTCGTGGGCACGCGCCATGAGAGCCTGTGTGGCGGCGCGGCGGCGCTCGGTGTCGCCCTCGTTGAAGGCGGCCGCGACGCCGTCTGAAAAATCCCGGTCGCAGAACCACGGCGCATGCCACAGGCACGAATGCTGGCGCTGCGGATAGAGCGCGTCGAACACCGGCGTGGAAAACGGAATCGCCGCGGCGGGCGCGTCCCACACGCCGGTCTGGATGTTCTCGAACAACTTCTGCTGCGGCACCGAGCGCGAGGTCATGACGATGCCCACGCGCGCCAGGTCCGCCGCCACGGTCTGGAACACATCGGGGTAGGCCACGGCGCCCGAGGGAAAGAGAAACTCGAAGGCGAAGCCTTTTTCGTAACCGGCCTCGTGCAACAACGCCCGCGCCTTGTCGGGATCGTAGGCCAGCGGCTTGAGATCGGGGTTGTAGCCGAACCAACTGCGCCCCGCCGGTTGGCTGGCCACCACCGTCTCGCCGCCCATGATGGCGGCCACAATCGCCTCGCGGTTGACCGCATGGGTGATGGCCCGGCGCACGCGCGCGTCGCGAAAGGCTGCGAACATCTGGGTGTTGAAGGCCACCGCCACCACGGCGGGAATGCGGTCGATCAAAATGCTGCCGCCCTCGGCGCGCAAATCGTCGAACTCTGACGGCAGCACGGCGGTGATGGCCACGTCGGCGGCACCCGTGACCAGCGCCGTGCGCCGCTGCGCCGGTTCCGGCAGAATCAAGAACGTGGCGCCCTCGATCAACGCCTTGCGCCACGACGACGGGTTCTTGATGAGCTCCAGCCGGTTGCGCTCGACACGACCCAATGTCATGGGCCCGGTGCCGATGGGGGCCCTCTGAAACGCCTCGCGGCCCATCGCGCGCCACAAATTGGGCTCGGGAATCGTCACCAGCGACAGCCGATAAGGCAACAGCGGATCGGGCACGCGGGTTTCGAGCGTGAAAGATAGATCGTCAACGACCTTGGTCGAAACGATGTCCACCAGCTCGCGGCCCACGGCTTCGCGCTTGCCCTGCTCGCTCGACAGGTAATCGAAAGCCGCCACCACGCCCGCCGCCGTCAGCGCGGTGCCGTTGGAGAAGGTCACGTTTTTCCGCAGCCGGATCGTCCAGGCCGTGGGGCCGGTGCGGTCCCAGCTTGTCGCCAGCCAGGGCGTGAGCGCGCCGGTCGAATCGACAAAAGTCAGCGCGTCGAACACCGCCGATTGCAGCGGCAGCCGCGTAATGGAAGTGGAGGCGAAGGGATTGCCCCAATTCTCGGGCATGGACCCGGCGGCGATTTTCAAGGTCGCGGCCATGGCGCCGACGGCGGGCGCCGTCAACAGCAGGGCCAACGCCCAGCATGCGAACCACCGCGCCGGATTGCATTTCCTTTTTCCGGTCATGGGTGCACGGTGCCGCCAATGATTCATTCGGAGCCAGCCATGCCCATCATCGATGCCGATACCCATGTGGTCGAAGCCGCCTGCATTTGGGATTACCTGGCGAAGGACGACGCGATCCATCGCCCCGCCACCATCACCATGGACGAGGTGCCCGAGGCGTTCAAGCAACGCGCCATGTCGGGGCGCAAGTTCTGGTTGATCGACGGCAAGATGTACGGCCTGGGCGGATTGCCGACCGACATGTACGCGCCGGGCACGCGCGACTTGACCGACGTTCCCGCGCGCATCGCCCACATGGACCGTTTGGGTGTGGACAAGCAGGTGATTTACCCCAGCGTTTTTCTCAATCTCGTGGTCAAGAATCCCGCCGCTGAAATGGCGCTGTCTAAGGCCTACAACCGCTGGCTCGCCGATGTGTGCGCGCCCACCAAGGGCCGCATGCGCTGGCTGGTGGTGCCCGCCCCGCGCCTGATGGATGCCTCGCTCGCCGAGATCGCCTGGGGCCAACAGCACGGCGCCTGCGGCGTGCTGCTGCGCGGCTACGAGGGCGACCGCGCGCTCGACGACCCCGATCTCTATCCGATCTACGCCAAGGCCCAGGATCTCGACATGCCGGTCTGCGTGCACATCGGCACCACCAGCCCGTCGTTTCATAATATCGCCCACGGCACCGGCATTCGCGGCAATATCGTCGCCACCATCATGCCCACCATGGTGGCCTTCAGCGCGCTCATGGCCAGCGAGGTGCCGACCAAATTCCCGAAACTGCGCTTCGGCTTCATCGAGGGCGGGTCCGAATGGCTGCCCTTCGCCGTCAACCGGACGCGGCGCTGGGCCAAGCGCTTCGGCGAGAAGGACCGCACCGAAAAAATGCTCTCGGACCTGCGGTTTTTCGTCACCTGCGAAATCCACGAGGACCTGCCGCAAGTGCTGCGCACCGCGGGCGAGGACAACCTGATGCTCGGCACCGACTACGGCCACGCCGACACGTCCACCGAACTCGCCGCCCACGAGGTGCTGCTGGCGCGCAAGGATCTGGGCGCGGGCGTCGCGGCCAAGATCGTCGGGCCCAACGCGGCCAGGTTTTATGGGGTGTGAGGGGCTAACCTCTTAACTCATTGAACGATTTAGAGGATTCACCCACGACTCGATACGTGGTATTTTGGCGTTGAGCAGTGGGGAGCCGCGATGAATATTCAAGAGCATGAAGCGGAAGTGGACCGCAATTTCGATTACTTCCAAGGCGTCGTCGCAAGCTTGATGGCCGAACACGCCGGCCAACACGCGCTGCTGCGGCATCAACAGGTCGATTCGTTTTACGACACGTCCGTTGCGGCCCTGATCGAAGGCTATAAAAAATTCCCCGACGGCCTCTTCTCGATTCAAAAAGTGACCGTGACGCCGATTGACCTCGGGTTTTATTCTCATGTGGGAAGTCTCGGGCACGATCGTAAATGATCAGGCGATCGTTCGCGTTGGTCTAAGGGAGTTCCTGCCGCAAGCTCCGGCCGTTCAACCCGTTTTCGTCCCGGCACAGTACCAGGTCGCGAGCTACCTAGGCCTGGTCGACAGGGGCGCGCAAATGTCGGCCATTTCGCATAATGCCGTTTCGCAACTGGGGCTGACGAGTCACGGCAAGCTTGATGTCACTGGCGCGGGTGGAACATGGCCGCATCGCCGGTATTGGTTTTATCTCGGATTTTTCTGCAAGCCTCTCGGTCGGCCGCATGACGAGAACGGCGAAACCTATTTCCAACTTGCTCTGCCGCAAGACGCGATTGCTATCGAGAGCAACGCTGGATTCGACGTCATTGTGGGCATGGATATTCTTAAGCGCTGCGACATGAACTTTAGCCGCAGCGGTGAGTTCACGATCACGATTTACCAATAGTCCGCCAAACTCACCACCACCGGCGCGTGGTCGGAGGCCGGCGTCCAGTGACGCACGTCCACCAACACCTCCGCGCTTTGGATGTTCTCTTTCAGCCCCGGCGAGACCCAAATGTGGTCGAGCCGCCAGCCCCGGCTGTCGACGCGAAACTCAGATTGCCGGTAACTCCACCACGTAAACACCGGATCGTCGGGCGGAATGATCTCGCGCACCGCGTCCACCCAGTTGAGCGAACGGCGCAGGCGGTCCAGTGCCGCGATATCATGGTCCGTGTGGCCGATGCGCTTTTGCATCTTGTGATGGTCCCACACGTCGCTGGGCAGGGGCGCGATGTTGAGATCGCCCGTGAGCACCACGCGATCGCGAAACCCGTGCTCGGCCGCGAACCAATCGGCGGCATCGTCGATGAACGCGAGCTTGTCGGCGAACTTCGCATTGACGCGCGGGTCGGGCTCCTCGCCGCCGGCGGGCACGTAGATTGAATGCACCGAGATGGCAGCGCCGCCCTGGGGCGTGACGCGCGCGCTGATGTGCCGGCCGTCGTCCTTGCCGCGCCGGGCGTGGCGGCGCACGTCGCTCAAGGGATGCCGCGATAAAATCGCGACACCGTTGTAACCGCCGAATCCGTAAATCGCGGCATGGTCGAAGCCCAGCGCGCGCACGGCCTCAGCCGGAAAGTCCCTGTCCGCCGCCTTGGTCTCCTGCAGGCAGATCACGTCGGGCGCAGTAGTCTCGGCGATGCGCGCCAGATGATCCAACCGCTTGCGGACGGAGTTGATGTTCCAGGAGAGAATGCGAAAGTTTGCCATGGGGGCGTTGTCATGGCGCGGAACCGCGGCCCTGAACACAAAAAAATGCGCCCGGTGCTTGGGGGAAACACCGGGCGCTCTTTGGATGGCCGATTCGGCAGGGGATACCGACAACCGGCCCGTAGGCACCATTGCGGCGCCGACGTTTGTGGAAATGATATGGGGTGCCGCGCGGCAATCTCAAGAATGCGCCGGCGAAAAATCGACACGGTCGCGCCGATGTGATCGCGCGCCAAATTCCATGACGAATCAAGCCATTAGAACCGTTCTAAGCGAGACCGCGCCGCAACATGCGGCATGGGTACTGACGTAATGGCGTGGGCCTGGGCTCATTCCAATCCCGGCATCGGCACGTAATTCGCCAGCGCCTTGATGCGCGCGATCCAGGCCCGCACCGCCGGATAGGGGTCCAGCGAAACCTCGCCCTGGGGCGCCAAACCCACGTAGGGAAAACACGCAATATCGGCAATCGTGACGCGATCGGCCGCGAGCCAGGCGTGACCCTGCAAATGCCGCTCCAACACCGCCAGCCCCGCGCGGCCCGCGCCCTGCAAGTCCGGCAACTTGTCGCGCGGCTGTTTCATCAGCACGGCCACGCGCGCCCACGACAGCGCGCGTACTTCCTCGTTGGCCAGCATCAGCCACTGCATGACGCGCGTCAGCGCCAGGGGCTCCAGCGGCAACCAGGAATCGCCGCCGTGGCTGCGCGCGAGATAAACCAAGATCGCCTGGCTGTCCCAGACGATGGTTCCGGCGTCATCGAGAGCGGGCAACTGCGCGCGCGGATTGACGGCGCGAAACCAGTCCAGGCGATGATCGCCCCGAGCCCAGTTCATGTCGACCTTCTCATAGGCGAGCCCGAGAAAGCCCAGCATCATGCGCACCTTGTGGCAGTTGCCCGACAGGGCCGAGTCATAAAGTTTGATCATGAGTCTTTCCCTTTGTTCGCGCTGTTCACCCTCAGCCCGCCGTTTTCAGTCGCGCCGCTTGGGCCTCCAACTCCGCGATGCGCCGATGCAGCGGCTGGGCGGCCTGCTCGATCTCGGCGGCGGTAAAGCGCGGCGTGATGTGTTGCGGACAGTTCCAGTCGAAGGCCTCGACCTTGATGAGGATGCCTCGTTCCACCCGCGCGCGATAGTCGGGCAGTTCCAGCCGCGCCAATAGCCCCGTGTCCTCGGTGGGCACCATCACGGCGCGACCCAGCAATTTCAGACGCCGGCGATGGGCGTAATCCATGAAAAACAGCGAGACGCGATCATCGGTCGCGAGGTTGCCGACGCTGACGTACTGGCGATTGCCGCGAAAGTCGGCAAAGCCCAGCGTGGTTTCGTCGAGCACGCGGACAAAGCCGGCCGGCCCGCCGCGGTGCTGCACGTAGGGCCAGCCGTTGGCGCCCACCGTGGCCATATAGAAGCTATCGCGCGCGCCGATGAACTCGGCCTCGCGCGCGCTCAGAAGATGATTGACGTCCGGGCCGCCTTCCATGCGGGCGTAGCTGTCGCGGCTACCGTGCTGGACCTGCAACGCTTTCGCTTCGGCGCTGAAGGCGATCTCGGCGAACTTATGTCCCATGGACCTCTCCTGGCGAAAAACACGGCGGTTTCCGGGTCGGCAGACTCACGCGGCCTTGCGCAGTTCCACCACGGGGAAGTCGATCTCAAGTTCCGTGGCCTTGCCCAAGAGGTTGGTGAAGATGTTGAGCGCCACGTGGGTGATGATCTCCACCAGCTCGGCGTCGGAATGCCCGGCGTTGCGCGCGGCCTCGAACTCCGCCTTGGTCACCTGGCCCATGTTGGCCACCAGTGCATTGGCGAAGGCGATGGCGGCGGCGGCTTTGGCGTCTGTCGAACTACCTTGGCGGTTCGCCAGCATCTCGGCGGTGTCCAGGCCCGCCTTGCGGCCGATGGCGGTGTGGGCCGAGACGCAATACTGGCAGGCGTTCTGCTGGGCCACGGCCAGCGCGATGCGCTCGCGTGTCTTGGCGTCCAGCACGCCGGCGCCGGCGATGCCGCGCAGGCCGAGAAACGCGGC
Organism: Rhodospirillaceae bacterium; assembly: GCA_033763995.1. Classification (GTDB taxonomy): domain Bacteria; phylum Pseudomonadota; class Alphaproteobacteria; order Rhodospirillales; family Rhodospirillaceae. The sequence goes on along the minus strand of JANRJL010000056.1, from coordinate 88,579 downwards.
TAAGGCCGCCGGCGAATTGGCGAGCACGCGGATGAAGTTGGGCACGGCGCCCAGCGCCGTTTTCACGGCATCCAGAAGCCGCTTGGTTTCGCCGGTGGCGGTGGCGGGGTCGATGACGGTGAGGCGTGACATGGGGATTCTCCGCTTTGGGGTTTGATGTTGCGGCGCTGGCCAAGCCCTCGGGCCCGCCATCGCCGATGCCCCGAGATATGCCTCAACCAACCGATTGAAATAATGTCCTACGTTTGCAATAAATTATTCCGATAAATGGAATAGTGAGACACGTCTCCATGGACCGCCTGCGCGAGATGACCGTGTTTGCCGCCGCCGCCGAGGCCGGGGGCTTTGCCAAGGCAGGCGCGCGTTTGCGCCTCTCGCCGCCGGCCGTCACGCGCATCATCGCCACGCTGGAGGATCGGCTGGGCGTGCGGTTGTTCACCCGCACCACCCGTCGCTTGGCTATCACCGAGGCGGGCACCCGGTTCCTGGAGGCAAGCCGGCGCGTGCTGGCCGATGTCGAGACGGCCGAGAAGGACGCGGCCGGGGAGGCAGCCGTGCCTCAAGGCCATTTGCGCATCACGGCGTCCGCTACCTTCGGCCGCGAGGTGCTGACGCCCGTCGTCGCGCGCTTTCTCGAGGCCCACCCGCGCGTGACGGCCTCGCTCGTGCTGTTGGACCGCGTGGTCAACCTGGTGGAGGAAGGCCTCGATCTCGGAATTCGTATTGGCGACTTGCCGGATTCAAGCCTACTCGCCCGCCACTTGGGCCTCGTGCGCCGCGTGCTGGTGGCAAGCCCAGCTTACGTTGCCGCGCGCGGTGCGCCCAAGACACCGGCGGAACTCAAAGGCCACGACGTGATCGCTTTCACCAGCCTCATGCCCGGCCGCGAGCTGCGCTTTGCCGACACAGGAGCCAGGGCAAAAAAAGGCGAACACCACGTGACCCTCACGCCCCGGCTTGAGGTCAACGATGCCGCCGCCGCCATCGCCGCCGCCGCGGCGGGCGAAGGCATCGTGCCGGCCTTGTCGTACATGGTGGCCAAGGACATCCGCGCGCGCCGCCTGGTGCGCGTGCTTGCGCGCTTCGAGCCGGCGGCCCTGCCGGTGCAGATCATCTATCCGCCCGCGCGGCTCATGGCGCCCAAGCTGCGGGCCTTCATCGATTTCGCCGCACCCCGCCTGCAACGGGCGCTCGCGGCGTTGGAGATTTAAGTCGGCAAACGAGAATCTATGGACGAGGTGAGGACCTAATCCCCTCTTCGGTCCGGGTCGCGGGTGTCCTTGGGTTGCTCGTGCTCGAACAATTTATTGTCGAGGACGCCGCCGAAGCGCGGCTCGAACAGCGTCACGCTCACCTCTTGGTTTTGCGCGTCCAGCACGCGCCATTGGCGCAGCTCGAAGGGCGCGTCGGAAAACACGAAGGTGAGTTTGCCCGCCGCTGGGTCCTTGGCCTGGGCGGCGGTGATCTCCACCGTGTTCTTGCCCAGGCGCACGCCCTGCAGCTTCACGGCCTTATCGGTGAAGGAAATATCGGCCTTCAGCAGCAGTCCGGCGGGCGTGTCGTCCAAGTCGAGATAGCTGGTCTCGTCCACTTCCTTGTCGACGTAGATCAGCCATTTGCCGTCGGCCACCACCAGCATCTCGGCCGGCGGGTCGTAGTTGATGCGCATCTTGCCCGGCCGCGCCACGTAGAGGTTGCCCTCATGCGTCGAGCCGTCGGGGTTCACCTGCAGGAAGCGCGCCCGCAAATTGCCGAGCGCGTTCATGTAGTCCTCGGCGCGTTTCACCGCCGCCGTTTCCTCAGGGCTAAGCGCCTGGGCCACGGTGGGCAGCAACACGAGGGCGAGAAGGAGTCGAATGAAATTCTTCATGAGGTGATGTATACTGCGTGTTGTGCCGTGATCAATCCGCGCTGGCTCCGCGCCGATCAAGATCATCGCCGCCAAGTGCGCCAACATTGTGATCGGCGCCAATCTGTTTCACCAAAGTCTGTGCTGGCCCGGTGGGCAAACGATGTCGTTGACATCATGACGGAGTACGCGCGTCGTGAATTCCCTGATATCAAAACAGGGTCTTTCGGGTTTTGAGCCTTATCAAAGGCTTAGGTGGCCCGGGGCCTGTTCTTTTGGGGGCCCCCCTGCAGGAACAGGCATAACAGGTGGAAATGGCGGTTTAGAGCCATTTCCACCGGCGATATCAGGCGGCCTACATGCCCACGGGTTCGGGCAGCAGCACCTCGCGTTTGCCCACGTGGTTGGGTTTGCCGACCATGCCTTGGGCTTCCATCTCCTCGATGATCCGCGCGGCGCGGTTGTAGCCGATCTGGAGGTGGCGCTGGATGAAGCTGGTGGAGGCCTTGCGCTCGCGGGCCACCACGGCGACGGCCTGGTCGAACAGGCTTTCCTCGCCGCTGGTGTTGCCGCCCAAGGATCCATTGGCGAAGCCCGGCACGTCGCTGAGGTCGGGTTCCTCGGTGACGTCCTCGAGGTAGTCGGGCTCGGCCTGCTCGCGCAGATAGTTGGTGATCTTCTCCACCTCCTTATCCGTGACGAAGGGCCCGTGAACGCGGGTGATGCGTCCACCGGCGGCCATGTACAGCATATCCCCCTGGCCCAGCAGTTGTTCGGCGCCTTGCTCGCCCAGGATGGTGCGGCTGTCGATCTTGGAGGTGACTTGGAACGAGATGCGCGTCGGGAAGTTGGCCTTGATGGTGCCGGTGATGACGTCCACCGACGGGCGTTGCGTCGCCATGATGACGTGAATGCCCGCCGCGCGCGCCATCTGCGCCAGGCGTTGCACGGCCGCCTCCACGTCCTTGCCGGCGACGAGCATCAGGTCGGCCATTTCGTCGATGATCACGACGATGTAGGGCAATGGCGTGAGATCGAGGTCTTGTTCCTCGTAGATGGGCTTGCCGGTGCCCGGGTCGAAGCCGGTCTGCACCGTCTTCTTGATCACCTGACCTTTTTTCGAGGCTTCGATCAGGCGCTGATTGTAGCCGGCCACATTACGCACGCTCAGTTGGCTCATGGCGCGGTAGCGGTTCTCCATCTCGCGCACCACCCACTTCAGCGCCATCACCGCCTTGCCGGGTTCCGTGACCACGGGCGAGAGCAGATGTGGGATGCCGTCATAGACCGACAGTTCCAGCATCTTGGGATCGATCATGATGAAGCGCACGTCGGCCGGCGTGTTCCGGTACAGCAGCGACATGATCATGGTGTTGACCGCCACCGACTTGCCCGAGCCGGTGGTGCCCGCGATCAAGAGGTGCGGCATGCGCGACAAGTCTGCCAAGATCGGCGCGCCGCCGATTTCCTTGCCGAGTGCGAGCATCAACTTGCCGTCGGTTTTTTCAAAGTCGTCGGTGGCCAGCATCTCGCGGAAGTACACCGTCTCGCGATGAGCGTTGGGAAGTTCTATTCCAATCACGCTGCGGCCCGGAATCACCGCGATGCGCACGGCCACGGCGCTCATGGAGCGCGCGATATCGTCGGCCAAGGCCACCACGCGCGACGTCTTGGTGCCGGGCGCCGGTTCCAGTTCGTACAGCGTGACCACGGGGCCGGGGCGCACCTTGACGATCTGGCCCTTGACGCCGAAATCTTCCAGCACGCTTTCCAGCATGCGCGCGTTGCTTTCGAGCGATTCGTTGCTCACGGTCTTGCGCGATTCGACGATGGGCAAGGCCAGCATGTCGAGCGGCGGCAGCGAGAAGCCTTTCTTGGCGGTGGGCAACAGCGAGCCTTGCCGCGCGGCCAGTTCCTTCTTGGTGGGCCGCTTGACCTGCGCGTGTTGAATGACGACGTGATCTTTGGTTTTGGGCGCGTCGGCGAAATCGTCTTCGTCGTCCGTGTCCTCGTCGGCGGGCATGGCCGTGCGTTCCATGGCCGGGCGCTCCATCCCGTGGCGATCAAGCGTGGGTTCGATGCGTTGGCGTGGGGCCTTGGTCGGCGGTTCAGCGGTCGCGGCGCTCGGGCGCGAGATCCACGCGGCTATGGTGGCACCGAAAGCGCTCAGCGCGGCCCAGACCGCGCGCCCAATGGCGCCCATGCCCGACAGCGTGGCCCTCACGCTCACGGTGGCGGCCAGGAACATCAGCCACAAGCCAAGCCCGGTCATGAGGCCGGCGGCGATCAGGCCTTGGATATCGCCCAGCACGGGTACGGTGGTGTAGCGCGCGAAGGATTCAAGCGTGGCCAAGCCCATCACCACGCGGCCGACGGATCCGCCCAGGCCCGCCGTGATGGGCCAGCCTTGCGGTGTCGGCACGGCCGCCCAGGCGGTCGCCAAGCACATGGCGGCGGCGATGGCGCCAAGTGCCCTCAGCCACAACCAGTCCACGGCCTCGCCGCGCACCAGACGCACGCCCCACGAAATGGCCGCGAACATCAGCCCCGCGATGCCGAGCCCGACCAGCTGCAGCAGCATGTCGGCCACGTAGGCGCCAGGCAGGCCCAGCGCGTTGCGCGCCGCGTCGCTGGAAGCGGTGTTCAAGGACGGATCGGCGGGGTGATAGGTCACGAGGGCCGCGGCCACGGCGCCGAGCAGCAGCAGCACGGCGATGCCGCAGCAGGTCCACAGCGTGCGTTTCAGCAGGGCCTCCCAGGCGGGGGGCAGGAAGGGCACGTTCTCGGCGCGGGATGCGGCTGGCATGGAACTCACCTCAACTTCATCAAAGGCAGGGGGTCAAAAACTGGTTTCAAGAATGCGGCGCAGGCGCTGGACGGCGTCGGCAGTGCGATTGCGGTCATGCACCAAAGCAACGCGAATGTAAGAAGCGCCGGGATTTTTCCCGGCGGCATCGGGCCGCGCCAGGAAGCCGCCGGGCAGCACCTTGATGCCGCCCTTGGCCCACAAGGCGCGCGCGGCTTTCTCGCCGTCGCCCACGTCGAGCCACAGGAAGAATCCGCCCTGGGGCCGCGCGAAGCCGAAGCGTCCGCCCAAGATCTGCGCGGCATCGTCAAACTTGGCGCGGTACAGCGCGCGGTTGTCGTCGACATGATGCTCGTCGTTCCACAACGCGATGGACGCACTAAGCACGGGCACGGGCTGCACCGCGCCGCCGTGGGAGCGCAGCTTGTTGAACTTGGCGATCAGATCCGCATCGCCCGCGACGAAGCCCGAGCGCAAGCCCGGCACGCTGGAGCGCTTGGACAACGAGTTGAAGACGAGAACGTTTTTCAAGTCGCCGCCGAGCGCCGCGCAGGCTTCCAGCGCGCCGGGCGGCGGGGTGTCGGCGTAAATCTCCGAGTAGCATTCGTCGGAAATCAAAACGAAGTCATGTTTGCGCGCGAGCCCGATCGCCGCTTTCAAGCGCTCCAACGTCGCCACCGTGCCTTGCGGATTGGCCGGCGTGCACACATAGGCCATGGCCGCGCGGCTCAGCGCATCGGCACTGGCACTCTCGTAGTCCGGCTGAAATCCCGTTTCTTTGGTGGCGGGCACGAACACCGGCTCGGCGCCGTTCATGACGGCCGCGCCGAAGTACACCTGATAAAATGGATTGGGCATCAGCACAGTGGGCGTGCGGCCTTGCTTCGTCGGCGGCACGCAAAGTTGCGCCGCCATGAACAACGCCTCGCGGCTGCCGGCCACGGGCAAAAAATGCTTGTCACCGTCGAGCATGTTGGCGGGCAGGTGGTAGCGGCGCGTCGCCCATGCCGCCACGGCTTTGCGGAAGTCCGGTGTGCCGGATGTCGGCGGATACTTGCCCCAGTCGAGCGGGTTTTGCGCGAGGGCCGTGTGCAGCAACGCCGGCGGGGCGTGCTGCGGCTCGCCGATGGACATGACGATCTGATCGCCAGCCGCCACCTCGGGCGAGGTGCCGGCCAACAGCGCAGCCAGGCGCTGAAAAGGATATTCCGTCAGCCCGTCGAGCCGGGTGTTGTACATGCCGAATCGCGCCCCTGGGTCGTAGAGCATTGGCCCGCCGGGGTTGCTCCCTGGTCGTGCCGCCCTACCGTCGCTTCGGCCCTCATCCTTTCCGCTCAGCGTAAAGGAATCGTGAAGGAAAGGCAAAAAGTCTCTATTTTTCAGAGGTCTCCAGGGCTTTTCTCAGGTCTTGAAGCAGCAAGCGGCGCAGAAAAAGAAAATCCTGATAAGTATATGAAATACAAAGATATATTAAATCTAATTTCGACTTTTAGGCTTGCGGGCTCCAGGCTCTTTTTCGCGCGAGACCTCGCGCAGCAATGTGGCCAAGGCCGTCATGGCCGGGGTGTGGGTGCCCCGCGCCCGCCACGACAGGCCCACCTGATAATCGAAGATCAGCTCCGGTGCGCTCAAGGCGACGACCGTTCCCGCCGCCACCTCCGTCGCCACGACATGGTCGGGCACCACTGCGGGCAAGCCGAAATCCATCACCGCCGATTTCATGAAACTCATGGACGAGGTGTTGATCTTCTGCACGGGCCCCGCATGCCCCGCGACGCGGAAGGCGTGCTCAAAGCGATAGACCAGCGACATCTGCAACGGAATCGCCCACTCATACTTCACGAGCTCCGCCAAGCCGGCACGGCGTTTTTTCGCCAGCGTATGATCGGCGCGCACATAGGCGCGCGAGAAACTCTCGAACAGGGTTTCCCGGCGCAGGTTCTCGCCGGGCGCCACGTCAAGATTGGCGGGGTTGTCGTAGAACTGCGAAAACACGACATCGATCTCATAGCCGCGCAGCATGCGCGTGAGATTCTCGTAGGTTTCCGTGGCCAGACTCACGGTCACGCCCGGATGCTTTGCGAACAAGCGCCGCACGGCGTCGGGCACGATGTACGAAACGAAATTCGGCGAAATGCCGATGCGCACGCGCGCCTTCGTGAGGCCCTTGAACGCCTTCAGTTCGGCCTCGGCGCGCTCGGCTTCGTTCAAAATCGCCTGGGCGTAAGGCATGTAAGCCTCGCCGAAGGCCGTGGGCACCACGCCGCGCGGGCCGCGCTCGAACAGCCGTCCGCCCAGCTCTTTCTCCATGCGCTGCAGGCTGCGCGTCAGCGCCGGTTGCGTGATATTGAGCGCGGCGGCCGCCTGGCCGATGGAGCCGCGTTTGGCCACCATGACGAACTGCCTCAGGCGCTCGAAATCCATGCCGGTCTCCCGTGGCGAGTCGGAGAAGTCATACTAATAAGGCATGACTATAACGTAAAACCGCATTGGAAGGCATGGCCTCGACTCGGGCACAATGCCTCGTCTTTTGCCAACGATGGGGAAGCACATGGTTGCCGCGCCGGGCCTCGGAAGCCCGAAGGAAAAGGTTTGGGTCGCCAAGGGCAAGCAGCCCCAGTTTCACGACGACCGCGCCATCGATCAGCTCATGGCCATGGTCACGGCGCTGACCGCCGAGGTGTCGATCTTGCGCGATCGGCTCGATACTCACGAACGCATCGCCGAGGCGCGCAAGCTGTTCCGCAAGGAAGATGTCGAAACCTTCCAACCGGCGCCCGCCGTGGTGGCCGAACGCTCGGCGCAGCGCCAACGATTGCTGCGCAAGGTCTTCCGTGTCCTGAAGGAAGACCTGGCGCGCTACGAAACGCCCGTCGACGAAATCGAGTTGGAACGCCTCGTCAAGGAAATCAACGCGGCCTAGGTCGCTCTATCGGAGAGTCATCATGTCGATCCCCAACGCCTCCATGACCGAGCCGCATCCGATGATGCCCAAGGTCAGTCACGACGAGATGGCCGAGCAATTTTTTGTCTCGGACCTGAAAACATTCATATTCCGTGAGATCGAGCCGGCCCAGGCCAAACTCATGAACAACAAAGTCATTCCTGAGATGACCAAAAAGAGCGGCCGCGCGCCCGAGAACCACATTCAAGTGCGCGGCGAGATGGAAAAGGAAGTCGACTATCAGGACTGGGCCACCCTGGTGCGCACGGCCCAAGAAATGATGTGGGACAGCGTCGGCACTTGCGTCGATCGCCAACTCGATGAGTTGATCACCAAGGCCGACGTCAAGAACCCCAAGGGCTCGCTGACGCTCGATCCCAATTTCGTCGTGCCGCGCTACATCGACGCCTTCGACATTCACTGCATGCCGGGCAACTATCACGCCGTGACCAAGGCCAACGACGTGCGCCAGGGCGCGGTGTTCGACCGGGCGGCGGCGATCTATCACATGGGCCGCAATGGCGGGTTCATGAACGATATCCGCGGCCATACCATCGTGTCGCATTTCTTCGAGCGCTGGCCCGACCATGCGCCGCAACGCATTCTCGACGTCGGCTGCACCGTGGGTCACACCACCGTCGCCGTGGCGAGTTACTTCCCGAAGGCCGAGGTTCACGCCATCGACGTGGGCGCGGGGCTCTTACGTTATGCCTGGGCGCGCTCCGAGCACGTGGGCGTGGGCGTGCATTACTCCCAACAAAATGCCGAGACGACCAACTTCCCCGACAATCACTTCGATTTGGTCTATTCCTCCGCCGTGCTGCACGAAACCTCGCATGCCGCGCTGCCGCGCATCATGGCCGAGTGCCGGCGTATTCTGAAGCCGGGCGGTGTGATGATTCACCTGGAAGTGCCGGGCCACTACGGCACGCTCGACACCTGGGGCCGCATCCGCGGCGACTTCGAGATTTTCTACAATAACGAGCCCTTCTGGCGCGGCGCGCTCACGACCGACTTCAAGAAGCTGGTGATGGATGCCGGTTTCAAGGACGTACAGACGGGTTTTCAGGACGCGACCAAGGAGGCCAAGAAAGGCACCAAGGGGTTCTTCGACGAGTCCAAGGGCGTGCACGTCTCCTGGTTCATGGTCTCGGGAACGAAGTAACTTACCGCGCCAGGAGTTGGCGCAAGACTTCGTTCAAGGCAAGACGGCCGCCGGGTGTCGCAATTAGGCGGCCGTTTTTCTTTTCCAGGAATCCTTGCACCATCAGACGTTCGCATGCCGCAGCGTCAATGACGGTGTCGAAAGTCACGCCCGCCAATCTCTCGAAGCGCGCGATGTGAACGCCTTCGGTCAGGCGCAGTCCCATCATCATCAACTCTTCGGCGCGCGCGTGAGTATCGATGGCTTCGACGTCCTGTGTGCCATGCCCGTCGGCGGCCACGCGCTTGAGCCACAGCGCCGGCGCTTTGATCTGCCGCGTCGCCGCCGCGCCGGTCGGCAGCGTCAGTCGTCCATGCGCTCCCGGCCCGATGCCGACGTAATCGCCGCCGCGCCAATAGATGAGATTGTGGCGGCACTCCTGTCCCGGCGCGGCATGATTGGAAATCTCGTAGGCGGGAAAGCCCGCGGCCTCGCACAGTTCTTGCGTGGCCTCGAACATGTCGGCCGCGGTGTCATCGTCCGGAAGTGCAAATGCCCCGCGCGCATGATCGGCGGCCATGGCGGTGCCCTCTTCCATGGTGAGCTGATAGAGCGACAGGTGCGAAATGCCGTTGTCGCGCACCTCGCGCAAGGCCTCGGCCAATTCGCCGCGCCATGAAGCGCCGTCTTGACCTGGCCGTGCGTAGATCAAATCGAAAGACACACGCGGGAAAATCTTCGCCGCGGCGCGCCACGCCGTGCGCGCCTCGTCGACGGAGTGCTTGCGGCCCAGAAACTGGAGGTCGCGCTCGTTCAGCGATTGCACGCCCATGGACAGGCGATTGACGCCGGCGTCGCGAATCGCCTGAAAGCGGGCCGCATCCACCGTGCCAGGATTGGCTTCCAACGTGATCTCGAGATCGGGCAAGGCCGACCAATGGGCTTTGGCCGCCGCGATCACGGCCTCGGCCGTACTTGGATCCATCAGCGACGGTGTGCCGCCACCGAAAAAAATGCTGGTCAGCGTGCGCCCGGCCGTTTGCGCGGCGAAATGGCCGAGTTCGCGCAAATAAGCCTCATGCCACGCCCGCTGCTCGATGCGCTCGGCCACATGGCTGTTGAAGTCACAATAAGGGCATTTGGAGACGCAAAAGGGCCAATGGACATAGAGCCCGAAGCCCTCGTCGTGCGGATCGGTGGCTGAAGCGGAGGTGGCGGCTGTCGTCATGGGCTCTCTATATCAGGCGAGTGTGGCGGTTCAGAAGCCCGCATTGTTCTAGCCGCGAGTCCAGTATGCGGACTTCTGAACCAAAGCCACACGCGATCAATAGGTTACTCGTGTCCTTCGATTCCGAAGTTCGCGAACCAGCCTGCCGGGGAGTCATGCGAACTTCGGAATCGGGACACTAGGGCCACGAAAGTGATCACGAACGGCCTTGAATCCTACTCGCCCGCGCGAAATGCTTGGCTGTATATAAGGAGATCCACCATGGCACGCCCGTTGATCGAATTTGTTTTTGCGCAACATTTGCCCTGGGGCCTCGGCCTGCCGGGCGGCGCCCGCGACGATGTCGACGCCAAAATTCTCAGCCGCGACACGGGCAGCGGCGAGCTGACCGCCATCGTGCGCTATCCCGCCGGCTGGTCGCGCCCCGAGCCCGAGGCGCTCGCCGCCGAGGAAGAGTTTTATGTGCTCGACGGCGAGATCACCGTGAACGGCCACAGCTATGGCCGCGACGGCTACGCCTGTTTACCTCGCCACTATCCGCGCAGCGCCGCGAAATCCGATACGGGCTGCGTGGCGCTCACGTTCTTCGACGCCGCGCCGTCGGAATCGCCGCCCGGCGCCAAGCCCGACCCGGCCATGCCGCTGATCGAAGGGCTCGACGTTTACGCCATGCGTTGGGACGCCAAGCCCGCCGACCCGTCGCTCGAATGGATGGGCAACCGGCGCAAGGTGTTGCGCATGGACCCGGTGCACAAGCAAAAGGCCACCTTCATCATTTCGACGCCGCCGCACATTTATCCCGAGAACTGGGCGTGCCCGACGCTGACGCATCCCTGCGTGGAAGAATCCTTCATGCTGGCGGGCGACATGACCGGGCCCCATGGCCGCATGACGCCCGGCGCCTATTTCTGGCGACCGGCCGAGATCGCCCACGGACCCTTCGGCACCCGCGACGGCGGCATGTCGCTGATTCGATTCCGCCATGGCCCCCACGTCAACGTGTGGGGCGACAAGCAAATTCCATATTCGTTCGATGTGCCCTACCGCCCAGTGGTGCCGAAGGACATGGCCGTGTTTGCCGCGAAGCCCTACGAGGGTGCGGCGAGATATTGATTCATGATTTGAAACACGCCGCCACCAACTGCGCGAAGGCTCGCGCGCGGTGACTCATGGCGTGCTTGGCGGCGGGGTCCATCTCACCGAAGGTCATGGTGTGGCCCTCGGGAACGAAAATCGGATCGTAGCCGAAGCCGTGTGTGCCGCGCGGCGGAAACGTGAGCGTGCCATGGACCTCGCCCTCGAAAGTTTCGCAATGCCCGTCGGGCCAGCACAACGCAAGCGCGCACACGAACTTCGCCGAGCGATCGGTTGCCGCGCCCAGTTCGCGCTCGACCTTCTGCATCGCGATAATGAAATCCTTCGTGGGCCCCGCCCACCGCGCCGAATAAATGCCAGGCGCTCCGCCCAAGGCGCTCACGGCCAGGCCCGAATCGTCCGACAGCGCCGGCAAGCCGCTGGCCTCGGCCGCCGCCAGGGCCTTGAGCTTGGCGTTGCCGATGAACGTGGCTTCGGTTTCTTCGGGCTCGGGCAAATTCAAGCTCCCCGCCGCCACCGCCTCGACCTTGAAGGGCGCCAGCAGCTCGCCGATCTCGCGCACCTTGCCGGGGTTGTGGCTGGCGACCACCAGGCGCGGCGATGAAAACCGCCGCGGCATTTATTTAAGCTGCGCCAAGGCCGCGCGCTGCAGCGTCACCAACTCGGCGACGCCTTTTTTGGCCAGTGCCATGAGCGCGGCGAATTCAGAATCCTCGAAGGGGTGATGCTCGGCGGTGCCCTGCACCTCGACGATTTTGTTGGAGGCCGTGAGCACGAAGTTGGCGTCGGCTTGGGCGTTGGAATCCTCGGCGTAGTCGAGGTCGAGCACCGGCGTGCCTTGGTACAGGCCGCAACTCACGGCGGCCACGGGCTCGCGCAGGGGAATTTTCGCGATCACGCCCATGCCGACCATTTTATGAAACGCCTGATGCAGCGCCACATAGCTGCCGGTCACGCTGGCGGTGCGCGTGCCGCCGTCGGCCTGGATGACGTCGCAGTCGACGCGCACCTGAACCTCGCCGAAGCCCGTCAGGTCGGTCACGGCGCGCAAGGCGCGCCCGATCAAGCGTTGGATCTCCTGGGTGCGGCCCGACTGCCCACCCTTGGCCGCCTCGCGCGCCGTGCGCGTGTGGGTGGAACGCGGCAGCATGCCGTACTCCGCCGTCACCCAGCCCTTGCCGGTGTTCTTCAGAAACGGCGGCACGCTGTCCTCGACGGAGGCCGTGCACAGCACGTGGGTGTCGCCGAACTTGACCAGGCACGACCCCTCGGCGTGCTTGGCGAAGCCGACATCGAGGGTCACGGCGCGCAAGGCGTCGGCGGCACGACCGGAAGGACGACCATTGGGACGAGTCGGGGGCATGGGGGCAAATCCAAGAAGGCTCAGTGAAAATCGCGCGCCCGTCTAACATGGCCGCGCCCCGGTCCCAAGGGACGCCCTGAAGCCCTTGAAAACCAAGGCCGTCGGGGCCCTCTCGCATTGACGCGATGGCCAGCGATGCTTACATAGCCCGCCATGACGGATGAAACCTACAGCGTCGCGGCGCTCAACGAGCGCAGCCGCGAGATTTTTCGCCATATCGTCGATGCCTACATGGAAACCGGCGAACCCGTGGGCTCGCGCACCATTGCGCGCAAGCTGAACGGCTCCTTGTCGCCCGCCACCATCCGCAACGTCATGTCGGACCTGGAACTGGCCGGCCTGCTTTATGCGCCCCACACCTCGGCCGGGCGGATGCCCACGGAAGTGGGCCTGCGCATGTTCGTCAGCGGCTTGCTGCAGGTCGGCGGGCTCGATGCCGACGAGCGCCAAGCCATCGAGGCGCGTTGTCAGGCCGCCGGGCGCTCGGTCGAAGAAGTCCTGAGCCAGGCCACCACCACGCTCTCGGGCCTCGCCCAATGCGCCAGCCTGGTGCTGACCCCCAAGACCGAAGCGCCGCTGAAACACATCGAATTCGTGGCGCTCAAGCCCGGCCGCGTGCTGGTGGTCATGGTCAGCGAGAACGGCGTGGTGGAAAACCGCCTGGTCGAACTGCCCAATGACCTGCCGGTCTCGGCGCTTATCGAGGCGGGTAACTTCCTCTCCGCGCGGCTCGCGGGGCGCACCTTGGTCGAGGCGCGTGCCGAGATTCTGGACGAACTGGAAAGCCGCCGCGCGCAGCTGGACGAACTCACGGCCAAGGTGGTGCAAGCGGGGCTCGCCACCCGCACCGGCGGCGCCAATGACGGCGCGCTCATCATCAAGGGGCAATCGCATCTGCTCAGCAACATCACCGCGCTGGAAGACCTCGCGCGCATCCGCCAATTGTTTTCAGCCCTTGAGACCCGCGAACAAATGCTGCGCATCGTCGATCTGGTCGGCCACGCCGACGGCGTGCAGATTTTCATCGGCGCGCAAAGCGAGCTGTTCGGCATGGCCGGCTGCTCCATGGTGGTGGCCCCCTTCGTCAACGCGCGCGAGCAGATCGTCGGCGCCATCGGCGTCGTCGGTCCCACGCGCATCAACTACGCCCGCATCATTCCCATGGTCGATTACACCGCCAAGCTGGTCAGCCGACTGCTGGGCACCTGACCCGCCGCACCTCCACCACGAACACTGTCATTCACCACGGACGCCATGACCAAACCTGCTGAAAACGTGATGCCCGATCCACAAGCCGCCGCCGCGAACCCGGAACCCCAGAGCTTGCCCATGGAGCACGATGTCACGGCGTTGCACGAGCGTATTGCCGCCCTTGAGACCGAGTTGGAGAACGCCAAGAAAGAACGCCTCCTGGCCATGGCCGAGGCGGACAACGCGAGCAAGCGCGCCGACCGGCGCATTTCCGAGAACGCCAAGTTCGCCACCTCCAACATTTGCAAAGCGCTGCTGCAGGTGGCCGATAATCTGGGCCGCGCGCTCATGGCGGCCCCCGCCGATCAGCGCACCACCAACGAGCCCTTGAAGAACCTCGCCATCGGCGTCGAACTCACGGAGAAAGAACTACAAAAGGTCCTCGAAGACCAGGGCGTGAAGAAAGTTGCCTCGCTCAACCAGCCCTTCGACGCCAATCTGCACAACGCCGTGCAGGAAGTGGAGAACACGTCGGTTCCCTCGGGCACCATCGTGCAAGTTTTGATCGAGGGCTACACCATGAGCGACCGACTGCTCCGCCCGGCCATGGTCATCGTCTCCAAGGGTGGCCCCAAGCGCGACGCCAAGTCCGCCCAAGGGACATCCCCGGGCATCAACACCACCGCTTGATCCTCAAGGCGCCGCTTCCGATTCTCGAACATCCCCCCGACTTCGCTTGAGAACGCAGGAGTTCCCGGGCAACATCGGCGCGCGAATTGCGGCGTAGTCGCTCACGAACGGGGAGAAGCGGAATGAAACGGCTTTCCATTTCAATCGTCGCGCTCGCGGCCTGTGGCTTTGCAAGCGCCGCGCCGGCGCAAACCTTCGAGCAAGCGCCCGGCACCAGGATCAAAATCGACTTGGCCGCGTTACCCGCGCCCTATCAGCCGCCCAGCCCCGCCAACCCGCCGCGCACCATTGCCCGGCCGAAGGACGCCATGCCGAGGGTTCCGGCGGGCTTTCAGGTCAATATTTTCGCCGAAGGGCTGGAAGACGCGCGCAATCTGATTACGGCCGCCAATGGAGACGTGATTCTCACCATGTCGGGCCTGGGCAAGATCGTGCTGTTGCGCGACGCCGACAACGACGGCAAGGCGGAAAAGATCGAGACCTTCGCCGAGGGCTTCCGCAATCCCTTCGGCCTCGACTTTCTCGGCGAGGCGCTGTTGATCGGCGATCTGAACGCGGTGTGGAAGCTGCCCTACAAGCCGGGCGATCTGAAGGCCTCGGCCAAGGCGCAACAGATCACCAAGGACGGCGCGCTGGGCGATCCCGGCGGGCATTCCACGCGCACCATCGCGGTGCATCCCGACGGCACCAAGATCTACGTGGCCATCGGTTCGCGCGGCAACATCAACGAGGAACCCGAGCCGCGCGCGACCATGCAGGAGTTCAACATTGACGGCTCAGGCCAACGCACATTCGCCACTGGCCTGCGCAACGCCGTGGGCACGCGCTTTTATCCCGGCACCAGCGATCTTTACACCGTGGTGAACGAGCGCGACGGGTTGGCCGATGAATTGGTTCCCGACTATCTGACCAAAGTCGCAGATGGTGGATTCTATGGCTGGCCCTACAGCTACATGGGCCAAAATCCGCAGCCCCGCTTCGCCGACAAGCGCCCGGACCTGGTGGCCAAGGCCATCGTGCCCGACACGCCGTTCCGCTCGCACTCGGCGCCCGTGGGGCTCGCCTTCGCCACCGGCACTCAGTTTCCGGCGGAGTATCGCGGCGGCGCCTTCGTGGCCTTGCGCGGCTCATGGAACGCGGCGCAACCACGCGGCTATCACGTCGTCTATGTGCCGTGGGTCAATGGCAAGCCCTCCGACAGCTACATCGTCTTCGCCTCGGGCTTCTGGCATCAGGGCGATCAAAAGGCCGAAGTGTGGGGCCGTCCCGCCGGAGTGGCCGTGGCCAAGGACGGCAGTTTGCTCATCGCAGACGACACCGCCGATGTCGTTTGGCGCGTGAGTTACACCGGAAAGTAAATCGAGGTTCTCTCATGTCGGACATCCCCAAACCCACGCCGGCAAAGCCGGAAGCGATTACCGCGTTTCTCGATGCCTGCCGCGCGGCCATGCCCCATGAACGCATCGGCGCCCAGGCACGGCCGCGCTGCATCGGGCTCAACGCGGAAACGGCGGCCACGATTCTGAACATCGTCGCCGCGGGCAACAAGACCGGCACGTTCTCGCTGGTGTGGCTGCACGAGAAGAAGCCCGAGACGCGGCCCTACATCGCCGAACAAGTGGTGCTGTGCGACTACGCGGGCAACCCCAAAATCCTGCTGCGCACCACCGGCCTCGAGTTGGTCGCCTGGCGCGACATCGGGCCCGGGCACACCGCGCTCGATGGTCCCAGCATGCGCGACGTGACCGCTTGGCGAAAGGTGCATTGGCAGTTGTGGAGCGGTCAATTAGCCGCCGTGGGCCTGACGGCGAGCGAAGACATGCCCGTGTGCGTGGAACGCTTCAAGGTCGTGTATCCGAAAATTCCGACCACCGTGATCTAGTCCGGGGTCGCCTTCCCAGCGGAGTCATGCGGTGCCGGTTTATGATGGATATCTTCCCGATGGCCCTTCGCGCCCGACAACGGCCGCGCTCGATGCGTTTCTTGCGGCCGCGCGCGCGGCCAACCCGTCGGCTCAGATCGGGAAGGACGTTCCAGTGCGGTGGATCGGTCTTGATGCGCCGACCACGCGGCAGATTTTCGATCTCATCACGGCGCGCGATAAAACCGGCACCTTCACCTTGCCCTGGATCGTCGCGCGCACCGGCGAAGCCGCGCCGAAGGCAGGCGACGACATTGTCTTGATCGACTTCGACGGAACGCCGACGCTGCTGGTGCGGTTGACCAAGGTCCATGCCGTTCGCTTCGGCGAGATCGCGGCCGCCGATATCGCGGTCGACGGCTCGCCCGTGCGCGACTTGGCCGTGTGGAAGCCCATGCACACCGTGTACTGGAACGCGCTCCTGAAGCCCTTTGGCCTGAGCGTGAGCGACGACATGCCGGTCTGGGTTGAAGCCTTCGACTTGCTGCACAGCCAATCGTAATTCGTCCGCGTCCCGCCGAGTCGGCCCAGCGGCTCTTCTTCCCCTGGCGAAGCCTTCCGGCTGCAACCAATGGGCTAGCTGGACCGTTTGTTAAGTCCAAGGCCCCGGCACCTCCTATTGAAATCGCAGGAAGAATTGGTCACGCTTCTTATTTTAAGTTGTATTTATCTCAATATCTATTAACCTTGAGTTATTATTTACTACTAAAACGATCTTATATAATTTGCTATTCTCCTAATAGTTGCTATTCTTCCGTCACAACCAGACCACAAGTGATCCGCGTTCAGCGGACCGGGAGGACCCATGTTGGCTGGCATCGCGTCGTCTTCAGCCAGCGCACCGCCGCTCACCACCCGCGTTCTGATGCCGGGGGATGAAGCGGCGCTCGATGATTTCCTCGGCTTTCACTTTGCGACGTCCATGATCCTGCGCGCCAACGCGCACGCGGCGGGCATCGTCGATCAGGGCCAGCCGTTTCAAGGCACCTACGCGGCGGCCTTTGACCGCGCGACGATGGTTGCCGTGGCGGCGCATTTTTGGAACGGCGTGGTGGCTGTGCAAGCGCCGCGCTCGCTGGCCAGTGTCGTGCGCGCGACCATCGCCGCGTCCAAACGCAACGTCACGGGCTTCGTCGGCCCCTGGAACCAAATCGAGGCCGCGGTCACGGCCGCGGGAAAGTCGCAGCGGCGCAAACTCGCGGGCACACCCAAGGTCGTCATGGCCATCGACATGGTCAATCTGCGCGTGCCGGCGCCGTTGCTGCAGGGAAAAATCCGCTACCGCGTGCTCACGGCCAAGGACCACGGCTGGGCGTCGGGCTGGCGCACCGCGAGCTTCATCGAATCTTTCGGCGCCAAGAACACACCGGACTTGCGCGACAGCGTGGCCAAGGAGACCGAGGGCCTGATCGAGCGCGGCCAACTCTTCACGGTGGAAACCGACCGGCCCATCGCCATCGGCGTGATCGACGCGCGGCTGTCGGGCATCGTGCAGTTGGACGGGGTGTGGACGCCGGCCGCCCATCGCGGCACCGGGCCCGAAGCGGCCGCCGTCGCGGGCGCCCTGCAAAGCCTCAAGGACCAAGGCGTGACCCGGGCCATCCTGCTCACGCCCAAGTCCCAGGCCAATGCGCACAAGCTGTTCCGCGCCTTGGGCTTCGTCGCCATCGCCGATTACGGCTTGATGCTCTACGTGGATTAACTCAGAGCGCCTTGCGAAACGTCAGGCTGTAACGGCCATTGATCGACGGCAGTGGACTCGTGCCGGGATAGATTTTGCGCACGCCATGAAAACGCAAGCGGCTCTCGCCGCCCATGATCAGCACATCGCCGGAACGGACGACCAGCGCCTGCGTCTTGTCGGCGCGCTTTATTCCACCGATCATGAAATCCGCGTCGTCCCCCAGGCACACCGTCACGATAGGCTGGCTGAAGTCCTTTTCATCGCGATCTTGGTGCAGGCCCATCTTGGTGCCGGCCGCGTAGAAATTAATCAGGCAGGCGTCGGGCGTAAATCTCGCCCATGGCGTATCGGCCACCACACCCGAGACCAATTTTAAAAAAACCTCCGGCATTGGCGGCCACGGCCGGCCCGTCGGCGGGCGCACCGGTTCATAGCGATAGCCTTTGAGGTCGCTCCACCAGCCGACCCGGCCGCAGTTGGTCATGGCCGCCGAGGTCAGGCCATTGCGGGTGCGGGCCCGGGCCAGGGGGGCCATAGCCTCGATCCCGGCCAGTCTGGCCAAGAGGCGCTTTTGGCCCGCCACGTCGACCCAAGCGGGCCGGTAAACCAGACCTTCGGGCAGGTGAGGGGCAAAAAAGTCGCCCTGCAGGGCCGATTTTCCAGCTTGAGGGGGCATTCGGAGTCGCTCTCACCGCCGTTTTGCCCGCCAAGCCCCCTAAAACCCGGAAAAAAGACTCGGATTCCAGCGGTTTGGGCTGTTGCGGGCTCAATCACCCCCCTTATATAACCCCCCGTCTTCAAGGGCGCGACGGCTGAGCCGCCGCACCCGGTTTGGATGAACCGTAACGCTAAAACCAACGGGGACATCCGTAAACGCCTGAGCAGGGTTTCGGACGTCCGCCGCAGAAAGGAAATGTCATGGGCAAAGTCATCGGTATCGACCTCGGCACCACAAACTCGTGCGTCGCCATCATGGAGGGCAAGAACCCGAAGGTGATCGAGAACGCCGAGGGCGCGCGCACCACGCCGTCCATCGTCGCCTTCTCGGACTCGGGCGAACGCCTGGTCGGCCAGCCGGCCAAGCGCCAGGCGGTGACCAATCCGGAAGCAACATTGTTCGCGATCAAGCGCCTGATGGGTCGCCGCTTCGAAGACCCGATGATCGAGAAAAGCAAAAAACTCGTTCCCTACAAGATCGTCAAGGCCGACAACGGCGACGCCTGGGTCGACGTGCGCGGCGAAAAGCACGCCCCCAGCCAAGTTTCCGCGCAAATTCTCGTCAAAATGAAGGAAACCGCCGAGGCCTACCTCGGCGAAAAGGTCACCGAAGCGGTCATCACGGTTCCCGCCTACTTCAACGACAGCCAGCGCCAAGCCACCAAGGACGCGGGCAAGATCGCGGGCCTCAACGTGCTGCGCATCATCAACGAGCCCACGGCGGCCGCGCTGGCCTATGGCCTGGATAAAAAGAAAGCCGGCACCATCGCCGTCTATGACTTGGGCGGCGGCACATTCGACGTCTCCGTGCTGGAAATCGGCGACGGCGTGTTCGAGGTGAAGTCCACCAACGGCGACACCTTCCTGGGTGGCGAAGACTTCGACGCGCGCATCATCGACTACCTCGCCGAGGAGTTCAAAAAAGAAAACACCATCGACTTGCGCAAGGACCGCTTGGCCCTGCAGCGCCTGAAAGAGGCGGCGGAGAAGGCCAAGATCGAGCTGTCCAGCGCCATGCAGACGGAAGTGAACCTGCCGTTCATCACCGCCGACCAAAACGGCCCCAAGCATCTCAACATCAAGCTGACGCGCGCCAAGCTGGAAGCCTTGGTCGACGATCTCATTCAAAAGACCGTCGAGCCCTGCAAGCAGGCGCTCAAGGACGCCGGCCTCAAGGCCAGCGAGATCGACGAGATCGTGTTGGTGGGCGGCATGACCCGCATGCCCAAGGTGCAGGAGGTCGTGAAGCAGTTCTTCGGCCGCGAGCCCCACAAGGGCGTCAACCCCGACGAAGTGGTGGCCATTGGCGCCGCTGTGCAGGCGGGCGTGCTCAAGGGCGAAGTGAAGGACGTGCTGCTGCTTGACGTGACGCCCCTGTCGCTGGGCATCGAGACCTTGGGCGGCGTGTTCACCCGCCTGATCGAGCGCAACACCACCATCCCGACTCGCAAGAGCCAGGTGTTCTCCACCGCCGAGGACAATCAGACCGCCGTGACCATTCGCGTGTTCCAAGGCGAACGCGAAATGGCGGCCGACAACAAGCTCTTGGGTCAGTTCGATTTGGTCGGCCTCCCCACCGCTCCGCGCGGCGTGCCGCAGGTCGAAGTCACCTTCGATATCGACGCCAACGGCATCGTCAACGTCTCGGCCAAGGACAAGGCCACCGGCAAGGAACAGCAGATCCGCATCCAAGCCTCGGGCGGCCTGTCCGACGACGACATCAAGAAAATGGTCAAGGACGCCGAGGCTCACGCCGACGAAGACAAGAAGCGTCGCGAAGCCGTGGATGCGCGCAATCAGGCCGACAGCCTGGCGCACACCACCGAGAAGAACCTCAAGGAGCACGGCGACAAGATTCCCGCCGCCGACAAGGCCGAGATCGAGGCCAAGCTCAAGGACCTGCGCGAGGTCATGGATTCTGGCGATGCCGCCAAGATCAAGGAGCGCACCAACGCCCTGATGCAGGCCTCCATGAAGATGGGCGAGGCGATGTACAAGTCCGATCCGGGCGCGGCCGCCGCCGGCGAGGCCGCCGGTGCGGGCGGCGATGGCGCCGCCAAGAAGGACGACGTGGTCGACGCCGATTTCGAGGAAGTCGACAAAGACAAGAAGTAACGGCGTCGGCGTCTTCCGATGTGGTCGCCAGATCAATCCAACCATCACCATGTCATGGCCCGACTTGATCGGGCCATCCATGTTTCAACCGCAATGATCCGCGTGCGTGGAACGGTGGATCGCCCGGCTCAACCGGGCGATGACGGGTTTCGAAATTTCTAAAGTATCGCCATGGCGAAGCAGGATTTTTACGAGCTGCTCGGTGTCGCGAAGGGCGCGTCCCTCGACGACATCAAGAAGTCGTACCGCAAGCTCGCCATGCAGCATCACCCGGACAAGAACCCGGGCGACAAGGCCGCCGAGGCCAAGTTTCGCGAGATCAACGAGGCCTATGACGTCCTGAAGGACGAGCAAAAGCGCGCGGCCTACGACCGCTTCGGCCACGCCGCCTTCGAACAAGGCAACGGCGGGGCGGGCGGTTTCGGCTTCGGCGGCTTCGCCGACATCTTCGATGAAATGTTCGGCGACATCATGGGCGGCGGCCGTCGCGGCGGCCGGGGCGGGCCCGCGCGCGGCCAAGACCTGCGCTACAACATGGAGATCACGCTGGAAGAGGCCTTCCACGGCAAGAAGGCCAAGATCACCGTGCCCGCCTCGGTGTCATGCGAGGCCTGCAAGGGCTCCGGCGGCAAGGACGGCGCGGCGCCCAAGGCGTGCCCCACCTGCCGCGGCGCGGGCAAGGTGCGTAGCCAGCAGGGCTTTTTCACCATCGAGCGCACCTGCCCCATGTGCCAGGGCGCGGGCCAAGTGATCGCCGATCCGTGCCCGTCGTGCCGGGGCTCGGGCCGCACGCGCAAGGACAAGTCGCTTGAGGTCACTATCCCGCCCGGCGTGGAGGAAGGCACGCGCATTCGCCTGGCCTCCGAGGGCGAAGCGGGCATGAACGGCGCGCCGCCCGGGGACCTTTATATTTTCCTCGCGATCCAGCCCCACCGCATGTTCCAGCGCGACGGGGCGAATTTGTTCATGCGCATGCCCATCGTCATGACCACGGCGGCTTTGGGCGGCGAAGTGGAAGTGCCCTCCATCGACGGCGGGCGCGTGAAGGTGACCATTCCCAAGGGCTGCCAGCGGGGCCATCGCTTCCGCCTCAAAGGCAAGGGCATGAGCGTGCTGCGCTCCACCGCGCGCGGCGATCTGTTCCTGGAGGCGGCGGTGGAGGTGCCGGTGAACCTCACCGACAAGCAGAAAAAACTGCTGCAGGAGTTCGAGAAGGAAAGCGAGCGCAAAACCTACAGCCCCGAGGCGCAAGGGTTCTTCGACCGCATCAAGGACTTCCTCGACGAAATGGCGAAGTGATTTGCTCGCCTAGGCTGGGCCTTCGACTCCGCCCACACATAAATAAAACAATGATTCGCCCTGCGCCGTGAACACGGGACGTTTCGCTCCCGGCTGCAAATGACAATAACACCCCGGGGCGAAGACAAGGCCCGACTCTGTCGTGAGCTGACCTTCCAATATGAAAACCTCGGCATAGGCTTTGAGATCGTTCGGCGGGTTGTCGCCAAAGGCGCCCAGCCTGACTGAGCACCCTGGGAATAATCTCACATGAATCGCGCCCTCGCCGCTGACGGGATCGCGGCTGAGCACGAGATATTTTCCGATAACCTTGCCGGCGTCATCCTTCAGCGCGGTCCATCGCATGCCAAAGGGCGCGGGGATGAGGGTCAGGTCCCGGCGCGGCGGCGTCTCGCCGACAAAATAGGGGAAATCGTCCTTGGGCTCGGTGACGTAGGTAAAATCCAGGTCGCGTCCCACGCGGCTGACGAACCAGGTCTCTTCCGCCACCCTGCTCTTGAAGCCGTGCACATAGTGCGCGGGATGAAAGCAATAGGCCGCGCCGTGCAGCCAGGTGCGACTGTCGAAGGCCATCATGCCCTTGACCACCAGCAACTCCTCCGTCGTGCCGTGAAAATGCGCGGTGGGCTGGTCCTTGTAGCCGGGCGTCGTCGGCACCACGCGCTGCAGCGCGGTGCGTGCGCCGGTGTCGGGATCGCGGCTCAGCGGCCTGGAAAAAATGCCCGGCGCCAGTTCTTTCCAATCGATGGTGTTGCTGTCGAGAAACGCGATATGCGGGCGCATGTCTTGCTCACTTGAATTAAATCGGCGCGGTGGCCGCATCGTAGGCAACCACGCCCAAGGTGTCTTCATTGCGATGATTGGCGGGGCTGTAATTTTCCGGGTTGGCGCTTTCCCAGCGGTCGGCCTTGGCGGCGGATTCCAACTGCACGAAGGTGGCGCGCTCTTGGCGCGCGGCCTGGTAACGCCGCAAGGCCGCGGCCGGGCCGGGACTTCCGTCAATGCAACGCGCTAGAATCACCGCATCCTCGAAAGCTTGCGCCGCGCCCTGACCCATGAAGGGCAACATCGGATGCGCCGCGTCGCCCAGTACCGCCACGCGTCCGTGCACCCAATTCTGCAAGGGGGCGTGCGAGAATAGGCCCCACTTGAACAAGGCTTCGCCGGGCGTGCGACGGATGATGTCTTGGACGAAAGGGTGCCACTCGCTGAATTCCGCCAATACTTCGTCGCGGTCGGCGCTGATGCTCCAGCCTTCCTCGGTCCAGGCGTGCTTGCGCACGGTGGCGACGAAATTCACCAGGGTGCCCGCGCGCATCACATAGGCGCCGAACGTCCGCTCAGGCCCGATCCACACGCCCGAACCGGGCCAGATCATCTCGTCGCTGACAAGGGTGCGCGGCAATACGCCGCGGTAGGCGATGCGCCCCGTGAACACCGGCGGAGCGGGCGAGAACATCTTGGCGCGCACGGTCGACTTGATGCCGTCGCAGCCGATGGCGGCTTCGGCCATCACCGTGACGTCGCTGTCGAAATACAGCGCCACGGCATCGTCCAAATTCTGGATGTCGATCAAGGCGTGATTGGTCTTGATGCAATGAGGATCGTGGGCGCGCACCGCGCGTTCCAAGGCATGATGCACGTCGGCGCGGTGAATTTGGTACAAGTGCGCGCCGAATTTCGCGACATGTTCGCCGCCCTTTTTGGTTTCCACCAAAACCTGGTTGGTCTTGTAGTGCTTGATGGCCGTATGTTGCACCGCCACGCCCGTGGCGGCGATGGCCTCGCCCAAACCCAGGTGCGTCAGCGCCTTGGTCGCGTTGGGGTGGAGGGTGATGCCCGCACCCACCTCGCTCATGTGGGCCGACCGCTCATAAACGGATACCGGATGCCCGAGGCGTTGCAGCGCCAATGCCGCGGCCAGCCCGCCCAATCCCGCACCGATAATGGCGATGCTCATGCACACGATCCCACGTTGTCGAGTGTCACATAGGCGCGGCATATCTTGATTGACAGTCAATCGTCGATGCAAGGGCCCAATCAAGCCGAGCAGCAAGGCATTGCATCATTGCCAAAAGCATTGAGCCCGCCACCGGAAGGTGACGGGCCCAAACTTTCGCCAGAAAATCGATGGCGGTGTTAGCTGACTTTCAGGTTGGCGGCGGCATCCTTGCCGCGCTCATTGACGACGTCATAGCTGATCGCCTGACCTTCATTGAGCGTGCTCAAGCCGGCGCGCTCAACGGCGCTGATGTGCACAAACACATCCTTGCCGCCCGTGCTGGGCTGAATAAAACCAAATCCTTTTGTGGCGTTGAACCACTTTACCGTTCCGTTGGCCATGTTGGCCTCCTTTAGAAAACGCATGTATGCGTATGTTTGGCCGCGCGACGATCGCGAAGCCGTGTCCGAATTCAGCGTTGTCTTGGGAGGACCCCGGAAGGGTGTCTTGCAAGGCGAAGCATAGAACTCAAGGCGTCTCTATCTAGGCGGTTTTCAGGAAAATACAATTCCTTTTGGCGCAAATCCTTGATTAATGGCGCTGTAAGGGGTCTGCGCCGCCGCGATGAAAGGCCAAATCAGTCTTTATAACCAAGGGATTACGCGATTGCATGGCCGCGGCCACGACGCCGTTCATGGGATGGCCCGACCGCGAGATTGAGATATAAAGGCGCAAATTCGGAGCGCCCATGACCTCGTCCCCCCTCAAAATCGGCATCGTCGGCTGCGCCGGCCGCATGGGCCGCATGCTGATTCAAGAGATCCTGGCCACGCCCGGCTGCATGCTGGCCGGGGGCACAGAGCCTGCCGGCCCCGCCGTGGGCAGCGATCTGGGCCTGTTGGTCGGCCCCAAGCCTGTCGGTGTATCGGTCATGGCCGATGCCGAGAAGCTGTTTGCCGTATCCGACACGGTTATCGACTTTACTGTCCCTGCGGCAACGTTGTGGCACACGCGGCTCGCCGCCAAGACCGGCAAGACGTTGATCGTCGGCACCACGGGGCTCGATGAATCGATCCTGGGCGCCTTGGCCGAGGCGGGCAAGACGGCCGCAGTTGTTCATGCGCCGAATTTCAGCCTTGGCGTGAATGTCATGTTCGCAGTGACGGAAAAAATCGCCGCCACCCTGGGCCCCGACTACGATATCGACATTCTCGAAATGCATCACCGCCACAAGGTCGACGCGCCCTCGGGCACGGCCTTGGGTTTGGGCGAGGCCGCCGCCAAGGGCCGCAACGTCAAGCTGGCCAACGTGTGGCGCAAATCGCGCGACGGCCAGGTGGGTCCGCGGCCCACGGGCGAGATCGGCTTTGCCACCTTGCGCGGCGGCGACGTGGTCGGCGATCACACGGTCATGTTTGCCGCCGAGGGCGAACGCATCGAGCTCACGCACAGGGCCTCCTCGCGCGCGGTCTTCGCCAAGGGCGCCGTGCGCGCGGCGCTGTGGGCGCGCGGCCGCGGCCCCGGGCTCTATTCCATGCGCGATGTGCTCGGACTTTAGGTTGATGTCGCGGCGCAAACGAACGAGTGGTCATCGTCGCGATTCTTTATCGGTCGCATTTTCCACGCCAACCGGTTCTCACTTGTCGGAAAAATGCTCCTAATGAAACCCGCGGCCGTTCACGAGTTCTATCGCCGTCTGCGCGAATTGAACCCCGAGCCGGCGACGGAGTTGAAATCCGTCAACGCCTATACGTTATTGGTGGCCGTGGTGCTGTCGGCCCAGGCCACGGACGTGGGCGTCAACAAGGCCACGGGCCCGCTGTTCAAGGTGGTCGACACGCCGGACAAGATGATCGCCTTGGGCGAGGCGGGGCTGAAGAATTACATCAAGACCATCGGCCTATTTAACGCCAAGGCCAAGAACGTCATCGCGCTATCGCATATCCTGGTCGACCAGCATGGTGGCCAAGTGCCGCGCACGCGCGACGAGTTGGAAAAACTGCCCGGCGTCGGCCGCAAGACGGCCAATGTGGTGCTCAACGTCGCCTTCGGCGAGCCCACCATCGCGGTGGACACGCATATCTTCCGCGTCGGCAACCGCACCGGTCTGGCGCCGGGCAAAACACCGCTTCATGTGGAAGAAAAACTCGAGAAGATCACGCCGGCCGAGTTCAAGCGCCACGCCCATCATTGGCTGATCTTGCACGGACGCTATATCTGCAAGGCCCGCAAGCCCGATTGCTGGCGTTGCGTGGTCGCCGAGTTTTGCGCCTTCAAGCCGAAAACACCGGCGCCCGATTCCGCCGCAGCGAAATCAACGCAGGCCAAAAAGAAAGCGTCGAAATCGGCTAAGCGTCGAGCAAGGTGATGTTGCCGCTGAGCTTGCCGCCGGCGGCGACCGTGACGTTCTTGTAGGAAATCGTGCCGCGCACGCTGCCGGTCGCAGTGACGTCAAGGTCTCCGCGCACGATCAACGTGCCGTCGAATATCCCGGCGATGACCGCACGCTCCACCGTAGCGCTGCCGCTCACCACGCCGCCCACGGACACGTCCAAGGTGACGATGTCGTTCATGGCGGCATCGACGCGGCCGTCGACGTGGAGTTTGTCGCAGCCCGAAATCTCGCCGGTCACTTTGATATGCTTGCCGATGACGAGCTTCTTGCCGTCGACATCGGGTTCGGCCGCCCGCGCCGCCGCGAGATTTGGAATTTCCGTCACGCGGCGCTGGGGCGGCGGTGTGTAGCTCGAGGTCGGCGCCATGACGCCCATGCGCTCGATGAAACTGCGGTCGCCGCTTTGACGCTCCAACGCCGCCTTGTCGGCGACGGACTTCTCGGCGCTGGTGGCGACCTTGAAGAAGGGCTTGGCCGGCGGACGGGCCCCGCCCGGGCGCAATGCAAAATGAGGTAATGACGCGGGTGTCTGCGCGGAGGATTCAGCAGACGCAGGCGTCGACGATGAATCGGCGATTTGATCCGGCATGGGTCGCGGTCCCTCGATCGATCGGGTTTGGCGCGGCAGAATCTCGGGTGCCACAGCGCCCCGAACTTGGTCTTGGTTTATCCGGTCGAGCTTACGTCCGAACCGTTAATTTATGGAAAAGATGTACCATGGCGGCCGTCCCGACGACAGGTGCGACCATGTTCACGAAGGGCACCGTCAGCAGGGCCGTGGTCAGGGCGCCCGCCGCCCAGACCGTCCAGCGGTGGCTTTGGCGCATCTCGGCCATGGCCCGGGCGTCAAGGCGGCGCAAGGCGACCGTTTCGAAGTACTCCCGGCCCAGAAGCCGTCCGTTGACGAGATAGTAGAGCACCAAATTCAGCGGCGGCAGGAACACCAGCAGCACATAAAGCGGCAGCATGAGAAGATTGAGGCCGATGGTCGCTCCCATCAGCTTGAGGGACGAACCGACGATCTCCATGGTCGGCACATCCCGACCAGCGCCTTTTTGGGCATAGTGCCGCGCCTCCACCGCCGCCACGACGTCATCCAAGAAGACTCCGACCACGCCCGTGACAATCCCCGGAAACAGCAGCCACGCCAGAATGGCCGCGCTCACGCCCGCCCCGGCATCGAACAGGGTATCGAGCCAGGGCAGCTCGGTCACGGTGGTGGTTCGCAGCAGCCATCCCACCCCGGCGAAGAGGGCGGCATAAACGACAATCGTGCACAGCACGCTGATAACGACGAGGCGCAAGATGCGCGGGTCCTTGAGCTGCAAGAACCCCAGGGTGAATGCGTGGATCATTTCTCGCTCGTTCGCTGTGACGCCGGATGACTTGAGACCGCGCCCACCACGGCTATACTGGACGCGGCTAGACTTTTGCCCGCTCTTTCACTCATGCACGTCATATAGGTCCTTCATGGCTCAAGCCCGTTACGACGTTGTCGGCATCGGCAGCGCGATTGTCGACATCATTTCCCGCGCCGACGAAGATTTTCTGGGCCGTCACGGCATGACCAAGGGCACCATGGCGCTGATGACCGCCGCACAATCCAAACAACTTTATGACGAAATGGGCCATGGCGTGGAAATGTCCGGCGGCTCGGCGGCCAATTCCATGGCCGGCATCGCCTCGTTGGGCGGCAAGCCCGCCTTTATCGGCAAGGTGGGCGCGGACAAGCTGGGCGAAATCTTCAGCCATGAAATCAAGGTGGTCGGCGTTGATTTTCACGCCGGCGCCAAGAACTCCACCAAGCTGCCCACCGCCGTGTGCCTGATTCTCGTCACGTCCGACGCGCAACGCACCATGAACACATATCTTGGTGCCTGCACCGAAATGGGCCCCGACGACATCGACGCGGACGTCATCTCCGCCGCCGACGTGACCTACATCGAGGGCTACCAATGGGATACGCCGCAGGCCAAGGCCGCCATCCGCAAGGCGTGCACGGTCGCCAAGGGGGCCGGGCGAAAAGTGGCCTTGTCGCTGTCGGATCCCTTTGTCGTGGACCGTCACCGCGACGATTTGCTGGACCTGATTTTTCATCACGTCGATCTCATCTTCGGCAACGAGGAAGAAGTCTTCCGGCTTTATCGCACCAACGATTTCGACACGGCGGTGAAAAAGTTGCGCCAGTCCAACACGCTCGCCTGCATGACGCTCGGCGCGCGCGGCGCTGTGGTGGTCGACACGTTGGGCATCGACACGGTTCCGGCCGCGCCCGTGAAGGCGGTGGTGGACACCACCGGCGCCGGCGATCTGTTCGCCGCGGGCTTTCTGTACGGCTATACCCATGGCCGCGATTTGGTGCGCTCGGCGAAGATCGGCGCCATGGCGGCGGCCGAGATCATCAGCCACATGGGCGCCAGGCCCGAAACGCCGCTCAGGGACCTGCTGCGCCAGCACGACCTGTAAAAATGTCCTAGAAGCGGCTCGCCTTGCTTTCGGGCCAGCCTACCAGTATATAACCGCCCGCGCACAGGTCGCGGGGCGACGCCGATTCGGCGGGCGCCATTTTTGTTATCTAGAGCAATGGGTTAAGGGTATCCGCCGGGCTCCGCCATGGAACTGCGCAACATCGCCATCATCGCTCACGTCGACCACGGCAAGACCACGCTGGTGGATGCGTTCCTGAAACAGTCGGGCGCGGTGCGCGCCAATTCGCGCATGCAAGATTGCGCCATGGATTCCAACGATCTGGAGCGCGAACGCGGCATCACGATTCTGGCCAAGTGCACCTCGGTGGATTGGAACGGCATCAAGATCAACATCGTCGACACCCCCGGTCACGCCGATTTCGGCGGCGAGGTGGAACGCATTCTCTCCATGGTCGACGGCGTGGTGTTGCTGGTGGACTCCGCCGAAGGCCCCTTGCCGCAAACCAAGTTCGTGCTGTCCAAGGCGCTTGACCTCGGCCTCAAACCCATCGTCATCATCAACAAAGTCGATCGTTCGGATGCGCGTCCGCATGACGTGCACACGGAAATTTTCGATCTCTTCGCCGTGCTGGGTGCGACCGACGAACAGTTGGATTTCCCCACGCTGTTCGCCGTGGGCCGCGAAGGCTGGGCGGTGCGCGATCTGGAGAAAGACAAACCCGGCGATTTGACGCCGCTGTTTGAAACCATCGTCGCCCACGTTCCGCCGCCCGCCCGCAATCTCGATGCGCCCTTCACCATGCTGTGCACGACGTTGGAGTACGACTCCTACCTGGGCCGCATTCTCACGGGCCGCGTGCAGTCGGGCATCGGCCGGGTCAACATGCCCATCAAGGCCTTGGCGCGCGACGGCAAAGTGCTGGAGCAGGGCCGGGCCACCAAGCTGTTGTCGTTCCGCGGGCTGGAGCGCGTGCCGGTGGACAGCGTCGAAGCGGGCGATATCGTCGCCATCGCCGGCCTGGAAAGCGCCAACGTCGCCGATACGCTGTGCGCGCCCGAGGTGACCACGGCCATTCAGGCGCGCCCCATCGACCCGCCGACCTTGGCCATGACGTTTTCCGTCAATGACTCGCCGCTCGCGGGTCTGGACGGCGACAAACTCACCACCCGCATGATCGGAACCCGTCTCATGCGCGAGGCCGAAGGCAACGTGGCCATCAAGGTCAGCGAGTCCGACGAAAAAGACGCCTACGAAGTCGCCGGTCGCGGTGAATTGCAGTTGGGCGTGTTGATCGAGAACATGCGCCGCGAGGGTTTCGAGTTGTCGATTTCGCGCCCGCGCGTGTTGTTTCGCGAGGACGAGAACGGCAACAAGACCGAGCCCATCGAGGAAGTCGTCATCGACGTGGACGACGCCTACACCGGCATCGTTGTCGACAAAATGTCGCAGCGCAAAGCCGAGATGCAGGAAATGAAACCGTCGGGCGGCGGCAAAACCCGCATCGTGTTCCACGCGCCCGCGCGCGGGCTCATCGGCTATCACGGCGAATTTCTGACCGACACGCGCGGCACCGGCATCATGAACCGGCTCTATCACGGTTATGGACCCTACAAGGGCGCCATTGCCGCAAGACGCACGGGTGTGCTGATTTCCACCGACGCCGGCGAAGCCAATACTTACGGCCTGCACAATTTGATCGACCGCGGCCCGCAGTTCATCGCGCCCGGCGAAAAGGTTTACATGGGCATGATCGTGGGTGAGCACACCCGCGATAACGATCTTGAGGTGAACCCCCTCAAGGCCAAGCAGCTCACCAACTTCCGCACGGTGATGAAGGACGACAAGCAGTTCCTGCCGCCGCCGCGCAAGATGACGCTGGAAGACGCGCTCGCCTATATCCAGGACGACGAGTTGGTGGAAGTGACGCCCAAGTTCATCCGCCTGCGCAAGCGCCATCTCGACCCCAACGCCCGCAAGCGCGCCGCGAAACAGTCGGCGGCCTGATCTTTACGCGCCGGGGGATTCACTCGGCGCCAAGAGTATGAGACAACTGCGGCATGGTTCCCGCCGCAGAGTCTTCCCGCGTCAACGGCACGATCGCCGCGCTCGGCGTTTTTCTCGAGCGGCGCACGCTGGTGATGCTGGCCTTGGGGTTTTCCGCGGGCCTTCCCTTTCTGCTGATCTTTGACACGCTGTCGGCGTGGCTGCGCGAAGCCGGACTTTCGCTGGAAGTCATCGGCTTTTTCAGTCTCGCCACCATCGCCTATGCCTTCAAGTTTCTCTGGGCGCCGTGGGTCGATCGCACCAAGGTTCCCGTGTTGACGCAGCTTCTGGGTCATCGTCGCTCCTGGATGCTGGTGGCGCAGGGTGCCGTCATCGCCGGATTGTGGCTGATCGCCGGCACGGACCCCGCGTCAAATCTGGGCCTCATGGCCTTGTTTGCCGTGATCACGGGTTTTTCCTCGGCGACGCAGGACATTGTCATCGATGCCTGGCGCATCGAGGCCGTGGGCGAAGAACGCCAGGGCGCCATGGTGGCCGCGTACACCTGGGGCTACCGCGCGGCGCGCATCGTCGCCGGCGCCGCACCTTTGATTCTCGCGCAGCTTTATACGTGGTCGTTGTCCTATGCCGTCATGGGCGCGTTGATGGCGGTCGGGATCTTGGCCGTGCTGTTCGCGCCCCGCGAACGCGAGCACGTGGTGCGGCCGATCCCCGACGGCGGTCTGCCGTCGCGGCCCTGGACCGAACGTTTCGAATGGCTGCTTCGCCTCATGGTGCTCGTGACCGGAGCGCTCGTTCTCGGGTCGGGACTTTCAGGCAAGGCGGACGCAGTTGCCTCTGTTCTTCCTGCCGCCGTGGCCGAACCCCTCAAAGCGATATGGACGGCGCCCGGCAGCGGCGTATGGATTCAGTTGCTCGGTGTGTTGGTGGGCGGAGCCCTGATTGCTGTGGCGGCCTGGCCCTTACGCGGCAGGCCGACGCGCCCCGGGGCGCTTCTCTCCCATGCCTTTGGCGATCCGTTGGCTGACTTCTTCGGACGCTATCGCGGCACTGCCGCGCTCATCCTGGCCTTGATCTGCCTGTATCGCCTGGCCGACTTCACGCTCAATATCATGAACCCGTTCTACATCGATCTCGGCTTCACGCTCACCGAGATCGCTGAGGTGCGCAAACTCTACGGCACGGCCATGTCCATGATCGGTGTCTTTGCCGGGGGTTACGCCATCGCCCGCTGGGGCCTGATGGGGCCGCTGTTGGTGGGCGCGCTGATCGGCCCCATCAGCAACCTCGTCTTCGCTTGGCTGGCCACGCAGGGCCCCGATCTCTTCGCGCTGACCGTGGCCATCAGCATCGACAACATCTCCGAAGGGTTCTCCGGCACGTGTCTCATTGCTTATATGTCCAGTCTCACGGCGGAGGGCTTCACGGCGACGCAGTACGCGCTATTCTCCTCGCTCTACGCGATCCCGGGAAAACTCGCGGGCTCGCAGTCGGGTAGAATTGTGGAGGCCGCCGCGCGCTCGGTTGATGGCGGCGGCCCGTTTGCATCCCTCACGTCTCTCTTCGCCCATTTGCCGGCGGGTTCCTTGGCGCAGGGTGCGGCTAAATTAGGCGTTGCGCCGGCGGCGCTAGGCGCAGGGTACGTCGTATTCTTCGTTTACACGTTCGTGGCGGGCCTGAGCGGAATCCTATTGACCTGGCTTGTCGTTCACCGGACCAAATCCAAGGAAAAGCCTTAACTCGACGCGATCGGCAGATACACCGAGAACGTCGAGCCCTTGCCGACCTCGCTTTCGATCACCAGCGCGCCGCGGTGACGGTTGGTGATGTGCTTGACGATCGCCAGGCCCAGGCCCGTGCCGCCCAACTCGCGCGAGCGGGCGGTGTCCACGCGATAAAAACGTTCGGTCAAGCGCGGCAAATGTTCCTTGGCGATGCCTTCACCATAGTCGCGCACGGCGATCTTCAGGCACGGGCCTTGTCCGGGCATGGACAACGGACGAACGGGCACGAGCGCGGCGGACAACTCCACGGGGCCGCCCTCGCCGCCGTACTTGATCGCGTTGGCGGCGAGGTTGAACACCACCTGCCCGAGCTCTGACGCATCGCCGATCGCCCTGGGCAAGGTTGCAGGAACGTCGATGCGAATCTCGCAGCGCTTTTGTTTGGCTTGAGTATCGAGCAAGTCCGCCGTGCCGCGCAAAACGTTACCCAGGTCAACGGCTTCCGTCGGCCGCGCGTGCTCCCGCATCTCGATGCGCGACAACGACAACAAATCGTCGATCAATCGCGTCATGCGCGTGGCTTGCTTCAACATGATGTCGAGAAATTGTTCGCGCGCTTCGGCGTCGTCCTTCGCCGCCCCACGCAGGGTCTCGATGAATCCCAACACCGCCGTCAAGGGCGTGCGCAGTTCGTGGCTGGCGTTGGCGACGAAGTCGGCGCGCATCCGATCCATTTTGAGACGCTCCGTCTGCTCTTGCAGCGCCAAGATCAAGGCCGTGCCGTCCTTGACCGGCGTCTTGAGCGGCACCAACAGCGCGCCAAAGGTGCGCTCCACCGGCGTCGTGAGCGTGAATTGCGTCTCGGTTCTTCTGTCCTCCCGCAAGGCAGCGTCCGCGGCCTCCAACACTTTGGGATCGCGAATTACGCTGGCCAAGTCGAGCCCGGTCAAACCGCGTTCCAGCAGAATCTGCGCCGCTTGATTGGCCTCAATCACGCGGCGCTGCTTGTCCAGCAACAGCAGCGGATCGGGCAAACAATCGAGAATGTCTTGGCGCGATCGCGCCAGAACCTGCGCCTCGTCGCGCCGTTCCGTCCATAGCCGCCGCAAAGCGTTCAGCGCCGTCAGCAGACGCTGCGCCGTGGCCGAAGTAAAAATCGGCGGCGCGGGTGTTTCAGGATTATTGAACAGCGCCTCGGCATAACGGATCAGGCGTTCGAAATCCGCGAGCCGCGCAAAGACGAGCACCGCCATCAAGACGAAAACGAGCGCGGCTGAGACCAGCGCCTCGACCCACGTCAACCGCTCCAAGCCGTAAAGCGCCAGCAACACCGCCCAGGCCGGCACGCAGGGCCCCAACGACCACGCGAGCAAGCGGCGGGCGGATTTCGCGGGCAAGGAATCCTGATCGGACAAAGATATCTTCCTAAATCAAGCGGCCGACGCCGCTGTGAGCGGCCATCAAGGCCATTTGCACCAGGTCGGCGACCCCGGCGTCCATGGAGACGATCTGCACGTTTTTCTCCAAACCCAACAGCACGGGACCGATGGTGGTGGCCGCGCCGAAGCGTTGAATCAATTTGGTCGAGATATTCGCGGCATGGAGCCCCGGCATCACCAGCACGTTGGCCGGTCCCGTGAGGCGGCAGAAGGGATAGATTTTGCGCAAGTCGGGATCCAGCGCCACGTCCACGCCCATTTCGCCGTCGAACTCGAAATCCACCTTCGCCGCATCCAACAGCTTGACGGCCGCCGTCATGGTTTCAGCCACGGCGCCAGGCGGATTGCCGAAGTTCGAGTAGGACAACAACGCCACGCGCGGCTCATGGCCCAGGCGGCGGGCGGCCGCCGCGCTCTCGATGGCGATGGTGCGCAACTCCTCCGGTGTCGGCCGCTCGATCACGGCGGTGTCGGCCACAAACAGTGTGCGGCCCCGCACGACAATGATGTTGAGGCCGAAGACCAGGCTGCCAGGCTTCGCGTCAACCACGCGACGCACCTCGTTCAGCGCCGTATGATAGGTGCGCGTGAGCCCCGTCACCATGCAGTCCGCATGGCCAAACGCCACCATGCAGGCGCCGAAGATGTTGCGGTCCATGGTGACCATGCGCTGGCAATCGCGTTTGAGCACTCCCTGCCGTTGCAGGCGGCGATAGACGAAATCGGTATAGGCGTCGTTGGCGTCCGACTCGCGCGCGTTGGTGATGGTGATGCCCTCCAAATCCTCGGCCTTCATGCCCAACTCGGCCAAGGTGTTCTCGAACTTGCGCCGCCGCGCCACCAGAATGGCCTTGCCGTAGCCGGCGTTGCGATAGGCGATGGCGGCGCGGATGGAGCGTTCTTCCTCGCCCTCGGCGAACACCACGGTTTGCGGGCGGCGCGTCACTTCTGCGGCGATGGTTTGCAGGCTTGCGACCGTGGGGTCGAGGCGCGCGGCCAGTTCCTTGCGGTAGGCCGCCATGTCGACGATAGGCTTGCGCGCCACGCCCGAATCCATGGCCGCTTGGGCCACGGCCGCCGGCACGGTAGCGATCAAGCGCGGATCGAAGGGCACGGGAATGATGTATTCGCGGCCGTACCTGAGCTTCCGCCCGGCATAAGCGGCGGCCACCTCGTCGGGCACGTCCTGGCGCGCGAGATCGGCCAGGGCGCGCGCGGCGGCGACTTTCATCTCGTCGTTGATGGTGCGCGCGCGAACGTCCAATGCACCGCGAAAGATGAACGGAAAGCCCAGCACGTTGTTCACTTGATTGGCGTAGTCCGATCGGCCCGTGGCGACGATGGCGTCCTTGCGCACCTCGGCCACATCCTCGGGCGTGATCTCGGGGTCCGGGTTGGCCATGGCGAAGATGATGGGCTGTTTGGCCATGGACGCGACCATGTCTTTCGTCACCGCGCCCTTGACGCTGAGGCCGAAAAACGCATCCGCGCCTTTGATCGCGTCGGCCAAGCTGCGGGCCTTGGTGTCCACCGCGTGGGCCGATTTCCATTGGTTCATGCCCTCGGTGCGGCCTTTGTAGATCACGCCTTTGGAATCGCACATGATGACGCGGTCGTTTTTCACGCCCAATGACTTCACCAATTCCACGCAGGCCACCGCGGCGGCACCGGCGCCGTTCACGACCAAAGTGATCTCGGATAATTTTCGCTTGGTCAGGTCGCAGGCGTTGATCAGGCCCGCGGCGGCGATGATGGCGGTGCCGTGCTGATCATCATGGAAGACGGGGATGTCCATGATCTCGCGCAAGCGGCTTTCGATGATGAAGCACTCCGGCGCCTTGATGTCCTCCAGGTTGATGCCGCCGAAGGTCGGCCCCAGGAAGCGCACGCAGTTGATGAACTCCTCCACGTCCTTGGTGTCGACCTCCAGGTCGATGCCGTCGACATCGGCGAATCTTTTGAACAGCACCGCCTTGCCCTCCATGACCGGCTTGCCGGCGATGGCGCCCAAATCGCCCAGGCCCAGCACGGCCGTGCCGTTGGAAATGACGGCGACCAAATTACCCTTGGCGGTATAGTCGTAGGCCAGGGCCGGATCGCGCGCGATTTCAAGACAGGGCGCGGCCACGCCCGGCGAATAGGCCAGCGACAGATCGCGCTGGGTGGTCAAGGGCTTGGTCGGCGTGATCTCGATCTTGCCGGGCCGGCCCGAGGCATGAAAGGCCAAGGCCTCGCGGTCAAGATTGCGTTGCATGCGTTTGGGCATAAGCAAACCTTCTCTTCTGAAGTTCACATTCTGCGCGACCGGGCGAAGGATGCAAAGGCCGTTCCGAGGCGTGGCTGGGCGTCATAACACTGTCATTGCGCTGAGCGCGCCGTGCTATAAAACCGCCTCGCCATGAACGACTCCCGCTCGCCCGATTCCGCCGACCTCGCCAGCGCTGCCGAAGGCACGACGCCGCTCATGGCGCAGTATTTGTCGGTCAAGGCCGGCTATCCCGACGCCCTGTTGTTCTACCGCATGGGCGATTTCTACGAGCTATTCTTCGACGACGCGGTCAAGGCCGCCGCGGCGCTGGATATCGCGCTCACCAAGCGCGGCAAGCATGCGGGCGACGACATCCCCATGTGCGGCGTGCCGGTGCACAGCCACGAGAGCTACCTAGCGCGGCTGATCCGCAAGGGCTTCAAGGTCGCGGTTTGCGAGCAGATGGAGGATCCGGCCGAGGCCAAAAAGCGCGGCTCCAAGTCGGTGGTCAAACGCGATGTGGTGCGCCTGATCACGCCGGGCACCCTGACCGAAGACACGCTGCTGGACGCGCGCGCCAATAACTATCTCGCCGCCATCACCCAGGTTCGCGCCGAGACCGAAACGGCGTTGGGCCTGGCGTGGATCGACATTTCCGTGGGCGAGATTTTCGTTGAAACGATTCTGGGGCCGAGTCTCGCGGCGGTGCTGGCCCGCGTCGCTCCCGGCGAGATCATCGTCTCGGAAAAAATACTCGAAGATGCTGAGTTTCGCGAAACTTTGAAGAGCACGGGCTTTTCCATCTCGCCGCAGCCCTCGTCGCGGTTCGATTCCGAAAACGCCCGCCTGCGCTTGCAGAGACTCTACGGCGTCGCCACGCTGGATGCCTTCGGCAATTTCTCCCGCGCCGAAGTGGCCGCCGCCGGCGCCCTGGTCGACTATGTGGAGCTGACGCAGAAAGGCAAACTGCCGCGCATCGCGCCGTTGCGGAAGAATGCGACCGGCGCGGTGATGGAAATCGACGCCGCGACGCGGCGCAACCTCGAACTCACCCAAACGCTCACCGGCGAGCGCGGCGGAAGTCTGCTGGCGTCCGTCGACCGCACTCTGACGTCTTCCGGCGCGCGGATGCTGGCCGCGCGGCTGGCGGCACCCCTCACGGACCCGCCGCACATTGCGGCACGCCATGACACCGTGGCGTTTTTCATCGCGGCGAGTGGCGTGCGTGACGTGCTGCGCGAGCGCCTGTCCACCTGCCCCGACCTTGAGCGCGCCTTGTCGCGTCTTGTGCTGGGGCGCGGTGGCCCACGCGATCTCGCCGCCGTGCGTGATGCGCTGTTGCAGACGCCGCATTTGCACCGGGCTATTGCGGCCGCCGGCGCCTCGCTGTTGCCGCCGCCGCCAGGCGTTCAACAGTCCCTGTCCGACCTCGGCGATCACGCGAGCTTGGCGCGGCGGCTCGGCGATGCCTTGAGCGACAGCCTGCCATTGCTGGCGCGCGACGGCGGTTTCGTGCGGCAGGGATTCTCGCAAGACCTCGACCAACTCGTGCTCTTGCGTGACGACAGCCGGCGGCTCATCGCCGGACTTCAGAACACCTATGCTGAATCCACCGGCGTTCCCTCGCTCAAGATTCGGCATAACAACGTGCTGGGCTACTACATCGAGGTGAATGCCAAGCACGGCGAGAAGTGGGTGACCGATGGCCGCGACGCGAAGAATGACGGCGGGGCCGCCAAGTTCATTCACCGCCAGACTCTGGCGAATGCGATGCGCTTTACCACCATCGAGCTCTCGGAGTTGGAAGACCGCATTCGCTCCGCCGCCGAGAAGGCGTTGGCGCTCGAACTTTCTATTTTCGCGGAATTAACGCAGGCCGTGACGGCTGCGGCGGATGGCCTTTCGGCCATGGCGCGCGCTTTGGCCGAACTCGATGTCGCCACCGCCGGTGCCGCACTGGCCATTGAGATGAATTATGCCCGCCCGGTGATCGACCAAAGCACCGTCTTCCAGATTTCCGGCGGGCGCCATCCCATTGTCGAAGCGGCGTTGAAACGCGACGGCACCGGGGCCTTCATCGCCAACGATTGCGACTTGCGCAGCAAGACGGACTCCGGCGCCGGGCGGCTTTGGCTTGTGACGGGCCCCAACATGGCGGGCAAAAGCACCTTCCTGCGCCAAAACGCGCTGATCGCGATCATGGCCCAGGCGGGCCTCTATGTTCCGGCCACGGCGGCGCACATCGGCGCGGTCGACAAGTTGTTCTCGCGCGTGGGTGCGGCCGACGATCTGGCGCGGGGCCGGTCGACCTTCATGGTGGAAATGGTCGAGACGGCGGCGATCCTCAACCAAGCCACGCCGCGCTCTCTCGTGATCCTCGATGAAATCGGGCGCGGCACATCCACTTTCGACGGCCTGTCCATCGCCTGGGCGACGCTGGAACACTTGCACGACGTCAATGCCTGCCGCGCGCTGTTCGCGACCCACTATCACGAGCTCACGGTCCTGGGCGGCCGCTTGGCCGAACTGGCGCCCCACACCATGAAGGTCAAAGACTGGCAGGGTGATGTGGTGTTTCTCCACGAAATTGGCCCCGGGACGGCCGACCGCTCCTACGGCATTCATGTGGCGGGCTTGGCCGGCATGCCAGCGCCCGTCATCGCCAGGGCCGAGGAAGTCCTTGAAATTCTTGAGAAAAGCGATCAGATCGGATCGGCCAGGAAGCTTGCCGCCGATCTCCCCCTCTTTGCCGCTCTGGCCCATCCGCCCAAACCCGCCAAGGCCCAGGTGTCGCGCGAGTTGGATGAGGTGCTCAAGGCGCTCAACCCCGACAACTTAAGCCCCCGCGAGGCCCTTGAGGCCCTGTACCGGCTTAAGGGGCTGATCTCGCGCGGTTAATCTGCATGGTGTCTGCATGGCGCCTGGGCTCTGATATACTTACATTCTGCTAGCTGCTTGCGTTTGACCCCTCACAGGCTCCGGCCGGGAGGCCGCCATGGTGTTTCACATCGACCCCGATAAACCCGACATTCCCGCCATGGCGACGATCCTGCAGTGGATGGGCATCTTTTGCATGATCGGCTGCATCTCGGCGTTGCTGCTGGCTTTCTCGGGCTACGAGTGGGTCAATGACGTTTATGCTTTCGCCGGCGCCATCATGGCGCTGCTGTTCGCGCTGCTGTTCGTGGGCCAGGCCAAGACGCTCGAGCTGCAGGCCGTTATCAGCGCGCGGGTGAAGTCGCGCTTCGCCATGGAGGGCGCCCTCGGCGGACTTGGTGGTCTTCCCGCGGCCGGCGGCGAACGCAAGCCGCCGATCATTCCGCAAAAACAAACCGAACGCGTGATCAAGGTGCCCGAGAAAGAGGCCCGCGAACAAGGCCTGCGCCTGCGGTAAATCGTTTTGCGAAATATTCTTCACCCCCGCGCGATCATCGATCGTCGAGCCCTCGTCGAACGCCTCGACACCATCGAGGACTCCGATGCCACCGAGACCGATCGGCGCGCCCAGGTGCTGGCGGCGCTGAAGCTTGCGTTCAAAGCGGGCCAGGACGAAGTGCGCCGCCGGCTCGATGCCGGCCGTCACTCGGGCAACGACACGGTGGCCGAGCTTGCGTTCTTGCATGATCAGCTCATCCGCGTGTTGTTCGATCATGCTGTCACGCACTTGGCGCGACGCGGCGTGCCCACCACCGGCGAACGGCTCTCGGTGTTGGCCATCGGCGGCTACGGGCGCGGCGAGTTGGCGCCGCTGTCTGACGTCGATCTGTTGTTTCTGCTGCCCTACAAGAAGACGCCGTTCTCGGAGCAGGTCATCGAATTCATCCTCTACACGCTTTGGGACTTGGGCCTGAAGGTTGGCCAGGCGGTGCGCTCCATCGACGACAACATGCTTCATGCCAAGGCCGACATGACGGTGCGCACGACCTTGCTCGACGCGCGCTGGATATGGGGCGATCAGCAGCTGGCGGCCGACCTCAAGACGCGATTTCAGAAGGAGATCGTCGAGGGCTCGGGCGCGCAGTTCGTGCAGGCCAAACTGGCCGAGCGCGATGCGCGTCACACCAAGCAGGGCGATTCGCGTTACCGGCTCGAACCCAATGTGAAAGACGACAAAGGCGGCCTGCGCGATCTCCACGCGCTCTACTGGATCGCGAAGTATCTCTACGGTGTTTCCGATGTCCGCCGCCTGGCCGACATGGGACTGATCGACGACACGGCGGCCACGCGTTTCGCCAAGGCCCACGAATTTCTCAATACCGTGCGCTGCCACATTCACTACCTCTCGGGGCGGCCCGACAACCGGCTGACTTTCGATCTTCAGCGCGAGGTGGCCCGGCGCATGGGCTATGCCGACCGGCCGGGCTCCACGGCGGTCGAGCGCTTCATGCGCCACTACTTCCTCATCGCGCGCGATGTCGGCGATCTCACGCGCGTGTTTATCGCCATGCTCGAGGAAAAGGGCCGCCGCAAGCCGCTGCTGCAGCTCCCCGCCGCCCTGCGCCGGCGCAATGTCGACGGTTTTGTGGTCGACGCCGGGCGCATCGGTTTGAAGAGCGAGAAGGACCTCGACGGCGACCCGGTGGCGCTGATCCGCATTTTCCGCACGGCCCAGGTCAACAAACTCGACTTTCAGCCCAAATCCCTGCGCGCCGTTGCCCGCCGGGCCATGGCGGCCACGGCCTTGCGCGACGTGCCCGAGGCCAACGCTCTGTTCATGGAGATCCTCACCGATCCCACCGGCGCCGAGGCCACCTTGCGGCTGATGAGCGAGGCGGGCGTGTTCGGGCGTTTCATCCCCGATTTCGCGCGCGTCGTGGCGCAGATGCAGTACGACATGTATCACGTCTACACCACCGACGAGCACACCATCCGGGCCATCGGCATCCTCAACCGCATCGAGCAAGGCAAGCTCAAGGACGAACTGCCGATCGCGTCGGAGGTGATTCACAAGGTGCAATCCCGCCGCGCGCTGTACGTGGCGGTGATGCTGCACGATATCGCCAAGGGCCGCGGCGGGGATCATTCCGAGTTGGGGGCCGACATTGCTAACGAGCTTTGCCCGCGCCTCGGCCTGACGCCGGAAGAAACCGAATCGGTGAGCTGGCTGGTGCGTTATCACCTGTTGATGAGCAATACCGCCTTCAAGCGCGATCTCGACGATCCCCTCACCATCGCGCGCTTCGCCGAGGCGGTTCAGTCGCCCGAGCGCCTGCGGCTGCTCCTGGTCCTGACCTGCGCCGACATTCGCGCGGTGGGCCCCAACGTGTGGAACAATTGGAAAGCGACGCTGCTGCGCGAGCTGTTTCATCGCGCCGAGGAAGTCATGTCGGGCGCCCAAAACACCGCCACCCGCGACGCCCGCGTGGCCGCCAAACGCGAGGCGCTATTGGCGCGGCTGTCCGATTGGTCTGCGCAATCGCGCGAGATCGTCGCCGCGTCGGCCTCGCCGGCCTACTGGCTGGCCTATGATACCGACAGCCAGGAACGTCATGCGCGCTTTATTCGCGCCGCCGAAGCCAAGGGCGAAAAAATCGCCGTCAGCTTCAGCGTCGAGACCACGCGCGATGCCACCTCCATGCTGATCTACACGCCCGACCACCCCGGCCTCTTCGCCAAGATCGCCGGCGCCTTGGCGCTGTCGGGCGTGTCCATCGTCGATGCCAAGATTCTCACGCTCGCCAACGGCATGGCGCTCGATACCTTTTATTTCCAGGACTACGACGGCGAGCCGATCGTTCAAGACGCGCGGCTGGAGCGCATCAAGTCGCGGCTGGTCATGGCACTGGAAGGGCGCATCCGCCTCGATCAGGAATTGGCGCGCACGGCGGTTCTGCGGGTGCCGAGCCGCGCCCAGGCGTTGGAGCTGCCGCCGCGCGTCTTCATCGACAACATGGCGTCGAAGGTCTGCAGCGTCATCGAGATCAACGGCCATGACCGGCCCG
Organism: Rhodospirillaceae bacterium; assembly: GCA_033763995.1. Classification (GTDB taxonomy): domain Bacteria; phylum Pseudomonadota; class Alphaproteobacteria; order Rhodospirillales; family Rhodospirillaceae. The sequence goes on along the minus strand of JANRJL010000056.1, from coordinate 46,409 downwards.
GGTTTCTGTTCGATGTCACCAAAACGCTCACGGATCTCGGCCTGCAGATCGCCTCGGCCCACATTTCCACCTACGGCGAGCGCGTGGTCGACGTGTTCTACGTCAAGGACGTCTTCGGCATGAAGATCGAGAACGAGACCAAGTTGCGCCAAATCCGCGATGCCTTGGGCAAGACCATCGGCGTCGCCGCCGGCGACGTGGCCGTGGCCTCGCGCCCCAAACCCGCCGCGATTCAGGCCACGGCGGCCGAATAATCTTCGCCTTTTCGCCGCAAGGCCGATTCACCTTGACGCGGTTTTCGGCTACACCCGGATCATGTCGTTACTGCGCGCCTTCACCACGGTCGGCTCCTATACGCTTTTGTCGCGCTTCACCGGATTTCTGCGCGATATCCTGACGGCTTCCTTCCTGGGCGCGGGGGCTGCGGCCGACGCATTTCTGATCGCCTTTCAGTTTCCCAATTTGTTCCGGCGTCTCTTTGCCGAGGGGGCCTTTTCGGCGGGCTTCGTGCCGATCTTCGCCCAGGCGGTGGAGCGCGACGGCCCCGCCAAAGCCAAGGCCTTCGCCGACGACGCGGCCTCCATGCTGGCGGCGATCCTCGCGGTGTTTTGCGTGATCATGGTGGCGATCATGCCGCTCGCCCTCCTGGCCATCGCGCCGGGCTTTGATCGCGTCGAAGGGCAAATGGAGCGCGCCACGGATCTGGCGCGCATCACGTTTCCTTATCTCTTTTTCATCTCGTTGGTGTCGTTGCAGTCGGGCGTGCTCAACGCGCTCAATCATTTTGCCGCCGCCGCCGCCACGCCCATTCTGCTCAACCTCACTATCGTCGTTTTTTTATTGGCCTCCGTGCCGCTCGGCGCCGACACGGCGGTGTTCATGGCCTTTGGAGTCTCGGTCGCCGGCGTGCTGCAATATCTTTGGCTGGCCCATCATTGCCGCCGCGCCGGCGTGGCCATCGCCTTTCGCCGGCCGCGCTTGACGCCCGAGGTGAAGGACCTGCTAAAACGCATGCTGCCGGTAGCCTTCGGCGCCGGCATCTATCAACTCAATCTCGTCGCCAACAATATCATGGCCACCTTGGTGTCGGTCGGGGCCGTGTCGTGGCTTTACTTCGCCGACCGGGTCAATCAACTGCCGCTGGGCGTGGTCGGTGTCGCGGTGGGGGTTGCGCTGTTGCCGTTGTTGTCGCGGCAAATTCAGTCGGGCAACGAGGCCGCGGCGCTGGCCAATCAGAACCGCGCCATCGAGGTTTGTCTGTTGCTGACCTTGCCGGCCGCGGCCGGAATCGGCGCTCTCGCCGAACCCGTTGCCGCGACTCTGTTCGAACGCGGCGCCTTCACGCCCGCCGACCGCGAGGCCGTGGCGGCGGCCCTCTTGATGTTCTCGTTGGGCCTGCCGGCCTTTGTGCTCAATAAGGCGCTGACGCCGGGCTTCTTTGGGCGGCACGACACCGCCACACCGGTGAAAATTTCCGTCGGCGCGCTCATCGCCAATGTCGGTATCAGCCTCGTCCTGATGCAATGGATCGGCCATGTCGGCATCGCCTTGGCGACGTCGCTGTCGGGCTGGATCAATGCCGGGCTCCTGGCCTGGGTGCTGCACGCACGCGGTCACTTGGTGCCCGATGAGCGGCTGCGAGCCCGCTTGCCGCGCCTTTGTGCGGCAACCGGCCTCATGATCGTGGCGCTGCTTATCGCGCGCGCTGTGACCACGGCGAGCGTTGGCCCAGTATTTGGCCTCGATCACGAACCGGCAGGTGCGGAAATCGCAAAGTCCATGACCCTCGCCGCATTGATCGCCGTCGGCGGAGCTGTCTTCGTTGCGGCGGCCGTTACTTTGCGAGTGGCGTCGTGGTCCGATATCGCGGCCTTGCGCCGCGCCGCCGAGAACAGACCGCCGCCCATGGCTTGACCGTTCCGCTCGCCCGGAGTACCAACGCCGCGCTTTACTTGCATCCCGTCGCGCGGGTCCAGCCGCGCGGCGCACATTGAAGGACGGCATTCATGTCCAGCAGCGGGTCCACACCGCACGGCTCACGCGCCGGGCGCATTCTCTCCGGCATTCAGCCCACGGGCAATCTTCACCTCGGCAATTATCTCGGCGCCATCCGCAATTGGGTCGCGCTGCAGCAGGATTACGAGTGCCTGTTCTGCATCGTCGATATGCACGCCATCACCGTGTGGCAGGACCCCAAGGATCTCATCAAGAACACACGCGAGGTGGCCGCCGGCATGATCGCCGCGGGCGTCGATCCCGCGGCCAATGCGCTGTTCGTGCAAAGCCATGTGCCGGCCCATGCCGAGCTTGCCTGGGTGTTCAACTGCGTGGCGCGCCTGGGCTGGCTCAACCGCATGACGCAATTCAAGGACAAGGCGGGCAAGAATCGCGAGAACGCCTCGGTGGGCCTGTACGTCTATCCCAATCTCATGGCCGCCGATATTTTGGTTTACAAGGCCACGCACGTGCCCGTGGGCGAGGACCAGAAGCAGCATTTGGAGTTGGCGCGCGACATCGCCCAAAAATTCAACGCGGATTTCGGCAAGACGGTGTTTCCGTTGCCCGAGCCCGTGATTCGCGGCCCCGGCACGCGGGTGATGAGCCTGCGCGACGGTCTGAAGAAAATGTCGAAGTCGGACGAATCCGATTATTCGCGCCTCAACATGACGGACGATCGCGACGCCATCGCGCTCAAGTTCCAGAAGGCCAAGACCGACCCCCTGCCGCTGCCCACGACCATCGCCGAATTGGAAGGGCGGCCCGAGGCGGCCAATCTCATCAACATCTACGCGGCTCTGACCGACAAGACCGTCGAACAGGTTCTGGCCGAGATCGCCGGTTCACAGTTTTCGGGATTCAAGGCCAAGCTCACGGAAACGGCCGTGGCGGTGCTGGGTCCCATCAACGCCGAGATGAAGCGGCTCATGAACGATCCCGCCGAACTCGACCGCATCCTGGCGAAGGGTGCCGCGAAGGCCAACGCCATCGCCGAGCCGGTGTTGAAGGAGGCCTACGAAACCGTGGGCTTCCTGCCGCGCCGCTAGTGGTCCGATTCTAACATTCGCATCCCGCCGTGGCGCAGGATTTTGCGACTGTCAAATCCGCTTCACGCGCCCCGTTTGGCGGCTTGATCGCCCGCCGCGAGAGATCATAATACGTTCTCTTCTGGGGTCTTGGCGGCGGGGCCACGCGCGTGGAAATTCATCAGATTCGCTATTTCCTCACGCTGTGCCGAGAACTGAATTTCACGCGCGCGGCGGAGGTTTGCAACGTTTCGCAACCGGCGCTGACCAAGGCCATCAAGTCGCTGGAAGACGAGTTCGGCGGCGAGCTGTTCCGCCGCGAGCGCGGCAACAGTCACCTCACCGACCTCGGCAATCTCGTCAAGCCTCATCTGGAACAGGTGCTGCAGGCCACCGAGGCCGCGCAGGAAGAGGCCACGTGCTTCAAGACCGCGACGAAAGTGAGCCTCAAGCTTGGCGTGATGTGCACGATCAGCTCGCACACCATCGTCGGCTTCATGCGCGCCGTGCGCGAGCGCATGCCGACGGTCGAGCTGTCCATTGTCGAGTTGCCCGGAAAAAAACTGGTGGATGCCATGATGAAGGGCGGCATCGACGTGGCGCTGATCGGCATGCCCAATTTACCCGATCGCTTCGACGCCATTCCCTTGTACCGCGAGCGCTACGGCGTCGCTTTCGCCAAGGGTCATCGGCTGGAACGGCTCAACGCCATTCCCATCGACGAACTCAAGAATGAAAACTACCTGCAGCGCACGGCCTGCGAGTTCGGCGATCACTGGACCGCCCACGACGAATATCACAACGTTCCGGTCAAAACGATTTTCCGCAGCGAACGCGAGGATTGGGTCCAGGCGATGCTCGCCGCCGGCTTCGGGCTGGCCATCATGCCCGAGTATTTGCCGCGCTTGCCCGGCGTGGTCCTACGCGTCATCGGCGAGCCGGAAATCGCGCGCACGGTGTCGCTCGTCACCGTCTCGGGCCGCCGCTTCACCCCGGCCACCAAGATGGTGGTCCAATTGGCCCGTGATTACCGCTGGGAATTACTGTAGACCACTGAAATACAACGAATGTCCGGCCCGTCCACGCCATAACGCCCGGTTATCGAATCGCGAAACAAGCGATATTGGAAGGTGGGCGATCATCGCCGGTAGGGTTCTCCGTGTCGCAGCCACCCCGGCCGACACCCGTTTGAAGGAGACCCCCATGCTGAACGAAAAAATTGCCCACGGCGCCATCGTCGCCGCCGTCGTCGGTGCGGCCTACATGGCCCTGTCGACCACCGCGCCCACGGTTGCGCAAACCGCGAAGATGGAAAAGTGCTACGGCATCGCCAAGGCCGGCGAAAACAACTGCGCCGCCGCCAACGGCAGCCACGGCTGCGCCGGTCAATCCAAGACCAGCTACGACGGCCAAAGCTTCAAGGAAGTGCCCGCCGGTTCGTGCCAGGCCATGAACGGCCAGACGACACCCTTCGAGGGCAAGAACACCAAGATCAAGGGCTAAGCCCGCGCCCGCCGCCATTGATACTCGCCATCGACCCCCGAGCCCTGACCGTGAACCCCTCCCCGCCCTCCGCCCCCTCACGGTCATCGCCTCGGGGGCCGTTTGTCGGACGATGATGTCATGGATGTGATCTTGCCGAGCCTGAGCCCGCGTTACAGTACGGCTGAACCGAGAACCGTGCGAGGATGGTCCATGAATCGCGATCAACTCACTGTATTCGCCGTCAACAGCTATCAAACAGCCACGGCCTTTCTGCAGCGCTTTATCTCGCCCGCCTTTGATCTGGCTGTGCGTCTCTGGATCGGTCTTATCTTTTTCCGCTCGGGCCTGGAGAAGATCAAGGATTGGGACGCGACGGTTTTTCTGTTTGCCGAAGAATACAAACTTCCGCTGCTCTCGCCCGAATTGGCCGCGGTGTTTGGCACCATCAATGAACTGGGTCTGCCTATTCTTTTGTTTATTGGGTTGGCCGCGCGTCTCGCGACGTTGCCGCTCATCGCAATGACCTGTGTGATTCAGTTCGTGCTGGGCGCGTCCAATCCTGCCTACGACTCCATGGAACACTTCTATTGGCTGTTCCTGCTGGGAATGATTCTGGTGCGCGGCCCCGGCCTCTATTCTCTGGATCATCTCATCGCGCGGCGCTTTGCCGTACCGACCAAGCCGTTCCTGACCTAAACAATCGTACAGGCGCGCTCGAAGGGCAGGCGCGGACTACGCGCGAACACCTTGGCATCGTCGCCGTAGCCGATGTTGCACAAGAAGTTCGCTTTCACGCGTCCGTCGGGCCAGAAGGCCGCATTGATCTTGGCCTGATCGAAACCGCTCATGGGCCCGCAATCGAGGCCCAGCGCCCGTGCCGCGATCATCAAATAGGCGGCTTGCAAGGTGCCGTTGCGAAAGGCGGTTTCTTGAATCAAGGCGGGGTTGCCGTCAAACCAAGACCGCGCGGTCTGATCGTGCGGGAACAACTCCGGCAGCAGCTCGTAGAATTGCGTGTCATAGCCGATGATCGCGGTCACCGGCGCGGCCAGGGTCTTGGCGAGATTGCCTTGCGATAGGGCCGGTTTCAGCCGTTCCTTGCCCGCCGCGCTGGTCACGAAAACGAACCGCGCCGGCGAGCAGTTGGCGCTGGTGGGCCCCATCTTCATCAGATCATAAACTTTCCGCAGAAGGTCCTCGGCCACGGCCGTGGGTTGCCAACTGTTCTGCGTCCGGGCATGACGGAAGACAAGATCAAGGCCGCTGTCGGTCAAAGAGCCACGCAAGGGAACCTCCATGGTTATGGGCATTGGTGTTCTTAGCAGATGGGGGCTGTTCGCCGCAGCCGTTCTGATAGTCATGATCGCATCGGCGTCCGCGCAGCCCACAGCGTCCCCATCGGCCGTGGTGTTGATGTATCACCGCTTCGGCGAGGCCAAGTACCCGGCCACCAACATTCGGCTTGAGCAACTGGATGAACACATCGCCTATTTGAAAACCAACGGTTTCTCGGTGCTCCCGCTGGGCACCGTCGTGGATGCGCTCAAAAATCGCACACCCTTACCGTCCAAGGCCATCGCCATCACCATCGACGATGCCTACAAGTCAGTGGTCACCGAGGCTTGGCCGCGATTCAAGCAAGCCGGGTTCCCCTTCACGGTCTTTGTCGCCAGCGAAGCGGTCGACAAGAAGTATTCCGATATCATGACCTGGGATGACGTTCGCGCTTTACAGGCCGACGGCGTAACCATCGGCGCGCACAGCCATGCCCACCCGCACTTTCCGGCGCTCAGCGCCGATCAGGTGCGGCGCGATTTGGATCAGATGAAAGCGCGTTTTCAGGCCGAGTTGGGGCAAGTGCCCGATCACTTCGCTTATCCCTATGGCGAAGCCGGGCGCGAGGACATCAAGATCGTGGCGGGGGCTGGCTTTGCTGCCGCCTTTGGTCAGAACTCAGGCCCCGTTTATCCCGAGGCCGACATGTTTCTGCTGCCGCGCTTCGCGCTCAATGAAACCTATGGCGCCATGGACCGATTCAAGCTGGTCACGGCCACGCTGCCGATCAAGGCCGTGAACGTGCAGCCCGACGATCCGGTGCTGCGCGTCAATCCGCCGAAACTTGGTTTCGACGTTCTTGATCCGCCCGCCACTTTGAAAGGCTTGTCGTGCTTTGGCCCGCGCGGCGAACGGCTCGACGTGAGTGTTGCCGTAGCGCGCGTGACCATCACGCCCACGCAAGCCTTCCCGACGGGCCGGGCGCGGGTCAACTGTACGCTGCGCGCTAATAACAATTGGCACTGGTTCGGTCAGGAATTTCTGGCGGGCGGCGCCACCGAGGGCGTTCCGGTGCACACGAGATACCGAAACTAATTCGCGGCCAGCTTCTCCGCTTTGGCGACGACACCGGCCCAGAACTTCTTCATGGCGATGACGTCTTTGGCCGCCGCTAACTTCTCGTGCTGAAACGTCACCTGGGTCTTGCGCGCGGCTTTTGGATAGAACGCGATCACCACCCGTCCGCCGCCGGGCCAGGCGAAGCGCAACGTCTTGTTGGCTCGGCGGGTCGAGAACGTCACCGTCTGCCCCAACAGTCTGCGCCGCGTCGCGTCATGGTCGAACAATTTGAACATCGATGCCGTGGCCACCGCGAGGGTCTTGCTCACGCTGGCTGAAAAACCATCCTTCTTCTGATGCCGCGCGCGCTTGCCCGTCATCAATTCGTACTCCACGGTCACGCATTGCGCCCACCAGCCGCTCAGGTTGAACTTTGCCGCCACCATCTTGGCGATGGCGGCGTGATCCATGGCCTTCGCCCCGGCGGCGTCGAGGGTCTTGCGCCACGCGCCCCAGGTCTTGCCTGTCTTGGCCTTGACCGCCACGTCGCTGATGCTTGGAGTTCTTGTGGCCACACTGGCCCCCTACATGGCTCCAACCGCCAGACCCGCATCGGCGGTGCGAACCCCGGCGCTTTGCAACGCGGGTGCCGCGAACCGGGCCTGATCGAGGGCCGCGAGCCCGTTGCTGCGAATAATTCCGCGCAGTGATTCCACATAGGCCTGGCCGCGTCCGGAGTAGCGCGTCAGCGTGCCCGCCAGCGCCGCGCCATCCAACCGCCCGCTGGAGTTCAGCATATTGGCGCGCATCTTGCGGAAATCCTCGTAGGCCCAATGGGTGTTGAGGTTATGCGCGTAGGACAGCGTCGATTCCAGGATATCGCGGAACGCGCGCACGCTGTGCGTCTCGTCGCTGCCGCGCGCGGTCGGCACCATGCCGGCCTTGTCGTTCCAGACCCACTGGCCGTAAAGCGCGTTGCCCTCGGACGCGAAGCGCGACAGGCCCCAGGCGCTTTCCTCGGCGGCCTGGGCCAGCGCCATGGAGACGGGCATGGGGGCGACGCGCAACAGCAGCTCGTCAAGCAACGCCGTGTCGCTGACGTCCGCCACCGTCTCTTCGGCGTCGCCGCCCAAGCGGTAAATCTTGGCGAGGCGATTGACTTCCGCGATGTCGGCGTCCGACAGCGGTTGGCGGGCGCGAATCTTACCGGCGATGTCTTCCAGCGCGCGCCGCTCCGCCATGATTTGCTCGTTCACGGCCAGCACCAAGGGCAACACCGATCCCAGGAACAGGCTCTTGCGCCGCGTCACTTCGGGGACTTGGCCCAGGTCTTCGGGCACCGAGCGCACCAAGACGCGCGGCACCGGGTGAAGGCCCTGTTTCACGCGCGCGAAGTCGTAGTTTATCTCGGCGAAGGCCGTTTCCACTTGCGCCACGCTCAGGGGATCGGCGCTGAGTTCCAGCGACCATTGCTTGAAAATCGGCGCGACGCTTTCATCGGCTCGTTCGCGGATGAACAGCAATGTGCCCAGGGCGACGACGGCTGCCGCCGCAAGCGCCGTCCCAACGCGCACTGTCGGGTTTTGCCACAGGGCCGATATCTGCCGTGCCATCGTCAACATGGCGCGCGCACCATGCGCTAGGCGATGGCTTCGACCTGCGACACTTCCGGAATGTAATGCTTGAGCATGTTTTCGATGCCCATTTTCAGCGTGGCGGTGGAACTGGGGCATCCGGCGCACGATCCGCGCATGTGCAGATAGACCGTGCCGTTCTTGAAGCCCCGGTAAACGATATCGCCGCCGTCTTGGGCCACGGCCGGGCGCACGCGCGTGTCGATCAATTCCTTGATCTGCGAGACGATCTCGGGGTCGAGGCCGCTGTTGAACTCAGCGGCCTCAGTCGTATCGCCCGCCTCTTCGCCGATCACCGACTGGCCCGAGGTGTAGTGATCCATGATGGCGCCCAAGATCATGGGCTTGAGTGTCTGCCAGCTTTTCTCGTCGGTCTTGGTGACGGTGATGAAGTCCGCGCCCAGGAACACGCCGGCCACGCCCGAGACGCCGAACAAGCTCAACGCCAGGGGCGAACGCTGGGCCGCGTCGACCGAAGTGAAATCGGCCACGCCCGCGCTCATCACGGCCCGCCCGGGCAGGAACTTGAGCGTCGTAGGGTTCGGAGTCTCTTCGGTTTGGATGAACATGGCGATCTGAATCCTTCATCAATTCAACGCATTAGACTTCAGCCCGCGACTCGGCCGGCTCGCCGCCCCTCATCACCATAGGCTAAGTAGGACTAAAACAGCCCTGGATCAAGCCGTGGGCGCATATGGGAATCGCCGCGTTAAGTGAGCGAATCGATCTGGGCGTCGGTCAAATGGCCGGGAACAATCGTCACCGGAATGCGAATCTTGCCCGCGAGATTCCCCGACAGCGCCGAAACGATGGCGCCGGGGCCTTCGGGGCCCGTGCCCGCGCCCAACACCAAGACCGAAATCGACGGATCGGCGGCGATCACGCTGAGCAATTGCTCCATGGTGTCGCCTTCGCGCAAATACACCGCCGGATAACTTCCCGTAATCCGGTGGATGTCATTGGCGATGGCCTGCATCAACTGTTCGGCTTCGTCGCGCGCCTCGCGTTCCATCAGCTCGCCGATAGACGCGAAGTGATGAAAGTCGCGTTTCGGCACGGCATGAAACAACGCGACGATGCCCGCGGTGCGCACGGCGCGGCGGCACGCAAAGCGCACGGCCGCGCGCAGTTCGGCCGACTGATCGACCACCAAGAGAAATTTGCGGGGTCCGATGGCGGCGGCTGTGTCTGGCGCGCTCATGATGTGCTCGCTGTGTCGCTAGGCGCGCCGGAACGCGGCGCTGGCCGCCCAGCCGGCTCCGACCGCCAGCGCGATCGCCAACAGGCCGTAGAGCGGGGCAAAGTCGTGAGCGAAGTCGTAAACTTCGGCGCCGAATCCGGTCTTGCTGATGTTGAAGGGCACGATCTCGGCGCTGGCGACGGTGCCGTTGCGGAACAGATAGACCTCGACGATGTAGGTGCCCGTCGGCACGTTGGCGGGGAAATGAATCTGCGTGCGGAACAAGCGATTGGACGTGGTGTTGACCGCGCCCAAGCCTTCGTCGAACAGGCCCTGGCCGGTCTTGAGGCGGATCAGGGCTTGGCGAAACTCACTTAAATCCTCGGGCGAGAGATTTTCCGCCGCGCTGTCCAGGCGCAAATTGCCGGTGCCGATTTGAAACCGCGACAGCAGGTTCGGCGGCGCGAATTCCTCCAGGGGGCGGCTGGATGCGATGCGGTAAAACGAGGGGACATCGCGGAACGTCATCGACTCGGAGTTGATCCAGATGGGCCCGAAGCGATCCTTCTTGCGCACGACGATGTCCCGGGCCGGGCCCTTCACCACCACGGCGATATCGCCGGGTCCGTCGGTGGCGCCGAACAGCAGCACGTCCTTGCCGGTGAATCCGGCGGTGATGGCGACGAGATTTTCCGAGACGTCGGCCACCAGCGGCGCTTCTTGCGCGCGTGTCGGCGCGCCGAGCAGCACCAGGCCGAGAACCACGAATGATCGGAGCGCGATCATCGTCCGGCCTCGAAGCTGTAGAGATCGGCCGGCTTAATGGCGAGCCCCACCGCCAGTTCGATCGCGACGCTCAGCACGAGAAGAGCGAGCAGCGAACGCATTTGCTCGCTCTTCAGCTTCCCGGCGATGCGCGCGCCGGCCTCCGCCCCGATCACGCCCGTCAACAAGAGCAGCATGGCAAGAACGACATCGACGCTTTGGTTGATGCTGGACTGCAGGAACGTCGTCACGGCCGTGACGAATATGATTTGCAACAGCGACGTGCCGATCACCACCTGAGTCGGCATGCCCAAGAGATAGATCATGGCGGGAACCATGATGAAGCCTCCGCCGACGCCCATGATCGCCGCGAGCACGCCGACGACGAAACCCAAGCCGAGCGGCATGATCGCCGAGATGTACAGTTTTGACTTGTGAAATCGCATCTTGAACGGCAGGCCGTGGATCCACGTGTGTCGGCCGGGCCCGCGCGCGACCGGCGCTGGTCCGGGCGACTTCTTGATGGCGCCGGGCAAGCTTTCCCAGAGCATGAAGCCGCCGATCACGCCGAGAAAAATCACGTAGCTGATCGAGATCGTCAAATCGATATGCCCCTGGCTGCGCAAGATGCTGAACAGCCAAACTCCCAAGGCGGAGCCGGCGAGCCCGCCCGCCGTCAAGACCGCGCCCATGCGCAAGTCGACGTTGCCACGCCGCAGGTGCGACAACACACCCGACACGGACGAAGCCACGATTTGGTTGGCGCCGGTGCCCACGGCCACGGCCGGGGGCACGCCGATGAAAATCAGCAGCGGCGTCATCAGGAATCCGCCGCCGACGCCGAACAGGCCCGACAAAAATCCCACGGCGCCGCCCATCCCGAGGATGAGAAACACGTTCACCGACATCTCGGCGATGGGCAGGTAAATTTGCATCGCTGCTACAGGACAAGCGCCTCGGGTCGAGGCGCGGGACAAAGCCGTGAGGGATTTCTAGGGCATTTCCGCCGATCGTGGAAAGAAGTTTTGCGCCACAAAGCCATCCGACTGCGGAATAATTTTCCGCGCGCGGATCGTGCCGTCACGCCGCGTTGGCCAAGTACCACGCATAGGTCTTGGCGATGCCGTCCTTGAGGCTGGTGGTCGCCCGCCAGCCCAGTGCGTGCAGGCGCGCGGAATCCATCAGTTTGCGCGGCGTGCCGTCGGGCTTGCCGGCATCGAAGGTGAAACCGCCCGAAAAACCCACCACGTCGCAGACGGTCTCGGCCAATTCGCGGATGGTCACGTCGGAGCCGAAACCCACGTTGATGGTGTCGTCCTGGCTGTAATTCTTCATCAAGAACACGCAAGCGTCGGCCAAATCCTCGACGTAAAGAAACTCGCGCAAGGGCTTGCCCGAGCCCCACAGTTCAATGGAGGGCGCGTTGGCGGCCTTGCCGCGGTGGGCCTTGACGATCAAGGCCGGCAACACATGGCTCGACATCAAGTCGAAATTGTCGCCGGGGCCATAGAGATTGGTCGGCATGCAACTGATGTAGTCGCGCCGGTACTGGCGCCGATACGCCTGGCACATGCGCACGCCCGCGATCTTGGCGATGGCGTACCACTGGTTCGTGGGCTCCAGGGGGCCCGTGAGCAAGCTGTCCTCGCGGATGGGCTGCGGCGCCATGCGCGGATAGATGCAGCTTGAGCCCAAAAACAGCAGTTTCTCGACCCCCAGCTTGTGCGCGGTGGTCATGATGTTGGTTTGAATCTGCAAATTGTCGGCCAGGAAGTCCGCCGGCCGGCTGTCGTTGGCGACGATGCCGCCCACCACGGCGGCGGCGATAAAGATGGCCTGGGGCTTCTTGGCCGCCATCCAGTCCTCCACATCCTTCTGGCGCTGAAGGTCCAACTCGGCGTGCGTGGCGGTGAGAATCTCGCAGTTCTCTACGGCCAATCGTCTGGCGATGGCGCTGCCGGCCATGCCGCGATGCCCGGCCACCCACACGCGCTTGCCTTGCAGTGAATACGGCGCGCCGATCATCATTGGTGACGGTCGAACCGCTCCCGTTCGGCCACGACCTCATCCAAGTCGCTCGCCACCATCTCCTTCACCATGTCCTTGAAGCTGGTGGTGTGGGACCACCCCAACACGCGCTTGGCCTTGGCGGGGTTGCCCAGCAGCAGTTCCACCTCGGTGGGGCGGAAGTAACGCTTGTCGATCTCAACCACCACCTTGCCGGTCTTGGCATCGATGCCCTTTTCGGCCACGCCCTTGCCTTTCCACTCGATCTTGCGGCCGATCTCGGCGAAGGCCGCCTCGACGAATTCACGCACCGAGCGCGTTTCGCCCGTGGCCAGCACGTAATCGTCCGGCGTCTTCTGCTGCAGAATGCGCCACATGCCCTCGACGTAGTCGCGCGCATGGCCCCAGTCTCTTTTTGCATCGAGATTGCCGAGATAGAGCTTCTCTTGCAGGCCCTTCTCGATGGAGGCCACGGCGCGCGTGATCTTGCGCGTGACGAAGGTTTCGCCGCGCAGCGGGCTTTCGTGGTTGAACAAAATGCCGTTGGAGGCGTGGTAGCCGTAGGCCTCGCGGTAATTCACCACGATCCAGTATGCGTATAACTTGGCCGCGGCATAAGGGCTGCGCGGATAAAACGGCGTGGTCTCGCTTTGCGGCGTTTCCTGAACCTTCCCGTAAAGCTCAGAGGTGGAGGCCTGATAGAAACGCGTCTTGTCCTTCAGGCCCAAGATCCGCATGGCTTCCAATAGGCGCAATGCGCCCAGCGCGTCGGAGTTTGCGGTGTACTCGGGCGTCTCAAAGCTCACCTGCACATGACTTTGGGCGGCGAGGTTATAAATTTCATCGGGCCGGACTTCCTGCACCAGCCTGATCAGGTTTGTGGCATCGGTCATGTCGCCGTAATGCAGAAAGAACTTCACACCCGCTTCATGTTGGTCGCGATAGAGGTGATCGATGCGCCCCGTGTTGAACGACGACGACCGGCGCTTGACCCCGTGGACGACGTAGCCTTTTCCCAGCAGCAACTCGGCGAGATAAGCCCCGTCTTGACCCGTCACGCCGGTAATAAGAGCGACTTTGTCGGCCATTCGTCTTCCTAGCTGCGTTAGCACGGAGGGCCCAAGCGGCCCTTGGGGCGCAGTTTTGGTCTTCTTTGCGCCCCGATTCAATGGAAATTCAAGGGCCTGCGCCATGGTCAGGCCGCGCGTTCGCGGCTAAAATCGCCCCGTCGGTTCGTTAGGATCACAACACTTGCGCACCTTGCTTCAGCCCCGGAATCTGCTGGTCTATTGCCACGACGTGGCGATGGCCTACCTGGCGTTCATCACGGCCTTTGCCTTGCGGCTGGGCTTTGGTGCGCCCTGGGCGGAGCGCGCCGTGTTCGAAACGGCCGCCGCCTTCGCGGCCGTGGCCGGTGTGGTTTATCTGTTCACCGGGCTTTATCGCCACGTCTGGGAGTACGTCTCCACCAAGGACGCCATGAACGTCCTGCGCTCGGCGACGCTCAGCATTCTCATTTTTGTGCCCACGCTGTTTTTCGTCACCCGCCTCGAAACCTTCCCGCGCTCGCTGCCGATCATCGGCTGGTTCGTGCTGGTGCTGTTCCTCGCGGGCCCGCGTTTGCTGGTCCGTCTCGCGCGTGATCGCCAATTCGCCGGTGTGTGGACCGGTAACCGCGATGGCGCGCCCATCATCCTCGTGGGTGCCGGGCCCGAGGCGGAGCAGTTCATTCGTGCCGTCCAGAAGGGTCGCGGCGCGCCCTACAACATTCTCGGCATGGTCACGGCCAATCCCACCCGCCTCGGCCAACTCATTCAGGGCGTGGAAGTGCTGGGGATGGACAAGGATCTGTCCACGTTGATCTCCAAGCTGGGTCGCCGCGGCCTGAAGCCCGAAAAAATCGTCGTGGTGCGCGCCAAGGTCACGGGCGCCGAACTGAACCAATTCCTCGACGTGGCCGAGGCCCATGGCTGCGGCCTCGCGCGCGTGCCGCCGCCGGCCGAGGTGCGCGACTACGACGACGTGGCGCTGAAGCCCCGGCCCATCGCCATCGACGATATCCTGGGCCGCCCGCAAATGTCGCTGGACCGCGAGGCCATGGCCGAGCTGATTCGCGGCAAGCGCGTTCTCGTCACCGGGGCGGGCGGATCCATCGGCGCCGAGTTGGTGCGCCAGATCGTCGCCATCGGGCCGTCGCACCTGGGCCTCGTCGATCACGGCGAGTACAACCTTTACACCATCGACCGCGAAATCCGCGAATGGCGGCCCAATCAATCGCTGTCCACCGTCCTCGCCGACGTGCGTGACGCGAGCCGCATGAAAGACATCATGACCAGGGAACGGCCCGACCTGGTGTTCCATGCCGCCGCGTTGAAACACGTGCCGCTGGTGGAAATCAACGTGATCGAGGGCCTCATGACCAACGCGCTCGGCGCGCGCAACGTCGCCGAGGCCTGCATCGCCGCCCGCGTGCCGGCCATGGTGCTGGTGTCCACCGACAAGGCCGTGAACCCCGCCAACGTCATGGGGGCCGCCAAGCGCATCGCCGAAATGATCTGCCAGGCCGAGGACCTGCGCCAGTCGGCCACCAAGTTCATCACCGTTCGCTTCGGCAACGTGCTGGGTTCGGCGGGGTCCGTGGTGCCCCTGTTCCAGCATCAGCTCGAAACCGGGGGTCCATTAACTGTGACCCACCCCGACATCGAACGCTATTTCATGACTACCCACGAAGCCGTGGAGCTGATTTTGCAGGCCAGCGCCTTGGGCCTTTCTAAGCGCGATCAGGGCGCCATCTATGTGCTCGACATGGGCGCGCCGGTGAAGATCATGGATCTGGCCAAGCAGATGATTCGTTTGGCCGGCAAGACCCTGGGCCGCGACATCGACATCAAGATCACCGGGCTCAGGCCCGGCGAGAAACTGTACGAGGAATTGTTCCACGGCCAGGAACCGCCCTTGCCCACGGGCCAGGACGGCGTGCTGATCGCCCGTCCGCGCGTGGTCGATCACGCCCTGATCGTCGCCAAGCTCAATGCCCTGGAGCAGTCCTGCCGCGCGCGCGACGAGGATCAGGCGCTCGCCATCGTCACCGATCTGGTGCCTGAAATGCGCCGCGGCCAACCGCCGCAACCCAAGCCCCACCTCAGCATCGTCAAATCGGCCTGATCCGCGGCTTTCAGGTCGTTCCCCTCGATTCGCTCCTATGCTACACGGCGCGCAGTCTTGCCCCGTCCGCAGCCAGCCTTGAGGTTTCCCGCGATGCCAGCCCCCGCCGTCCGCCGCGCGTTGTTTTCCGTCTCCGATAAAACCGGGCTCATCCCCTTCGCGGAATTTCTTCACGGGCTTGGCGTGGAGCTGATTTCCACCGGCGGCACGGCGGTGGCGCTCAGGGCCGCCAAACTGCCGGTGAAGGAGGTCTCCGATCTCACCGGCTTTCCCGAAATGCTCGACGGCCGCGTGAAAACGCTGCACCCCAAGGTGCATGGCGGTCTCCTGGGCATTCGCGGCAACGCCGAGCACGAAAAGGCCATGGCCGATCACGCCATCGTGCCGATCGATCTGGTGGTGGTGAATCTCTACCCCTTCGAGGCGACCATCGCCAAAACGACGGACTTCGACACCTGCATCGAGAATATCGACATCGGTGGTCCGGCCATGATCCGCGGTGCCGCCAAAAATCACGCAGGCGTCGCCGTGGTGGTGGACACCGAGGACTACACAGCCGTCATGGACGACATGAAGGCCAACAAGGGCGCGATCAGCGACGATTTGCGCAAGCGGCTCGCGGCGCGCGCCTATGCCCGCACAGCCGCCTACGACGCGGCCATCTCCACCTGGTTCGCCGACGTGCTGAAGGATGAGTTTCCGCGCTATTTGTCCTTCGGCGGCAAGATCAAGCAGTCGCTGCGGTACGGCGAGAACCCGCACCAAAATGCCGCGCTCTATCTCACCACAGAGCAACGCCCCGGCATCGCCACGGCGAAACAGCTTCAAGGCAAAGAACTCAGCTACAACAACATCAACGATACCGACGCGGCCTTTGAATTGGTGGCAGAATTCAGTGAGCCCGCCTGCGCCATCATCAAGCACGCAAATCCGTGTGGAGTGGCGTTGGGTACGTCATGCCTCGATGCTTATGCCAAGGCGCTGATGTGCGATCCGGTCTCGGCCTTCGGCGGCATCATCGCGCTCAATCGGCCCATCGACGGGCCCACGGCGGCCAAGATCAGCGAACTCTTCACCGAAGTCGTTATCGCGCCCGCCGCCAGCGACGAAGCCATCGGCATCTTCGCCAAGAAAAAGAACCTGCGACTGATGGTCACGGGCGCCATGCCCGATCCGAAAGCCCATGGCCGCATGATCCGCAACGTGGCGGGCGGATTCCTAGTGCAGGGCCGCGACAATGGCCATGTCGGCCCGAAGGATTTGAAAGTGGTCACCAAGAACAAGCCGACGGATCAGCAAATCGCCGATCTGCTGTTCGCTTTCACGGTATGCAAGCACGTCAAGTCCAATGCCATCGTCTATGTGAAAAACGGCGCCACCGTGGGCATCGGCGCGGGACAAATGAGCCGCATCGATTCCGCACGCATCGCGCACTTGAAATCGAAAGAAGCGGCCCAAGCCGCCGGCTTGACCGAGGCCTTGACCGTGGGCTCGGTGGTGGCCTCCGACGCCTTCTTCCCGTTCCCCGACGGTCTGCTGGTCACGGCCGAGGCGGGCGCGGTGGCGGTGATTCAGCCGGGCGGCTCCATCCGCGACGAGGACGTCATCAAGGCCGCCGACGAGAAAGGCCTCGCCATGGTGCTCACCGGCATGCGGCACTTCCGGCACTAATTAGTTAGCCGCTGGTTCCTTGACCGCGCGGAACAGCCAGAAGCCAAGCGCGAAAAAGATCATCACGGTCGCAAGTCCCCAGCGCTGCGATCCGGTGGCGGCGGTCACCCAACCCACCGTCAAGGGCCCGGCGAAGGAAATCACCTTTCCCGTCACGGCGAACAGCCCGAACATCTCGTTGCGCATGTCCGGGGGCGCGATACGCGCCATCATGGTGCGGCTCGCCGCCTGAACCGGCCCGAAGAAGGTGCTCAAGGCCAGCGCCGAGATCCAAAACCACGTCTTGTCGGGGGCCGCGACGGTGAGCGAACCCAGCACGATGATGGCCAGCAAGCTCACGACGATGGTGCGCTTGGAGCCCCAGCGGTCGTCGATCCAGCCAAACCCGGCCGCGCCCAGTCCGGCGGTGACGTTGAGCGCGATGCCCAGTTGGATGACCTCGGCGATGGTCATGCCGAACACCCCGGCCGCGAAAATGCCGCCGAAGGCGAAGATGGTGTTGACACCGTCGTTATAAATCGTGCGCGCGATCAGAAACCGCACCACGTTGGGATAGGCGCGGGCCTTCATCACGCTGTCGCGCAGTTGCTTAAGGCCGTCGCCGATAGCCTGACGCAAAGGTTTGCTGCGGCTTTGATCGTCGCGGACCCACAGGAAAAACGGCAGGGTGAAGATCGCGAACCACGCTGCCACCAGCAGCGACGTGGCACGCACGGGCTCGGCGGCCTCGGCGTTCAAGCCGAAGGGCGCCGGCTCGGCCTGCACCAGGCCCAACAAGGCCGCCAGCAGGCACAACAATCCGCCCAAATAGCCGCAGCCCCAGGCCCAGCCCGACACGCGCCCGATGTTCTTCTCGGAGGCCACGCTCGGCAACAGCGCGTTGTAAAACACCTGGCCCACTTCGAAGCCGACATTGGCTATCACGACCGCCGCCAAAATGGCGACGACGTAGGAACTCTTGGGTTCGGCGAACCACAGGGCGCAGGTTGCCGCGACGGTGACGAACGAGCAGGCGAACACCCAGGTCTTGCGCCGTCCGGAATGATCGGCGATGGCGCCCACCACGGGGCTCAGCAGCGCAATAAAAATGGCCGACAGCGCCTGCGCCGTGCCCCACCACGCCGTGCCGATGTCCGGCGAGGGCGCAACGCCCTGCGTGAAGTAAGTCGCGAACACAAAGGTCACCACCACGGTGACGTAGGCCGAGTTGGCGAAGTCGAACAGACACCACCCGACGACGGATTTCGTGGAGGGCGTAAAACTCATGGTGCGCGTTCCAGAACAGCGGCTTGGACGCGCCAGACCAAGTCCATGCAGGCGCGGCCGTCCGCGAGGCTCACGCGCGGCTCGCGCCGGGCCTGAATCGCATCGAGGAAATCCTCGAGCTGTGTGCGCAAGGCATCCTGCGGTGTGATCGGAAACTCGTGGCCGTTGCGGCTAGCGCGGCGGCCCAGAAAATCCACCTCGATGGCATCGCCGTCGGCCCTGAATTTGAACGACCGCTCGCGGTGCGCTGCGGCGCGGTCGGCCACCAACTGCGCCTCCGTGCCGTCGGCATAACGCAGCACCGCGCTCACGCGCGTGGGCAAATCGCCCTCGGCCTGCACGGCGACGACATCGGCGCCCTTCAACTTCACGGTGATATCGATGTCGTGGACCATCATGTCGGCCACCACGTCGGTGGCCACGGCGCGCCCGCCCACGGGCGCCAGGCGCACCGCCGTGACGTGAGAAATGCCGCTCGGCTCAAGACCCAGCGCCAACACCGGCGCGATGGCGGGATTGAACCGCTCGATGTGGCCCACGGCGATGCAAGCTGAGCCCGCCGCCGCGGCAAGCTCATCGGCCTGCGCGGGCGTGGCGGTCAGCGGCTTTTCGATCAGGCAGGCGATCCCGGCCTTCAGCAACGGCACGGCCACGGCCGCGTGATGCTCTGGGGGCACGGCGATGACGGCGGCGTCGATGTGACCGATGAGGCCATGGACATCGGCGAAAACCGGGCTCGAATAAGTGGCAGCGGCCTTGGCTACAAGGCGGGGATCAATGTCCACTACACCGGCCAGCCTTGCGCCGGCCGTATCCGTCACGGCGCGGGCGTGGTTCTGGCCCATGGGCCCGAGGCCGATGACGGCGACGCGAAGAAGAGAAAAATCGCCGCTCATGCGGGGCTTGAGTGTCGCAAGTTCGCGCTACGCGACGGCGCGCGCCACCGCGGCAACAATGCGGTCTTGATCGGCCTCGGTCAAATACGCGTGCATCGGCAGGCTCACCACGCGCTGGGCCAGCCGCTCGGTCACCGGCAAGCCGCCCTCGGCCTGGGGATACATGCGGTAAGCGGGCTGCACGTGAACCGGCTTGGGGTAGAACACGGCGGTGGGAATTGATTCCGCGCGCAAGCCCGCGACGATGCGGTCGCGCTTGTCCGAGCAAACCGTATATTGCGCCCAGATGGACGAACGATCGGCGCGCACGACGGGCGTATCCACCAGCCCCGTGAGCATCTTGGTGTAGCGCGCGGCGACGGCCTGGCGCGTGACGCATTCCTCGTCGAAAATCGCCAGCTTCTCCAGCAACACGGCGGCCTGGATAGTATCCAGCCGCGCCGTCAGGCCGATGCGCACGTTCTCGTTGCGGTCCTTGCCCTGGCCGTGCACGCGAATTTGCAGCAGGCGATGATGCAAATCGTCGTCGTCGGTGAAGATCGCCCCGCCGTCGCCGTAAGCACCCAAGGGCTTTGACGGATAAAAGCTGGTGGCCGTGACCTCGGCCAAGGACCCGACGCGCCGGTTGTGATAAGCGGCACCATAGCTTTGCGCCGCGTCGGCCAGCCCCCACACGCCCTCGGCTGCGCACAGGGCATTGATCTCGTTCATGTCGGCGGGCTGGCCGAACAAATCCACCGGAATCACCGCGCGCGGCTTCAAGCCCATGCGCCGGGCGGTGGCGATGGCCCTCGCGAGGCTTTTCGCGTCCATATTAAAGGTGTCGGGTTCCACGTCGACGAACACCGGCGTCGCGCCCATCAGCGCCGCCACTTCGGCCGTGGCCGTGAAGGTAAACGAGGGCACGAACACGGCATCGCCCGGTCCGACGTCTTTCGCCATCAAGGGCATCAGCAGCGCATCGGTGCCGCTGGAACAACTCACCACATGTTTAGTCCCGGCATGGGCCGCGAGACGCCGTTCCAGCTCGGCCACTTCCGGGCCCATGACAAAGGCGCCGTGGGCCATGACCTTGGCAATGGCCGCGTCGATGCGCGCGCCGATGCGGGCGCGTTGGGCCTGCAAATCAATAAAGGGAATCGGGCGCGGTGTTGCCGTGCTGGCCTGCGCGCGCGCGATGGCGGAATCTCTCATGAAAGGGTCAGGGCCTGATTTTTTCAACCGCCGCTTGCGCAGCCTGAGTGTGATGGCGAAACTACCCCCAGTCCGAGACCCTTGCAAATACTAAGGTTCCGCCCCATTGAGGGCCGCCATGACCAGCGATCAACGCGCCAACCCGCCCGCCGGTTCCACCGCGCAACGCCTGTTGCGCGATGCGGTGCTTCCCAATCTCGGCCAGTTCGTGCTGGGCGGCGTTTGCATGGTTGTGGTGGCGCTGACCACGGCGGCGCTGGCGTGGCTGATGGACCCGGTCGTCACCGGCGTGTTCGATGAAAAGCGCGCCGACTTGCTGTGGCCCGTGGGCCTCGCGGTGTTCACGGCCTTCGCGCTCAAGGGTGTGGCGGCCTACGCGCAAACCGTCATCATGACCCGCGCCGGACAGTCGATTCTGACGGCGCTGCAGAACCGCCTGTTCGCCCACATCCTGGCGATGGATTTGGCCTTCTTCGCCGTCAACAAGACCGGCGCGCTGATCTCGCGGCTGACCACCGACATCAACGCCATGCGCCAGGCGGTGTCCTCGGCCATCACGGGTGTCGGCCGCGAGGCCTTGTCGGTGGTCTTTCTGATCGGCGTGATGTTTTACCAGGACTGGATCCTGGCCTCGATCGCTTTCATCGCCTTTCCGCCCTCGGTCTATTTCGCCACGGGGTTGGGCCGCCGCCTGCGCAAGGTCACGGCCAACACCCAGGCGCAAACCGGCGCCTTCATGACGCTGGTGGAGCAAAGCGTCACCGGAATCCGCGTGGTCAAGGCTTACGGATTGGAGGCCTACGAAACCGCGCGTGTGGGCGAACTCACGCGCAGCATTCGCGATCTCATCGTCGGGGCCGAGCGCGTCAAGGCCGTCGCCAGCCCCTTGATGGAAACGCTGGGCGGCGTGGCGGTGACTATCGTCATTGTCTATGGCGGCTGGCGGGTGATTTCGGGCGTGACCACGTCGGGCGCGTTCTTCTCCTTCATCACCGCGCTGCTCATGGCTTACCGGCCCATGAAGGCGCTCGCCAACGCCGGCGCGCAGATTCAGGAAGGCCTCGCCGGCGCCGACCGGCTTTACTCCGTGCTCGATCAGTCGCCCGCCATTGCCGATGTGCCGGGTGCTCAGCCGCTCAAAGTCGCGCAAGGGGCGGTGACGTTTGACAACGTCTCCTTCTCCTACGGCGAAGGCATTCCGGCTCTGCGCGGATTGTCCTTCGCGGCCCCAGCGGGCAAAACCACGGCATTGGTGGGCCCCTCGGGAGCGGGCAAAAGCACGATCTTGAATCTGCTGCTGCGCTTCTATGACGCCAACGATGGACGAATCGTCATCGACGGCCAAAACCTGCGTGAGGTGAGCTTGGCCTCCCTGCGCCAGTCCGTCGCTTTCGTAGGCCAGGATGTGGTGCTGTTCGACGATACCGCGCGCGCCAACATTCGTTACGGCCGCACCGAAGCCGACGATGCGGCCATCGAAGCCGCCGCCAAGGCCGCCGGCGCCCACGAATTCATCCTGGCCTTGCCGCACGGCTACGACACCCTGGTGGGTGAACGCGGCCAGACGCTTTCGGGTGGGCAACGCCAGCGCATCGCCATCGCTCGTGCGCTGTTGAAGGACGCGCCAATCCTGCTGCTGGACGAGGCCACCAGCGCGCTCGATACGGAAACCGAGCGCGCCGTCCAGGCGGCGCTGGAACGGCTCATGGCCGGGCGCACCACCATCGTCATTGCGCACCGTCTGTCGACCATCGCGCGCGCCGATCTCATTTGCGTGGTGGATGGCGGTCGCGTGGTCGATCGCGGTCGCCACGACGACCTGCTGGCGCGCGGCGGGCTTTACCAACGGCTCTATCAACTTCAGTTCGCCAACGGCGCGGTGTCCGACAGTTCGGGATTCAAGGCAACGTGAGCGCGTCCGATTTCGATATCGCCGTGCAGCACTATCAGTCGGGCGACCGCGCCGCCGCCGCGGCTGCGGCCAGGGCGTTGATCGCGGCGGACCCGGCCCATGCCGATGCCCTGAACTTGCTCGCGATCCTCGCCCAGGACGCCCATAACTGGTCCGAAGCCGAAACCCACATTCGCAAGGCGCTCGCGCTTGCGCCCGCCAACCCGATCTATCTCAACACACTGGGCAACGTTCTCATTGCCCAGGGGCGCACCGACGAGGCCGTCGCGGCGCTCACCGCCGCGCTGGCTGCCGCTCCCGGCGAGCCCGACATTCTGTTCAATCTCGGCAACGCCGAGCGCGAGGCCGGGCGCTACGAACAGGCCTCGGCGGCTTATCGGCGCGCCATCGAGCTGCGCCCCGGCCACCTCGGCGCCTACAACAACCTGGCCTTGGTGCTGCGCGCCGCCGGCGATCCGGAAAGCGCGCTGGCCGTGTTGATCGAAGCCGTGGCCCATGCGCCCAAGTCGGCCGAGCTGCGGTTCAATTTGGGCAACGCCATGCAGGCCGTGGGCCGCAACGACACCGCCGAGGCGGCTTATCGCAAGGCCCTTGAACTCAATCCCGGCCATGTGGAGGCCCTGGTCAACCTGGGCCACGTGCTCACCGTGTTGGGCCGCAAGCCCGAGGCGGAGAAAGTTCTGCGCCAGGCCATCGCGCTCGATCCGGCGCTGTCGCAGGCCTATGTGGGACTCGCCGATCTGGTGGACGACGGCGCGGGCGACGCGGTGGCGCACCGGCGCGCCGTGTTGGCCATGAAGCCCGATCTCGCCGCCGTGCGTTCCAGCCTGCTCATGTGTTTGCAATACGATCCTCACGTGTCGCGCGCCGAGATCGCGCGCGAGCACCGCGCCTATGGGGCCATCTTCGACACCAAGGCTCCGCCCGCCCATCTCACGAAACCGCGCGACATGACGCCCGAGCGGCCCTTGAAGTTGGGCGTGGTCTCCGGGGATTTCCGCTTTCACGCCATGGCGTTTTTCGCGCTGCCGGCGTTCGCGGCCCGCGACACGACGGCGTGGCATCTCACCTGTTACTCCACCACCGCGCGGCCCGATGGCGTGACGGCCGAGTTCCGCGCGGCAGCAGATCGTTGGCGCGACGCGCGCCATCTCGACACGGCATCGCTGACACGCCTGATCGTCGATGACGGCATCGACGTGCTGATCGATTTGTCCGGCCATGCGCCGAACAATCGCTTGCCGGTGTTCGCGGCCAAGCCCGCACCGCTGCAAGCGGCCTGGGGCGACTACGTGGACACGCGTGGTCTCAAGGCCATCGACGTTCTGCTGGCCGACAAGGTTCATGTCACGCCGGCGGATGAGCCGCACTATGTGGAACGCATCGTGCGTCTGCCGGGTGACTATATCTGCTATCGCTCGCCCGCGTATTTGCCGCCGGTGGCCCCGGCCCCATGCCTGACCAACGGGCATGTCACCTTCGGCTGCTTCAGCGAGACCACGAAGATCAACCCGAGTACCTTAATGATGTGGGCTCGGGTGCTGGCCGCCGTGCCCGACTCAAAACTCGTGGTGAACAACCGCCTGTTCGCCGACGGCGCGCGGGCGGGCAAGCTGCTCAGCATGGCCATGGACGCCGGCATCGCGACGGATCGGCTGGTCGTCATGACTGGTGGCGATCACGCGCAGTTTTTGGCTCAATATGCGCTGGTGGACGTGGTGCTGGATACCTGGCCCTACTCGGGCGGGCTCACCACCTGCGAGGCGCTGGTCATGGGCGTGCCGGTGCTGACCGTGCCGGGGGACCGTTTCTGCGGGCGCCATGCCGCCGCGCATCTCATGCACGGGGGATATCCGGACGGCATCTGCGCGAGCATCGATGTCATGGTGACGAAGGCGAACTCGCTTGCTGCAAATCCCTCTGCGCTGGCTGCCTTGCGCGCGGGCTTGCGCGACAAAGTCCTCGCCTCGCCGCTGTGCGACGTGAGTAAGTTCGCCGAAGGTTATTACGGCGCGCTGCGTAGCGAGTGGCGGGTGCTTTGCACGCGCGACAAATGAATCAGCGTTTGCGCCGCGCGGCTTGAGCCTTCTTGATGTTGCGCCGTTGCGCGCGGCGCTGCGCCGGGGTCGGCTTGGCGCTCTCGGGGATATCGCGCCGGGGCTTGGCCTTGAAGCGATCCCCGCCCAGGTGCACGGGCCTGGAGCTCAGGCCCGCGAGCACGTGGCGCGCCTCGGCCGTGTCGGCGATCAGACGCCCGCCCGCGACATGGGCATGGGCCTTGCCGATCAGCCATTTCTGCGTGTCCCAGGTGCCGCTGGCGCGCCGGCCGGCGACGCGCTCGATGCCGCCCGCTCCGCCCACGTCCTGTGCGCGAAAGGCGACGAACCGGCCCTTGGGCCTGACCTCGACGTGAAAGAACGCACCCTTGCCCGAGGCGCCCGGTTTTGCGCGTCGGCGCCGGGGTCGCTTCGCGGCATTGATTGACGCTTTTCTCGGCATGGGGGCCTCCGCGTGCGTTCGGATCAGCGTCCGGCGCGACGCTTGAAAAACTGCACCGCCCGCTCATGGGCCAGCGCCGCGGTGCGCGTCGCAAACGTGCCCAAGTTGCGCCGCTTGCCGGTGGCGGGTTTCACCTTGCGCGAATAGAGGCGATACTTGCCGGACCTAAGCTTGCGAATCATAGGAATTACTCAAGCGCATCCGTCCGGACAGCGCATTGAGCCGCGTCAACCGCCGCGGTCGTGAGGGTGGCTACCCCCCGATCATCGAGCTGAGTTGCCGGTTGGCCACCGTGAGCATCGCCAGGTTCAGCCCGTCGGTGGACCGGATTTCGCCGTAAACGGCGTCATAGCGGTCCACGTTGGCCTTGTTGGCGTCGACCCAGGCTTCCACCGCCTTGGCGCCGGCGAGCTTCTTCGTTTTGCCTACGGTCATCACGCGCTGCGCCAGGTTGGTCTGATGGGCGTAGAGTTCCTCCACCGCCGCCGACACCGCCAGGCGTTCCCAATGGCTCGCGCGCGCCATGGATTCGGTGCGCGCGCGCATGGCGCCCATGCCGAAGCGCTCGCCGGTGAGGAAGTAGATCTTCGCCGCCGCCGGCACCGGCTGTTTCACGGTTTCCGCCAGCCGCAGAATGTCGTTGGCCGCCACCAGGCGATAGAGCGAGGCCACGGTGAAAGCCAGCTCTGCGGGCACGCCCTTGGCCTTCAAGGCGTCGGCTTGGCGATTCACATAGGCCGCCACCTCGTCGGACCACACGGTCTTGAAGTTGTCGCGCAGCGCCTTCACGGCGGGGGCGAGCTTGCCGATCTCGTCGGCGATGCTCATGGGCGTGGCGACGTGGCGCAGCAGCCACAGCACGCTGCGTTCCACCGCGCGGTTGACCTCCAGCAGCATGTCGGTCTGCACCTCGGCGGGCACCTTGTTATCCAGGCCCTCGATGGCCTTCCAGATGTCGCGCAGGCCGAAAGCCGTGCGGGTGACGACATAAGCCTTCACCACGTCCACGGGGCCGAGCCCCGTGCGATCCATCAGCGTGGTGAGGAACGAAGGGCCGACGCGGTTGACGAAGCTGTTGGTGGCCACCGTGGCGATGATCTCGCGGCGCAGCTTGTGCTTGCGGATGGGCTCCAGATATTTTTTGCGCAAGGCGCTGGGGAAGTAGTTGATCAGGTCTTCCTCGGCGCTGGGATCGTCCGGCAGATCGCTGTTGATGAGCTTGTCGTAGAGCCACATCTTGCCGTAGGACAGGAACACCGCCAGCTCGGGCCGCACCAAGCCCTGGCCTTTCGTGCCGCGCTCTTGGATGTCCTCGTCGGGGGGCAGGAACTCCACGTCGCGGTTGAGCAGGCCCTCGCGCTCGAACAATTTCATCGTGCGCTGCTGGGCTTCCAGCAGCTCGGCGGCGCGGCGCTGCATCAGGCTCAAGGTTTGCGACTGCTGATAGTTGTCGCGCAGCACCAGCTCGGCCACCTCGTCGGTCATCTCGGCCAGCAGTTTGTTGCGCGCGGGCAGGGCAAGCTTGCCGGTCATCGTCAGGCCGTTGAGGAGAATCTTGATATTCACCTCGTGGTCCGAGCAATCGACGCCGGCGGAATTGTCGATGGCGTCGGTGTTGATGCGCACGCCCGCCATGGCCGCCTCGATCCGCCCGCGCTGGGTCATGCCGAGGTTGGCGCCCTCGCCGATGACCTTGGCGCGCACCTGCTCGCCGTTCATGCGGATGGCGTCGTTGGCGCGGTCCGAGGCGTCGGCATGGGACTCGGCCGAGGACTTCACGTAGGTACCGATGCCGCCGAAGAACAGCAGATCCACCTTCATGCGCAGGATGGCGTTCAGAATCTCGACGGGCGGCGCCTCGGCCTTGGTGAGGCCCAACATCTCCTTCATCTCGGGCGAAAGTTTAATGGACTTGGCCGAGCGCTCGAAAATCCCGCCGCCCTTGGAGATCAGCTTGGCGTTGTAATCGGTCCAGTTGGAGCGCGGCAGCTTGAACATCCGCGCGCGTTCCTCGTAGCTCTTGGCCGGATCGGGATTGGGGTCGATGAAGATGTGCAGGTGGTTGAAGGCCGCCAACAGCTTCGTCTTCTTCGACATCAACATGCCGTTGCCGAAGACGTCGCCCGACATGTCGCCCACACCGGCGCAGGTGAATTCCTGCGTCTGGGTGTCCACGCCCATTTCGCGGAAGTGGCGCTTGACGCATTCCCAGGCACCGCGCGCGGTGATGCCCATGACCTTGTGGTCGTAGCCGGCCGAGCCGCCCGAGGCGAAGGCGTCGCCGAGCCAGAAGTTGTATTCGGTCGAGATGGCGTTGGCGATGTCCGAGAACGTGGCCGTGCCCTTGTCGGCGGCCACCACCAGATACGGATCGTCCTCGTCCTTGCGCACCACGTTGAGCGGCGGCACGATATCGCCGTCCACCACGTTGTCGGTGATATCCAAGAGGCCGCGCTGCAGGGTCTGGTAACAGGCGATGCCTTCCTGCTGGAATGCCTCGCGGCCGCCCGTCGTGGGCGGGCGCTTGACGACGAAGCCGCCCTTGGAGCCCGTCGGCACGATCACCGCGTTCTTGACCATCTGCGCCTTCACCAGGCCCAGAATTTCCGAGCGGAAATCCTCGCGCCGGTCCGACCAGCGAATGCCGCCGCGCGCCACCTTGCCGCCGCGCAGGTGAATGGCTTCCACGCGCGGGCTGTAGACGAACACTTCCACGTTGGGGCGCGGCAACGGCAGATCGGGAATGCCCTTGCTGTTGAGTTTCATCGACACGTAGGACTTGATCGTGCCGTCCTTGGCCTTTTGGAAATAGTTGGTGCGCAGCGTGCATTCCACCAGGGTCAGATAGCGCCGCAAAATACGATCCTCGTCGGCGTTGGTGACGGCGTCGAGCGCCTTGGCCACCTCGGCTTTGAGCGCTTCGACCTTGGCCGCCGCCGCCTTGGCCTTGGAGCCGGTGTTCAACACCGGGTCATGGGCGGTGACGAACATGTCCACCAGCAACCGCGCCACGGTGGGATGATTGCCGAAGGCGCTTTCCAGATAGGACTGCGAGAAGGGGAAGGCCGCCTGACGCAGGTACTTGGCGTAGGCGCGCAAGATCACCACCTCGCGCCACTTGAGGCCCGAGAAGGTGACCAGCTTGTTGAAGCCGTCGCTTTCCATCTCGCCCGACCACACGCGCAAGAACGCATCCTCGACCGACTCGCGCGCCGCCGCCACGTCGAGGGGCTTGCCGCCCTCGACCGTCAGCAAAAAGTCGTGCAGCCACACCGCGCCGCCGCCGCCCGAGCCGAGCGGAGTGATCTGGTAGGGCTCCTCGCCCACGGCGCGGAAGCCCAGGTTTTCCAGCACCGGGATCACGTCCGACAAGGCCAGCACGCCGCCGACGTTGTAGATCTTGGCGGCCACGGTGCCGGCGCGCGATCTCGGCGTGTAGAGGTGAATGCCGACATTCTTGGTCGTGGCACAGGCGAGCACCCGGGCGACGTCGCCCACCGCTTCCTCGGGCTCGAAGTGCTCCCTGTAGGCGGTGGGGAAGGCGTGGCTGAACAAATTGAACAGCTTGGCGCCGTCCGCTTCGCCGTGCTCCTTGATCAATGCGTCTTTCAAGCTGTCGGCCCAGGCCCGGCTCGCGCGCGCGATTTGCACTTCCAGCGCCTTCACGTCCACCTTGGGCACGGCGCCGGGTTTGGTGGCGATGATGTAGTGAATGCGCGCCAGCGCCGAATCGGTCACCTGGGTGAAAAACGACGACAAACGCCCGCCGAAGGCCTTCACCAGGATGTCGCCGATCAAAACGCGCAGCTGCGTGTCGAAGCGGTCACGCGGCAGATAAATCAGGCACGACGCGAAGCGTTCGAACTGATCGAGACGCACGAACACCGCCGTGCGCGCGCGCTCCTGCAGGTGCAAGAGGCCCAGGCCCACATGCACCAGATAGTCGTCGGAGCTTTCGAACAATTCGTCGCGCGGCAAGTTCTCCATGATGTTCTGCAAGCGCTTGCCGTCGTGACCGTGCTTGCGGAAGCCGACTGTCGCCCGGATGCGGTCGATCTTGCGGCGCAGCACCGGCACGAAGTTGGGGCTGTTGGTGTAAACATCGGCCGTGAACAGGCCCACGAACATGTGCAGGCCCGCCACCTTGCCGGAGTCGTCGAAAATCTTGATGGCCACCACGTCGTAGTGCACGCGCCGGTGCACGGCCGAGCGCTGGTTGGCCTTGATGATCAGCAGCGTGTTGGCGCTGTCGAGGAAATAGGCGAATTGCGCGGGCACTTCGGCGCCGTCGCTCAGGCCGTCGAAGATGCCGATCTGCCGCTTGGTCAACACGCCCAGGCTTTGGCCGTGATCGATGCCGAGAATCTTCTTTCCGCCCTTCGCCTCGATGCTGCAACGCCGGTAGCCCAAGAAGGTGTAGTGGTCCTCGTGCAGCCAGCGCAGAAAGTCGGAAACCTCCTCGGCCTGCTCGCGCGACACGCCCGGCGACGGCCCGTCGAAATCCGCCGCCATGCGTCCGGCATGGCGGCGCATGGACTGCCAGTCGCGCACCGCCAGGCGCACGTCGTTCAGCACCGCGGCGATGTTGTCGCGGATGCGCTCGACCATGTCCGGGTCGCCCAGGGGCCCGGTCTCGATATGAATGACCGATTCGACGATTTGACCCGGCTTGCCCGAACTGTGCTCGTCGTCGCCCAACTCGCACAGGTCGGTCATCTTGCCGGCGTCGTCGCGCACGACGGTGAGGATCGGATGGATCGCCAGCAACGGCGGCTCGTCCATGCGCTCCAGTTCGGCGGTGACCGAGTCCACCAGGAACGGCATGTCGTCGTTGATGACGATGATGCCGGTGCGGCCTTCCGCGTCCTTGCCCTTGCCCGAACCCGCGACCACTTTGATTTTGGGCGCGCCGGGCTTGCGCTCTTGCAGGGCTTCCCACACCGTCAAGGCGGTGGCGCACAACACCTCGGGACTGCGGCCCTTGACGTCGTCGGGCGGGCTGCCGGCATAAAACTGGCCGATGAATCGCTTGAAGGCCTCGCGGTCGCCGGTGGGCGTCTTCTTGGCCGAGGCTTCTTGCGTTTTTCTGATGATGTCGGCGATTTCGGTGTTGGCCCAAGTGACCATGAACGTGCTCCCCCGCTATGGCGGCATCCCTCGCCGCGCGTATTGCGAGAACATTAGCATGTTCAGTGCGTTAGCGAAGGCGATGCGAGCAGAATTTCATGCGCATGCTGCGGTGCAACATTCCTGCGGTTGCCCTGGGGTTGGCACAAATCCGGGCTTTGATAGGGCTTCGGCCTTGAGTTTTTGTATATACATCAATTATGATTGTGTGGGACGAATCCAAGCGCCGGCAAACGCTGGCCAGGCGCGGCCTCGATTTTGCGGATGCCGCGAAAGTTTTTGCCGGCGATCACTTCGATCGACTTGATGATCGACGTGACTACGGCGAGCCGCGCTATATCACGGCCGGATTTCTAAAGGACCGTTTCGTGGTGGTAACCTGGACTCCGCGTGGTCAAGCGCGCCGGATTATTTCGATGAGGTTTGGACATGACAAAGAGAAAAAGCGCTTCACGCAAAGCGTGGGTTGATCCTGACGACGCGCCGGAACTTACGGAAGAATGGTTCGAAAGCGCAGACCTGTACCATGGCGACAAACTCATCCGCCCGGGTCGGCCAAGGTCCGACTCGCCGAAGCAGGCCACCAGCATTCGCCTTGATCCCGACGTGCTCGATCATTTCCGCGCGACCGGACCGCGCTGGCAGTCGCGCATCAACCAAGCTTTGCGCAAAGCGGCCGGCTTGGGAAAGCGCGCCGCTACGCGGTGAGGCGTCAGCCCCAAACGGCCGGTAACCGACTTATTTCATTGAGAAAAATTGGAGCGGGCGAAGGGATTTGAACCCTCGACCCCAACCTTGGCAAGGTTGTGCTCTACCCCTGAGCTACGCCCGCGCTCCGTCTGCGGAAAGGCCCCAAATGGGTGCAACGAAGAGGCCCTTAAAAGCGGGCGGGACTATAGCGATTTAAGGTCGCTTGGCAAGGCGCTTGCGGCCCGGGCCAGGTTGAGGCGCGCGGGCAAAAACGCCCACGAACGGCTTGATTATTCAGCCCTTTTCCGGCCCGGCGCGCGGTGACATTTCATCGGTTTGCAGTCAGCGCCCCCTTGCCTTGGGGCCAATTCCATCTCATGTAACGCCCACGCAAGGCGCATCGGGCGCGGGCTTCAAATCAAGGTTTCGCACGTCATGTTAGTCGGCACGTCAGACGCAAACAGCCAAGACACTTCGGCGCCCATGGGCGGCGACCTGATCAAGGATTCCGGCACCGCAACCTTCGCCGCCGACGTGCTTGAAGCCTCCAAGACCGTTCCGGTCATCGTCGACTTCTGGGCGCCGTGGTGCGGACCCTGCAAGCAGTTGGGCCCCATCATCGAGAAGCTGGTGCGCCAATACGCCGGCAAGGTGAAGCTCGTAAAGGTCAACGTCGACGAAAACCAACCGCTCGCCATGCAGTTCCGCGTGCAGTCGATCCCGGCGGTCTATGCCTTCAAGGGTGGCCGGCCCGTCGACGGGTTCATGGGCGCCATGCCCGAAAGCCAGGTGAAGCAATTCATCGAAAAGCTCACCGGCCGCGGCGGCAATCCCATCGACGAGGCGCTCAAGGTCGCCGAGGAAATGATCGCCGAGGGTCAGCACGACCAAGCCCTCGATATTTATCAGCAAATCCTCGGCCAGGACCCGGCCCACGCCAAGGCCTTGGGCGGCGCGCTCAAGTGCTATGTGGCGCTCGGCGAGGATGATGTGGCGCGCGAGCTGCTGACCAAGCTGCCGCCCGAGATGTTGAAGGTCGCCGAGATCGCCGCCGTCGTCACGGCGCTGGAACTGAAGGCGCAAACCCAGGAAAGCGCCGGGCAAATCGGCGAGCTCAAGGCCAAGGTCGCCGCCAACCCGAAGGACATGCAGGCCCGGCTCGATCTCGCCATGGCGCTGTTCGGCGGCGGCGAAAAGGAAGCGGCCATGACCATGCTGCTCGACATGATCCGCGACGACCGCAAATGGAACGAGGAAGCCGCGCGCAAGCAGCTGGTGAAATTCTTCGAGGCTTTCGGCCCGACCGATCCGCTGACGATCCAGGGCCGCCGCCGGCTGTCGTCGATTCTCTTTTCATGAGATAATTTCACGCGACCCCGCCGCCCGAACCCCGTCATGCGCAGCCCCACGCAAACCCGCTATGAAGACTTGCCCGAGGACATCGCGGTGTTTCCGCTGCCGGGCGCGCTGCTGCTGCCTCACGGCCGCCTGCCGCTCAATATCTTCGAGCCGCGCTACCTCAATATGACGCTGGATGCCATGGCCACGGGGCGCATCTTCGGCATGATCCAGCCCGATCAAAGCCGCAAGGCGCGCATCCGCGCGGCCACGGACGCGGCCGAGTCCAACGTCATCGCGCTGCCCACCGAGCCCGCGCTCTATGGCGTCGGCTGCGCCGGGCGGATCGCGTCGTTTGAGGAAACCGACGACGGCCGCATCCTGATTTCGCTGAAAGGCCTGATCCGCTTCCGCGTGAAAAACGAGATCGAAGGCCGCAAGGGCTACCGGCGCGTCCGGGCCGACTACAGCGAGTTCAAATCCGACATGGACGCGCCCGAAAAGATTGAACTCGACCGCGACGCCATGATTGCGCGCCTCAAGCCATATCTCGACGCCCAGGGCATGCGCGTGAACCTGGACGTGCTCAAGAATTTGTCCGACGCCACGCTGGTCACCTCGCTGTGCATGATCTGTCCCTTCGATCCGCGCGAAAAGCAGGCCCTGCTGGAAAGTCCTAACTTACAGGCCCGCGCGGAATCATTGATGGCGTTGCTGCAAATGGGCGCCTTCGAGGCCGGCGGCAAGCCCGACGGCCCGCGGCAGTAGCGCTGCTTTTGTTCGAACTGGATCATTGGATCGCATAAACTTTCTTTTTGGTCGCATTTTCCACGCCAACCGGTCTCCATTTGTCGGGAAAATGCTCTAACAACCGAGTATCACCATGCCCAATTCCGCGGACGTCGATCCCAAGCTGCTTGAAATTCTGGTGTGTCCGCTCACCAAGGGGCCCTTGGAGTACGACCGCGCCAAGCAGGAACTCATCAGCAAGAAGGCGGGGCTCGCCTATCCCGTGCGCGACGGCATCCCCATCATGCTGCCCGACGAAGCGCGCAAGCTTGACGGCTGAGACCAAATAGTCGGAGCATTTTCCCGACAAATGGAGACCGGTTGGCCCAAGAAACAATCGGTGAAAATGCGACCAAAATGAATCAGCCGTGGCCCACGGACATCGCATACGATCCCGCCGCGAAATCTCTTCGCGTTGCCTTCGATAACGACCGCATCTTTGATCTTCCGGCCGAGTACTTGCGCGTGGAAAGCCCCTCGGCGGAAGTGCAGGGGCACAACCCCGCCGAGCGGCAATTCGTGGGCGGGCGCCGGCATGTGGGCATCATCGGCATCGAGCCCGTGGGCAATTACGCCGTGCGCCTGCTGTTCGACGACCTGCACGACACCGGTATTTATTCGTGGCGGTATTTGTACGAGCTGGGCCAGGGCTACGCCGAGCGGTGGCGGGCCTATCTTGACGGCTTGAAGGCGCGCGGCCTCAAACGCGAGCCGTAGCGCATGATCCGGAAAAGTGGTTTCCGGTTTTCAGATCAGATCATGCGCAAACTAAAGAGCCACGCCGCGCATCAACTTCGGCAAATCGCCCACTGATCCCATGGCGTGGCGCATGAAGAATTTTTTCAATGGCGGCAAGCGCTCGACGATGCCGAGCCCCAGGTCGCGTGCGAGGCGCACCGGCGCGATGTCGTTGGAGAACAACCGGTTGAGCACGTCGGTCATGCCGGCCATGAGCAGATTATCGGCACGTCGCCAGCGCTCGTAGCGGTCGAGCCCCGTGGGGTGCGCGAGGTCAAGGCCCAGGCCCTTCATGTCGGCCAAGATTTCCACCAGCGCCGCCACGTCGCGCAGGCCCAGGTTCAAGCCTTGCCCGGCGATGGGGTGAATGCCGTGGGCGGTGTCGCCCACCAAGGCCAAACGGTTTTCCACATAGCGCGCGGCGAATTGCAGCCCCAGCGGATAACTGAAACGCGGGCCGATCAAATGCAGCTTGCCCAGAAAGCCGCCAACCCGCTCGTCGATGGCGGCGATGAAGGCGTCGTCGGGCAGGGCCAGGTAGCGCTCGGCCAGGACGGGGGTTTCGGTCCACACCAGCGACGATGAGTGCCCGCCCGCCAGCGGCAGGATGGCGAAGGGGCCCGGAGGCAGGAAACGCTCGTGGGCGATGCCGCGGTGCGAGTGTTCATGGCCGATGGTGGCGACGATGGCGGTCTGGTCGTAGTCCCACCCGCTCACGGAGATGCCCGCCGTCTCGCGCAATACCGAGTTGCGACCCTCGGCGGCGATGACCAGCTGCGCGCTCAGCGCACGTCCGTCGGCCAGGGTCACGTGGGCGCGGTCGGCGTCCTGCGCGAATCCGCTGACGATGGCGGGCGCGATGACATTCAAATGGTCCGGCGCGCGCTCCAACTCCGCCGCGATGGCCGCGCGCAAGTGGCGGTTCTCGACCATGTGGCCCAGCGGTGCGTCGCCCAGCGCGCGATGGTCGTAGTGTAGAAACAACAGCGAGTTGCCGTCGGAGACGCGAATATCCAAAATCGGCTGCGCCACGTCCGCGACGTGACGCCACAACCCCAGGGCCGCGAGCAACGTCTTGCCCGAAGACGCGATGGCCGAGGCGCGGCCATCGAACGTGACGGCGATACCCGCGCGCGGCGCCAGCCGGTCGATCACCGTGGTGCGCACGCCGTGCCGCGCCAGACCCACCGCCAGTGCGCCGCCCACCAAGCCGCCGCCCACGACGATGACATCCGCGGGGACGTCAGCGGGTGCGTCGGGTTTGTTCTTGGCGGCGGCGGACATTCGGGACCTCAGCACAAAAAAGCGCCGATACGGACGGCGCGCACCATAGCGCAAGGCCATCACCGGCCGAAGCCTCGGCTAACCCCTTGTTAACATGGGCATGTTTAAACGCACGCCGGTGCGGGCCGTGCTTGCGCTTTCGGGGCGATGCGCCTATTTTCCCGCACCTTTTTGGCGCCCCCCGGTTGTTTTCACAGGGTGGGTGCCGGGCCTTGGTTGGCCGACGTAGCTCAGGGGTAGAGCAACTGATTCGTAATCAGTAGGTCCGCGGTTCGATTCCGCGCGTCGGCACCATTTTCAACCGCGCTTTTTCATCCAACCTTTGCCGTACTCTCCAGCTTCGGCCTATCGTTGCAGCTATTCGCCTTGCCCGGGAGCAGAGTGTTTGAACGACGACACCGCCGCCAACGCTAACGCCAACGCCAACGCCGAACCCCAGCCCGCCGCGCAGGTGGCCCGCTATTGGGGCGACGAGCGCAAGGACCTGGTCAAGCACAACTGGCTCGAACACCCGGTCACGCAAGCGTGGTTCTATCGACGCCGTGCCGGCGACCCCAAGGCCAATCTCTACGACTATTGGCGCGACAAGTTTCTCTCCACGCCGGCGCCCTTGGCGCTGTCCGTCGGCTGCGGCTTCGGCGCCTTCGAGCGCGTCGCGCTGATGTGGAACCTGGCCCAGCGCTTCGAGGCTTGCGATCTGTCTGAAAACGCCATCGCCCAGGCCCGCATTTACGCCGCCGAGCAGGGCCTGGCCGACCGCGTGACGTACTCGGTCGCCAATCTCGACGCGGTCTCGTTGCCCGAGGCGCGCTACGACGCCATCTTCGGCATCTCGTCGCTGCACCACGTGACCGAGCTGGACCACCTGTTCGCGCAGTGCCGCCAGGCGCTCAAGCCCGGCGGCCTGCTGTTCGTCGACGAGTACGTGGGCCCCGCGCGCTTTCAATCGGCCCCCCACGTCGTCGCCCTCATCAACCGGCTGATCGGAATCCTGCCCGAGCGCTATCGCCGCAGCGTTTATCTGAACGGCGCGCCGCGCCAGGCTTACGAGAACCCGCCGCCCGAGATGTTCGAGCACTCCGACCCGTCCGAGGCCATCCGCTCCGACGCCATCGTGCCCACGCTCAGCCGGTATTTCGAGATCATCGATTATAAGCCCTACGGCGGCGCGCTGCTGCACATGCTGCTGTCGGGCACGGCCGGCAACTTCGATCCCGCGTCGGACTCCGACATCGCGCTGTTGGAAATGATGGCGCTGCTGGAGGAGGAGTTGGAGAAAGCCGGGGTCATCGGCTCGGACTTCGTCTCGCTGGTGGCAAAACCAAAGCCCTAACGAAAACCCCCGAACCGTGAGGTTCGGGGGTCTGGTATCTTCGCGATCTTGCTCGGTTACTCGCGGTTGCCGAGGAACGAGAGCAAGAACTGGAACAGATTGACGAAGTTCAGGTAAAGCGACACCGCGCCCATGATGGCGGAGCGTTCTTCCATGGCCGTGCCCTGCACCTCGAAGTACTCGTTCTTCAGGCGCTGCGTGTCGAAGGCAATGAGCCCCGAGAACACCAACACGCCGACGCTGGAGATGATGAACTGCATCATCGCGCTTTGCATGAAGATGTTCACTACCATGGCGATCACCAAGCCGATCAGGCCCATGAACAAAAACGTTCCGAAGCCCGACAAGGTGCGCTTGGTGGTGTAGCCGTAAAGGCTCAAGGCACCGAAGGCCGCCGCCGTGATGAAGAACACGCGGGCCACCGAATCGCCGGTGTAAACTTTCAGCAGCACGGCAAAGCCGATGCCCATGGTCGCCACCAGCGCCCAGTAAAGGCCCTGCAGTCCGGCATTGCCCATGCGGGCCGCGCCGAAGCTCATGGCGAGGATGATGCCGATGGGGGCCAGCATGGCGACGAAGCCCAGGCCCGTGTAGCCCCAGCGGCCCGCCTCGGTCATTTGGAAGAACAGGTCTTGCAGGCCGGTGTTGGCCACAACCACCGCCACGATGCCGCTGAGCAGCAGGCCCGAGGCCATGTAGTTGTAAACGCTGAGCATGTAGCGCCGAAGGCCGACATCAATCTGCGCGGCCTCGGCCTGGGTCGCAGCGCCAAGCCCGAAGCGGCGGCCCATCACTTCGCGATCCGTGTCGTAAGCCATTTTTGTCCCTCAATGATTCATGGCCGGCGGCCTGTCCACCGGTCGTGGGTGGAATATTGGGTCGCGGGGCCCCAAGTTCAACCTAAATCGGCGCCCGCTGACACGAATTTCATCTGGGCCGGCCCGGAAAACCGCCGTCAAATCAGGGGCTTAAGGTGCCGATTGGGCGCTTTAGTCGTTGCCCAGCTTAGTCATTGCGCAATAAGGGCGCGGCCTTGATGCCCATGGCGCGCCAAGTGCCGGCGAAGCCCGCGGTGAGGGTCACGGTGATGCAGGCCGCCACCACGCCGATGGCCAAGCCGTAATCCATGCCCCACTCGAGCTTCATGATCTGCACCACCACCGCCCAGGAGGCGAGTGCACCGACACCCACGGCAATCGCGCCGGTGGCGAGGCCCAAGAGGCAGTACTCGAACAGGAACGCGCTCAGCACATTGCCGCGCGTGGCCCCCAGGACCTTCAGCACCACCGATTCGTAAATCCGCCGCGCGTGTCCGGCCGCGATGGCGCCCGCCAGCACCAAGGCGCCCGCCACCAGGGCCACGGCCGCCGTGATGCGCACGGCGATGCTGAGCGTGTCGAGCACGTCTTTCAGCATCTGCACCGCGTCGCGTACTTGCACGACGGTGACATTGGGCATGGCGTTCAGCACCGCATCCTCGATGCGGTCCTCGGAGCCGGGCGCGGAATTGACGGTTGCGATATACATGCCCGGCGCGCCGGCCAGGGCATTGGGCGAATAGATCATCGTGAAGTTCATGGTGCCCGACTGCCAGCGCACGTCGCGGGTGTTGGCGATGGTGGCGGTGATCTCGCGGCCCAGGATCGTCAGGCTGATGGTGTCGCCCAGCTCCAGGCCCATGTCCTGGGCCACGCGCTCGTCCAGCGACACCAAGTTTTCGCCCGTGTGATCGGCGGGCCACCAACGCCCGCGCACGATCTTGGCGTTTTCGGGCATGGTCGCCGATTGCGACACGCCGCGCTCGCCGCGCACGGCCCAGCGGCCGTCGGGCCTGATGCTGGCTTGCTCCACCGGCACGCCGTCGATCTTGCTGATGCGCCCGCGAATCATCGAGGCCGCGGTTACTTTTGTCGCCCCCGGCACGGCCATGACGATGGTCTTGAACTCCTCCACCTGCGGCGGCTGGATGTCGACGAAGAACATGCTGGGCGCGTCGTCGGGCAAACCCTCGGTGATGCGCTGGTTCAAGTTCGACTGCACCAGGGCAATGGCCACCAGCACCGAAAGGCCCAGGCCCAACGAGAGCACGACCGAGGTGGTTGGCGCGCCGGGGCGGTAGAGATTGGATAACGCGAGCCGCAGCGTCGGCTGGCCCGACACCGCCCGGCCGCGCCCCGAGGTGAGGCTACGCGCCAGCGCCATGACGCCGCTGGCGGCCACACGGAACAGCACCAAGGCCACGGCGGTGCCCAGCACGAAGAAGGCGGCGTATTTCGGCTGCTCGGCGGTGCCGATGGTGAAGGCGCCCAGTGCGGTTGCCAGCACCACCAGCGCCGCCATGTAACGTCGCCGGGGCCACTTGCCGCCGACCGCCAGCAGATTGCGGAACAAGGCCACGGCCGGAATGTCTCGCGCGCGCGCGAGCGGCCACAGCGCAAAGACCGCCGAGGTCAGCACGCCGAAGACGAAGGCCTTCAGCAAGGAGGCCGGATAAATCCCGAACTGGGCGTTCACCGGCAGCAGGCCCTCCAGCGCCTGGCCCGCCGCGATGGGAATGGCCGCGCCGATCAGCAGGCCCAAGCCGATGCCGAGCGTCGACAGAATGGCGATCTGGATCACGTACATGCGGAAGATCACTTCCGCCGGCGCGCCCAGGCACTTGAGCGTGGCGATGGTGGTGATGCGGCCCATCATGTAGGCGCGCACGGCATTGGCCACGCCGATGCCGCCGGTCAACAACGCCGTCAGGCCGACAAGGGTGAGAAACAAGGTCACGTTGTCGAGAAACATCTCGACGCTCTGGGCGGCCTGGTTCAGCCCGCGCAGGCGCCAGCCGGTCTCGGGGAACTGCTCGCGCAATGAGTTGCGCAAGGCGTCCGCGTTGGTGCCCTTGGGCAGGCGCACATTATAGATGTGGCTGACGAGGCTTCCCTGCTGAATGAGCTGGGTGTCGGTCATGGCGGCGGTCGAAATCAACACGCGCGGCCCGGCGGTGGCGAAGGTGACGACGCGGTCGGGCTCGTGCGTGATGAAGGCGCGGATCTGCAGGCTCGCCTCGCCCACCTTGATGGTGTCGCCCAGCTTCACGCCCAAACGGTTGGCGATGGTGGCGTCCACGGCCGCGCCCCACAGCCCGCCCGACTGATCGAGCATCGACGCCAGCGGCATGGCCGGGTCGGTGTCCAGCGTGCCGTAGAGCGGGAAGGCGCCGTCGACGGCCTTGAGTTCCACCAGGGTGCGATCGCGCACGGTGCCGTCGGGATTTTCCGCGCGCGCCATGGAGCGCATCTGCACCTGATAGCTCACCTCGCCCGCGGCATTGAGCGCGTCGAGTTCCGAGGCGTTGAGCGCGCGGTCGCTCATGCGCGCCTGGATGTCGCCGCCCAGCAGCGGCTGCGCGTCGCCCTCGATACCGGCCTTCACGGATTCATTCAATGAACCCGCGCCGGCGATGGCCGCCACGCCCAGGGCCAAACACGCGATGAAAATGCGAAAGCCCTTGATGCCCCCGCGCAACTCGCGCAGGGCAAAGCGCAACGAAACCGAACCGCCGTGGGTGGCCATGCTTACTCCGCTGCTTGCGACAAACCTTCGCCCGCGATCAGGCCGTCGGCGATGCGCACCACGCGGTCGCAGCGTCCGGCCAGTTTCAGGTCGTGGGTGATGAGCACGAGCGTGGTGTTGTGATGATCGTGCAACTCGAACAACAGCTCGATGATCTGCTGGCCCGTGCCGCCGTCCAGGTTGCCGGTGGGCTCGTCGGCCAACAGAATTTTCGGCTCCACGGCGAATGCTCTAGCTAATGCCACGCGCTGCTGCTCGCCGCCGGACAATTGGCCGGGGTAGTGATCCATGCGGTGGCCGAGCCCCACGCGCTTGAGCTGCGCCTCGGCGCGGTCGAAGGCATCGGCGCGGCCGGCGAACTCCAGCGGCACGGCCACGTTCTCCAGCGCCGTCATGGTGGGAATCAGGTGAAACTGCTGGAACACAATT
Source organism: Rhodospirillaceae bacterium (assembly GCA_033763995.1). Lineage (GTDB taxonomy): Bacteria > Pseudomonadota > Alphaproteobacteria > Rhodospirillales > Rhodospirillaceae. Next base: position 6,086 of record JANRJL010000056.1, on the reverse strand, counting down.
CCGACATTGTCGCGCCGGAAAAGCGCCAGGCCGTCCTCGTCCAATGCGCCGTAGTCGGTGCCCGCGACGATCACCTTGCCCTGGCTCACGCGCTCCAGCCCCGCCACGATCATGATCATGGTGGTCTTGCCCGAGCCCGACGGCCCCACCACGCCCAGGGCCAAGCCCTGCGGCACGGTCAGGTCGATGCCGCGCAAGATGTTGACCGGCCCCGCGGGCCCGGCCAATGTCAGGTGCACGCCCTGCAACGCGATGGCGGGTTGGGTGGCGGAGGCGAGAGGCTGATTCATACGGCTCACTGCGGTTTTAACGGCGGCACTCTGAATTGCGGCAGTCTGTAACATGATGGAACGCTCTTTATTAGCCCGGATTGCGGCGGGAACGCGATGGATGGCGCTGAGTCGTGACCGCTTCTTGGCGGCGGCCGTGGCGGTCGTATGTGGGTGTCTGGTCTACGCAAATACAAGTGCCGCGGATCAAGCCAAAGAGGACAAAGAGTCCCGGCCGATTCGCATTCTCGCCCTGGGCGACAGCCTCACGGCGGGCTACGGCCTGGACGATCTGGCCGACTCCTTCCCCAGCCAGTTGGAACGCGCGCTGGAAGCCGACGGTTACAATGTCGACCTCATCAACGCCGGCATTTCCGGCGACACCTCCACCGGGGGCCTGACGCGGCTGGAATGGTCGCTGGCGGAAAAACCCGATGCGGTCATCGTCTCGCTGGGGGCCAACGACGGCCTGCGCGCCATCGACCCGGCGGTGACGGAAAAAAGCCTCGCGGGCATCGTCGAACGGCTGCAGCGCGACGGCATTCCCGTGCTGTTGACGGGCATGCTGGCGCCGCCCAACCTGGGCCGCGATTACGGCGAGCGCTTCAACGCCATGTATCCCGCGCTCGCGAAAAAGTTCGACGTGCTGCTCTATCCATTCTTTCTCGAGGGTGTGGCGGCGGTTCCGGCGTTGAACCAGGCCGACCGCATTCACCCCAACCCCAAGGGCGTGGCGCTGATGGTCGAAAAAATCCTGCCGTCCGTGGAAAAACTCATCGCCCAGGTTCACGACCGGCGCGGACAATAGCGCGCGGAGCGCCCTCATGCTGCGTCTTTTCGTCGCGCTGCCGATTCCCGCCGCGCTGGCCGAGCGCTTGGCGCTGCTGGGCGGGGGCATTCCCGGCGCACGCTGGGTCGCGCCCGAGACCATGCATATCACCCTGCGCTTCATCGGCGAGGTCGCCGAGGCCGACGCCGAGGATATCGGCCATGCGCTGTCCCGTGTCACCGCGCGCGGCTTCGATGTGGAGATCGCGGGCGTCGATACCTTCGGCCAGGGCCGCAAAGCCCGCGCGATTTACGCGCGCGTCGCGCTCACGCCGGAGCTAGAGATTCTGCAGGGCCGGGTCGAGGCCGCCGTGGCGGTGGCGGGTCAGCCGCGCGAGACGCGCAAGTTCGTCCCCCATGTCACGCTCGCGCGTTTGAACAATGCCAACTCCGAGCGCCTGCAATATTTCATCGAGGGCAACAGTTTACTACGTGTGCCGCCCTTCCGCGCCGAGGAATTCGTTCTTTACGACAGCCGCACCGGCAACGGCGGGCCGGTCTATGAGCCCTTGGCGGAATATTCTCTCGCCGATTGACGGCGAGAGCGGCCGGCGTCATGCGCCGAGCTTGCCGCGCAGCGCCGTGAGCAAGCCGCGGCTCGCTTCTTCCACCAGATCCAGCACGTGCTCGAAGTCGGGCGCCTCGCCGTAATAGGGGTCGGGCACGTCGTGGTGGCGTTCGGCAGAATGAAAATCCAAGAACAGCCGCACTTCGGCCTTGTGGTGCTCGCGCCGCATGGCGCGTAAGTGCGCCAGGTGCTCGCGGTCCATGGCCAAGATGAGGTCAAAGGCGTCGAAGTCGGCCTCGCGCACGCGCCGGGCCCGCAAGTTCGCGATGTCGATGCCGCGCTGGCCGGCATGTTTGATGCTGCGCGCGTCGGGCGGCTCGCCGATATGGTAGCCGTGGGTGCCCGCCGAATCGGTCTCGATGGCGGCGGCCAGGTTGGCGGCTTCCACCGCGCGGCGGAAGGCGCCCTCGGCCGTGGGCGAGCGGCAGATGTTTCCGGTGCAGACGAACAGAACGCGGTAAGCCATGATGTTTCTTCAACGCTAGAGCAAGCCGCAGTATGTTAGAATTAGGTGGCTTGCTCTAAGTTCTTGTTTGGTCGCGTCGTTTTTGCGGAAAACCGGTTTCCACTTTTCCGCACGACGCTCTAAGCCGCCGATATCATAGCTCAGGTATGAACCTTCGTCACAAACCGCAAGCGGGGACGTCCATCGTCATCCTCACGGGGGCGGGCATCTCGCAGGAATCGGGGCTGGAAACCTTCCGCGACGCGGGCGGCATTTGGGCCAAGGTGCGCATCGAGGATGTGGCCACACCCGAGGCCTTCGCGCGCGACCCCGACCGCGTGCACGCGTTTTACAACATGCGCCGGGCGCGGGCCGCCACACTGGACCTCAAGCCCAACGCCGCCCACGCGGCCCTCGCTGAGCTGGAACAAAACTGGCCCGGCGAGGTGCTGGTGGTCACGCAGAACGTCGATTCGTTCCATGAGCGCGCAGGCACGCGCAATCTCATTCACATGCACGGCCGCCACGCCGAGGCGCTGTGCAATTATTGTGAGCACGTGGTGCCCTGGAGCGGCGACATGTCCGTGGATCATGTTTGCGCGGGTTGCGCGCGGCCCGGAGGTTTGCGGCCCAACGTGGTGTGGTTCGGCGAAATGCCGCGCGAGATGGACCGCATCCAAGAGGCGCTGGCGGACTGCGCGCTGTTCCTCTCCATCGGCACCTCGGGCAACGTTTATCCGGCGGCGGGGTTCGTCGCCCTGGTGCGCCGGCTGGGCCGCGCCCATACGGCCGAACTCAACCTGGAACCCTCGCAAGGGGCCTCGCTGTTCGCCGAGGCGCATTACGGACCGGCCACTCAAATCGTGCCGGCTTATGTGCGCGCATTATTGGAGGAGTCATGACCAAACTCGCCAGTGTGCTCAAGGACGTGCGCGCTTGCACGCTCTGCGCCCAGCACTTCAAGCACGACCCGCGCCCGGTGGTGCGCATTTCGTCCACCGCGCGCGTGCTGATCATCGGCCAGGCCCCCGGCACCAAGGTGCACGCGAGCGGCGTGCCCTGGGACGATCGCTCGGGGGATCGGCTGCGCGAATGGCTGGGTGTGGACCGCGACACCTTCTACGACGAAGCCCGCATCGCCATCATGCCCATGGGCTTTTGCTTTCCGGGCCAGGACAAAAAGGGCGGCGACTTGCCGCCGCGGCCCGAATGCGCGCCGTTGTGGCATCCTCGGCTCTTGCCGCTGATGCCCCAGGTGGACCTCACCATTCTCATCGGCCAGTACGCGCAAGCGCGTTACCTGGGCGAGGCGCGCAAGGCCACGCTCACCGACACGGTCAAGGCGTGGAAGAATTTTCGCTCGAAATTTCTGCCGCTGCCCCACCCCAGCTGGCGCAACACCGGCTGGCTCAAGCTGAACCCGTGGTTCGAGAAAGAGCTGTTGCCGGTGCTGCGCCGGCAGGTGAAGAAACTTTTGGCGTGAGGTTCATATCCGATTTTGATATACGTATGTCCAAGTTGGACATAAATGAGGAGCCAGCCCCATGAACATTCACCTCACCGGAAAACTCGAGAAATTCGTCAGGGCGAAGGTCGAATCGGGCGATTACAACAACGCGAGCGAAGTGATGCGCGACGCCGTGCGCCTGCTCATGAACGCCGATGAGGAACGCGCGGCCAAACTCAAACGGCTGCGCAAGGGCATCGCCGAGGGCAGAAAAGCCATTGCCGAAGGCCGCGTGACAACGTTCAGGACGCCGGCCGAGATCGACGACTTTTTTCGCACACTATGAAACGGGTCGAGCTCTCGGAGCCCGCGTGGGACGATCTGCGAGCCATTGGCGATTACACGCGAACGACCTGGGGCGAAAAGCAACGCCGCGTCTATCTCGATGCGATCGGCGACACGTTCAAGGCCTTGGCATTAATGCCGAAGCTGGGGCACTCCCGGGACGATCTCGCGCCAGGCGTGAAGTCGATTCTCAGCGGTCGGCATGTGATCCTTTATGAAGAAAAGCCCGACGTGATCGAGATTCTGCACATTTATCATTCCAGCGAAGACATCGAGGGGAAGTTCTCGGACTAAGCCTCAATCCCTCGCCCGCTCCTCCGCTTCCGCTTCGGCCTCTGCTTCCGCCTCCAGCGCTTCCATCTCGGCGTCCGAAAACCCGAAGTGGTGCCCGATTTCGTGGATCAACACGTGGCGCACGACGTGGGCCAGGTCCTCGCCGGTCTCGCACCAGTAATCCAAAATCGGCCGGCGGTAGAGGAACACCATGTTGGGCAGGTTGCCCGAGTGCTCCACCTGTTCCTCGTCCATGGCGATGCCCTGATAGAGCCCGAGAATATCGAAGGGGCTTTCCAGCCCCATCTCGGCCATGACGTCGTCATCGGGAAACTCGGCCACGCGGATCACCAGCGCCGTGGTGAATTGGCGCAGGCGCTGGGGCAGCACCGTCAAGGCCTCGGCGGCGAGGGCTTCGATGTCATCGAGGCTGGGCGGTGATATCATGGACCGAGACATAGCAGTCCCAATCGGAGACTTCCATGACCGCCAAGCTTTCTCCCGCCGCCCGCGCTCAAGCGCTGAAGGATCTCACCGGCTGGTCCGAGGTGACGGGGCGCGACGCCATCCATAAAAAATTCGTCTTCGCCGATTTCAACGCGGCCTTCGGGTTCATGACCCGCGTGGCGCTGATGGCCGAGAAAATGGATCACCATCCCGAGTGGTTCAACATTTACAAGACCGTGGAGGTGACGCTGTCGACCCACGACTGCGGGGGCTTGAGCGAAAAGGACATCGCGCTGGCCAAGTTCATGGACGCGGCGGCGAAATAGAGCATTTTCCCGAGAAGTGGCCTTCCACTTGGCGTGGAAAATGCGACCAACAAAGACTCATTCCTTCACCGGCGGCGGCGGGGGCAGTTTCAGCGCGGCCTCGCGGAAGAGGATGTAGAGCGTCGAGGCGATGATCACCACCGCGCCCACGCCGGTCCACACGCTCGGCACCTCGTCGAACAGCCAGAAGCCGAACAACGCCGCCAGCAAAATCTGCAGGTAGTCGATGGGGTTCATCACCGTGGCCTCGCCGTGGGTGAAAGCCTGGATCATCATGTACTGGCCGATGCTGGCCAGCACGCCGATGGCGATCAGCAGCACCCACTGGTCGGCCTGCGGCGTTTCCCACACGAAGGCCGCCGGGACGGCGGTGAGGATCGCCGTGCCCACGCCGAACCACACCATGATGGTCGCCGGTCCGTCGACGGCCGCCTGCTGCTTCACCACCGCCATGGCGCCGGCCACCATGAAGGCCGCCAGCAGCGCCGCCATGGCCGGCAGCTCCACCGGCACTTCCGTGGGCCGCAGCATGATGAGCACGCCGAAGAAGCCCACCAGCGTGGCCAGCCCGCGCCGCCAGCGCACCACCTCGCCCAGGAACATCACCGCCAGCAGAATCATGAACAGCGGGCGCGTGTAGCCCAGGGATACCGCCGTGGCCAATTCCAGGTGCGCGGTGGCGTAAAAGCCGCAGTTCATGCCGACCACGGCGCACAGCACGCGCACCACGTGCATGTCGGGCCGCGCGGTCTTGAACACGCCGAGGCCGTCGCGCGCCACGAAGGGAATGATCACCACCAGCCCGAACAGGCAGCGGAAAAACACGATCTCGGGCGAGGGCAGGCGCTGGCCCAGCTCCTTGATCAACACCGAGACGCCGGAAAACACCAAGGCACTGGCCACCATCCAGATGGCGCCCTTGAGGTTGTCGGTTGGCGGGGCCGGGCCGCGCGCGACCATGGCTGTTCCTTATCTTGAGTCTGTATATTGAGTCCGTGTCAGCTTCGGGTTACAGGACGCACCCGTATCCCGCAACGTGCGTTTCAGCATGTCAGATATCCTGTGGACGCCGAGCCCGGCCCGCGTGGCCGCCGCCGCCATGACCAAGCTCATGGCCGACCTGGGCGCGGAATACGGC
>JANRJL010000031.1:0-8068 GCA_033763995.1 Rhodospirillaceae bacterium | reverse complement strand
ATGCACCTGAAACACGTGCTTGGATATGTCGATCCCAAATGTGATACCCTGATCCATGGACGGCCTCCTTCAAGTGGTTCAGCAACAACGACCACTTTGGCACAACGTGATGCCGCGCGGGGGCCGTCCACCCCATCAGAGAAATAAGTTTGGGGTCAGGGTAAAAACTCCGTGCCCGGAAAATGAATCGCACTGTGTTTTCCTTTCGTCTCGGCCGTTGGCCGAGCCGAAGAGGAAAAGAAAGTCCGATTCATGTTTCCTCGTCGATCTGGAAAGAATCCCGGCGGCTTAACCACCGCTGTCCCTCACGCCGCGATCACGGTCACCTTGCCGCACATCTTCGGAGAGCGCGGGGCGCGCACCACGATCTCGACGTTGCGCCCCAACTTCACCAGCAGTTTCAACAAGCGGTCCGTCGAGAACCGGGTGTACTTAGCGCGCATCAGCAGGGAGACATCGGGTTGCTGCAATCCGAGGACTTCCCCGGCTTTCTTCTGCGACAGCCCGCGATCCTTGATGGCGGTGTAAATCTGCCGGGTCAGCTCGGCGCGCGCCAACAGGTCGTCCGCGTCGGGCAGGCCCAGGTCGGCGAATACGTTGGTGATCTTTTTGGGCTTGGTCATTTGGCTACCTTCTTCTTGGACATTTGCTCGGCGATACGGAGTCGTCGGCGGATGAGGTCCAATTCATGCCTCGGCGTGGCGATGCCCTTCTTCGCTTTCTTCTGAAAGACATGCAGCACGTAAACCGCGTCGGCGAACCGCACCGTATAGACCGCCCGGTAGGTGTCGCCATCGAAGTCCTCGACCACTTCCAGCACACCGGCCCCACCAAAGCCCTTGAGCGGCTTCGCGGTGGGGTGCTTGTCGCCCACCTGCGCGAAGTAAAGCGCGAAGCCGATGTCGCGTTGCACCTCGGCGGGGAACTCTTTGAGGTCTTCGTGGCTTCGGCCAATCCACTCGAGCGGCTTCATCATCGGCGTCTCAGGGCCTCATGTATAGCAGATTTACTATATTGGGCCGTCGCGCGTCTGTCCATCCCCCTTGATCCGCGCGTGGAAATAGCCGATCAGCAAGACCATCCTTGGGCTTGGGAGCAACGCCGGAGTGGCCGCCGATCTTGTCATCCATGAGCTGGGGCCCCTGGGCGACGGCATCCATCGCGCCCCGGGCGGGCCCGTCTATGTGGAGCGCGCTTTGCCGGGAGAAACCGTGCAGGCGAACGTTCGCGCGGGCAGCGGCGGCGTGTTGCGCGGCACGTTGACCAACCTCGTCACGGCTTCGCCCCACCGCGTGCCCGCGCCCTGCCCGCACTACGACGTCTGCGGCGGCTGCGCGCTGCAACATGCGGACGATGCGTTCTATCGCGACTGGAAGCTGGAGAACGTGCGCAGCGCGCTTCGCAAGAAGGCGCTGGAGCCGCGCGTGTGGAACGCGCCCATCTTCGTGCCCCCGGCCACGCGCCGTCGCGCCACCTTTGTCGCCGTCAAGAAAAACAAAGCCGTGACGCTGGGCTATTTTCGCCGCCGCAGCCATGACGTGACGAACATTTCCACCTGCCTGGTGCTGGACCCGGCGCTCATGGACCTGCGCGCGCGGCTGGCCCCGGCGCTGGTGCCCATCCTGCACGGCGGCAAGCCGGCCGATGTGTTCATCCAAACCGTCAATGGCCATTGCGAGGTGGTGATCACCGGGGCCGTGGGCCAGAAGGGCCGGCCCGATCTGCAGGTTTATGAAGCCGTGGCGGAGCTGGCGCACGCGCTGAAGCTCGCCCGCGTCGCCTGGCGCGAGACCGAGCGCGACGAGCCCGAAGTGCTGGTGGAGGTAAGCGCGCTACGTGCCAGCTTTGGCGCGCTCGATGTCGCCCTGCCACCGCTGGCCTTTCTGCAGCCCACCGCGCAAGGCGAAGCGGCGTTGGTGCGCGCGGTCATGGACCTGCTGCCGGAATCCGGCCGCTTCGCGGATTTGTTCAGCGGTTGCGGCACCTTCAGCGGGCCCATGCTGGGCCGCGGGCCCGTGGATGCTTATGAGAATTCGGCCCCAGCCCTGGCCGCGCTCGACAAAGCCAAGGGCGCGAAGCCGCTACGGGCCCTGGCGCGCGATCTGTTCCGCGAACCGCTGACGGCCGACGAAGCCGCGCGCTATGACGCCGTCGTGTTCGATCCGCCCCGCGCCGGGGCGCAAGCGCAAGCCGTGGCTTTGGCTGGAAGCAAAGTTCCGATCATCGTCGGCGTGTCGTGCAACCCCGGCACCTTCGCCCGGGACGCGCGCATCCTGGTGGACGGCGGCCATGCGCTCGACAGCGTCGGCGTGGTGGACCAGTTCACCTGGTCTCACCACGTCGAGCTGGTGGCGGGATTCAAGCGGCGCGCGTGAGCGCGCTCTCGTTTTTTTGTCGCATCGCTTTTGCCGAAAACCGGAAGCCCACTTTCCCGCCTACGCCAAGGCTTCGGCGGGTCTTGGTTCCAGTCCTCCGAAGCTGCGCAGCAGCGAAGGGGGATCGGCGCGATGCTCGTTAGAACGTCGCGTTGGCCCCAATGTAGAAGAACCGACCGCGATTGTCGTATTGCGACGAGCCCGTGCCCGTGCCGGTGAAGGTTTCCGGCAGGCGCGGCGGGTTTTCGTCGAACAGATTGTTGATGCCGCCGCGCACGACGATGCTGTCGTTCACTTGATAGGTGGCGCGCGCGTCGTGGCGGTAGTACTTGCCGGTCTTGAAGGGATTCAGCACGCCCAGTTGCTGCGTCTGGCTCGCGATCATCGAGCCGATGTAGAGGGTGTTCCACTGCAGCGCGAGGTCCTCGTACTCCCAGCGCACCGAGGCATTGGCCTTCCACTCGGGCGTGGCGTTGGTGATGGTGTTGGCGAACTGAACGTAGGCTTGGCCCGGCAGGCCTTGCTGGTTGAACTCGTACATCCAGGTGGCGTCGAGACGCAGGGCGATGGTGCCGTAGTCGCTGCCGAACACGTCCTCGGTGCGGAAGCCATAGGCAATCGAGTAGTCCCAACCTTCAACTTTGGTCGACGCGATGTTCTGATTGGTCAGGATCACCTCGATCGCGCCGCCGGGAACCGCGCCGCCCTGCGTGCCGGTGGCATCACGGCGGATCTGGGCGCAGAACTGGTTGGAGGCGAAGGGCCGCGAGGCGTCGTCGTGGCAAAGGTTGCTCAGCAGCGTGTTGATCGGGATCGTGCCGACGGAGTCGGTGATAGTGTAGCGGAAGAAATCCACCGACATCGACAGGTTGGAGATCCAACGCGGCTGGATGACCAAGCCGTATTGATAGGTGTGGGCCTTTTCAGGGCCAAGGCCAGGGTTACCGCCCTGCAGCAAGGGCAGCGACGGACGGCCGGGGCCGAAGTTCGACTGGAACGTCAGCGGGTTGTAGTTCGCAATGGCGGCGCCGCAGGTAATGCGACGTGCCGCTTGCTGGGCCGCCGTCGCGCCGCGGAACGCATCGCGGTCGCAGGGATCGATCGCGACGTTCGAGAAGTTTCGGCTTTGCGGCGCGAACAGCTCGACAATGTTGGGCGCGCGCACGGCGGTGGAGTCCGTCGCGCGGAAACGCACGTCCTCGACCGGCGCCCATTGCAGATTGTAGCGGCGCTGGTCGGTGCTGCCGATGGATGAGTAATCCGAGACACGCCCGGCCACTTCGACCGAGAGGTCCTTGGCCATGGTGACGTCGCTGAGCAGCGGAATGGCGATTTCGCCGAACGCTTCTTTGACGTTGTAGTCGCCGGCGCGGGTGCCGACCGAATTAAAGAACAGCGCGCCCGAGGCCCCCAGGGGATCTTGCACGAAGGAACTTTCTTCCTTGCGGTATTCGACGCCCACCGCCGCGCCCACGGGCCCGGCAGGCAAGTCGAACACATCGCCCGCGACGCTCACGCCGGCCACGGTTTGCTTGACGACCTGATCGGTGGTCGATTGGGCGTTGGTCCAGGCAATCGCCTCGCGGCTGGGTTGGCCGAGCAAGTCCCAGGGAACGCAGCCGTTGGCGCGGGCGGTCGCGTCGCGGCAGACGATCTGGCCGTTCAAAAGAACGGCGTCGGTGGCCTGCTGGACGCGCAGGATTTGGGGCACATTGACCGAGATGGTTTCGCCCGCGACGCGTGAGTACTGAGCATAACCGTCGACGTTGAAACTGCGATCGAAGGCCTCGATTTTGCCGTTAAAGCCGGGCGTGATCTTCCACAGTTTGCGCGTGCCGTCGACGTTGCGGCCGCCGAACTCCTGCCAGAACTTGCCGACCTGGGCGGTGGAGCCTTGGGTGAAAGTCTTGCCGGCCGCGAGCCATTCGGCGCGCAGTTGCGTCGCGGTCGGCGTGTTGCCCGCGAGGAACGCGTTGTCGCCGCGCAGCACCACCGGCATCGTGCCGCCGCCCGCCGCGTTGGAAAACGCCGGCTGGAAGATGCCGCCGCCGGTACCGCGTCCGTAGATGGCGTCGAAGGTGAGCTTCCAATTGTTGTCCAAATCGTAGTCGGCATAGCCGCGCAGCACGGTGCGATCAAACTCGCCCTGCAACACGTTGTACTCTGCCGCATAGAACAGCGACGGATCTTGGCAGTCGGGCTGCACCACCGCGGTCGAGCACTCCCGCGACAGGCGCACGATGCTGATACCGCCGTCGCGCACATCGCGCGTGACGGAGCGCGCGACGCCGAGCGCGCCGCCGATCAGCTGAAAGGTCGCGTAGGGTGACGTATTGGACCGCGACGTCGGATCGAGGATCGGTTGCGGCGTGACGCGGATGTCGCGGCGAATGCCGCGCGCGAAGGCGCTGCGGTCCTTCTGAAAAATCGTGTCTTGGCTGGCGTATTCGCCGCCCAGCAGCACGTTGAGCTTGTCGCCGGCAAACTTGCGGCCCCAGTTGAAGCCCGCGCGGATTTCCTCGCCGTCGCCGCGCTGGGTGATGCCGGTTTGCGCGTCGACCTCAAAGCCTTCCTGCTCTTTCTTCATGATGATGTTGACCACGCCCGCGATGGCCTCGGAGCCGTACACGGCCGACGCGCCGCCGGCGATGGTTTCGATGCGGTCGATCATCAGCGAGGGCACGATGTTCAGGTCCACGGCGGGCGAGGACGCATCGGTGAACGGCAGGCGGCGGCCGTCCATCAGCACCAGCGTGCGCGTCGGCCCCAGGCCGCGAATGTCGGCGCGGGTTTGCCCCGCCAGGAACAGCGTGCCGCTGGAGTTCTGGTTGTTGGTCGCGGGATTGATGATGGTTTGATCGAGCAGGATGTCGCCGATGGAGGTGCTGCCGGATTCGCGAATGGAGGCGGCGGTCACGACCGACACCGGCAGCGCCGAACTGAAACTGTCGCGGACGATGCGCGAGCCGGTGACGACGATTTCTTCAATTCTGTCGGCCTTTTCCGCCGATGGATCTTGGGCCAGCGCCACGGGCGACGTCAGCGCCGCCAGCGCGGCGGAGGCCATCAACGCATTGAAGCGAGTACGGCTGTTCATTGGATTCCCCTTTGCCTCGCAGCCCATTGATTTGCTTCGCTAAACCCCGGGCTCATCATGGTTTTTGTATTAGGACATATATTTGTAATAGAACATTTTCTGTCACTTTTGCAATGCTCCGTGCGGCTGGAGCACGCCGTTTTTGGCGACGATTGTTCCGGTCCGGGCGGCGAGACGCCGCGCCAAAGCAGCCAGTTCGACTGCGGGCGTGATGTCGCTTCGGCCGAGGGGGAAGCGGTTAGGTCGGAAGTTGCGGCACCTTGAGGCCGCGCTGCACGGCGGGGCGCGCGCCCACCGTTTCGTGCCAGCGTTTCACGTTGGGCCAGTCGGCCAGGTTGAAACCCAACATGCCGCCGGCCGAGATCACCCAGCCGTGGCAGGCGATGTCGGCGATGGAGTAGTCGGGCCCGGCCAGGTAGGCGTTGGCGGAGAGTTGCTTGTCCATGACGCCCAGGATGCGCTTGCTCTCGTTGGTGTAGCGCTCGATGCCGTGGGGAATTTTCTCCTTGGCGAACTTCACGAAGTAGCCCATCTGGCCGAACATGGGGCCCACGCTCGCCATCTGGAAGAACACCCACTGCAGCACGTTGGTGAAGCCGCGCGGATCGGACGGCAGCAGCGGGCTTTTGGTTTTCTGCGCGAGATAAACCAGGATCGCGCCCGATTCGAACACGCTGATGGGCTTGCCATCGGGCCCGTCGCTGTCGACGATGGCGGGGATTTTGTTGTTGGGGCTGATCTTCAGGAACTCCGGCTTGAACTGCTCGTCCTTGCCGATGTGAACGATATGAGTGTTATAGGGCAGGCCCACCTCCTCCAGCATGATGGAGGCCTTCCAGCCATTGGGCGTGGGAAAGGTGTAGAGGTCGATCATCTCGCGCTCCATGGCCTGGTCGTTGCGACCATTCAAGTTTGAACTCTACTTCTCACTTAACTCGATTGTCGTCCTCGCGAAAGCGGGGACCCAGGTATTTCGTTTCGCTGATCAAAACAGAAACCTGGATTCCCGCTTGCGCGGGAATGACAGTAGATTTCTGAGATCCGATTTTCACTTTGGGCAGTCGGCGGGCGTGGCCGCGGCAGCGACGGCGAGCACATAGCGCCCGCCTCGGCTGGCGGCCGTGAAGATGGCGGTCTCGGGCGTGAAGCCCTCGGGGCGCGCGAGCGCGGAAAGATCGCCCCAGAACGTGTAAAACAACTGCCGATCGACGACGGACCCTGCGTTCATCAGCACGATCAGTTGATAGCGGTCGTCGGCGGCGAGTTGCGTGGCGGCCGCCGTGCGCGCGGCCTCGGCCCAGGCCTCGCCGCCCAGCGTGGGATGATCGGCGAGGCCTGTCTTGGCTTGGGCGTGGGTCACGAACACCACGCGGTCCCAGGGCAGTTTCGCCGCGCGGGCAAAACAGATGAGCGGATTGTCCACGGGTCCGCGCGGCGTGGCTTCGCGCGTATCCTCCGGCAGCGGCGCTTCGGGGTCGGCGGCGGCGCGAGTTGCGATCTCCTCGCCGAAGGCGCGCATCCACGGCGGCGGCACGGTCGCGCGGTAGAAGAACCAGCCGACGATCAACGCCAGCGCGAGGCCCAGCACCACCAGCTTGCCGCTGCGCCACCAGGGCGCGGGCATTGTCGCGGAAGGATCGTTGGTCATGAGTTTCTAGACATACTCAAATGTCATCCTGGGATTATTCCCAGGATCCAGAGTCAACTGCACCGCCGTGGGCGTGGCCCCTGGATCCTGGGCACAAGGCCCAGGATGACAGCAGTGATGGGTAATCGTCACTGCGTCAGCTTCTTTTTCAGCAACTCTTGGCACATGGCCGGATTGGCCTTGCCCTGGGTGGCCTTCATGACCTGACCCACGAACCAGCCGACCAACGCCTCCTTGCCGGCCTTCACCTGCGCGACCTTGTCGGGATTGGCGGCGAGAATGTCGTCCACCGCCTTCTCGATGGCGCCGGTATCGGTGATTTGCTTCAAGCCCTTCTCGGCGACGATGACCTCGGGGTCCTTGCCGCTCTCGAGCATGAATTCGAACACGTCCTTGGCCAGGCGGCCCGAGATGGTGTTGTTCTTGATCAGCGCGATCAGCTTGCTCAAGTTGGCGGCCGTGATGGGGCTTTCGGCGATGGTCAGGTTCTTGGCGTTCAAGACCGCGAACAGGTTGTTGGACACCCAGTTGTTGGCGAGCTTGCCGTCGCCCGAGGTTTTCGCGACCGTCTCGAAGTAGTCGGCGTTTTCCTTCTCGGCCACCAGCACGCCCGCGTCGTAGGCCGTGAGGCCGTACTCGCGCATGAAGCGCTCTTTCTTCTCGTCGGGCAGTTCCGGCAGCTTGGCCTTGATGGCGGCCACGTAGGCGTCGTCGAATTCCAGCGGCAGCAGATCGGGATCGGGGAAATAGCGGTAGTCGTGGGCGAATTCCTTGGAGCGCATGGTGCGCGTCTCGCCCTTGGCGGAATCGTACAGCCGCGTTTCCTGGTCGATCTTGCCGCCGTTTTCGTACACGTCGATGTGGCGCTTGGCCTCGAACTCGATGGCCTGCATGACGAAGCGCACCGAGTTGACGTTCTTGATCTCGCAGCGCGTGCGCAGTTCGTTG
>JANRJL010000017.1:0-2670 GCA_033763995.1 Rhodospirillaceae bacterium | reverse complement strand
GATCGCGACAGTGCGGTCGTCGCGCGCCTCGGCCCGCTTGACCGCCCGCAAGAGGGCGCCCAGCGTGCGGGTTTGGCCGTCGCGGCTGCCCAGATAGCGCACGGCATTGACCACCGCCGCGGCCGTCAACGGCTCGCCGTTATGAAAGGTGACGCCCTCGCGCAGGGTGAACACCCAGGTGCGCTCGTCCTCGGTGCGCCAGTCGAGCGCCAGGCCCGGCGCGGCGCGGCCCTGGTCGTCGAGCCGGGTGAGGGTGTCGAACACCGCCGACCACGGCAACGTCGAGGGTAGCGAGACCCCGACGAACGGATTGCCGCGCGCCTGCGGAAACGCCGTGGTGCCGATGCGCAAGGTGGTCTCGGCCGCGGCTGGCACGGCAGCGTACACCAGCGCGGCGCACGGAAGCCCCAGCGCCAGGAACCTCACCAGCTGTTTCATCGCCGCCGCCCGACCCCAACCGCTCCACATCGGCGGCGATGATAAGTCCCGCGGCGAAGCGGAGCCAGGGCCGAGCGAGCCGGGGTCGCACGCGCATGACCAGCCCTGTTTCACGGCTGTTGATGCGGCACAACGCGCGCCGGGCCTGCGCGCAGATTCCCTTGCATAACTTTCGCTTTTGTCTTGATGACGCCGGCCGTCCGGCGCAGGTTTGCCGCGCCACAGCTGCGTCTTAAGCACGCCGTGGCCGCGCCCGGGTGCCGTCGGCCCCGGGCGTTCTTGTTCTCGTTGATGCCAGGCCCCTTCGCCCGTCGAAGGGGCTTTTTTCGTTTCACCTCCTCCCCCCGCCCCGAAAGGACCCGATCATGACCACGACCCGTTCCCCCTTCCGTCTGCCTTCGCCAAGGCTTCGGCGGACAAGCGAACCCGGCAAGCACGGCTATTCGTTTCGCGAAGGTTTGACCATGATGGCCGCCAACGGCTCCGGCATCGACCCCTACCTGGCCGCCGAGGCCGGCGAGGACGCCACGCTCAGCCTGCGCGCCCTGCGCCATGCCCTGACCCTGCCGGCCGGCCCCGAGCGGCGCGAGGCGCTGGCCACCGCCGCGCGCGAGCTGCGCAACATCGACCCGGGCCGGCACGAGGAGCTGGTGGCCGCCATCGCCGCCCGCATCGCCGAGGCCCAAGGCCACCGCCCGGATGTCCGTTCAGGCGCCCGCACCAACCCCGCCACCGGCCAGCAGGAGTTCGCCATCGAGGAGATCACGGTGACCGGAATCCGGCTTCCGCCGACTGGTCCGGTTCGGATCGGCAATTCCTATTTCCTGCAGTCGGCAGGCCCGGAGCTCGGCTTTCTCACCGGCGGCTTCCACCTCGACCTGCCGGCCAGCATTGCCAACATCGCGCGACTGTCCGGCGTCGACATCAAGATCGACGAGAATGGCGACTGGACCTTCCAGGGCCGCAAGATCGACGATATCGCCGCCGAACAGGGTAAGACCAAGAGCCAGGTACTCACCGAGATCTTCCAAACCGAAGTCATCCCCGCACTGCCGCCAGATAGCAGTGGCCCTCGCTTGGCCGGCACATTGCCGGTCATTGGGGGTGGGGGCATTCCAACAGGAGAAGAGCGCATTGAAGATGTTGCCATCAAAATCAGTGAAGAGGAACGACAGGCTTTCAAGGATTTTGTTCAGAACTTGACTAATGACGCCTTCACGCCCGATCAACTCGACATGATAGTTGACAGTATCGCGAAGAATTTTCGGTATCTCCAAGACGGCTGGCATTTCAGAAATGGCTTTGACGCCAATGCCCAACCATTGAACTTGACCGACGGCCAGGGCAGGGTTGTGAACCGACTAATCAACGGATTTCCGACTGAGCTGCGCGCGACGGCACTGGAACAACTACGCCGCTCGATCATGGATGGACGGGTAATTTGCGCTACTTGCCTTGGGGAGAGCCCATGATCAAGCCTGCGATCCAAAGGTTGGCGGTGCCCGTGTTATGTTGCTTGGGTGTTCTTGCAAATATTGTGCTCTTGATTGGATTAAGCACCGACGTTGCGGGCGCGCAGTCGGAGCATTGGTTCACGGAGCCCTTTATCCTGGCAGTGCTGGCACCATTTCCCAATTCGGCTATTCCGTATCTCGACAGCCTCATTCTCAGGACTTTCGACAGCGCGCGGCTGTGGCCTGATGGAGTGGCAGGACTTTCCGTGCTACCCTTCTCTTATATAACCGGAAAAGTTCTTGCGTGCGCCGCCCAACGGGTTAACGGTTGGACGGTCATTCTTGGTTACTCTGCATTTTCGCTCGTAACTGGTTGGATTGCATATTCCTGGTTCCGCGACCTCATGTTCTAGGGTCCCGACCCATTAATCGGATGGGATTCTCAACGATCTGAGTTCGTGATTCAGTCTCCCGAACCGGGAGGTGGATCATGGCCGAGCTGTTCTGGTTTTCCGATGCGCAGTGGGCGCGGATCGCGCCGCTGCTTCCGACCAATACGCGCGGCATGAAGCGCGTCGATGACCGGCGGGTCTTGAGCGGCATTGTCCATGTTCTGAAGTCGACAGGCCCGGAGCTCGGCTTTCTCACCGGCGGCTTCCACCTCGACCTGCCGGCCAGCATTGCCAACATCGCGCGACTGTCCGGCGTCGACATCAAGATCGACGAGAATGGCGACTGGACCTACCAGGGCCGCAAGATCGACGACATCGCCGCCGAA
>JANRJL010000007.1:0-112797 GCA_033763995.1 Rhodospirillaceae bacterium | reverse complement strand
CCGCCTCGGGCCGCTGGCGTTGGTCGGCGGCACGCTGGACGCCATCGGCGGCGGCGGCTGGGGCCCCATCGTCACGTCCTCCATGATCGGCTGGGGGGTGCCGCCGCGCGTGGCCATCGGCACGTCCAACAGCGTCGAGTTCTTCGTCACCATCGTCGTCACCGGCGCCCTGTTGCCCCAGGTCGCCGCCGACATGCTGCCGATCGTCGCGGGGCTGATCATCGGCGGCATCCTGGCCGCGCCCATCGCCGCGCTGATGACCAAGCGCCTGCCCGTGCGGCTGCTCATGGGCTTGGTCGGCCTCACCATCACGCTGATCAGCGTCAACGATCTCACGCGGGCCTGGGCGGCGTGGTGAGGGTGGCGAACGCATCCCGCCACGTGAATCGCGCGTGCATGTGAGTTGCGGTGAAAACGCCGCGATTTTCTTGGCGCCGCGCTGACGCTGGCGTAGGATTCACTCACGGCTCCGCGTATGGGGCCGATGCGCGGTTCGTGTTCCCGCGTGCTGCGGTGCGGCAAAGCCGCGCTGCAGGTGCCCCACGCTAAGCCGTTGAAAAGACGAGAAAGCGTGCGCGGCGTGAATGACCTGATATCAAACTGGGATCTTTCCGATTTCCAGCCCGATCAAGGGCTTAGGAACCCTCTTGCCTGTTCTTTTTTAATGGTCCCTGAAATAACAGGGATAACAGGTGTAATGAACAACCGTTACGCGCACCGCGCACGAACAACGGGCGCGCGGGACCGCAGGGCACTTCAAGTCCGGCAGATCGTCGCCGACGGATTGGATGGTCCTCGACGGCATCTGCCGATCAGGGTGGCGGTGTCGAGACGCCGCACTACAGGATGCGTCCAGCCCATCGGTTCCAGTCAATCCAGCGGCTCGGGTGTTCGGGAGGAACACGGTGATCCCCGTCATCGACGGTTGAGAATTGCGGGCGGGGTCGCTATGAGGTTCAATTATGCAATTAACCCGCGCCGGCGTCGTGCGCGTTCCAATCTCTCCGGCAAGGATGCCGAGGCCCCTCACAAGGTACAAAGCCGCGCGATGCCCGAGGTCAACGCCCATGAGCCGATCGATATCCTGCCCGCGCATCGTTTCAATGAAGCGGCGCTGATCGATTACCTGTCTCGGAGCCTGGACGGCTTTGAGCCGCCGGCCGTCATACGCCAATTTCAGGGCGGACAAAGCAATCCGACGTTCTTGATCCAAACCCCGTCGAAGAAGTACGTCCTGCGCAAGAAGCCGCCCGGAAAGCTGTTGCCGAGCGCGCATCAGGTGGAGCGCGAATTCACCGTGATGAAGGCGCTGCACGGCACCGGCGTTCCGGTGCCCGAGCCATTGGTGTTATGCGAGGACCCCGCGATCATCGGCACGGCATTTTACGTGATGGGGTTTGTCGAGGGGCGCATTTTCACGACGCCCGCCATGCCGGACTCGACGCCGGACCAGCGCGCGGGGGTTTATGCGTCGATGGCCGAGACCCTCGCTCGATTGCACGGGGTCGACTGGCGAAACTGCGGGCTGGCGACCTTTGGCCGGCCCGACGGATATCTCAATCGGCAGGTCGAACGCTGGAGCAAGCAATACCTTTCCACCAAGACGGCAGAGATGCCGGCGATGGACCAACTCATGGCGTGGTTGCCGTCGCGAATTCCAGCGACGTCGGACTCCGCCATCGCGCACGGCGACTACCGCTTGGGCAACCTGCTGATTGATCCGCGGCGGCCCACAGTCGCCGCGATCGTGGACTGGGAACTGGCGACCATCGGCCATCCCCTGGCTGATCTGGCCTATTGCTGCATGGCCTATCGCTTGCCGCCCGACGACCCTGTGTTTCCGGGACTCGCCGGCGCCGACCTTGGCGCGCTCGGCATCCCCACCGAGGCTCAATTTGTCGCCGCTTATTGCCGCGCCGCTGGGCGCGACCGGATCGACGACTGGGCGTTCTTTCTCGCGTTCTCTTTTTTCCGGCTCGCCGCCATCACGCAAGGCGTGTATGCCCGTGGTCTTCAAGGGAACGCCAGCGACCTGAAGGCAACATCCTACGGCGCGGTCGCGCGACGCTCGGCGGAACAGGGCTGGCTGATCGCGTCGCGAGGCGCCGAGCCGGGCCGCCAAGAGGAGATCTGACCATGAGTTTCACGCTCTCGCCCAAAGCCCGGCTTCTGCAGGAGCGCCTCCAGGCCTTCATGCAGGAGCACATCTACCCCAATGAATCCGTCTATGCCGCTCAGCATGCGGCCGCGGCCAGTCGCTGGCAGATTCCGCCCGTCATGGAAGCGCTGAAGTCCAAGGCCAAGGCGGAGGGATTATGGAATTTGTTCCTGCCGGCCTCCGCGCGCGGCGCGGGGCTGACCAATCTCGACTATGCGCCGCTGTGCGAGATCATGGGCCGCGCGCTGATCGCCCCGGAGGTCTTCAATTGCGCGGCGCCCGATACCGGCAACATGGAAGTGTTGGAGCGGTACGGCACGGAAGAGCAGAAGCGTCGCTGGCTGGATCCGTTGCTGGCGGGCGAGATCCGGTCGTGTTTTGCCATGACCGAACCCGATGTCGCCTCGTCGGATGCCACCAATATTGCCTGCCAAATCGTCCGCTCGGGCGATGCTTATGTCATCAACGGGCGCAAATGGTGGATTTCCGGCGCCATGGATCCGCGCTGCAAGATCATCATTCTCATGGGCAAGACCGATCCGGCGGCGGCGAAGCATCAGCAGCAATCGATGATTCTGGTGCCCATGGATACGCCGGGCGTCAAGATCGTGCGGCCCATGTCGGTCTATGGCTACGACGACGCGCCCCACGGCCATGCCGAGCTGGTGTTCGAGAACGCGCGCGTCCCGGCGGCCAATATCTTGCTGGGCGAGGGGCGCGGGTTCGAGATTGCCCAAGGCCGTCTCGGGCCCGGGCGCATTCATCATTGCATGCGGCTGATCGGATTGGCCGAGCGGGCATTGGAACTGATGGTCGCGCGCGCCAGAAGCCGGATCGCCTTCGGCGGCCCGCTCGCGCGGCAAGGCAGCGTGCGTCACGCCATTGCGTTGTCGCGGATGGAGATCGACCAGGCCCGGTTGCTGGTGCTGTCGGCGGCCGAAAGCATGGATCTCCACGGCAACAAGGCGGCGCGCAAGGCGATCGCGATGATCAAGGTGGTGGCGCCGCGCATGGCCTGCGATGTGATCGACCGGGCGATCCAGGTTCACGGCGCGGCCGGCGTGAGCCAGGATTTTTTCCTGGCCGCGGCCCACGCGCACGCGCGGACGTTGCGCCTGGCCGATGGCCCCGACGAGGTCCACATCGAATCGGTCGCGAAAATGGAAATCGGCAAGCTCTAGGTTGCAAGCTCTAGGTTGGAAGCGCTCAAGGAAACAGCAGAACGATCATTTCGGCAACGCACCCGGGCGTGGTCTCGCCCTCGATCTCGATGGTGATCGCCAAAGTGACCTTGACCGCTTCATCTCGATAAGCGTCGACGGCGGCGAGCGTCTGATGGGCGCGGATGCGCTGGCCCGCCCGCACCGGCGCGGGGAACCGGACCTTGTTCAGGCCGTAATTAATGCCGGTCGTGTACGCCGCCCACTTTGCAGCGCCCTGCATGAGCTTCGGGATCAGCGCCAGAATCAACAGCCCATGAGCGACCGGTGCCCCGTAAGGCGATTCGGCGATGCTGCGCGCGACATCGACATGAATCCATTGCTCGTCGCCGGTCAGGCGGGCAAAGCCGTCGATCATGACTTGCGTGATCTCGAGCCAATCTCCGGGTGGCAATGTCTCGCCGCGGCGATCGGCCAATTGCGACAATCCCATCATGGAGTTGGGCCCGCCTAGCGCGCTGCCTGGTACTCGCTGATCAGCTTTTCCACGATTGCGCCTGCCGGCTCGATTTGGCGGATGGCGCCGACGCCTTGTCCCGCCGACCAGACGTCCTTCCAGCGCTTTTTCGCCGACTCCTCGGGGCGCCCCAAATTCATGGCCTGCTTTTCCGGCATGTTTTGCGGATCCAATCCGGCCTCGACCAAGCTCGCGCGCAACCAGTTCGCCGGCACGCCCGTGATGGACGCCGACAGGATGATGTCCTCGGCATTTGAATCGATCAGCATCTGCTTATAGGCGGCCGGCGCCATGCTTTCCGTGCTGGCGATAAAGCGCGTGCCCAAGTAGGCGAAATCGGCCCCCAGCAACTCCGCCGCGCGGATCGCATGGCCGGTGCCGATGGCGCCGCCCAGAACCACAATGCCCTGAAAGAACTCCCGCACCGCCGGCACAAACGCGAAGCCGGAGATCAGGCCGGTATGCCCGCCCGCGCCGGCGGCGACCAGGACCAAGCCGTCGACGCCTGCGGCCGCGGCCTTGCGCGCAAACATGATCGAGTTGACGTCGGCGAGCACGATGCCGCCATAACTGTGCACGCGCTCGACGATCGTCGCGGGGCTGCCCAGCGCCGTGATGACGATGGGCACACGGTACTTGACGGCCAATTCCAATTCTTCCTGCGTGCGGCTGTAGGTGCGATGCACCATGATGTTCACGGCCCAGGGCCAGCCGGCCGGCAAAGCCTTGCCGATGCGATCGAACCACTCTTCCAGGGTTTCGATGGTCCGCGCGTTATTGGCCGGAAACGAGCCGATGATGCCGGCCCGGCACGCGGCGATCACGAGGTCGGGACCGGAGACCAAAAACATCGGCGCGGCGATCGCCGGCAGCCGCAATTTGCTCTTGATTCGTTCCGCTGCGGTCATGGCGCGCTCGAACTCCGATGCGCGCGGTGGTGGCGCGGCTGTTCTTGTCGGGCCGCGAACTTAAGTGACGCCCGCGCAGATCGTCAAGTGGAATGTCCTGAGAGCCTTGGAAATCAAGGCGTTCGAGTTGCTTGCATTGACAGACCTTGAGAACCGCCATAGCGTTTTCGCCTCCGATGGCGGGCGCGCGGCGCGGGGGGCACGGAATGACGATCAGAGTTGTTCAATGGGCCACGGGCGCCATAGGTAAAACATGCCTGCGGGCGGTTCTGGACGATCCCGATCTCCAATTGGTCGGTCTATACGTGTACAGCGATAAGAAAGAAGGGCTCGATGCCGGCGATATCGCCCGCCGCCCACTCACGGGCGTGAAAGCGACGCGCAATATCGACGATATTCTGGCGCTTGACGCCGATGTCGTGTTGCACTGCCCGCTGTTGCAGATGCCGTATGCGGCTCACGATGCCGACGTGTGCCGCGTGCTTGAGTCCGGCAAGGACGTGATCTCCATCAACAACTACTTCCATCCTGCCAGCCTCGGGGCTGGCCACGCCGCCCGCCTCGAGCGCAGCTGCCGGATCGGCGGGTCCACGTTGTGCGGCACGGGGGTCAATCCCGGATTTATCGCCGAGCGGCTCGCGGCGGTGGCCAGCGGGCTTTGCATCGATGTGGAGAGCATTTCTTGCCGCGAGGTATACGATTGTCTCGACATGCCCAACGCCAATTACGTCTTCGACGTCATGGGCATGGGCGCGCGCGCCGAGGACATTGACCTCGAGACCGGTTCGTTTGCCGCGATGTTCAATGACATGTATCGCCAATGTGTCGGGGAATTGGCGGCGCGGTTGGGGCTGGCGCTTGATCGGATCGAGCCGGACCACAATCTTGTGTTGGCGCCGACCGACATCGCTGCGCGCGCCGGTTTGATCAAAGCTGGAACGGTGGCGGCCACATGTTGGCAGTTTCACGGCATCAGGAACGGACAGCGCGTCATTTCGCATTCCGTGAACTGGGTGATGGGCCCCACGGTGCCGGGGTTCGAGGGGGCGCATCATTGGAATGTCGGCATTCGCGGCAAGCCGGGGATCGATATCACCATGGACTTGATCGAGCCGGCGGAAACCGCGGTCAAGACTCGGGCGGCGCAATATGCGGTTGCCGGCATGGTGACCAATGCCATTCCCCATGTCGTCGCGGCCGCGCCGGGTTTATTCGCGGTCGCGTTGCCGCCGGTTTACCGGCCGCGACGGACGGGTACCACACAAAGCTGAAAGCTATTCCGGGAGAAGCGCATGAAGAGCAGGGACGAACGCCTCGATGAAATGCTCGCGAAGGACGAAATTCGCGATGTGCTGATGCGCTACGGGCGCGGCGTGGATCGCGCCGACGCGGCGTTGCTTGCGTCGTGCTACCACGACGGGGCCATCGAGGAACACGGCAGCACCTACTCCGGGCCGGCGGCAGCCTATATTCAAGGCGCGGTTCCACGCATCCGCAGCATGAGCGCCTTGGCCCACTATATCTGCAACATCTCGATCAGTCTCGAGGGTTCGCGCGCCTACGTGGAAAGCTACGTGTTGACGTTTGCGCGCTTTCGCAAGGAGACCGGCTCATTCGATACGCTCACGGGAGGCCGCATTTGCGATCGCTTTGAGCGCCGAAACGGCGAATGGCGCATCGCACACCGCAAAATGGCGTTCGATTGGAACTTCGACACGCCCAGCAACGAAGGTTGGTGCGTCGGCTTGTTCAATCCCAAAGATCCACGCATGGTGATGGGTCAAAAGGGGCCCGAGGATTTATCCTATCAAAGATTCTAAGCCTTTGGCGGCGTTGGCGGCCGCCGTCGCTTGACTCAGTGATTGGCCTTGGGGATGGCCTCAACGCCCATTTCGCGCAAGAGCGAGGCGCGATCGTAGTACTCGCGCCACACCTTCACCTTGCCCTCGCCGATTTCCATCACGCCGACAACCGGCACGGCGCCGTGCCGGCCCTTGTAATCAAAGTCGTCAAGGCGTTCGAGGAAGACGACGTTGCCGGCGACCGCGACATTCTTGAGTCGAAGCTCGAGCCGTGTCGCGCCGGACAAGAGGCCCGACAAGTGCTGGCGCAGCGCCGCGCGGCCCTGAACCGGCTCCACCATCACGCTATGCAGAACGCCGTCTTCGGCGAATGTCGCAATGATGCGCTCGAGGTCGAGCGTGTTCCATGCGTCCACCATCTCCTGCGCGACTTGCAGCGGTGATCGGGCATTGTCGTTGGCCATGGCGTGTGTTCCTTCGATCAAGAGTCCCGCGACGGCCAGAACGACAGCGCCGCACCGCAACGCGAGAGGTTTGAGGAGTTTGTTCATGACGTTTGCCACCACAGGCGTTCCGAGAAAAAGTGAGTGGCAGGAATGCCACACACGACGAAAAAGCGCATGAGAGTCGGTCAGCGAT
Source organism: Rhodospirillaceae bacterium (assembly GCA_033763995.1). Classification (GTDB taxonomy): domain Bacteria; phylum Pseudomonadota; class Alphaproteobacteria; order Rhodospirillales; family Rhodospirillaceae. Next base: position 105,613 of record JANRJL010000007.1, on the reverse strand, counting down.
ACTACACCTTGATTCAGGGACGGCGAAGGCAAAGGTGCCCTGCGCCGCGCCCGCGGCCAGAGTGCGGCGCTTCGCCGCGCCCGCGCTCACCGCCGCAGGCTTGACGAGCCTGATTTTCCGCACCTATTATACAGGTCTGTTTATAAAAGTGACCCTGCACGCGGCCAGATTCAAGCGACACGATTGCCTTGTGAGGATTCCTCTGGGGAGGGGAAGCTGAAGAACAGGATCGGCGGCTCACGCCGGAGCGGCTTGCTCAATCATAAGCGCTGTCGCTCGGGATTTCGTAATTGGCGTGCGCTGGGTTGCGACCAACAGCAGCGATCTTGGCGTCTCGTCGCGTCATGATGACGGGCGGCGAGGACGCCGGGGACAAGCGATCGTTAAAGTGCCGAAAAAGATGGAATTATAAGACGCCTTGCCGCCGCGAGGCGAGTTGCCGGACAGAAACGCCCTGGGAGGGGAAAATCAGATGACGTTCACGAACAAAGCCATGGCCGCCGCGCTGCTCAGCACGACCGCGCTCGCCATGACCAGCATCGACATGGCGCAAGCTCAGGTGCTGGAGGAAATCATCGTCACGGCACAAAGGCGCGAGACGTCTTTGCAAACCACGCCCATCGCCATCACCGCTTATGACGGCGACGCCCTGGCGGCCAACAAGATTTTCAGCGTCGGCGACTTGGCCAACAGCGTGCCCGCGTTCTCGCTGACGGCCGGCACGCCGCTCGACGTGGAACTGAACATTCGCGGCATCACCAATACCCGTCTCGACGCGCCCTCCGCCGACCCGTCGGTCGGAACCTTCGTTGACGGAATTTACGTCGGCCGCACCGGCGACCTCAACTATGACTTTTACGATTTGGAACGCATCGAGGTCATTCGCGGTCCCCAAGGCGTGTTGCTGGGCAAGAACGTCGTCGGTGGTGCCCTCAGCATCATTAGCGCCAAGCCGAGCTTCGACTCGTCGGGGAAAGTACTGGTCGGCTACGGCAACTACGATGCCCAACTCGTCTCCGGCTACGTCACGGGCGGCTTGAGCGACACGATCGCCGGCCGGTTTTCGTTCCAGACCCGCAATCACGACGGCTATGCGCGCGACATCCTGCACGACCGCGAAGTCGAAGATTTGGACTCCTACCAAGGCCGCGCTCAATTGCTGTTCACGCCCGAAGGCGGCGATCTTGAGGCGCGCTTCATGGTTGATTTCAACAAGGACTCGACCAACGGCATCAACGTCGTCGCGGTCGACGGCGGCACACCGGGTTGCGAAACCAGCTATTTGCGCACGAACTGCACGCGCCCCTGGAGCAATTTGCGCCGTTTCCTGCGCCTGACGGATCCGCGCGTCAACATGGCGCAAAGCGTTCAGTACGTCGGCAATGCCAACCCCACGCAACAGTTCATGCGGCGCCAGAACACCGGCTACAAGTTGGACATCGAACAGCAGTTCGACGGCTTCGCCTTCAATTCGCTCACCGGCTACCGCACCGGCTTCGGCGCGCAGCTTTACGATCAAACCGGCTTGGGGCCGGAAGCCCTGGGCCGCAGCGTCCCGCGCTGGCTGCAATACGTCGCCTTCGTTGCGGCCACGCGCCCGGGCGGCCTGACGGCGCCCGCCGTCAGCAACAACGGCCAATTCCTGTTCGCCGAGCCGGTCGGGGAAAAAGCCAAGGTGCGCTCGTTCAGTCAGGAATTCCGCCTGACGTCGACCAACGACGACAGCCGCTTTGACTGGATCGCCGGCGTTTACTACGCCAACGACGACATCCGGAAAGTCGACCACTTCATCGGCGAGAATTTCATCGGCAGTTTATTCGTCGGCAATCCCGTGACCGGCGGACCGCTCGCGACCTTGAGCGGCGAAACGGTATGGGACAACGACGGCAACAACGAAAGCTACGCCGCGTTCGCTCAGGTGGGTTTCGAGTTCACCGATGAGCTGAAGCTCACCGTCGGTGCCCGCTACACCGAAGACAAGAAGGGCGGCGTTGTCAAAGGCACGGCGGCGGCCTTGGGCGACGTGTTCAACCCCACCGATCGCTTCGCCTTGACTCCGCTCGCGGCCAATACGCCGCTCGGCGGCGGCTTCACCCAAGCCTACAGCGAAAAGTGGGACAAGTTTACGCCGCAGGCGATCTTGCAGTACACGCCCACCGACGATTTCTTCGTTTACGCGAGCTACGCGAAAGGCTTCAAGGGCGGCGGCTACGACGATACGCCAACCAGCGCCATCGCCGCCAACATTCCGTTCGATCCTGAAGTCGTGGACAACTACGAATTGGGCTTCAAGGCGAGTTTCCTTGATCGCCGCATGCGCTTGAATGCGTCGATTTTCCGGATGGATTACACCGATCTCCAGGTCACCCAGACCAACGCGCAGTGCCTGTGCAATCTCACCGACAACGCGGCAAGCGCGAAGATCGAGGGCATCGAAGGCGAGTTCGAATTCATCGTCGTCGACGGCGTGAAGGTCTCGGCCGGCGGTTCCTATGTCGACCCGACCTACAAGGACTTCATCGAATCGGCCATCAACCCGGTCACCGGACAGCGGCTGGTCAGCTCGGGCAATCGCCTCCAGCGCACGCCCAAGACCCAGCTCAGCGGCGGCATCGACATCACGACCAGCGTTGGAAGCTGGACGGATGCGTTGAACTTCCGCGCCGACTACACCTATCAAGGCAATCTGTTCTGGGCGACCGACAATATCGCGCGCGAACCCAGCTATGGATTGCTCGACCTGCGCGCGGCGTTGTCGCCGCCCGAGGCGGCTTGGCAAGTGGCGATCTACGGAAAGAACGTCACCAACAAGCTCTATCGCGTGAACATCATTCCGTTCTTCGGCGAAGAGGTGTCGCAGTTCGGCGCGCCGCGCACGTACGGCGTCGACCTGACCTTGAAGTTCTGAGAACTGATCACACCGTCATAAGTCAATGGCCGGGAGCGGTACCGCTCCCGGCCATTTTCTTTTTGGCGATCGCGCGCCGCGCCTGCGGCGAGATTACGTGGTCGTTCTAAAAGAGGGCCGGGCGGTCAAGCAGCGGGACGACCGGATCGTTGGCGAAATCGAACTCGCCCTTCTTCATGCGGTCGGCGAGGCCGCCGTCGAAATAGTCACGCCATTCCGTCACCACGCCGCGCCGCACCTTCATGAGCCCCAGATAGGGCACCACGATGTGTTTCCCGTCCGTGGTCTTGAAATCGTCCACGCCCTCGCAATAGACCGTGTCGTCCTTCACCGCCATGTGAAACACGCGCCACTTGTTGTCCGTGATTCCCTTGCCCAGCGCGGTGATAAACTCGCGCATGGCCGGCTTGCCGCGAAACGGCGCCTTGCCGCCGACGTGGGAGTACCAAACGATGTCCTCGGAGACGTGGCTCAGCACGCCCTCGACGTCCAATTTCCGCCAGGCCAAGATGATTTTCTTGACCACGTCGATGCTTTCGGCGTCCTTTGCGAGGGCCGTTCCGGGCGACGACATCGCCGCGGCGCCGGTCAGTGCGGCCAATAAGGCCGCGCGGCGGTTGAACCACGCGCCGATGCGCGTCACGCCCTTGATGAGCTCGCTCATGGGGTTCTCCTTCTTATACCTCGCCAATTGCGCTGCGAAAGCGCATCGCCGGAGTTGCTTGTAATGCTTGCATAAACGTACCAGTATTTCCATAACTAAACGAGCCTGGAGTGCTCCCCGGACCGGGCGAGCGTTGGCCCTCAGATGTTGGCCCTCGGATGATGACGACAAGCAATCCCTCGCCGGTCGCCACGGCCGCTTTTCGCGCCGCGGAGTTCCTGCCCGTCGACATTGATCTCCAGCGTGGCAGCGACGGTTCGATGATTTTGCGCTCGCGCGTGCCGCTGATGCGCCACGAGCCGGTTCTGGCGCGCGTTCTGGCCGAGCAGGCGGCGAAATTCGAAAACCGGCCGTTTATCCTTCAGCGGCGCGGGGCCGATCGCGCCTGGCAGGGCCAAAGTTACGGCGAGACCAAACGCCACAGCGACGCCGTGGCGCAATGGCTCATCAACCGCGGCATCGGCGGCGATCGGTCGGTGCTCATCCTCTCGGGCAACTCCGTCGCCCACGCCATCATCAAGTTCGGCGCATTTGCCGCGGGCGTGCCGGTTTGCCCCGTCAGCGTCAACTACGGCATGGCCCACGCCGACTTCGGCCGCCTCATTCACGTCGTATCCCTGGTCAAGCCCGGCGTGGTTTTCGTCGAAGACGCCGCGCGTTTCGCCAAGGCGCTGGTGGCCGTGGACTTCGGCGACGCGGTCATTGTCACGTCGACGCCGGACATCGTCGGGTCCCATGCCGTGGCGTGGGACGATGTTGTCGCGACGCCCGTGACGCCCGCCGTCGCCGCGCGGCTGGGTCAAATCAATGCCGACGCGCCCGCCGCCTACATGTTGACGTCGGGCTCAACCGGGCGTCCCAAGGCGGTGGTGCAAACCCACGCCATGATCGCGGCGAATATCGCCCAGGCTGTCCAGACGCTGGGCAAGGCGGCGGGGTGGGATCAGGCCTTCCTCGATTGGCTGCCGTGGAGCCACGTCTCGGGTGCGGCCGCGCCGCTGATGGCCTTGACCTCGGGCGGCACATTGCACATCGACGACGGCCGCCCCTTGCCGGGCGCGTTCGAGGAATCCTTGCGCAATCTGCGCGAAATCCCGCCGCGATATTACGTCAACGTGCCGATGGGCTACGCCATGTTGGCCGACGCGCTCGAGGCCGATGCGGACTTGCGCCGGACGTTCTTTCGCGACCTTCAGGTCATGCTGTATGGCGGGGCCGGTTTGCCGCAGCCGGTTCTGGACCGCATCCAGGCCATGGCCGTCGCCACCGTCGGGCACCGCATCATCGGGATCTCGGCTTACGGCGCCACCGAAACCACATCGGGGTGCCTGGCGATCCACTATCCGGCGGAAAAAGTCGGCATCGGACTGCCGATGCCGGGAATCGAAGTCAAACTCATCCCCTATGAACAGCGGTACGAGATCCGCATCCGCGGCCCGATCATCACGCCGGGATATCTGAACGAGCCCGAGAAGAGCCGGGAAATTTTCGACGGCGACGGCTTCTATCGCACCGGCGACTATGCCGCGTTCGTCGACGACCGAGACCCACTCAAAGGCCTCGTCTTCGCCGGGCGGCTGGCCGAGGAGTTCAAGCTCGGATCCGGCACGTGGGTGCGCAGCGGCGAACTGCGGGCCGACCTGATGAAGCGCCTGTCGCCCTATGTCTCCGATCTCGTGATCTGCGCCGAGGGGCGCGGCTATTTGGCGCTTCTTGTTTGGCTCAATCGCACCGCCCTGGACGCCGAGAGCGTGACCGAATCCGCCGCACGGACGATCCTTGCCGACCGTTTGAAAGCCCATAACACGGCGCTCCCGGGCCTGAGCACGCGCATCCGCCGCTGCCTGATCCTGGCCGAGCCTCCCGTCGTCGAAGCCCACGAAATTTCCGACAAGGGATCCATCAATCGCAGCATCGTGCTCGCGCGCCGAGCGGACGCCGTTGCGGCTTTGTACGGCGAACCACCGGGGTCCGACGTGATCGTCGTCGATTGAACGATGCTGGCTGGAGCACGCCCATGACCAACTCTGCAACACCCTCAGCGGAGCTGCTTCAGCTTCTGGACAAGCAGGCGATCGCCGAAGTCTTGGTGCGCTATTGCCGCGCGGTGGATCGCGGCGATCTCGCGCTGCTCACCAGTTGCTATCACGACGATGCGACCGAGGACCATGGCGGCCTCTTCGCCGGTTCGGCCGCGGACTACATTAAATCCATTGCCGCAGTCCTCACGGCACCCCGCCTCATGACCCATAGCGTGACCAACATCCTGATCGACGTCGACGGCGATCGTGCGCAAGCCGAGTCCCACATCTTGGCGTTCGCGCGGATGCGCAAGAGCGGCGAATTTTTCGATACACTCACGCTCGCGCGCGTCGTCGACCGGTTCGAGCGGCGCGCCGGGCAGTGGCGGATCGCCGCGCGCACATTGGCGTGGGAATGGAATCACGAGATGCCCATGGCCGAGACATGGGGGCGCGGTTTGATCGCGCCGGACCCTCGTCTGCTGGTTCGCGGCGGCAAGAAGCCCAACGACATTCTCTACCAGGCGTGAAACGGGGTCGGCGATGGACATCGAAGGCAGTGTTGCTTTGGTCACGGGCGGAAATCGCGGCATCGGCGAGGCCTTTGTCCGCGCGCTCCTGGCGGCGAAGGCGCGGCGCGTTTATGTCGGGTCTCGCAAAGTCGCCGACGCCGGCCATCTGGTCGCCGAGGCGCCCGATCGTGTCGTCGTCGTGGAGTTGGACGTGACCAATCCCGACCATATCGCGCGCGCCGCCGCCGCGTGCGGCGAGACGTCGATTTTGGTCAACAACGCCGGCCTTTTCGCCATGAAGCATTTGATCGGCGCGCCGGACATGACGGCCGCGCGGGCCGAGATGGAGGTGAACTATTTTGCTCCGCTGGCCATGTGCCGCGCCTTCGCGCCGATTCTTCGCCGCCATCCGCAAAGCGCCATCGTCAACGTCCTGTCGGCCGGGGCGATCGTCGCCGTGCCGGGGATGGGGGGCTACAGCCCGTCGAAATTCGCCGCCCGCGCCATGTCGACCTGCATTCGCGCGGAATTGGCCGGGCAGAAAACGACGGTCGCCGCGCTGATCGTGGGCTCGGTCGACACGCGCATGGCCAGCCATGTTCAGGGATACAAAGAGCCGCCGTCGGCGATCGCCGAGGCGGGACTCGACGCCATCCGGCGCGGCATCGACGAACTGGACACCGATCAGATGGCCATGAGCGTTCGCGCGATGCTGGCGCTCGACCCCAAGGCGCAAGAACGCATGATGGCGCGCTCGCTCAGCGGCGAACGGGTCACCACGGGGCGCAGGCCATCGTGAGACGCGCTCACGGACTCGACTTCTTCGGAAACCAGGGAATGAATGCGCTCGTCCGGGCGATGTAATCGGCGTAAGCCGGCTTGCTGCGCGTGATTCGCCGCTCCAACATGGCCGCGCCGCTCCACACCAAGAGCGTCCACGTCAAGAACACCGGGCCAACGATCGCATATCGTCCGATCTCGGTCTCGGCGGCGATCAGATAGAGCCCCCACCACACACAGCAGTCACCGAAGTAATTCGGATGGCGGGTGTAGCGCCATAGCCCGCGGTCCATGACTTTGCCCTTGTTCGCCGGATCGGCCTTGAAGCGCACCAGCTGCCAATCGCCCACGCTCTCGAAGACAAAGCCAAAGATCGCCAATCCGGCTCCGGCCCAGCCGAGCGGGCCAATCGCCAAGGGCTCGGCCTGGAATTGCCCGAGCTGCACGGGCAGGGCGACCAGCCACAACATCGGCGCTTGGGTCAGGAACACCAGGCGCAAACTCGCGGTGGCGTAAGACCAGCCGCGCCGCTCCTGGGCTTTGCGCATCATCGCCTCGTACCGGCCGTCGGGGCCATGTGTTCGCCAGCGCCACAGCATGTACGTGCCCAGGCGCAGGCCCCAGATGGTGCAAAGACCGACGATCAGCAGGCGCCGCGGCGTCGGCTCGCCCATCTCAATAAAGCTGAGCATGGCCACCAACGCCAAGCCGAAGGCCCAGAAGCTGTCCATCGGCGTCGGATCCTTGGTACGCAAGGAGATCGCCCACAGAATCAAGACGCAGCATAGGACGACGGCGAAGTTGAGAGCCAACAACGCGAGGCTGGTTTGCAGCATGGTCGATCCTCTTGCCGGCATCGAAGGGCGCCAGATACAAAAGTAAATCAATAGATACGTTTATACAAGCAACCAAGGGCCAGGTGATGCTTTGGGCGCGGTTTGCGCTTTGCGCCGACTCTCGCTAGTGTCGCGATTCCGAAGTTCGTTCGATCTCCCGGCAAGCACTTTAACGAACTTCGGAATCATGGCGACACTAGAACTCTATGAATCTAGTGTGGTTCTTGGATTTGAAGTTCCTAAAGTGCGCGCGGCAAAATCCTAGGAACTTCAAATCCACCACACTCAGTTGCGCCGGTCGTGAACTCGGACGGGTGAATCGCAGGCATGACGGGACGAAAGGCGATCCAGCCGCGCAAGGTTGCGCGCCGCCGCCTCAAGACGGCCGTGACCAAGCGGCCTGCCGAGCAGCAGGTCGCGGCGCACTCCGTCAGTCGCGCCCTGAACATCATCGGTGACCGTGCGACCTTGCTCATTCTGAACTGCGCGTTGCTCGGTGTGCGCCGATTTAACGACTTTAAACTCGTCACCGGCCTGGCGCCCAGCTTGCTCACCGACCGTCTGCAGCGGTTGACCGAGGCCAAGGTGATGCGCCGCGTCGCCTATTCAAAGCGTCCCATTAGGTACGAGTATCGCCTCACCAAGATGGGCGTCGGGCTTCACGACACCGCCCTGATGATGATTCGCTGGGAACGACGGTGGCATTTTGACCCGGCCTCGCCCATGCAGCGGCCTGTCCATGCGGGATGCGGGAAGGAGTTCACGCCCGAATTCATGTGCTCGGCGTGCGGGCATTTCGCCGATGCCCGAGATGTCTACGCGGTCGATGGTCCCGGCGCCGGTCTCGACAAGCCGCGTGGTCCGCGTGCCCAGCGTCGCTCGACGAAACTGGAGGAGGAGCCGAAAACGGCGCACCCCATGCTCGAACGCGCCGGCATGTTGCTGGGCGATCGATGGACGTCGCACGTGATTGCCGCGGCGTTTCGCGGCGCCAAGCGCTTCGCCGACTTTCAAGACCGGCTGAAGATCGCCTCCAATATTCTCGCCGACCGGCTCGGGCGTCTCGTGGACGCGGGGATCCTCAAAAAACAGCAATATGAGGTGCGGCCCAAACGGCTCGCCTATCGCCTGACCGACGAGGGGCGCGACATCTTCCCGTTGATCATGACGCTGATGGCTTGGGGCGACCGGTGGCTGGACGGCGGCAAAGGCCCGCCGCTGATCGTGCGTCACAAGGCCTGCGGCGCCAAGCTGATTCCCAAAATCACGTGCAACCATTGCGGCGAAGTCGTCGATCATCACAATGTGACCTCGCCTCACACCGAGGCGTTGCAAACCATTCGCCGCTAGTGTGGTGGATTTGAAGTTCCTAAGATTTTGCCGCAAGCACCTTCAGGAACTTCAAATCCAAAAACCACACTAGAATCATAATGTTCTAGTGTCGCCTTGATTCCGAAGTTCGTTAAAGTGCTTGCCGGGAAGTCGAACGAACTTCGGAATCGCGACACTAGCGCGTGTTGAAGGAGTCGCGGATGGACTGGCGGCCAACACTCGCGGGCAAGGTCTTCATCGTCACCGGCGCCGGAAACGGATTGGGCCGCGCCCATGCGCTTGCCTTGGCGGCGGCCGGGGCGATGATTGTTGTCAACAATCGGTGGCGCGATCAAAGCCAAAGGCCCAGCGCGGACGTCGTCGTCGACGAGATCAAGGCCGCGGGCGGGCAAGGGTGCGCCTCGCTTCATGCCGTCGAGGATCCGGCGTCCGGCGCGGCCATGGTGGCCTTGGCCCTGGACCGCTTTGGCCGGCTGGATGGCGTCGTGGCCAATGCCGGCGTTCCGGAAGCCGCTTCGTTTGGGCGCATGACGCTGGAGGCGTTTCGCGCCGTCTTCGACGTCAATTTCCTCGGGACTTTGCATGTTGTTCACGCCGCCTGGCGCGTCCTGTTGGCGCAGAAATCCGGGCGCGTTGTTGTGAGTACGTCGTCGGCGGGGTTGCACGGCAATCGCGGCATGGCCGGGTACTCCTCGTCCAAGGCTGCCCTGATCGGTCTCACGCGGGCGTTGGCGTTGGAGGGCGAAGCCGCCAACGTCAAGATCAATGCCGTGGCGCCCTATGCCGCGACCGCGATGACGGCCGCTTACATTTCCTCCGAGGCGGCGCGCCATCTGACCCCCGAGGCGCCCGCAGCGCTGGTGGCGTGGTTGATGAGCGAGGCCTGCGACGTCTCGGGACGAGTGCTGATTGCCGGCGGTGACTGGCTGCGCCATGCCCGCATGGTTGAGGGTGATATCGTTCAAGTCGGCGGCGATATCGCCCAGGCCGTGCACGCGGCCATGGCCTCGCCCCGCCACACCGATTACGCGCACGCCACCGCGGCGTTCCAAGCGTTTCTCGAGCCGCGCTAAGCGCCGGTCCCGTGCCGCGGGTCAGGGGTTGGGCGCCGCTTCATCACTTGCATAAACAGACTTACTGGCCTATGTTTGGTCGGAACGCCGGGGGTCCCCGCATCCGTGCGGGCCCCTTCGCTGCGCAAGAGAACGAGAGCACGATCATGAAGATCACCCGCCATCCCAAAATCGTGAGCACGCTGAAGCCCAGCAATTTGCCTTACCTCTCCGGCCCATGGACGCCCCTGGCCGAGGAGGTCGTTGCGGTCGATCTTGACGTCGTTGAAGGTCGGTTGCCCACGGACATCGACGGGATTTACCTTCGCAACACGCAAAATCAGATTCATCAGCCGCGCGGGCGCTTTCACCCCTTCGACGGCGACGGCATGATTCATCAGATCGATCTTCACGGCGGCAAGGCCAGCTACCGCAACCGCTGGGTGCGCACCCGCGGCTTCGCGGCGGAGCAGGAGGCCGGCCAGGCGCTGTACGGAAGCCTCATGGAGCCCGTGTCCGTGAGCCAACGGCGCGGGCAGTGCGTGCATCCCGGCCTCAAGGATGCGTCGTCGACCGACGTTGTGGTCCACGCCAAGTCCGTGCTCTCGACGTATTACCAATGCGGCGAAGGCTATCGCGTCAATCCCGAAACGCTCGAGACGCTCGGCCTTGAAAGCTGGGTGCCGATCGACGGGATCTCCGCCCACACCAAAGTCGACGAGCGAACCGGCGAGCTGCTGTTCTTCAATTACTCGCTTTATCCGCCTTACATGCACTATGGGGTCGTCGACAGGGACAACCGCCTGGTTCACTACATTCCGGTCGCGCTGCCGGGTCCGCGTTTGCCGCACGACATGTGCTTCACCGAAAATTACGCGATCTTGAACGATCTGCCGGTCTATTGGGATCCCGATCTGCTGGCCAAGAACATCTATGCGGTGCGTTTCTACCGCAACCAGAAGACCCGCTTCGCGATCCTGCCCCGGCGCGGCGGCCCCGACCAGATCCGATGGTTCGAGGCCGATCCAACCTATGTGTTGCATTGGGTGAACGCCTACGAGGAGGGCGATGAGATCGTTCTCGACGGGTATTTCCAGGAAGATCCGACGCCGAAGCCCACCGCCAGCGCGCCCGCGGGCTATGAGCACATGATGGGCTTCCTCGATCTTCACGCCATGCGCACGCGCCTGCACCGCTGGCGGTTCAACCTCAAGACCGGCCGGACGCGCGAAGAGCGCCTCAGCGATCTGACGGTCGAATTCGGCACCATGAATCAACGCTACGCCGGCCGGCCGTATCGTTACTGTTACAGCGCCCTGTCCAAGCCCGGGATGTTCTTGTTCAACGGCCTGGTCAAGCACGACCTGAAGACGGGTGAAACCTCGAAGGTGATGTTGGCCGACGATGAATACGCCAGCGAGTCGCCGTTTGCGCCGCGCATCGATGCCCAGGACGAGGACGACGGCTACGTCATTACGTTCACGATCAACCAGGCCAAGAACCGGTCCGAGTGCCTGCTGATCGACGCCAAGCGCTTTGCCGAAGGTCCCGTCTGCCGGATCTTGCTGCCGCACAAAATCTGCAGCGGCACTCACTCCACCTGGGCGAGCCGCGAACTGTTGGCCGACGGCTACGTGAAAAAGGCCGCTTAGCCTCGCGCTTGGCTTGAGGCCCTCAACTCGGTGCGCAGAACCTTGCCCAAGGGATTGCGGGGCAGGGCGTCGACGACCATCAAGCGCTCGGGCCATTTGAAGATGGCCACGCCCTTCTCGTGCAAGAAGTCCTTGAAGTCGTCCAGGGTCAACGTGACCCCGGGCTTGGGGACCGCGGCAAGGCACACCCGTTCGCCCAGAATTTCATCGGGCACGCCGAACACGGCGGTCTCGACGACCTTCGGATGATGCGCGAGCAGGTGATCGATCTCGTCGGGCGAGATGTTCATGCCGCCGCGAATGATGAGGTCCTTGTGCCGGCCGACGAAACGGTAGAAGCGCGGCGGGTCGTCGTCGCCGACGATCTCGAACAGGTCGCCGGAACGGAAGTAGCCTTCGCCGTCGAACACATCGGTGTTGTCGACCGGGGAATGCAGGTAGCCGTCGAACACGTTCGGCCCCTTGATCCACAGCTCGCCGGCCCTGCCGCGCTCGGTCACGAGTTCATGCGTGACGGGGTCGACCAGCTTCGTCTTGATTTGCTGCGCGATGCGGTTGCGCCAGGTCAGGCCGTCGACGCCGAACCGCGGAAAGTACAAGGCGCGGTGTTCCGGATCGGGCACGTCCTCGCCGCAACTGACCAGCGACACGCCTTCGTTGGATCCGAAGGTGTTGACCACGTCGATATTCAACAAATCCTTGAATCCCTTCACCATCACGGGCGAGAGCGGCGCGCTGCCGGAACAGATCGTGCGCAGCTTGGACAGATCGAACGCCGCCAGCAGCTCCTTCTGGCGCAGCAGCATGTTCAGGGCCGCCGGCGGCACGATGGTGTAAACCACGCCTTCGTCTTGGATCTGTTTCAGCATCACCGTCAGGTCCAGCGGATGGTGCAGCGCCAGCGTTCCGCGCGCGAACAACCACACGAAGAGAAAGCCGCTGATGGCGGCCATGTTCACGAAGGGAAACGGATTCAGCAGGATATCGCCGTCCTTGAGATGCACGGCGTCGTGCACGGCGTAGCTTTGGCAAAACCAGTGATTGTGACTTCGGGGCACGCCTTTCGGCTTCCCCGTCGTGCCCGACGTCCAGCAGATCGTATAGATATCGTTGCCCGATATTTTCAAACCCGAGATGTAGCCCGTCACCGCCGCCTCCGACGCCGCATCGGATGCGGTGTCGTCCAATCGCTGAACGCCCCGGTGCGAGGGCGGGCCGAAGGCGAGGACCGGCAGCTCGGGAAAGGCCTCGTGAAGCTGCGCCGCGACATCCTCCGTCTTGAATTTGGTCAGCGAAACGAGCGCGCGCGGCCGCAAAACCTTGTTGATCGTCCCGAGTTCATGACGCCCATATTGCATCGGCACCGGGCTGATGATGGCGCCAAGGCGCGCGACCGCGATGTACGTGAGCAGCAGTTCGGCGATATTCGGCAGTTGGACGAGCACGCTGTCGCCCTGGCGGACGCCCGCGGCATGCAAGGCGGCGGCTATTCTTTGGGCGCAGGCTGACGCCTCGGCATAGGTCAATCGACGCGCCGCGCCAAAGGCAATGTCGGGCCGGTTCGGCGCGTCAAGGATCGCGAGGCGGGTCGGCACGGCCGCCGTCGTCGAATCGAACAGTTGGGTGAACGTCTGATCGCTCCACCATCCCTTGGCTGTGTATTCGGCGATCTTGGCCGGGCTGCTGGTTTGCACCCTGTCCCCCAAGCGACAAACGGTCGGTAACTTGCATAACGAAACTAGAGGCAACAGCAACCGGGCGTCAAGCAGGCCGGTCGCGCGCGCCGAGTGCTGCCGGAGCGTGGCGCCGCCACGTCAAGGCGTGATGGCGGACACCCGTGCCGGCGTCGAGCGATTCGTCGGCGCTCAGAATCAACACGCCGTCCTCGAGTTTAACGTCCCGCACCTGTTCGCTGCCGATCATGTTCGGGTTGAGCGCCCACGCCACCCGGTGCACGACCTGGACACCGTGAACCGTCCACGTTCCGCCGTAGTGGAAATAGCCGTCAAACGCACCCGCCTTCTCGGCGTCGGGGCGCTTGCGGACATCGTCGCTGGCAAACCGCGGGCGATGACCGGCCTGGATGACGGCCGACATCAGGCCGTCGGCGGAGTAAATGAGGGCCCCGGTGGGGTTGGGTTGAAAGGGCCTGCTGACGCGGCCATGGGGTGACGTGATCACCCAGTCGACGAAGGTCCAGGCGCCGATCAAATCGCTTGACGTCAGTGTCACCCCGCCCTCCATGCCGCGCGTGGGCTGCGTGTTCCTTGCATAAAGAGACTAATGGTTGCTATACTGAAGGGAAGCAGTGTTTGTTCGTACAGCGCAAGGCCCAGGCGCGTCCGGCCCGCCGGAGGCGTTGCGCGCCGTGCGGATCTCCGTCGCGATTGCGACCTGAAGCGGCACCCATGCTCTGACGGACTCGGCCATGACATCGCCTGTATTTGTTCTCGGCGGATATCAGACGGACTTCAAGCGCAATTGGGCGCGGGAAGGCCACGAAATCTTCGACATGTTCCGCGAGACCCTGAGCCAGGGCCTGGCCGACGCGAAGTTGGACGCAACCGACATTGAGGCGGCGCATGTCGGCAATTTCACCGCCGAGCTGTTTTGCAATCAAGGTCATCTTGGCGGGTTCTTCGCCGAGGTCAATCCGGCATTGGCCGGCATTCCCGCCGGCCGTCACGAAGCGGCGTGCGCATCGGGCTCGATCGCGCTCTTGGCGGCCTCGGCCGAGATCGAATCGGGCCGCTATGGGCTCGCGGCGGTGCTTGGCATCGAAATGATGCGCAACGTGCCCGGAGACCAGGCGGCCGCGAACATCGGCGGCGCGGCGATGTGGAGCGGCCACGAGTGTCAGGGCGTCAAATATCCTTGGCCGCACATGTTCTCGCTGCTCGGCGACGAATACGCTCGGCGCTACGGCCTGGACCACAAGCATCTCATGGCCATCGCCAAGATCAACTTCGACAATGCCAAGCGCAATCCCAACGCCCAGACACGCTCCTGGACCTTCGATGCCCTGAGTTTCACCGAAGACGACGAGGCCAACCCCGTCATTGACGGCCGCATCCGCAAACAGGATTGCGGCCAAGTGAGCGACGGCGCGGCCATCGTGTTCCTCGCCAGCGAAGCCCGCGCCAAGGCTTACGCCGCCCAGCGCGGCCTGAAACTCGAGGACCTGGCGTACATCGAGGGTTGGGGGCACCGCACCGCGCGTATTTCCTACGGCGCCAAAATCGAGGCCAGCCGATCCGACGACTACGTCTTCCCGCATGTGCGGGGCACGATCTTGGATGCCTTCACGCGCGCGGGCATCGCCAGCGCCCGGGATCTCGACGGCATCGAGACCCACGATTGCTTCACGACCACCGAATACATGGCGATCGATCACTTCGGGCTCACGCCGCCGGGCCAGAGCTGGCGCGCGATCGAGGACGGCACCATCGCCGCGACGGGCGCGCTGCCCATCAACCCCAGCGGCGGCCTGATCGGCCTGGGCCATCCCGTGGGCGCGACCGGCGTGCGCATGGTGCTGGATGCCGCCAAGCAGGTGAGCGGACGCGCGGGCGGTTATCAGGTCGAGGGGGCGAAGCGGTTTGCGACGTTGAATATCGGCGGCAGCGCGACCACGACCGTGAGCTTTATCGTCGCAAAATCTTAGCTGTGGCGCCCTAACCCCGCGCCAACTCTTGCTTCAAGTAGGCGACGAGGTCGTCGGCGACATCTTTGGTCAGCCGGGTCGCCGGAAAGGCGTGGCTCGAGCGCGGGACTCGGTCGAACCAAAATGCGCCGGGCTCGCACTTCGGCTTGGTGGCCGCCAGCCAAATCGCCGTGTCCGAGCCCTGGTGTCCGTCGCGCAGCACGGTGTTGAGAATCTTGTAGAAGCGCGGCAGCGAGCGCTTGACGCCGTCCGTCTTGGCCCAGCCCGGATGCATGACGTAAACGTTCATGCCGCGGTGCATTTGGTGCCAATACTTGGTCAGCTCGGCTTGTCCGCGCTTGTGGACCGCATAGGCCAGCAGGCCGCGGTATCCGGTGGGGTCGGTGACGTTCATTTTCGCGACCATGAGGGGTGCGTTGTACATGCCGCCCGACGACATGTTGATGATCGTCGCGTCCGGCTTCAGCAACGCCTTCTCGATGCCGCGTTCCGTGAGCAGAAAGTGATTGAGAATGTTGATGGCGAACGAGTTTTCGCGGCCCTCGGAGGTGAGCGCGTGATCGTCCAGCAGCACGCCGACGTTATTGACCAGAACATCGACTTTGTGACCGGCCGCGGCCAGATCATCGACCATCCGGCTGGTGCTTTTTTGCAGCGAAAGATCCACAACCACCGGCACGATGTTCGCCCCCGGCGTCTCGGCGATCACCTCGGCCAGTTTCTCGCCGCTGCGCGCCGCGGCGAGCACCGTGGCGCCGGCCCGCGCGGCGGTCTGGACGATGGCCTTGCCCAATCCGCCGGACGCGCCCGTCACCAGCCACGTCTGGCCCGTGAAATTGGGCATGAAGGGCGGCCAGAACAGCGCTCGCCAGCGGAATCCGATGCTGCTGAAACTCAGCAGAAAGCGGCCATAGAACTGGATGATTTTCAGCAGCATGGCCATGTGCGAGGTCCTCTTCTTTGTGCGTCCAAAATCGCCGCGATTATTCGCGCTGAAGGATGACCGCCGAGCCGATGCCCGACGCGGCGAAGGCAACCACCATGCCGAGCGCGACGCCCTTGTGCTCCATGACGTCCAGCAGCGACGACAACAGAATGGCGCCGGTGGCGCCCAGGGCATGCCCGCGCGCGACGTGGCCGCCGAACACGTTGACCTTGTCGGCGTGCGCGGCATGATCGCGGTAAAAGAGCGCGGGCACGACCGCGAAGGCCTCCATGTATTCGATCACGCCGATGTCGCTCAGCGTCATGCGTGCTCTCTGCAAAACCTTATCCATGGCGGCGCGTCCGGCGGTGAGCGACAGCACCGGGTCGCCCCCGGCCTCGGCCATGGCCACAATGCGCGCGCGCGGTTTCAGGCCGCGCGCCGCGCCGGCGTCGCGGGTGCCGATCACGGCCAGCCCGGCGCCGTCGGCCGTTCCCGGCGCATGAACCACGGCATGGCGGTGATCGATGCGCTCCAGGCCCAAGGCGGACTTGAGGATCGGCGCATAGGCCGCGCCGAGGGATCCGAAGGCGGGTGGAAAAGCGGCCAAGCCCTCAAGCGTCGTTCCGGCGCGCACATATTCATCACGCGCGAGAACGACCTTTCCGGCAGCATCCACAACCGGAATCAGCGATTGCTGACCGAGATTTTCCTTTTGGGCATGTGCCGCGCGAAGATGAGACGCAAGCGCAACGGCGTCCAGCTCGGCTCGGGTGACGTTGTGGTGATGGGCCAACACGTCGGCCGACAGCGCCACGGGAACATATCTCAGGGCCGCGGAAAAAGCCGGGTCGGTGTAGTAGGCGCCCTTGTCGGCCAAGAACGGCACCTGCGACATGCTCTCGACGCCGCCCGCCAGCACCACATCGGCGTTGCCCGATCCGACCTTTTCGGCCGCACTCAGCACCGCGCTCAAACCCGAGACGCAGAAATTGTTCAACGACCAGGCGGGCATGGACTCCGCAAGGCCGGCATGGAGCTTGGAGACCAGGGCGATGTGTCCGCCTTGGGCGCCGGTTTGCCCGACACAGCCCAAAATGAAGTGATCGGCAGTCCTGATCTGTTCGCCCTGGCGGCGGTTCAGGGCGGTGATGAGCTGCTTGACCAATTCCACCGGCGGCGTTGCCGCCAGCGTTCCGCCCTCGCGGCCCTTGCCGCGCGGCGTGCGGACGGCGTCAAAAACGACGATATCGGAGCGATTGGGCGGCGCCATGACGGCTGTCGGCTCCTCGCGGAATGAAATGACCGGCGCCGCGCGGTTCGACATGACGACCGCAGGCGTCGCCGAAAAGCTAGCCTCGTAAGTCCTGATATGCAAGTATCAACCCGCCTCACAATCCATGCGTTGCGTTGCGTCTTCAGGTCGCCTGCGCGACAGGATCATCCGTGGATTGGCGGCGCGCGACGAGAAGGGAGTTTGCCATGATCGCTCCAGCATCGGTGTCCATGTCGGCTCAGCCGCACCCCGCCGCCGACGTCAACGATTTGAACCCGTACCTGCACGGCTTCTACGCGCCGCAGCCGCGGGAATTCACGGCGCTGGATTTGCCGGTGATCGGAGAGCTGCCGAAGGACCTCCATGGCGCGTTCACGCGCAACGGCCCCAATCCGGCGCGCCCGCCCGTGGGGCTGCATCACTGGTTCGACGGCGACGGCATGATCCACGCGATCTACTTCGAGAACGGCAAGGCCGAGTACCGTAACCGCTATGTGCGCTCGGCGGATTTTGTCGCCGATCTCGCGGGCGGCTGCGGCGCGGCCGGCGTATTGAAGCCCGCGTCGCGCGCGCGCGGCGAAAAGGTCTATAAGGACACCGCGAACACCGACGTCGTCGTCCATCACGGCGCGTTGATGGCGCTGTGGTATATCTCGGGCACGCCGGTGCGCCTGCATCCGCGCACGCTCGAGACGATCGGCGAGGAAACCTTCGGCGGGAAGTTGCCGCGCCACGTGTCGGCGCATTCGAAGGTCGATCCCGTGAGCGGCGAGTTTGTGTTCTTCGATTACGCGCTCTACGAACCTTGGATGAGCTTCGGCGTCGTCAGCAAGGACAACGTGCTGACCCACTTTTCGAAGGTCGATCTTCCGGGCGCGCGCCTGCCGCACGACATGGGGCTCACCGAGAACTACGTGATCTTGCACGATCTGCCGGTGGTTTTTACCGAGCGCGGTTTGCGCAACAATCTGTGGCAAATCGAATTGCGCGATCAGCCCGCGCGCTTTGGCGTCGTTCACCGCAACGGCACGGGCGCCCAAGTCCGGTGGTTCGAGACGGACCCCTGCTACATCTACCATGTCATCAATGCGTGGGAGGAAGGCGACGACGTGGTCATGACCGCCTGCCGCATGGTGCCCAACGGGCTCAAGCCGAATCCGGCCTATGGGCCCTACGCCTCGATGGTCGCGGTCTTGAATCTGCACGCGGTGCCGGTCGAATGGCGCATGAACATGCGCACCGGGACCATCACGCAGCGCCAGATCGACGACCGCATCGGCGAGTTTCCCGTCGTCAATCTGGACCGTGCCACCCGCAAGACGCGCTGGTCCTACAACGTCGCCATCGCGCCGGGCGACCTGCAGCGGTTTGACGGGCTCTACAAATACGACCTGCACAGCGGATCCTGCCAAGTTCATAAATATGCCGACGGACACGGCGGGTCCGAGGCCGCCTTCGCGCCGCGCATCGGCGCGGTCGACGAGGACGACGGCTATGTCGTGGTGTTCGTCACCGACCCGCAAGGCGACCGCTCGGAAGTTCAAGTGCTGAACGCCAAGACCTTCGCGGACGGGCCCATCGCGCGGATTCCCCTGCCGGGGCGCGTGCCGGCGGGCTTTCACGGCACGTGGGTGCGCGGCGATCAAATCGCGGTCCAGCGTCCGGCATGAGCGGCGCGGCAGCCACGGACCGCGCCGCCACGACCCTCGACGAGCTTGTGGCGCGGTATCACCAGACCCTTCAAGCGGCCATCGCCGCCGTCGAGGCGCGCCATCACTGGAGCCCCTTCGCGGAGTCCCCGTCCACCAAGATTCACGGTGCCGAGAAGCCCGCGCGAGGCAAGGCCGCCTTCGAAGCGCGTCTCGGCCAGCCGTTTGCGCTCGACCAACCGGGCATCGTTGACTGGGTCGGCGCCGAGGTCTCGCCTTTTACAGGGCAGCCGCTGGGGATTACGTATCCGCGATCCAATCCCCAGGCCCTCATCGCGGCGGCGTCGCATGCCTTGCGATCATGGCGTAAGATAACGCCGCCCCAGCGCATCGCGCTGTGTCTCGAAATCGCCGAGCGGCTTCACGCCCGCAACTTCGAGATGGCCCATGCCGTGATGCACGTCGCCGGGCAAAGCTACATCCAGGCTTACAGCGGCAGCGGGCCCAATGCCCTGGACCGTGGCCTTGAGGCGCTAGCGTATGCCGCCAAAGCCATGGCCGAGGTTGCGCCCAAGGCGACATGGCGCCGCCGCTTTGGCCGCGACGATGTCGAATTGGACAAGCATTACACCCTGATGTCGCGGGGCATCGGGCTGGTGGTCTGTTGCGCGTCGTTCCCGACCTGGAACGCCTATCCTGCGATCTTCGCCGATCTCGCGACGGGCAACCCGGTGATCGTCAAGCCCCACCCCATCGCGATCTTGCCCATGGCGATCGTGGTCGAGGTATGCCGCAAGGTCCTGGCGGACCATGGCTGCGATCCGAACGCCGTGACCCTCGCCGTCGACACGCTGGCGGCACCCGTGACGCAGACCCTGGTCGATCACCCGGCGGTGCAAATCATCGACTTCACGGGCAGCCCGCGTTACGGCGGGCACCTCGAGCGCACGGTGACGGGCAAGCTGCTGTTCACCGAAACCGCGGGCGTCAATAGCGTCGTGCTTGAGTCGGTCGATGATCTCGAGGATACGGCGCGGGCGATCGGGCGTTCGGCCGCGCTGTTCTCGGGGCAGATGTGCACCAGTCCGCAAACCGTCTTCGTGCCGAAGGCGGGGCTGCACACCCAAGGCGGCCATGCCGGCTTTGACCAAGTCGCCGCCGCGCTGGTGAAGGCGGTCGACGACGTCGCGCGCGATCCCGCCACGGCGGCCGGGATCATGGGTGCCATTCAAGGCCAATTGAGCCTCGACGTGATTGACCGGCTGACAAAAGCGTTGGCGGCCAGGCCGGGCGTGCGCGTGCTTAGGCCAGCGGCACCTTATGCCCACCCGCTGTTTCCCCAAGCGCGCACGCTGACGCCCCTGATCGCCGCCGTCGACGGCGGCTGTGCCGATCTCTACGGCGAGGAGCAGTTCGGCCCGGTGCTGTTCGTGGTGGCCTGCGAGAGCGGCGATGCCGCCGTTGCCGAGGCCACCCGACTCGCCGCGGCGAAGGGGGCGATTTCCTGCTATCTCTATTCCACGGACGAGGCCTTCATCGCGCGGTCCACGGACGCCTACGAAGAGGCCGGGGCCAATCTGTCGATCAACTTGCACGGCGACATGTGGATCAACTTCGCCGCGGCCTACAGCGATTACCACGTCACCGGGCTCAACCCGGCGGGGAACGCCTGCCTGACCGACTTGGCGTTCGTCGCGTCGCGTTTCCGCATCGTCCAGCGGCGCCGGCCGTCTCTCCGATCCGCATAACCGCTTTACCGCGACCGCGGGCGATCGCATCGCCGCGACGGCCCGCCAGTGCGTCCGCGATGCATGTGAGTTGCGTGGAAAACGCCGTGATTTTCTTTATCGCCCGCCGACCCTGGCGTAAGATTTGCTCACGGCTCCGCGTTTGGGCCGATGCGCGCACTGCGTTCGCGCGTGTTGCGGTGCGGTCACGCCGCGCCGCAGGTGCCCCACGCTAAGCCGTTGAAAAGACGAGACAGCGTGCGCGGCGTGAATGACCTGATATCAGAGTGGGGTCTTTCCGATTCCAAGCCCGATCAAGGGCTTAGGAACCCCTTCGCCTGTTCTTTTTTGATGGTCCCTGAAATAACAGGGATAACAGGTGTAGTGAACAACCGTTGCGCGTGTCGTGCGGGACTCACCAAGGCGACGGCAACTCTCGAATTGCAGGTCTTGAATGAAGTGCGGTTGGCTGTGGCCGCAGTCTGGGGCCAGCAGTTCTCTGGCAAATTCCATGTTAAACAGCGTATTTGCAGGGAAATTTCGCCATTTTGGCTATTCTTGTCGCGCAGCAACATGCTCAAGGCCGCAGTTTGGTTGGCCTGTTCAGCCAAATTCCCTAAGCAAAGGAACAGGGAAAAATTGCGACCGAACAGCGAAAGTGTTAAGAGTAACAACGATGTTTGCTCTGCACCCGCACGTTTGACTTCCACCCTGCGGCAGACCATGTGATGTAGAGCCTACATCGGCTTTGCAGGTGATATAGACGTAAGATGACCCCTAGTACCCAGTTGCTAATTGAGAAGATCAAAGCCTTGCCGGCCGAGCGTGTCGGCGAGATCGAGGACTTTGTCGACTTCATCGCCACGCGGGCCCAGGATCACGCCCTGACAACTGCCGCCAAGTTGGCCAGCGCGCCCACTTTCGCCAAAATCTGGAACAACCCGGACGACGACGCCTACGATGCCCTTTGAGTTCGGCGATGTTGTGCTGGTGCCGTTCCCTTTCACCAGCCAGACCGCTTCTAAAAAACGCCCCGCAGTCGTTGTCTCGAGCGGTTCTTACAATCAGTCTCGGCCAGATATCGTGGTGATGGCGGTCACCAGCCAGCTTCGCCATGGTTCATCTGCCAACGAGATTTGGCTCAAAGATTGGCAAGCTGCAGGCCTCCTCAAGCCCTCAGTGGTAAAGCCCGTGTTTGCAACGCTTGAACAGAACCTTGTCATTCGTCGCCTTGGCGGTTTGAATGCAGGGGACCAGAGCAATCTTCGGCAAACGATAGTCCGGCTGCTCAGTTAATAACATTCGTAAGGCCGAGAGATTCCGCCCCTGTCTAGCGGACTCAGTGATTCTTTGCAGGCGAAGTCGATGCAGGTTTCGAATGGCTGAAAAGATGGTGCTGCGTTGCTTGCGGGTTGTTGGGCTACTTCCGCCGCAAGCTCTATGATCGGGATATCTTTGTCTTCAAATTACGATTTCTCACTTACCCATGATCCATAGGTCTTTCAAGCCGGGTGAAGTAAATAGAAGAAACAATGAACTATCGGTGCGCTCTTGCATCAACACTTAAGTAAGTAAATTGCTTGACGGCTATCGACAGATTAAAGAAGAGACAGGAGATTTACTTCGTCACGGGAATCACAAAATCAGCGCCCGTGCGAACATCAGATGGCCAACGCACCGTTCCGGTCTTAAGGCGCGTATAAAAGCGCACACCTTCCGGACCGTAGATGTTATGATCGCCGAACAAGGAATTCTTCCACCCGCCGAATGAGTGATAGGCGGTAGGCACAGGAATCGGAATATTGATGCCGACCATTCCAGCTTTCACATCGTGCAAGAAGCGCCGACCGGTATCGCCATCCCGCGTAAAAAGCGCAGCTCCATTCCCGAGCTCATGATCATTTACGAGGCTAACTGCTTGCCCGTAGTTGTCGCAGCGAACAATGGACAAAACTGGCCCGAAAATCTCTTCCCTATAAATACGCATACTCGGCTTGACGTGATCAAACAGTGTGGCGCCAAGGAAATATCCGCCTTCGTTATCTTTGAGCCGGAGTCCACGTCCATCCACGATTAGTTCAGCGCCTTCTCGCACGCCAAGATCGATGTAGGAGACTACCTTGTCTCGATGTTGTCTCGTAATCAAAGGGCCCATTTCGGTGTTAGAATCATTGCCGGGCCCCACCTTCAAAATATTGACACGACTCCTAAGTTTGGACACAAGTGTATCGGCGGTTTTCTTCCCAACCGGTACCGCGATTGATATCGCCATGCAGCGCTCACCTGCGGATCCGTAAGCAGCCCCAATTAGGGCATCTACGACTTGGTCCATGTCCGCATCAGGCATCACAACCATATGGTTTTTGGCGCCGCCCAGCGCTTGAACGCGCTTGCCCGCGGTGATGCCGCGCACGTATACGTACCGTGCGACGGGCGTTGATCCCACAAAGCTGACAGCTTGGATGATCGGGTTGTCGAGCAACGCGTCGACCACTTCCCGATCACCATGCACGACATTGAAGACGCCATTCGGCAAGCCAGCGCGCTTTAGCAATATGGCTAATTCAATCGATAGTGAGGGATCGCGCTCGGAGGGTTTCAAAACGAAGGTGTTGCCGCAAGCAAGGGCAACTGGAAACATCCACATCGGCACCATAGCGGGAAAATTAAACGGCGTAATTCCCGCCACTACACCAAGAGGTTGGCGGATTTCGACGCTATCGACGTTCCGACTGACATTCGCACTGAAGTCGGCTTTCAAGAGTTGCGGGATTCCAGTAGAAAACTCGACAACCTCAAGACCACGAGCCAGTTCGCCCTTGGCGTCTGCCAATGTCTTTCCGTTCTCAGTTGTAATAATGCTTGCAAGTCTGTCAGCTTCGGCTTCGATCAAGCTTCGAAACTTGAATAAAACCCGAGCTCGTACCGACGCTGGCGTTGCGGCCCATTCACTGAACGCAGCCGCTGCAGTATCGACCGCTTGGTTGACTTCTGCTTTGCTTGCGACGGGGACGGTGCGAACGACTTCGCCTGTGGCTGGATTAAATACATGATGTGTCGATCCCGAGGTGCTGTCTACCAACGCGCCATCAATGAAATGAGGAATTCGCGGGATTTCGAGCTGACTTTTCTGCGAAGAAATCAATGCAAGCCCTCCGGTTAAGTTAGAGCGATATACTCGCGATTTGTTGATCCAATAGGCGCAACAAACTGAGGGCCGCAATTAAAGACGTTTTCGGGTTCTTGGGAGATGGGTTGGCTTCGATAACTACATGCATTTTCCCAAAACTACCCGCAGCATCCAGGCGATGAGTGTTCTGGGTAAGACCTGGATCCGCCACAAGTGCGACCTGCGTTCGGTCAAATCCAATTCCGGCAAGGGCTGCGATAGCGGCGACATTGGCGTTTTTTGGATATTTGTGTGCTGCTTCTCGCGCGGTTCCCGAAAAGATCGTCGTCGCTGATTTTAGGGACAGTAGATCGAATGCTTGATCGGCGGGCGTTCCCTTCCATGCATTTGGGGGCTTTGACGTCAGAAGTTTTACTGTAGCAAGCCCCCCGAGGCGCGCGGCAACTAATGCCTCAATGCCTGGCAACGCGCCTGCCGCCACCTTTAGTTGTCCGCCGCCACGCCGGCTCGCACGCATCAAGCAATCGTACAGAGTGTCATCGGATAAGCTACCCGCCGAGATGATAATAAGGTCCACGCCAGAACTTAGGATACTTGGCCCGTACTCAATCACAGCCGAATGGCTGGCGCATTCGATGACAAGATCGGGGTGCCAGCCAAATAGATGCGAAAGAGAATGTGTCAATGGATAAGCGCCAGCTGGAGCTTTCTCTGTTGACCTAGTCAAAGCGCCGACGATCTCGAGATCCTGAGCCTGGCTCGCACAAAAGGCCGCGATCTGGTGCGCAATGACGCCATTTCCTATGAGTGCAACTCTAATTTTCTTCTGGAAGTCCCGCGCCATGAGGCCGCTCGCTTCAATCAAGCGTGAGCGATATCACTCGACTACTATATCGGTCGACTAAAATTACAGCTTCTATCTATAATAAGCCGTTATAGAAGTACTGCGACAATTTTCCATTCTTTCTCTTATGACCGCCTGAAGCCGTTCACGACGCGCATGAGCTGGTCAAGACGAACTTCGCACAGCTCATCGTGCGAGCGACTGATTCCCGTCGCAACAAGGATTGCGTCGACGCAGTCCAAGTACTCAAGCGCATTTTCAGGCGTGATTCCGCTTGCTATAGCGATGGGGTGTGCGCCGATAACGCTTTCATGTTGCGTATCTTGTCAACGGGCGCTGCCAACCCAGTGCCCTTTCCGCTAGTCGTGACAACATCGACAAAAGGAATTGACGACTTAGCAGCCCGCGCGGAATCCGTCACCTCTCGCTGGTATTTAAAGGCGACGCCCCCGAAATAGATTCCATGCCAAGCAGAAGTGCGGCGCCCAGCACAGAATTGCTCGGCTTCGCTCAAATTCTCGTTTTCCTCGCCTGAGATGCCGGCATCGCTAGTCCATAAGCCCGAGCAACTCGCGGGCACGCGGGCCAGAGCTTGCGTTGGTGACAAGTTTATAAAGCTTAATCCGATCCACCAATCCGGAAACAATTCTCGAGCCCTCGCATAGCACCCAAGTAGGTCGTCGTTTGAGATCGCGTGATTAATTAGAAAGACACCGTCGGCACCATGATCATGTGCCTTGCGCACGTTCCGCACCGTTTGTTCCGCGGACTCCGCATGAACGACTGCGAAGACCGCCGGAATGCGAGGAAATTGAAGCCTAAAATTGCTCAAGAAGGACCTCCGTCGAGAGTGGGGGCCACGCCTAAGTATGCCCATCTGGTTGCTAAACATTCAAGAGTCGACTGCCCTCGCCCTTTTTCATCTGGTGATCCGGCTATTCAATTTAGGAATATGAAGAGCATACTAAAGTGAATTGAGCGCCCGGGCTTTACCTATGCACAATTGTCTTCGGGACGGCGCGGGTGCTTGTCCCGTCGTCGCGGCATGGAAACGGAGAAGCAATGACGTTGGCACGACGGGCACTCTTGAAAGCAGGTCTAATTGCGTTGCCATTCATGGCACGAGCGGAAAAGATGTCAGAGCCGCGATCGCCCGTCGTTGAAACACAAGAGGGCCCAGTACGCGGCGTCATGGACGGTGATGTTGCCATCTTTCGCGGCATCCCATTTGCGCGCGCGCCGGTCGGCGCGTTGCGGTTTAAGTCGCCAGAGCCGCCGCCAAAATGGCGCGGCGTTCGAGATTCCAGCCAGTTTGGTCCCGGCGTTCCACAAAACGCGTCACGTCTAAGCCGTATTATGGGCGACTTTATACTTCCGCAATCGGAAGATAACTGCCTGACGCTAAATATTTGGTCACCATCGCTGAAGGGACCGCCCGCGCCAGTCATGATCTGGCTGCATGGCGGTGGATACACCAGCGGTGCAGGCAGCCTACGCTGGTACACGGGTCAGTCGTTCGCACGCAACGGCCGCATTGTTGTGGTTACTGTAAATTACCGACTTGGTCCTCTCGGCTTCCTCTACCTTCCTGGTATAGCGCCGGGTAACATGGGTATCCTCGATCAACGCATGGCGCTGGCGTGGGTTAGACAGAACATTGCTCGTTTCGGCGGCGACCCTGCCAACATCACTCTGGCGGGACAGTCAGCGGGAGGACGCTGCGTCGCTCTGCACATGGCGTCACCAGAAACAGGCCCGAGTCTGCGGCGTGCCATTCTGCAAAGCCCGAGCTTCGGATTGCCGCCGACACCGGCCGACGAAGCCGCTAAGCGTGCCCGCAGCTACGTCGAAATCCTCAAACTCGACCGGCTCGCCGACATTACGCGGGTTCCAGCAGAAAAGCTGCTTACCGCATTTGGTGAATACAATCGCCGGAATCGGCGCTTTGCCAGTTCCGAAAGTGCTTTTGGTATCGTTAACGACGGCGCCATCATCACCGACGATGCTATCGAATCGTTGATCCGCGGCAGCGCTGACGGAATCGACCTGTTGTTCGGCACGACACGTGACGAAAGTGCCGCGCATTTCCTTATCGATAATGATGTGTTGACGGCGACTGATGCGCAGGTCCATGAGCGGTTCAGGAGCGTTTTCGGTGATACCTACGCCCCGTATCTTGATGAATTCCGTCGCCTTTATCCAGCGGCAACGCCGTTTACTTTGCTAGTTCATCTGATCACTGAGCAGAATTTCATGCGCAAAGGACTGGAACTGGCCGAGGCGCGCGCGAACCGTGGAAAACCCGGTTTTGTCTACCGTTTCGACTGGCAATCGCCAGCGCCGAATTTTGGCGCGCTTCACACAATCGAACTGCCGTTCGTGTTCAATAATCTCTCCGACTGGCCGAATTCACCGATGCTTGCCGGAGGCAATGAGCGTCAGATGGCCGCACTTGCGGCGACGATACATAAGGCCTGGATCAATTTCATCGCTACGGGCAACCCCAATCATGACCAGATGCCAGTCTGGGCCCCGTATGAGTCCGGAAAGCGCATCACGATGAAGTTCGACACCGCTGTCGAACCGGTCGGTGATCTCGCCGGTATACATTGGCGTAAACCGTGGCCGACAACACCGTCCTGAAGCGCTGGGAGAAACGAGAATGCACAATTGGCGGCTTATGACCGTGACTGCGCTTCTGACTGTGACATCCGCGGTCACTCAGCCTACCGCACAAACTGCGATCGCACCCGATGTCATCTACATCAACGGAAACGTTGTTACGGTTGACCGAAGATTCTCGACAGCTCAAGCGTTCGCCGTGAAAGGCGACAAATTCAGCGCGGTGGGTACCGTGACCGTGATCCGCAATCTTGCAGCGCCATCTACCCGGGTCATAGATCTCAAGGGAAACACTGTTGTGCCAGGGTTCATAGACGCTCATGCCCATACTATCACACGTAAACGAGACGAAGTGGAGCGCGTGCCTCTACATGACGTGCGTTCTATAGATGAGATCGTTCAATGCATTCTCGACGCGGCGGAGGCCGCCGCGCCTGGCGCCTGGATCGTCACTACATACATCGGTGAGATGCCTGACGCATTCCATGTACCCGAAAGTCTGGCTGAAAAGCGGTGGCCGACACGTGCAGAATTGGACAAGGCTGCGCCAAACAATCCGGTTTATATACCGGGCGCACGCAAGTGGCCCCACCCCAGCATCTTTAACTCGCGGGCATTGGCCCTTCTGGGCATTACACGGGATACGACAGAGGCGCGCCGCGAGCGCATCGTCAAGGACGATGCCGGAGAGCCAACCGGACTGGTTTACGGCATGGACCAGTTCAATGACGCAAGCTCTCTGCGGGCCAAACTGGCGCCGTTGCTGCCGAAGGTCTCGGCCGCGGCGCAGATCGCGTCAGTCAAGGAGGCGATCCTCGAGAACATCGCAGCAGGTGTGACAACATTGTACGAGGCTCACAATACTCTCCCCGCGTTCGTGGACTATCTCAACACGCTGCGAAATGCGGGGGACCTCAAGAACAGAGTCGTGTTCGCCTACGAGTTGCCATCGGAGAAATCTCTGCCTGATCTTGATTTATGGATGAAAGACCGCAAGGACGCGCAAGGAACAGGTACTGGAGACGATCTCCTAAGAATTCTGGGCGTGACGGTGTCTATGGATGGTGCCACACAATTCGGCGCGGCGATGATGAACAAGCCTTATCTTGATCCCAATGGAAAGTTGGCCAACGGGGAGTCCGACGTCACTCCGGAAAAACTGCTGGGGATTGCTCGCCTTGCGGTGAAGAACGATTTACGGCTCAACATCGTCGCTGCCGGCGACAAGGCGATCGACACCGCAGTAAGCATGTTGGAGAAGGTTAATCGCGAAACACCTATCACGGATCGGCGCTGGGTGGTCCAGCACGTTCAACATCCAAGCCGAACCAACATCGCAAGGCTGAAGGCGCTAGGGGTTGTCGCCACGACCTATTCCAGTGTCGACTACAGCAAAGGTGCGGCAATCTATGTTGACCGCTTTCCGGGGCAGGACGATGTGTGGAAAGAAGTAGTACCATTGCGATGGTGGATCGACGGCGGCGTGACGATAGCTCAGAGCACTGATGGGGCGCACTACCGCCCAATGTTCACGTTGTGGGAGTCACTTGTTCGTATCGACGGCCGGACAGGCAAGAGCTTAATGGCGCCGGCCAAGGAAATCACCCGGCGCGAGGCGCTTGAGCTTTTCACTATCAACGGTGCCCGCGTGTTAATGAGCGAAGACAGGATCGGGTCGATCGAATCGGGGAAACTGGCGGACTTTGTCATTTTGGAGAAAGACATTCTGACCATTCCAGTAGATGAAATTCGCGACACAGAGATCTTGATGACGGCGCTGGGCGGCAAGGCTGTTTACGGCGCAGTGCCGTGACGTTTTCCGGCAAAAGATGGGTGTAATAATGGGCGGCAGCAAAACAGCGTTTACGCGACGAAAAGCAGTGCTTGGCGCGGGATTGGGCTTGAGTGCGTTCGCTGCGGCGGCGTCGGCAAGGCAGTCGCAGGCAGAGCAGCCAATTGCTGTCGGTAGCCTGGAATACTGGGTGCAGAAAGACGCCGTCAAATTATACGTCTATCGCAAATTCACAGGCGCCCCACAAACCAATGCCGACAAGCCCGTCTTGTTCTTCGTCCATGGTTCATCGGGTTCAGGCCGATCTGCCTATGATCTCAAGGTTCCGGGCCGGGGCGAGTACTCGATGATGGATGTCTTTGCCCGCCTCGGTTTTGATTGCTGGACAATGGACCATGAGAATCACGGTCGTTCATCACGCACGACAAGCAATTCGGATATTGCCAGCGGTGCGGCGGATATTGCGGCAGCTGCGGATGTAGTGACTCGAGAAACCGCACAGAGGCGTTTAAATTTTTTCGGAATTTCAGCCGGGGCCCTGCGTGTCGGCGTCTATGCGATGGCGCGGCCGGATCGCGTTGATCGTTTGGCGCTCGCCTCTTTTACATATACGGGTAGAGGCTCGCCCACTTTGCAGGAACGCGCTAAGCAAGTGGACGTCTACCGTGCCAGCAACCGTCGAAAACGCGGGCGCGAAGCCATAATGAGTATTCTTTCACACGACATGCCGGGTACCATGGACCTCGCCGTGGGCGAAGCGTTGGCGGACGCGGAACTCCAGTTCGGTGACGAAGTGCCGACGGGAACCTACCTCGATATGTCAGTTAACCTACCGCTCGTGCATCCTGAGAAAATCCTGGCGCCGGTACTGCTGATCCGTGGCGAACACGACGGTAACGCGACAATGGAAGATTTGACAGCGTTTTTTCAGCGCCTGCCCAATGCAAACCGCCAGTTTGTAGTCCTTGCTGGCGCGGCTCATGCCGTAATTCTGGGGCCCAACCGCGCCCAAGTGTGGCACGCATTCAACGCTTTTCTCACCCTGCCATCGCCGGAAAAGTCCTGAACACTTTTCGCGCCATCTCACATCATGCGTATGATATCCGATTTAGTTATATCGACGCCCTGAAATCTCATTCGACGTCGATACCGGCCGCCGGATACCAGTGCTCAAGTGCCGGTGAGAGCGGTTGTTGTCAGGCTGCGCTGGCGAAGGCGCAATCAACACGTCACAGCGGGATACAAAGGGGCAAGTCATGAAAGCATTACGAAAGAGCTTGTTGTCAACTGTGGCATTGGTGCTGTCGACACCTGCCTGGGCGCAGCTGGAAGAGATCGTGGTCACGGCGCGCAAGACCGAAGAGCGACTGCAAAGTGTCCCGATTCTTGTTACCGCGTTCACCGCGCGCGACATCGAAGAGCGCGGGCTGCGCGACATGTTCGACGTCAGCAAGTTCACTCCGGGATTTTCGTACGAGCGTGGCGCGCGTTATCGCACGGGCGGTGGCGGTATGCGCCTAGTGATCCACGGCCAGTCGAACCCGCAGGGCGAAAGCAACGTCGCAGAATTCGTGGATGGCATGCCGCTAACCGACAGCCTATGGTCGTTTCCGTTCGACATCGTTGAGCGCGTCGAAATAATCAAGGGACCACAGGCCGCGTTGTTCGGCCGCGCCACCTTCGCCGGCGCCGTCAACATGATCACCAAGAAAGGAACGAACGAATTCGAGAACAAGATCAGCGTGCGAGCCGCTGAGTACGACGATTACGAGGTCAATCTATTGTCGCGTGGTCCATTGGTCGAAGATAAAGTGTTCTATATGGCCCACGGCCGTTGGTACGATTTCGGCGGTATGTACCGTAATATCATCGACAATCAGAAAGTCGGCGACGAATCTTCGCAAGGCGTTAACGGGTCCTTGGAATTCAGGCCCGCGAATGATCTCACTATCATCATCTCCGGGGGCTATAACGTCGACGACGACGGTCACTCAGCCTTGACTCAGCAGGATCGGTTCGACAACAACTGCTTCCTTGACAAGAACCTGCAGTACTACTGCGGTAAGATCAGGCAGTTCGACTTCGTACAGTTGGACTTGACCGGCCTCCAAGGCGAAGCGGGCCTCGATCGCCAATCCTGGCGCGTGACTGGGAACATAACTTACGAAATTTCAGACAGCCTCACGCTCGTCTCCAATACGGCCTACATCTACAGCAAGAATCAGTACGCATACGACGGTTCTGCACAAGGCCTGACTTCGCGGTCGTTTGGTCCGTTCATTCCGGGAACAACGATTCTGCGGTCGTCGGTCGTTCCGGCTAACGACCCGGTCTTCACCGGCTCGACTCTCCGTAACGAACTCAGTACCCGCAAGGAGTGGTCGCAAGAATTGCGCCTGCAGTCGGCACAGAACCAACCCTTGCGTTATATGTTCGGTGGCTATCACTTCGAACGTCGTCGCCCGTTGGTGGAGGACCACTTCCCAGGAACGCGGTCGACAGCGCCGCGCGTCGACTTCGGCACTGATCGCGTCGACAACTGGGCCGTGTTCGGCTCATTGGCCTATGATTTCACGGACCAATTCACAGGCACGGCCGAGTTGCGATATGCCCGCGACCGCATCGGTAATTTTAAAGAGAGCCAAACCGTGGGCGGCCGCACTTTCACCAATGTTTTGCTTCAACGAACTTTCAAGTCCTACTCACCGCGCTTCACGTTCGATTACCATATGGACGAGGAGACACTGATCTACGCATCGCTGGCCCGCGGTAATAAGCCCGGAGCAATTAATGCTGACCCGCGATTGCCCACAGAACTGCAGCTCGTGGGGGAAGAAAAGAGCTGGGTCTATGAGCTCGGCACTAAAAACACCCTGTTGGACGGGAAGTTGATTACAAACGTCTCGGCGTATTACGTGGATTGGAGCGGGCAGCAGGCTTCGTTCCCGTTTGTTTTTCCAGATGGCGGAACGTCAAACTATGTCCGCAATGCCGGCACTTCCGACATCAAGGGTGTCGAATTAGAGTTGACAGGCGTATTTAACGACTACTTCACCGGTGGCTTCAATTATGCCATGGCGGATGCGAAGTACATCGACTTCAACGACAATGACGTGCGTAATGTCTTGGGTGATGCTTCAGCCAGAGGTATGCAGTTGCCGAACATGTCTCGACACCAATTTTCGGCCTTCGGTACGGCAACATATCCCGTGGGCGACGAAGTCGACGCGTTCGCCCGCGCCGACTTCTCCTACGCCGAGCGAAAGTTCAACCCCGTGCTACCGGTTTCGCATACCGGTGATAGATACATCGCCAACTTTAAGGCTGGAGTCGAAACCGATGCGTGGAACGTGACGCTGTTCGTTGACAACGTATTTGATAACCGCACGCCATCGTTTCTGATCCGTGCGCTTGACCGCATTAACCTCAACGTCCCTGGCGCGCCGCAGCGCTTTCCGGCCCAGGCCAATGCGCCCGGCACCGACATTAACGAACGTGTCCCATCTTATGTGCTTGCGGATAAGCGCAAGATCGGCGTGACCGCAAGCTATCGTTTCTGAAAGGTGGCGCGAAGCTATGTGGAGATGCTTTTCAGTCTTTGCGGCCGCACTGGCTTTAAGTACAGGAGTATGGTCTGTCTCGGCACAGACGTTGTCACCGGAGACCATCTATATTAATGGCAATGTCATCACTGTCGATGAGCGTTTCTCGATCGTACAAGCGTTCGCGGTCAACCGAGGTAAATTTATTGCCGTCGGTGATAATGCAAGCGTAGACAAACTCGCAGGACCGGCCACTAAGTTCGTGGATCTCAAGGGGGCGACCGTAACGCCCGGCTTCATCGATACGCACCCGCACACCGTAGCTAAATACACGCGTGATCTTGGGCGCTTGCCGCTATACGGCGTCAAGTCCGTGGCGGAAATTCTGAAACTAATCGGCGTGGAGGCGGGTAAGTCGTCGCCAGGTACTTGGATCGTTACCACTGCGATTGGCGTGCCGCCAGATTTCTTCCACCTACCAGAAAGCCTCGTTGAGAAACGCTGGCCCACACGCGCCGAACTGGACAAGGCCGCGCCGAACAATCCGGTCTACATCCCGGTGGCGCGCACCTGGACGACCCCATCGCTGTTCAATAGTGCGGCACTCGCGCGGCTGGGTGTCGCTCGCGATACTCTCGACGATGCGCGCATGAAAATCATGCGCGACTCTGCTACCGGCGAGCCGACGGGCGAGATCTACGGACTGGATATGTACAACCGTGCTAACACGCTGAGACCGAAGCTACTCTCAATGTTGCCCCCGCCGCAATCCGCCGAGGCGCAAATTCTGGCGATCAAGCGAGCCATGGCTGACAATCTGGCTGTCGGCGTTACCACCATCTACGAAGGCCATACCACCCAGCCAGCGTTTCTCGACTTCCTACGTAAGATGCGGGCGTCGGGAGATATGATTAATCGCACCGTTTATGCGCATGAAGTCCCGGTGGGCCGGTCGATCAGCGAAATTGACGCTTGGATGGAGGGCCTAAAAGCTGCCGAGAACACCGGTGACGACCTGTTCAAGATTGAGGGCGTGACTGTCTCCGTCGACGGCGCAACTCAGTTCGGCGGAGCTTTGATGAATAAGCCTTACCTCGACCCGTATGGCCGGTCTAGCAATGGAGAATCCACGGTTTCGACCGGAAAGTTAACTGACATCGGGCGGCTGGCCGTAAAGCATGGTCTTCGACTCAACGTCCAAGCTGCTGGTGATGCTGCTGGAGACATGACTATCGCAGCATTCGAAGCGGTGAATAAAGAAACTCCCATCAAGGATCGCCAGTGGCTGATTCAGCATTTTCAGCATCCGAGCCGCGACAATATTTCGCGCCTAAAGGCACTTGGCATCTTGGCGACAACATATTCAAACGTCGATTACAGTAAAGGTGCGGACACCTATGTTCGTCGCTTTCCCGACCAACCAGAGTTCTGGAAGCGCGTGGTGCCCTTGCGTTGGTGGATCGACGGTGGCGTTGTCATTGCGCAGGGTACTGACGGTGATCATATCGAGCCCATGTTTACGATCTGGGAGTCGCTCGTGCGAATTGACGGGCGCACTGGGAAGAGTCTGCTGTCCCCGGAAAAGACAATTACACGCGCAGAAGCGATCCAACTCTATACTATCAACGGGGCGAAGATTCTGAAATGGGATGATCGTTTGGGCTCTATCGAGCCAGGCAAACTCGCCGACTTCGTCGTAATGGAGAAGGACATCCTCACCGTGCCTATGGATGAGATCCGAGATACGAAAGTTTTGATGACGGTGATGGGCGGCATACCTGTGTATGGCAAAGTTCCCAACTAAATTGGGCAACACGGTTCACGCAATGCAGATCAACGTTTCCCAGGTCATCGATCGTCAACCGGTGGGTGGTTTCCAGATCAAGGTGGTGGGGCTCTGTACCCTGATCGCGCTGCTCGACGGCCTCGACATTCAAACCATGGGCTTTGTCATTCCCAAGGTGGCGGCCGAATGGAACTTGCAGGCGGCGAGCTTTGGACCGGTGCTGTCGGCGGCTTTCGCCGGTATCATGCTGGGCGCGATGATTTTCGGCATTCTGGGCGACCGTTACGGCCGGCGCCTATTGCTAATTGGCGCTTTCATTGCGGTTGGCGTGATGTCGATCCTGACCTCTTTCGCCGAAAGCACGACGCAACTGCTTATCCTACGGTTCTTGACAGGTCTGGGGATTGGCGGCTGCATGCCGAACTTCACCGCCCTGGCAGCCGAATATGTACCAACTCACCGTCTTGGGTTCTTCGTCACCTTGATTTTTGCAGGTGTGCCACTGGGTGGTGTGTTCGGCGGCTACATCGCCGGTGACGTGATAGAGCTGTTCGGCTGGCGTGCAGTTTTCGTCATGGGAGGCGTCATTCCGTTGATCATTGCCGGGGTGCTGATCGCAAGCCTACCTGAATCCATCCGTTTCATGGTGGAAAAGGGCAATTCCGGCCCGGCTATCGGTCGCGCTCTCGAGAAAATCGATCGAACCTATATCTATAACTCTCAGGACACGTTCATTGTCGACCGCAGAGTGTCGCAAACATCTTCTCTGAAGGCGTTGTTCTCTGACGGCCGCGCGGCACTCACCCTCGGTCTGTGGGTGGTGTTCTTCTTCAGTCTGTGCGGGCTCTATCTGCTGACAAGCTGGTTGCCCAGCGTCTTAACTCAACAGGGATGGCCGATGGCGCGAGCCATCCAGAGCGTATCGTTCTTCTTTATTGGCGGAGCGATTGGCGGTCTCGTGATAGGCGAATTAATCGACCGGTTTGGCGCTTTCCGTGTGCTGGCGACTGTGTTCCTGAGCGGCGCCGCCCTGACCGCGGCGATCGGCCGCATCGAGGGTGACATGGTGGTGGTTATGACCGTCATCATGATAGCCGGGTTTTCGGTGGTTGGCGGTCAGACGGGCATGACAGCGCTTGCCGCCCACGTATATCCGACTGCAGCGCGCGCGACGGGTGTGGGCTGGGGCTTGGGCGTTGGGCGTTTGGGCGCAGTCGTGGGGCCGGCTATGGGCGGCTTGGCACTCAGTGCGGGTTGGTCACGCGCGGATTTTTTTCTTGCTGCTGCACTGCCAGCAATGATGTGCACCGGCGTCATCATGCTTTTGTGGATAGTATCGCGACGGGAGCGGTTCGCGCGATGAGTCTGAATTGGCCTGTTCAAGGACGGTCTAAGCAGTACGCCGATCTTCACTTCTACATAGGTGGACGATGGCGCACGGGCCGCGAGACGAGGCCCGTGCTCAATCCAGCCGATGAGACCGAGATCGGTGTGCTTCCGGTTGCTTGCAAGGAAGAACTGGATGAGGCGCTTGCTGCCGCCGTCGATGGCTTTGCAGTGTGGAGCCGCACCGCACCCGCCAAGCGCGCGGCGATCATGTTAAAGGCGGCGGCACTGATGCGTGAGCGAATTGACCATATCGCGCTTGCGATCACTTTGGAGCACGGCAAACCGCTGGCGCAGTCGCGTCTCGAGATCATCCGCGGCTGTGAATTCTTTGAGTGGGACGCCGCCGAAGGCCAACGTACCTATGGCCGGATTATTCCGAGTGAGCCGGGGATCAGGTACATCGTATTGCATCAACCGATCGGACCGGTAGCCGCGTTTTCGCCTTGGAACTTCCCCATGAGCCAGCCGGCTCGCAAGATCGCTGGCGCTCTGGCGGCTGGTTGCTCCATTATCATCAAGGCCGCGGAGGAAACCCCTGCAGGCGCGTATGAAATCGCGCGCGCGTTCCACGACGCCGGCCTTCCCCCGGGCGTACTCAACCTAGTGTTTGGCGTGCCGTCAGAAATCTCAAGCTATCTCATTCCTAAGCCACAGATCCGCCTCGTGGCGTTTACAGGCTCCACGGCGGTCGGAAAGCATCTGACTGAGATGGCCGCCCGCAGCATGAAGCCGGCGCTAATGGAACTCGGCGGGCACGCGCCCGTAATCGTTTGCGACGATACTGACCCCGTCGCGGCTGGCATCTGTTCCGCAATCCGCAAGGCCCGCAACGGCGGCCAAGTCTGCACTTCGCCGACCCGGTTTTTTGTGCATCAGCGCATCTTCAAGGCTTTTACTACGGCGTTCGTAGAAAAGGCTCGCGCTACTAAGATTGGCAACGGACTCGAGGCAGGGATCGAGATGGGCCCGCTGGCCAACAGCCGCCGTCTAACAGCGATGATCGACCTGGTTGCAGATGCCAAGGCCAAAGGTGGACGTGTGCTGTCCGGCGGCGAGCGATTGGGCGGCCGGGGCTACTTTTACCCTGTTACGATTGTGGCTGAAGTGCCTGAAAACGCGCGTGTGATGAGCGAAGAGCCTTTTGGGCCATTGGCAGTCATCAACCCGGTCTCGTCCCTTGAAGAGGCCATCGACAAGGCTAATGCACTCCCCTTCGGACTTGCGGCGTATGCCTTCACGAACTCTGCCCGGAACGCCGACATTCTCTACGAAAGAATTGAAGCCGGGAACCTGTCGATCAATACGCTCGAAGCCTCCGTTGCCGAAACTCCTTTCGGAGGCGTTAAAGACAGTGGTTTCGGCCGCGAGGGCGGTATCGAGGGGTTGCTGCCGTACATGATCGTCAAGAATGTCTCCCACAAAATGACCATATAGCGAAGACTGTCTCGGCTTAGACGCTTACGACCACTTGGTGTCAACGGATTTACCCACCGTGCGCAGGCACTCGAGAAACGCCCGTGCCGCTGGAGGGAGATCTCCAGGCGCACGAATCATCGCGCCGACTGGGTTCTCGATGCCTTTTAGCTTGATGGGAAGAATGGACAACAGGCCGTGTTCGACGTCATTGATGGCGACGTGGTAGGGCATCACTCCGATGCAATCAGAACTTTGCAACACGGCTCGGTTGGTTAGGCTCGACATAGACTCAATGATGTTCTGAGGCAGCAACAAGCGTGAGTCGCGGAGCACCTTTTCAATCTGTCGCCGGATCATTGTTTCCGGCAGTGGCAAGATCCACGGTTCGTCGATGAGGTTCCGTAATTCAAGCTGGCGTTTGCGCGACAAAGGATGACCGCGACGTGTCACCAAGCAGATCGGTTCAGCGTAGAACTCCTCGTAAATTAAAGCACTACTTTGCCCGACATCGGGCAACCGACCGAGAACCATGTCGAGGTCGCCGACCATGAGTTTGGGCAAAAGGAAATCGAACGTCCCGTCAATCACACTGATTGCGACGCCGGGTCGCTGTTTCTTCAGCATGATAATAGCGCGCGGTAGCAGGCTGGCCGAAGCTGCTATCAGCGTACCTACTGTGACATGACCGCTGTAGCCGGCACGACGGCTTTCCAGTTCCTCTGCCGCATGACGAAGTTGCGATAAAACAGTCTTCGCGTGGCGGGCGAAGATCTCTCCATAAAGAGTAGGGTTGAGACCGCGATTGGTTCGCTCGAATAGTTCGAGGTTGAGGGTTGCCTCGATGTCTTTGACCGCCTTGGTGACGGCCGGTTGCGTCAAATTAAGGCGCTTAGAAGCCTTGAGTACACTGCGACAGTCATAGACCTCGGCGATGAGTTCGAGATGACGCAGGCGCAGCTTGCGCGCGATCCAGCGTTCAAGGCGGACAGAACTCATCACGGCCCCAGTAGTTATGCTAGATCCCCCAATTATGCCTATTGGTTATACTGAGTCTAGACACATGTGCATGAGATGCCGATACGCGAGCATCGCTTGATTCCTGGCCAGCCTAAATCGTCACCCATCCAGGTGGTGGCTGTTTACCGGGATGTATCGTGCCGCACCCCTTGCAGGTACGGTGCTCCAGGCTTTGGTAAAACGCGTCAAACAAAGGCGGCAAGTCGGTGACGATGTTCTGGAGCTCAAGTTCGACACGATGCACACGATCGCCGCACTTGAAACAGAACCACTCGAAGGCGTCACGCATGTGCGGCATGCGAGTGCCTTCGACAACGAGACCAATCGAACCTGCTATAGGTCTCTGCGGAGAGTGACGCGCGTGCGGCGGCAACATGAAGACTTCGCCCTGCTTTATTGGCACATCAAAAATCTGACCGCTCTCGGCAACCTTCAGGATCATGTCGCCCTTGAGCTGGTAAAAGAACTCTTCGACGGGGTCGTCGTGGAAATCGACGCGTTGGTTCGGGCCGCCGATCACCTGGACCACCATGCCTGTATTTTCGAACACCAGTTTGTTGGCCACCGGCGGCTTGAGTAGGTGGACGTTGGAGTCAATCCAAGCCTGGAAATTAAATGGCTTATGGTGAGCGAGAGCGGCAGTCATGATGTTAGTGTCCCTTCAACTTTGAGGAATCAGGCCACAAGTGCTGAAGGCAGCTTTCGTGGCGGCCTTCTCAGCTTCGGTCAGTTGAAGCAATGGACGGCGAACAGGCCCGCCCACCTGGCCCAAGAGATCCTGCCAATATTTCTGATGCGCGTGTTGCTTACCGCCCGGTCGGGTCTGGGCAATCGCTTTGCGCACTGGATCTAAGCTGTCGCGTACTTTACGGCCAGCGTCGATCGCACCGTCAAGTGCAAGGCGAGTATATTCATTCATGCGCCTGTCGGTCTTGGTCTGAATCAGGTAGGGCGGTGAGGAGCAAAGATAGACCTGCCAACCTAACTCAATGACGTTAGTGAACCACTCTTCTTCGGAGGAAGTGCTAACAATAAGCTTGTCGTGTGCCAGGCGCGTTAGCTTGGCGTACATCTCCCGTGGAACGCTGTACTTGATGCCGACGATGTTGGGCAGTTCGGCGACACGGAGGCATAGTTCTGGGCTCATCAGATAGCCGCTGTCTGGATGGCTCCACATGGCGATTCCAATGTCAACACGCTCACTGATGTAGCGGTAGTACTCGTAAACGGTGTCGTCTTGCGGCGTAACGAAATGTAAAACCGGCGCATGGACGACGATAAAGTCAGCGCCGATAGCCTGAGCGTGATTGGCGAGTTCAAGGACATTATCAAGGTTCTGGTCCGAACAAGACATAATGGTGCGCGCCCGGCCAAGCGTTTCCTCCACGGCAATTTCGAAGATACGTTTGCGCTCTGCCATCGACATCGAGAAGAATTCACCCTGCTTGCCTGCAATGAATAGGCCAGCGAGGCCCAAGTCATCGACCCAGTGCCGCAAGTTACGTCGCAGCCCTGCTTCGTCGAGCGCCAAGTCGTCTGGGCGGAAGGGAGTCAAGGCGGCTGCCCAAATCCCCTTCAAGTTCTCCCGCGCAAAGTCCTTCGCATCTTTCTTGCCGTATGCCATTGCCACCACCGATGTGCTTTTCGGCGCAAGGTAGCAACCCGCGCTATTCACTAATAATGAATAAATACACGCCTGATATAGCTGTGGAGGATATGTGCGGACGATATGGTATGCTGTCTGTTTATAGCGTACGTGAACAAACTTAATCGACCACAATATCAACAGGTGTTACGGGTTCCCATGTAAGGACACGAAAGCAAGGGGCCATCCATGAAAATTTTTTGGGGCGCGATAGCGGCAGGCGTGTTGGTAACGAACCTCAGCGCTAGGGCGGCTGTAGTGACGGTTATCGCAGCTGGTGGCATTGAGGCTGCTCTGAACCATATGACACCGGGCTTTAAGACTGCGACTGGTCACGACATCAAGGTAACCTATGGACCGGGCGGTACAACCAAAAACACAATCCTCGGTGGTGAGCGATTCGACGTGGTCATTGTTCAATCGCCATACCCGGAGATGCTAAACACGCCCCACGTCGATGCAAGAAGCGAGACGCCGCTGGGCAGCATACAGTTGGCAGTCGTCGTGCGCAAAGATGCGCCGCGGCCAGATATCTCTACCCCCAGCGCTGTCAAGAAAATGCTGCTTGATGCACGCTTGATCGTGTATCCCAACCCTGCTTCCGGTGCAGACGCAGGCTTGAGCTTCAACGACACTCTGGCGCGGCTGGGCATCGCTGCGACAATAGCGCCAAAGACCAGACTG
The DNA here is from genome assembly GCA_033763995.1 of Rhodospirillaceae bacterium. Taxonomy (GTDB): domain Bacteria; phylum Pseudomonadota; class Alphaproteobacteria; order Rhodospirillales; family Rhodospirillaceae. The sequence goes on along the minus strand of JANRJL010000007.1, from coordinate 64,748 downwards.
GGCGAAGTCTATAACAGATCGATGGCAATTTTGGCGCGCGGCGAGGCGGACATCGGAGTGACTTATATCACCGAAGTCACGGAACCGGGTGTGGAAGTCGTTGGTCCTCTTCCGCTGGAGATTTCAACACCCACGGCATTGACGGCGTTTTTGGCGGCAAAGCCTATCGAGCCCGCCGCCGCGAGAGCGCTTGTCAACTACATGTCCCGCGCCGATGCGATACCTCTCTACAAGTCGCTCCGTATGCTTCCGCCTTACTGAATTCAGTAAGTTGGGTGTGCGTCGGCGTCACTTAGAGTTACTGAGCTGTCTGCTGTTTCTTGATGAAGCTCTCCAGGTCATGCGAAAACTCGGCCGGATACTCACGAAACGGGAAGTGGCCAGCCTGATTGATAACCATGAGACGAACATTAGGGTTGTTGATTCCTAACACGTCGAACAAGGAAATGCCTTGTTCAAGCACCGCAGTCGGATCGTTCTGGCCCCAATAAAGAAGGATCGGCATCTTAAGTAGGCCGCGTTGACGGATCTGCTCCAACACTCCGGCCTTCCATTCTGAAAATTCAACTTCGTCGCTGCCGAGTGCGGCTTTCCGGCGCTTGCTATCCACCGACTTCTGTGTTTCATCGAGCGCCTTGGTAATCGCCACGAAATTCGGAGTAACGTTATCGGGTGTATAGGAAAATGTGCGTATGGTGCAAATGTAGTATTCGAACGAACCCGCTTTACCGCATGCAGCGAGCGCGCGGGCCCGACGAAGGTCGTCGTAGCCATAGACGGGAGCCGCAGTATTGCTGTTCACCAGCGTCAACGTCTTGACAAGCGAGGGGTTCTGATGGGCGAGAAAGAGGGCGAGCCCAGCTCCGCGTGATTGTCCGACGAGGTGGATCTTGTCGAGTTTCATCGCTTGGATGAACTCAAACGTATGACGGATCTCGCCGTGGATATTGAGGTCTTTGTCATCTTTCGGGTTGTCGGTCCCACCAGCCGCAAGTTTGTCAGCAGCGACAACACGGAAATTCTTCGACAGATAGGGAAAAACCGGCGCCCACAGGTCTGCGCTCGCACTGCCGCGAAAACCCGAGCCGTGCACAAGCACGATAACTTCACCCTTGCCGATGTCGTAGTAGCGTGTCCGGATGCCGTTGACATCAATGAATCTGGGTTCAAACGAAGGCTCGGTGTTCTCAGCCAGTACAGCAGTTGCCGACAATCCAACACCAGCAATCACTAAACTCCAGCGAGCAATCCAGAGCAGCGTTGAAAATTTCATGGGAGTACTCCTGGCCCAAGGGTGATCCGACCACATCATCGACATTGCTATCACGTTGTGCGCTTGCGCCAGAATCACATTCTCCACCAAAGCTATAACGCAACCACATATCGAATCTCGCCGAGCCCAGGTATGCGAATGTGGTATATTGAGTGGCGAGAATCTTATTCGACGTAGATACCTGGCGCTTCTAACATTTCGGACTCAGAGAGCAGAAACAGCAGCCGAACGGGTCGGGGGTTAAGCTATGGCCTATAGATTTGTCGAGCAGTCGCGCCGGTTGGGTGCTATTGTGGTGCTCGGGGTATCGCTCGCCGGCCCAACCGTGATTGGCCAAGCGCCGCCGCCTGATGCCATTTACGTAAATGGTAAGATCGTCACGGTGGACGACAACTTCACAATTCTTCAGGCGTTCGCGGTGCGAGGAGAGAAGTTCGTCGGCGTGGCCGACAACGCGGCTATCCGCAAACTTGCCGGACCATCGACGCGTGTCATCGACTTGGGCGGGCGCACCGTTGTGCCCGGCTTTATCGATACTCATGCCCATACTATGAACGGACATGCCATCGTGGGGCGGACAGAACTAGGCCGTGTCTCATTGCTCGGGGTTAAGTCAGTCACGGAAGCGATGAAGCGAGTTGGCGATGCCGCGGCCAAGGCGGCGCCTGGCGAGTGGATCGTGACCACCGGCATGGGCGATCCTCCGGATTTCCTGGGCCTGCCGGAAGACCTTGCCGAGAATCGATGGCCGATGCGCGCGGACTTGGACAAAGTAGCGCCCAATAACCCGGTCTATCTCTTTAATGCCGCCAAGCAACCCTATCCATCCACATTGAACAGCGTAGCGCTGAAACTCATCGGGGTAGATCGCAACACAGCTGATCAAGGACGTGTGCGCATCATGCGTGACGTGGACGGCGAACCTAACGGTTTGATCTATGGTTTTGATCGATACAGTCGCGCTTTTCCGCTCTACCAGAAGCTCCAATCGCTATTACCGACTCCCACGCCCGAACAGCAAGTCGAAGCCGCACGTAATGCGTTTCTGGACAATATCGCAGTTGGCGTGACCACCATTTACGAGGGCCACGGTTCGTTGCCGGAGCGCGTGAAGAATATCCGCACGTTGCGGGCAGCCGGCGACCTAAAGAATCGTGTGGTCCTGGCCTACGATGTCCCGCAGAGCAAGCCCTTACCGGAGATCGAAGCTTGGATGAAAGGTTTGACCGAAGCCCGCGGCTCGGGCAGCGGCGACGACATTTTCAAGATCGTTGGCGTAACCATTTCTTTTGATGGCGCTACCCAGCATGGGGGAGCGTTAATGTACAACGAGTATCTAGATTCATACCGCAAGCTCGGCAACGGTACTCCTGAGCTTTCAATCGAGAAAGTGGTTGAGATCGGTCGCCTGGCGATGAAGTACAATCTCAGACTCAACACGATTGCAGCGGGAAACAAGGCTTGTGCACTCGTCGCCGAAGCCTATGAAATGGTCGACCGCGAAACGCCCATCAAGGACAGGCGCTGGGTGGTCCAGCATTTTCAGCATCCCACGCCGGAGGTAATCGCCAAGCTCAAGCGGATGGGAGTGGTGGCGACAACTTATTCGAGCGCGGACTTCAGCAAAGGTTTGGACGTTTACGTAAACAGTTTCCCCAACGATCCGCACTTGTGGAAAAGCACAATCCCGCTTCGATGGTGGATCGATGGCGGCGTTCCAATAGCGCAAAGCACTGATGGAGCCCACTATGAGCCCATGTTCACTATTTGGGAATCGCTTGTGCGCGTCGACGGTCGCACTGACGTGAGCCTTCTGGCGCCTCCCAAACAGATCACACGTGAGGAAGCGATTAGGATCTACACGATCAATGGCGCCAAAGTGATTCAGTGGGAGGACAAAGTTGGTTCAATTGAGAGTGACAAATACGCGGACTTCGTGGTGCTTGAGAAGGATATTCTGACGGTTCCGGTGGAAGAGATTCGGGATACGAAAGTGCTAATGACCGCCATTGGCGGCAACGTCGTCCACAGCGCTTCGCCATTTTCTAGTGCGCCGCGCTGATGCCAGTGGATAGGGCTTTAACTCAGGGCGCGGTCGGATGGTTTTTTCATTCTTAAGCTGCGTTGTTCGTCTTCCAAGGTGTCGCGAGTATCGCCAAGGCACAGTCCCACTCAGAGTCGACGCGAGCTATACCCCTAACAGTATCGACAATGCGCCCGAAGCTTATCGGACTGTTTGATTGGGTTGCTTGATCGGACTATGTCGATCAATCGTGCTTTGACACGCACATACCGCTTAGGTCACTTCCGAAAGCGTTGGGCATCAATACCGAAAATCTGTCGCGCCTTCTCTATCTCAGGCTATCCAAGTGTATAATCAAAAATCTCCGTGCAACTCTTGCGTGGCGTAACATCGGCATCGCGTGGGCCGGAAGCGCTACGGACGCTAACCGGACGTTATCGCTCTCCGATTGCCTTCGTTTGTTTGCCGATCGCCGGAACCGTCTCTTTAGTTTCCAGAAGAGAAAGATTACAGCAGACATCAAGCGCCTGGGTGAGAGCCACTTCCTCACGAGCTGCTCGTTGTGCTCGACATCTTACCTGGGACCGCCGAGCTTATAAATCAAGTCGATCCCGTGATCGTCGTCGATACCTCCACCGCGCACTTGGCGAGTGCTCTCGGCATACCGGTATGGATCGCACTATCAGCCTTTCATGACTGGCGCTGTGACGCCAACGGCAGCACCGCATTCTGACATCCTTTAGCGCGAGTGTTTCGGCAGGAATACTAGGAGACTGGAAGGATGTGTCTCGCGAATGGTGTAAGAACTGGTATGGAAGTGACTATCCCAGCTTTCGTAGGCGCGGAAGCACTTCTTTGCCGAGCAGATCCACACATTGATCCCATTCGTCAAACCGGAAGCGCAAATCGAACACGATGTGGTCAATTCCAACTTCGAGGTACTTTTCAACGTCCTTCACAATATCGTCAGGAGTTCCAACCATAAAAGACCCTTCCAAATCCTCCCACTTTGCGAACGAGCCAGAATCGGGCTTGACCCAAAACTTTTGCTGGTTCGCATTGCTCAGAAGACCCTCGACGTTGACTTTGCGCAAGGCGGACTCCCGGTCGACGTCAATGCTGGTGATGGGAATGCAACCTTCAAAAAGGCGCGGCTTGCCCATGGCGGCTGCATCTCCGCGAAGTTTTTCCACACGCTTCTTATACGTATTCAATGTAATGCGCCCCGGGAGCCAGCCATCGCAAAAGGCCAGAGCGCGCCGAACAGACGCCGGGGTTGCGCCAGCATACCAGATCGGCAACGGCTTTGCGACGCGTGGGCGAAGACCAAGCTCTGCGTTGGCATAGTACTTTCCCTGATGGCTAAAATGATCGTGCGTCCAGGATTTTCTCAGGATCTCGACTTGTTCCGCAGCCACTTCGTCGCGCGGCCAATCCTTCATGCCGACAGCATCGAATTCCACTTGAAAATTCCCGATTCCCAGACTGAGCAGAAGGCGCTGTCCAGCCATATACTCGAGAGAATTAATCATCAGCGCCAGCAGCAGAGGATGGCGGTGGGGTATAAGGGAGCCGAACCCTAGCTTAATCTTGGAGGTCACGGCGCTTACCGCCGAAAGCGTAACAAAGGGATCGATGAATGTGTTGTCTGTGCCCTCCATCCCATGGGGATGGAACACCAGATGGTCTCGCACAAAAACCGAGTTGAAGCCGAGTGCTTCGGCCCTTTGGGATCCTCGAATTATCTTATCCTTGCTCGCGGCGCTTCCGAAGTGCGGCAGCAATAAACCATACTCTGTTGGCATTGTTTGCTTCTCCCTTTTCCATGTTATCGAGTGAGGTCAGTACTGCAGAGGCCGCGATGTTGGCCAAGCGTTCAGGAATGCTCCCAGGAGTCGACTTTGTCGTAGGTCAGGTGACGATTAAACCAATCGACAATTTGCGGCGTCACAAGTTCAAAGTAATCATCGTAAGCTTTATAGTGAGACGTTTCCTTTTGAAGGATCAACTTTTTCGGGTGGCCGGCCTTCTCGAACAGGCGGAAGGTCGAATCCTCTGGTGTTGTCGCATCATGCTCGGTCGAGATAAACATGATCGCGCGGGGTGAGATCATCGCCACATAATCTTCGGGCACGAACTCTATGATCGCCTCGGCACAGCGTAGGGAAACCTTTTCGGGGATTCGCGTGTCGACATCTTTCTTAATTGCGGTTTGCTTGCGCTCCGGTGTCGCGATCATTAACTCTTCGCGTGGACTCACCATTTCGCCCTGACCAGTGAGCACCCGGTTTTTTCGATCAGCCGCAAGACGGCTCAACAACTCCAGCCATTCGTACTCTCGCCGCATGCTGCGGAGCCACTCTTTGCCGTTGGCAAAAGCGTAGTTACTCACGACGCATTTTACTCGGGAATCGATCGCCGCGACATAAATGGGAACAGCACCGCCGGTGCCTCCGGACCCAAAAAGTCCGATCCGATTCGGATCGGCCTCGGGTCGTGTCTGAAGAAAAGTCACCGCATTGCGAATGTCGTCGGCTTGCCGCAATGGCAGGATCATTCCGCGTTCGCCCTCGCTTTCCCCAAATCCTCGATAGTCGAACACAAGGACAGCGTAGCCGGCGGCGGTGAAACTATGATGATAGCGTTCGTAAAGTTTGGCATCGTGAAGCCCGAGCCAGCCAGGCCCCTGAACAATGCCGGGCCAAGGGCCAGAACCATTGTCGGGTAAGCGCAACAGACCCTTGAGCTTTGAACCCTCGCTGTAGAAATGAACTGCAATTTGCCGCACGACTGGTCTCCCTCTATAAACTTTCTACGGCTTAGCGTGGAACTACCGGCGACTCCCTGGTAAGGGATCTCGAAATGTGCGCGGCAGCTTCGACAACGTGCGTAACGAATCCAGAAAATGTTTTCTTATCGAGGCCATTCGAGTCTGCGATAAGACTAAGACTTCCGATGACCTGTCCGTTTCGCATGATAGGTGCGGCAAGCCCTAGACGTCTTTTGGCAACTTCCGATTCCGTTAATGAGAAGCCTTGCTGACGTATCTCGCGCAGATGGCGGTTAAATTCCTTCCAACCGCCTGTTTTAAGACTGGGCCGGATCGCCTTCTCGTTCGACAAGTAAATGCTTCGGAGCGTTCGGGTCGGTAAATGAGCGAGAATGACCTTTGATGTTGCGCCCAGAAACATCGGTCGGGCGACACCACGCTCGTAACTGGTATGCCCTCGCGCAGCGGCGCCTCGTATCTCGTGCACCGACATGACGCAATCTTTGAATCTACGGCATAAGACCACGGTACAGTTCTGACTCGTGATCTTAAGCAGCGTTCTCATCACCGGCTCTGCGACATGAATGAGTGGATCCGACTGTCGAAGCACGCGGTCATAGCGAATAAACGCGGGACCGAGGGCATAGCCAGCGCCTGTCACTGGATCGAGAAATCCCGACTTTACTAACTCTCCGACATGCCTGTAGGCCGTGCTGGCGGAGATCCCGAGCTTCTGGCTTATCTGTTCGACCGTCCAGACAGATTGACCGTCTTCAAAAAGCTGGAGGATCGCGATTGGACGGCTGAGCGAAGCCATGGAACCCTGACGATAAGTATTTCGCGGCTATAGGAGGATACTCCACAATCGACATTATTCTCATATATTGAGAGTATTGCAAATTATTAATTTATAGGATAATCGTTGATATGACTAACGTCAGGCCAAAGCAACGCATTTCGTTGAGCCCATTGAGTTTAAGCGCCATGCAGCCACGTACGGCGGCTTCGCTGAAGATCGCGTGTGTAGTCACGCAAGGGCACGTATGAGTGAGAGCAATCTGCCTGTCATACTGTTGACTGGTTTCCTAGGCAGCGGGAAATCCACGCTTCTCAATGCTTGGTTGCATAGCCGCGAATTGAGCAATACTGCGGTCATCGTCAACGAGTTTGGCGATATAGGTATTGACCACGCGCTCATCGCAGCCAGTAACGACAATACGATTGAACTATCGACAGGATGTCTGTGCTGCACAGTACGTGGTGACCTGGTCAATACTTTGCGCGAATTATCCTCGAAGCGAAGCAGGGGAGAAGTGCGGGCTTTCGACAGCGTTGTGATCGAAACGACCGGGCTGGCCGATCCGGCGCCGGTACTCTACGCGCTGATGACTTACCCTGTCTCGACACGGTATCGGCTTCGTCAAGTTATCACCGCCGTTGACGCGGTACATGGCGAGTCGACTCTGGCACGCTATCCGGAGGCCATGAAGCAAGCTGCAGTGGCCGACCAAGTCATCATCACCAAAACCGATTTGGCAGCCGATGCAGCGCATTCGCTCGCGCACCACCTTGCGTCGTTGAATCCTGGCATGCGGCTGCATTTCTCATCCCTGACAAAAATGACTATGCCACTCGATTTTAAGACAGTCGACATCTACGATCCTGCCACAAAAGGGGATGAGGTTGCGGCTTGGCTCAGTGCCGAACAATATCAACACGACATAACATCTGCACATAGTCATGCTCATGATGCTCACGGCCATGATGGCCATGCTCGCAACGTCAATCGCCACAGTGCCGGGATAGTTTCCTTTAGTTTCACTTTTCAAGAACCGCTGGCTTGGGAGCACGTCGCGCACTGGTTAGATGCTCTGGTCGTTGCACACGGTGATGATCTCCTTCGAGTGAAGGGTATTCTGCAGATCGCTGGACGCGATAGACCAGTAGTGGTTCAGGCTGTGCAGCGCCTTTTTCACCCGCCTATGACGCTTGATGCGTGGCCTCGCGGCGAACGCAAATCGCAGATTGTCTTCATAACGCGCGGGCTGTCGCGCGATTTCGTTTTTCGTGTGCTCGATACCATCCGCATGCGTCCAGCCGCAGAAATCTAACCGACTGTGCTTGCAATTTACGGGAGAATATTCATGGACTGCATGATCAAGAACGGCCTACTGGTTACATCGACGACGCGGGGCCTCAGGTCTATCGGCATCAAAGATGGGCTGGTTGCGGGGATTTATGCGCCGGGAACCGAGCCATCCGCAAAAGAGATCATCGATGCATCCGGCTACGCCGTGCTTCCCGGGGCCATCGACATGCATTCGCATCACCGACAGGGAACTGAACCCGGATTCGAGTACAAGGATACGATACATACATCCACCCTTCAGTGCGCGAGTGGCGGAGTTACGACGAGCGTGGCGATGCCAAATGTCATGCCGCCACCCAATACGCACTCCTTACTAAAAAAGCAGTTCGCAATCTACGAGAGGGATGCGGTCGTGGATTGGAATTTCAATCCTGCGCCGACAATAACGGACGAAATTCCACGCATGGCCAAGGAGGGAATTGCCGCCTTCAAGATTTTCATGGTTGTAGATACGGGACGTTCCTATCCTCACATGCCTGGGATTGGTGTGCATGACCATGGGCGGCTCCTCGAAATCATGCAGCATTGCGCGAAAGTCAACGTGCCGCTCATGGTGCACCCCCATGATCAGGCGCTCATGGATGTAATTGAAAAAAAATACTGGGACCGCGGCGAACGGGACGCCCTCGCATACGCAAAGGCCTATGCAGCCCATGACGGCGTGATTTGGGAAACGGCCATTGCGACGCTCCTGCGCTTGCAACGAGCCGCAGGCTGTCATCTTCATATTCTGCATACCCAAACCGCTGGCAGCGTCGATCTCATTCGTAGCGCCAAGGCCGCTGGGCAAAGGGTTACATGTGAGATAAACCCATGGGCGCTTTTTCTGGGTTGCGATTGGAGCGCCGTTCAGCGTCTGGGATCCTACGCGCTCTCATACTGGGTGCCTGAGAAAAATGTCCCGAGCCTATGGCAAGGACTACGCGACGGTACTATCGACATCGTTGCGACGGACCATGCGCCGCATACCCGCGAGGAGAAGGAAATCGGCTGGAAGGATGGATGGAAAGCTCATACCGGCACCCCATCCGCGCAATTCTATCTCAGCATGTTCCTGACGGCGGCGTTAGATGGGAATATCACGCTTGAACGCGTAGTCGATGCCTGTTCCACGCGACCTGCGAAGATATTCGGAATTATCGATAAAGGCGACATTCAACCAGGCTACCACGCGGACATTGCCGTCGTCGATCTCGAGAACGAATATGAGATTCGCGATGGGGACGTACTAAGTTTGACTGGATGGTCGCCTTACGCTGGGCGGCGTTTTCGCGGCAAGACAGTCCGCACTCTGGTTCGAGGCAGAACTGTTTTTCAGAATGGCAAGGTGGTGGGTGAGAAGGGTTGGGGCAAGCAAGCGCGTGCACGCTACCCGTCTTAAGTGGCGGTGTATCTACGCAGCATATCGGGCACCATGAGGCGCCGAAGCCGAGGTAACCAACTATGGGTAGACTGACGATTTCCCTTGCCGGAGTAGAGTACGATCGTACGCGCGCGCTGTTCAATGGAGCCGTGACGATTAACGGCTGTGAAACAATAACGCTCGCGCTGAGTCCGGAGGAGGCATTTCATAGGGCTTTCCGAAATGGCGATTTTGATGTCACCGAGCTCTCGCTAGCCAGTCATATGCATCTTGTTGATCGGGGTCAGAACAACTATGTCGCGATTCCGGTCTTCCCCTCGCGACTTTTTCGGCACTCCGCCATCTATATTCGCAGCGATCGCGGAATCGATCGTCCGCAGGACCTTCGTGGAAAAATCGTAGGCGTGCCCGAGTACCAAATTACAGCCGCAGTTTGGGTACGCGGAATTTTGGAAGATGACTTCGGATTGCGCCCTTCGGAAATTCGTTGGCGTACAGGCGGGTTAATTGATCCCGGACGACGCGAAAAAACGACGTTGGCATTGCCGCGAGAGGTTGATCTCCAACCGATCGCATATGGCCAGACCTTGAACAATCTATTCGAGGCCGGCGAGATCGATGCGCTTATCTCTGTTATTCCACCTCGAAGCCTTGGTAAAAACCTCATCATTCGGCGGTTATTCGAAGATTATCGTGCGGTCGAAGAGGACTATTTTCGGCGTACGCGCATTTTTCCGATCATGCATGTCATTGGCATACGCAAAGTACTCGCAGCGCGACATCCGTGGCTCCCTGTCAATGTGTACAATGCTTACCTTGAAGCCAAGAAACTGTGCTACTACAACAATGAAAAGCTTGGCCACCTTTACACGACGCTTCCCTGGGCCGTCGATGAGCTTGAACGGACACGCTCCCTTATGGGGCAGGATTTTTGGAGCTACGGAATATCCACTAATAGGGAGGAACTTGAGACCATCGGGCGTTACATGTGCAGCCAAGGCTTGACGACACGCCAGCTAGTTCCAGAGGATATTTTCTTTGCCTCCACGCTTGAACTTGCCAAGACCTAGGGTGCTATCGGTTCAGATTGAAATGCTTGGTGCCGGAGTGTTTGGACTGTGTATGACCTACATATCTTTCCGGAAAGCCGGGGCTGTAATTTCTAGAATATGCGACTGGATTTCCGATGGGCACCATCAACGATGAATGTGTACGCTCAAATTCCAAGGAATGACCAATAAAGAAGGATGCTGGCTGCCATTACAACAAATTCGGTGATTGTCAGCAGAACGCCGATCTTGATAAGGTCAGTATGTCCGAAATACCCATAACCGTATCCGAGAACGAGCACTGCCGACTCATAGGCAAAAAGCTTCCCGCCGGAGGAAAACGACCAAATCATTCCAATCCAGGCAGGATTGAGTCCTTGGGCCTTGGAAAATTCCATAAGTAATGGCAGCGATGTCACTAACATCGAAATCTCGCTAGCCATGGCCATGTGATAGAAAAAGCCGCCCCAATAGAGCACGACGATTGCCGTGAGTTTGTCCGCGAGGAGGGGGGCCATCTGGGTCATGAGTGTGTCGGCTAAGATAGTCAGACCGCCCGTGGATTTCATGACCTCACTCATTCCGAGTGCGGCGGCAACAAAGAAAAACGGCATATAATTGATCTGGCGAAAGTCCCGCTCCTCGAGAGCGTTGATGAAGGGGAGAAATGCGGCTAGTCCAAGCGCAAAAGCGATAATGGCCGGGGAGATGTGATGTAGCCAGTCGGTCATCCATAAACCCAGAGCTAGGCAGCAGAGTGCGGTTCCCTTGACAGCCCCCAAAGTCCAGGGCACGCGAACGCCAAAATGTGCTCGGATGTGCTCGTGCCGTCCAGCGAGGCTCTCTGCCTCGGGTGGAAACAGTTTGAGCGTAAACCACCAAGACGCAAAAATTGTGACTACGGCGCAAGGGAAGAATGCTGCAAACCATACTCCCCAGGCAACCGCTACGCCTCCGGTCGATTCGATAATGCCGCGCGCGAGAATTGTCGACGTGCCTGAGATAATCATCTTATTGAAGATGGTCGTCGTGTAAGTAATGACCAAAAACATTCCCCGAGCAATATTGGATCCCTTTTTCACGTCCAAAATTTTCATCACTCCGAGTATGATCGACGCCATGATCACCAGAACGGCTGCTCCGGAGGGCACGATAAACGTCAGAAGAAAATTGATGATAATCAGACCAAGGAGCAATCTCGGGTAATCGACGCCAACTCTGGAAACGACAAAGTTGCCGATCCTCTGCGGTAGCCCAGATTTAGTAGCCATCGCCCCGATCAGCATCGCGCCGAGATAAAACCATGAGGCTTCGTTCACAAATCCACTGAATATGACCTCAGGCGTCGCGATGCCAAATACCCAAAACATCATCAAGCCAATGAGGCCAGTCACTGAATAATCCATGATTTCCGTCATCCACGCGACAATCATGAAGGAGGAAATGACAAATGCTATTTTCGTGTTTGGCTGAACCGCAATTGGCAATAGCCAAACGCACAAAGGTACCGCGATACAACTGGCAACCTTAATCAAATCTCGAAGCGATTGTGAAGTACGCGCGATCACTGTCGATGGTTCACCATCCAACTTAATTGGGGCGGTCATGCATTGATCCTATGTGTCAGCATGTGAGCGGATGGGATCTCATATTCCGCGGTGTTCTGTTGCGATCGGCGTATGAAGCGAACCCGACTGAAGTCGGGTTCGCTTCGACTGTAAAACCGGCGAAGAAGAGAGTCTGGTGGTCGGCATCTGGTTTGACTCAAGACGCGTATATGTTGTGGTCTTGAGATAATGCGATCGAGATCAGTAACGTAGAGGGCCATGCCGGCGCCCCTGTTACTTATGATAGTGCCGTTGGTTGATTTAGATTTGAGCTGATCTGCTAGTGGCAATAAACTGTCTGAGCAGACCGGAATAAGTGCCTTCAACACAAATGCTCGTGGCTGTTCAATGGCGTCAGTATCGAATAAGAAAGAGCATTTGAGCTCTTGCTCCAGAGCGCCTGTTATCCATCTCCTCCGATCATTTCTGCGTTGAGCCGGACGGCCAAGCAACGCCTGTCTCGTAGCGAATTTTGTCCGCGCTACGGCGCGATTTCTTGGGGTCCACTCGTATCCAGCGACAATTGTGATCACGTCGCAGCACATCTGCCGATATTCTCGAGAGCAACCAGTACTCGGGCAGGACGTTTTTCGATGACACAGAGAAAGCCTTGATCGTGAAGGCGATGTCGAGAAAACTCCTTTGTAAGAGTGAAGGCGTGCACATTGGAAGTGGGCGCTGGCTTCATATCATCACTTTAACGGCGGTCGTGTTGATCCAATTATCAATAATTCATCGATGGATATGTAAATCGAGAATATCGTGTGAGCGCTGCGGCTAGTCATGTTGACGTGATACGATCAGGAGACATCAAGCCGATCCAAGTCCGAGAAACTGGATTGCCGAAACAATTGATATGTCCGGCCTCTTCGGGCCAGTTCGAACTTTAGGGAGAGGCGCCCGGTTATTGTTTGCGTTCCGTCCGTAGCGGTGATGCAACAGGCCGGGACGCGAAGACCCCACACACCGCAGCCTCCCGACCCGTTGCGTCACAGAAGCTGCGAGCTCTTTTGCCACTAGCCCTTCCGGAATCAGGTTGCCGAGTCGCGAATGCGCCCAAGCTTCGTTTTAGTGCCGTCACCAGTTTTCGAACACAATCTTCGCCTTGGCCTGCAAGCGGAACCATTCGAGGCTCAGGCACTCATTGTCCGAACGCAAATATATGGGCGCGAGGAAGCGGATGTTAGACGAGAGAGATTTGCGTTCGGGTGGTAAGGGGCATTGACGCCGTCCGCGCGTAAGGATCCTTCAAAGGTAACGTGCCCCTCGGTCGCTCTATGGGAGAAAGCATACAAAAAAAGAGCTCTCCCAAAAATGATGCGGTTGTCGGGTCTCAAATCACCATCATTGGGCTGCGGCGGAATCAGCGTACCAAACGATCTGACCGGCCGACGTGACATGAGTCGCGGGGAGTCCGGAGCCGTTCGCGCGCACATATCTGAAGATTTGGCGCTTATCAGCTCCCGTGACGATGAAGGCCACGGTGCGCGAACAGGCGATGGCGGGAAATGTAAGCGTCAGGCGCGGTTGCGCTGTGACGCCTTCGACTGCCGTCGCCCAGGCGATTCGTTCCGACATGGCGGCTGTCCCCGGAAAAAGAGAGGCGGTATGGCCGTCGGTACCCAGCCCAAGTAGGATCACGTCAAATAACGGCCGCGCCGGATCGAGAATTGAACTGCCATAGAGATTGCGCAGGATAGACTCGTAACGGCTCGCAGCATCTACCGGCGTGCCATCGGTCGGTATGGGATGGACGTTAGCGCGCGGCACTGGAACGTGCTTGATCAACGCGTCTGCGACCATACGATAGTTGCTGTCGGCGTGGTCTTGAGGAACAAAGCGTTCATCACCCCACAAAAGATGCATCGCATGCCACGGCAATCGCGTGGCGTAGGCTGGCCGTGCGAGAGTCTGGTACAGAAGTCTCGGTGTGCTGCCGCCCGCAAGCCCAAGTACGAAACGGCCACGGGCGTGAACAGCGGTCTCGACCGCAGTGACCAACCAATCGGCGACGAGTATCGCGACCGCTTGCGGGTCATTTGCTACTTCGATTCTCATTTACTGGCTTTCTTCTCCGCGTGACCGCCGAATTGGAACCGCATCGCCGACAGCAGGCGTTCGGCAAACGTGCTCGACTGACGGGAACGGAAGCGCGCAAATAGTGCAGAAGATAGGCTTTCCAGCGGAACAGCGGTCTCGATCGCTGCATTGACAGTCCAGCGCCCCTCGCCAGAGTCCTCGACATGACCTGAGAAATTGCGAAGTGAGCCGTCCTCAGCGAGCGCGATCGCAATGAGGTCGAGCAGCCAGGAGGAAACAACACTGCCGCGACGCCAGACCTCGGCGACGTCGGCCAGGGCAAACTCGTGTCGTTCCGCAGTCGGGAGCACCTCGGACGTGCGCGCTTTCAAGAGATCGAACCCTTCGGCGTAGGCCTGCATCAGGCCATACTCGATGCCGTTGTGAACCATCTTCACGAAATGGCCACTACCGACCGGGCCGCAATGCAGATAGCCAAGTTCGACACGAGGATCGCGACCTTCACGGCCAGGGGTGTGCGAAATCGCGCCGGCACCGGGTGCGAGGGCAGCGAACAATGGATCGAGTCTGTCCACTACGTCCCTCGCCCCACCGATCATCAGACAATAGCCGCGTTCCAGCCCCCACACCCCGCCTGAAGTACCGATATCGAGGTAATGGATGTGCTTAGTTCTGAGAATCGAGGCGCGTCGGATATCGTCTCTATAAAAGGTGTTTCCGCCGTCGATGATGCAATCATCGGCCGAAAGAATGCCGCCGAGTTCAGCGATGGCTGCTTCGGTGCTCTCGCCCGCTGGTAGCATCACCCATACGGTCCGAGGTCGAGCGAGCTTCTCCACGAGGTCGGCCAGATTAATCGCTCCAATGGCGCCATCTTTTTCAACGCTCTGAACCGCGCTGGCGGCTTGGTCGTAGACCACGCAGGTATGCTTCGCGCGCATCAGGCGGCGTGCAATATTGGCACCCATGCGTCCCAAACCGACGATCCCCAACTGCATCAGTTTGCTCCTTCATGGATCGCTCGACGTTCGAAGCGCCGCGCGGGAGAGTTGACGACTGGCGCCAGGGGGGCGGCCTCGAACGAGGCGATCGTTTGTGTCGTAGGCGGTGTGCCGTAGAGAGTGGTACGTTGGCGTGGATTACGGTCGACGGCCACGATCATATCCGTCATCGCACTAGGTGACATTTCTTGGCCGTGCACAGCTCCGGCGGCGCGCGTGATGGTTTCGTTCATGAGAGTGCCCCCGAGATCGTTGGCGCCGGCTTGGAGACAAGCCATTGCTCCTTCTCGGCCCATCTTCACCCATGACGTCTGAATATTCGGTATGACTGGGTGCAGCGCCAAGCGCGCGACAGCATGAATAAGAATCGATTCTCGAAAAGTGGGGCCTTGTCGCGCTGCCATCTTGAGATAAAGCGGCGTTTCCATCGGCACGAAGGGCAGCGGCACGAATTCTGTGAATCCGCCGGTATGAGTTTGGAGAGCGCGAATGCGCAATATGTGGCGCGCCCAGTGTGATGGATTGTCGACATGGCCGAACATGATGGTGGCTGTGCTGCGTAACCCGACGGCGTGGGCCGTCTCCATTACCTCGAGCCATTGATTGGTCGTGATCTTATCGGGGCAGATGATCGCCCGCACCTCGTCGTCGAGAATTTCTGCAGCCGTGCCGGGCAAGGAACCGAGGCCGGCATTCTTCAGGTGACGCAGAAAATCTTTCAAGGAAATGCCCAGAGTCGCTGCACCTTGCCACACCTCGAGGGGCGAAAAGGCGTGGATGTGCAGGTTCGGCACTGCTTCGTGAATGGTCCGACAGATTTTGAGGTAGGTTTCGCCCGTGTAGTCAGGATGTATCCCCCCCTGGAGGCAGACTTCGGTCGCGCCGCGCTGCCAAGCCTCGATTGCGCGCCGGCGAATTTCGGCGATGTCCAGATCATAGGGCGCGCCGCGAAGGTTCTCGCTGAGCTTGCCTTTTGAAAAGGCGCAAAACTTACACCGGTAGGAGCACACGTTCGTATAGTTGATGTTGCGAGTGACGACATAGGTGACGTCTCCGCCCACCGACATTTTGCGCAGGCGATCAGCGGCGGCCACGACCGCATGAAAATCATTGCCGCGAGCCGCGAGCAGATGAACGATTTCGTCTTGCGAGAGAACGTGACCATCGCAGGCGCGGGCAATAATCGCATCGATACGAGGCGTAGCGCTGCCGCAGGCATCGCGTGGGCGCGGCAAAGCGGCGCTCGAACCGGGGACCCAGGTGTCCGAGCGAGCGTAGCCTTCCGCGTCTGCATGACGTAGCGTCGGCTTCATAAGCCCGCGGGCAAGCCAATGTTGACCTCGACGAAGGTAGGCCGGATAGATCGCAAGGCGTTCGGTTAGCGTCTTCCCGGCTGCTGCGGTATCGCGTGCCAACACCTCGACTGCTGGCCACGGCGCTTCGGGATTGACGTGATCGGCGGTTACCGGCGACACGCCACCCCAATCGTTGATGCCCGCAGCGATGAGGTGCGCAAGGGCTGTCGGTTGGAGGTTAGGTGGTGCCTGGACATTGGCTTCAGCGCCTAGAAGTAGGCGGGCGATGGCAATCGTCCATAGATGATCATCGATCTCTGGTTCCGTAGCTTCGGACATACGCGTGCCGGACTTGGCGCGGAAATTCTGAATAATGACTTCCTGAACGTGGCCATATCGCTCCGCGAGCGCCCGGATCTTGAGCAAGGCGTCGATGCGCTCGGCGCGGGTTTCGCCGATGCCTATCAATATACCGGTGGTAAAGGGTACGGCAGCGACGCCAGCCGCAGCGATACATTTAAGACGAACCTCTGGATCTTTGTCGGGTGAACCGAAATGCGGTCCACCGCGCTGCGAGAGCCGCGGCGCACTGGATTCCAACATCAGTCCTTGCGACACGGACACTGACCGCAAGCGTAGAATGTCGGCTTCACTCATCACGCCCGCATTGATATGCGGGAGCAAGCCTGTTTCGGCAAGAACGAGGCCTGCCATCTCGACAAGATAGGACAACGTGCTCTCGTGACCGAGGGCCGCGAGTTCTGCGCGCACGGATTTGTATCGGAGTTCAGGTTTATCGCCGAGTGTGAATAACGCCTCGTTGCATCCGGCGCGCGCGCCGGCGCGGGCAATCTCAAGCACTTCGCTTCTAGTGAGATAGGCTGCTACGCCCGGGCGAGGCGGATGCGCGAAGGTACAATAATGACAGGAATTCCGGCATAACTTCGTGAGCGGAATAAATACCTTACGCGAGTAGCTGATGACATCGCCGTGCACCGAGTCGCGCAATGCACTTGCGATGTGCATCAGGCTCGGGAGGTCATCATAGGCGGCGAGCGTCATGGCATCTGCATCGCTAATGCGTCCGCCGGTGAACACCACTTTGAATTTTGATGTTAGGTCGCGCATTATAAGGATGACTCCCTCCGCTTCGCTGGGGATAACCCTACGCCAGCGTCGCGAAGCAGGTCGAGTGTACGCGTCTTCCAGCCCTTGGCGGCAAAGGTCACCAAATCCTCAGGGGTGTCAATATCGAGTGCAACATGTTCCAACGGCACCACTTGCGGCTCCAGGCCCCGGATTCTCGCAGCGGCAAGATGCGGCAGGAAGCTGTCGTTGCCGTATGCTAAAGGCACGTAGTCCGGCGGTGAACACAATATCGCGTTGGAGCCGCGGCCGTCGTGGGCCGGAACGATAGTGAAAGCGGGCGATCGACGATGTCGCCGCAGCAAGTCCTCGATTTCCGTCACAGTGACCCCGGGTATGTCCGACGGTACGGCCAGCATCGTAGAGGCGCCTTCGCTCGCCAAGCGCCGTGCGGCAGCGTTTACGGCCGCTGTTTGGCCTTCGCTTGCGGCGTCCGTAATGATCCGCGCGTCGAAACGGCGGGCGAGACGAATTACTTTGGGATCGGTGGCGATAACCAACACACCCGCCAGTCGCGGTGTTTCAGTGATGATGCTGAGCACATCTTCCGCCATGGTTGCCGCTAACTCGCGGCGGAATGCATCCGAGAAAGCGACACCGAGGCGTTGTTTCGCCGAGGCGAATGCCTTGATGGGAATAATGGCCCAGGGTTCCGCTGTCATGATTTTGCCCTCGTGGAGCGGGCCTCTCCGGCGAACCGATCCACGACATCTAGGACTGCGCGCGCAAGGAGAATCTTATCTTCGCTGGTGCGCATCAGGAGTGGTGCGCTAAATATCTGCGGACTCTTGATCATCACGGTATTGGCGTCGACAATATCGACCAGCATCGCATCGATTAGGCCATCGTAGCGGTGCAGCACCGCGTCAACGCCCGGCGGGAGGCCAAACTCACGCATCATCTTTTCGGTAGGCCCTTTCACCGCTCGCCCGGCGATGATGGGCGACACGGCGATCACCGGCGCGGCGCATCCGGTAATTGCCGCGCGGACGCCGCCGACGCTAAGAATCGGTTCAATGCTGATGAACGGATTGGACGGCGCGATTACCACCGCGCGCAGTCTCCGATGATGCAAGGCAGCGCTGAGCGTGGGCTGCAGCGCGGCCTGTTGCGCGCCTTCGAAGCGAATCTCCTCAATCCTGGGTGCGCAACGTTGGCGCACAAAGTAATCCTGGAAGTCGAGCCATCCTTCAGCAGTCTTGAAACGCGTGCGCACGGAATCGTCGGACATGGGCAACAGCCGAGACTTGACGCCGAGCTGTCGGCACAAGTCGGCGGCGATCTGGGAGAGGGTCTCGCCTCGTTGGCGGCGTCGCGTGCGTTCTACATGAGTGGCGAGATCGCGGTCGCCCAGTCGAAACCAGGTATCACCGCCAAGGCCCTCAAGGGCCTCCATGAACGACCATGTCTCGTCTCGCCGCCCCCATCCCTGCTGTTCATCGTGGACGCCGGCGAGCGTATACATGAGGGTGTCGAGATCGGGAGAGATAGAAAGACCAAGATGCTCAAAGTCGTCAGCAGTGTTGGCGACGACTATGAGTTTCGCCGGATCCATCGCGGCCAAAAATCCTTGCACGAGCTTTGCGCCACCAACGCCGCCGGAAAGAACGATAACGGCGTCATCGAAGTCCGCCGCACTCATCGGAACAGGTCCTCGTGCGCTGGACGAATTAGGACGCTTGCCGGAGCTACCGGTTCGGCCCAAGTCAATCCTCGCACTAATACGACCGGACGCGCTTCTGCTGCCTGGCCCATAAGCAGCGATGCAGCAGCGGCAATCTCGTCGGCAAAACCAATCTCTGTGGTCTGCAGCAGACGGCCGAAAAGGTCTGCCTTCCCACGAAGATCGCGTAGCGCTGGGAGTCCAGCTGCGCCGAGTGCAACGCCGACCGTACCACGACGCCAGGACCGGCCAAAGCTGTCGTTGATAATGACAGCGACGTCCGCGTGAAAGCTGCGCATAAGGTTATCGCGAATGTGTTGTGCGCTCGCATCACAATCTTCAGGTAACAGCAGCGCCGTTTGCTCGCCTGGTGCGGTATTGGATTGATCGACGCCCGCGTTGGCAACAATGAACCCGCGCCGATCGACGACAATCAGCACTCCGCGTCGTGCGCGTAGAACAGCATGGGCCTCCGCAAGGATGACCTCGACCAATCGAGGGTCCTTGTCGACTTCACGCGCAAGGTCCAAGGCCTTTGAGGAGGGAACCACGGATCTGAGGTCAACGAACCGATTTTCGGCCTTCGAGACGATCTTTTGAGCGATAACAAAAACGTCGCCTTTGCGTGGCACGATCGCGTCTGCTTTGATCGCCGCGCAGATCAACGCAGAGAGATCATCGCCAGCTTTGACCAGCGGAATGCCTGTAAGCGCCACTAATTCAATGTTCGCGCTCATCTGGCTTCGACTTCAACCGAAGACTTTACGGAGGCGCGGGACCACATGCGTCGCATAGAGCCGCAGAAATCGCTCTTGGTCAGGGCCTGGTGCATGGAAGACGAGGTGTCTGAAACCCATCTCGACGTAAGGCCGTATCTTTTCGACTTGTTCCTCTGGGTCGGCCGAAACGATCCATCGCGAAGCCGCGCGCTCGATTGGTAGCGCTTCAGCAAGTCGCTCCATCTCGAGCGGATCGCCAACTGAATGCTTTTCCTCGGGCGAGAGGCTGAGCGCCGCCCAAAAGCGGGTATCATCGCGCGCGCGGTCTTTATCTGTATCGAAGGAGACTTTCATCTCAATCATCCGATCGATACTGGTTGGCGCGCGACTGGCCTCCTTGAGGCCCGCCGCAAGTCCAGGAAGTAGCTGTTCTGTATAGAATTCACGCGCCTTGCCGCTCGTACAGATGAATCCTTCCGCGGTCTTGCCGACGAATTTGGCGACCTGTATGCCGCCGGCGCTCATGTACAGCGGAACCGGATCCGACGGGCGGTCGTATATGGTAGCGTTTAAGGTCTTGTAAAACTGACCGCTGAAGCTCACGCGTTCCTCGCTCAACAAGGAACGCATCAATGTGATCGACTCCTTAAGCCGGTCAAAGCGGCCCTTGAAATCTGGCCATTCCATGCCTGTGGCGGGTGTCTCGTTAAGCGCTTCACCGGTGCCGATGCCGAGAATAATCCGTTTCGGAAACATCGATGCCAATGTACCGATGGCTTGTGCCACGATGGAGGGATGATAGCGAAAAGTCGGGGTAAGCACGCTGGTGCCCATCAGGACACGCGAGGTCTTCGCACCCAGGGCGCCGAGCCAAGCGAGGGAATAGGGTGCGTGACCTCCGGTGTGGCGCCATGGCTGGAAGTGGTCACTGATGAAAACAGACTCGAAGCCAACCTCTTCGGCGAGGCAGCCAAACTTCAAGAGATCGCTCGGCCCGAATTGCTCTGCCGAAGCCTTGTATCCAATGCGCAGCACTATACTGCTCCAGTCAACTTGAAAGGTTTCTCTACGCATCAAACCTTGTTGCGACGCTAATCCCGCACTTTCTGCAATTTCGAGTGCCCGAGTAAAATTGCACACTACATCGTTGATATGACTATGAGAAAATGTGTGGCTGCTATCACGGAAAACAGTGTGTTGAATAACTAAAGTAGGCACGAATACGCCAGGATGGCGCAATTGGAAGGGACGGCGGTTTTGGCATCAACAACAGCACAAACTCCAGAACTGCGGAGAAACTGAAGTACGGAGTCGGACATAAAGGGCTCCATTGGCGGCAGGGAGCTTTATTAACGGGGGAAAGTTTCGCGCGAGCGCCACTGCATGCCACAAGAACAGAAGCATGCGTTGTGACCGTGCCCAGGTATCAAATTACCTTATGACAACGCGACGATATCTCACTCGACGGCAAATACGTCGCGACCCTATGACTTGAGAGCGGTTATATTAGGATACTACAAACATCGCATACGCACACAAGGGCTGTATCCTGCCCAGCATCTTGAGAGGATTGCATGAACCTGATGGCTGAATGCCGGCGCCTTGGTGCCGTAACGACTGCCATGTGGCTCGGATGCGCCATGGGTGGGGCACCGTACGCTGCCGATGTCGATGCGATTTATATCAACGGTAACGTTGTTACTGTCGATGCTGAATTCGCTATCGCCGAGAGTTTTGCTGTGTCGGACGGAAAGTTCGTCGCCGTTGGTCATTCGTCGGATGTGATCAAGCGTTCCTGGCCAGGCACGAAGATTTATGACCTTAATGGGCGCACGGTCGTTCCGGGTTTCATCGACGCCCATCCGCATATCGGCTCGCGGGCGCGTAATATTGCCACCTTGAATACCTCACTGGCTGGGCTGGGTTCGATTGCGGCGATTCTGAAGGAGATCGAGAAACGTGCCCAGCGCGCCGCGCCCGGGTCTTGGATAATCACCTCGCCAATCGGCGAGGCACCGGACTATTTTCATCTACCGGAGGCATTGACAGAGCGGCGCTGGCCGACACGGACAGAACTAGACCGGGCCGCGCCACACAATCCGGTCTATATTCCATCGCCATCGACCTGGCCCTATCCGGCGCTGTTTAATTCGATGGCATTGACGGTCCTGGACATCACCCGCTCAACCACGGATGTGGACCTGGGCGCGCGCGTTGTCAGGGACGCGGCCACCGGCGAGCCCACAGGTCAGATCCACGGGCTTCACATCTATAATCGTCGCAGTCCGCTGTTCGACAAGTTGAGGGCACTGACGCCAGCTCCGACCGCGGCCGCCGAGGAAGAAGGGCTGCGCAAGATCCTGCGCATGAACCTGGAGGCTGGCGTGACCGCCGTCTATGAGGCGCATGGCAATTTCGCACCGACGCAACTGCACGAACGGATGAGAACGATTAGGGCGGCCGGCGGCCCGATCAACCGCACAGTCAGTACCTATGAAGTGCCGAGGGGCATGCCTGTCGAGAAGATCGGCGGCTGGATGGAGACTGTAATCGATGCCAAGGGTGCGGGCACGGGCGACGACTATTTCAAGACTGTGGGGATCACTGTGGCCTTGGACGGGGCGACGCAATTCGGCGCCTCGCTGATGCGCGAGCCCTATCTGGATCCCTACGGCGCGACCGGAAACGGTTCGTCGGCGTACTCTGAGGACGAGTTGCTGACGATCGCCCGGTTGGCTGCGCAGCACAATCTCAGGCTCAACCTGCTCGGCGCTGGCGACAAGGCCTGCGACATGATCGTCAACGTCCTGGAGGCGGTGAACCATGAAACGCCGATTACGGGAAGGAGTTGGGTCGTCCAGCATGTTCAGCATCCATCTCGTAGGCACATCGCCACACTGAAGCAGCTGGGCGTTGTGGCGACAACCTATTCGTCGGTTGACTACAGCAAAGGTGCGGAAACCTACATTAAAATGTTCCCGGGCCGTGACGACATCTGGCGGACGGTGATCCCGCTGCGCTGGTGGTTCGACGGCGGGGTTACGGTCGCGCAGAGCACCGACGGCGCCCACTACGAGCCGATATTCACCTTGTGGGAATCGATGGTGCGCGTCGATGGGCGTACCGGCAAGAGCCTGCTGACGCCCGAGAAGACCATCACCCGCGAGGAGGCGATACGCATGTACACG
The DNA here is from genome assembly GCA_033763995.1 of Rhodospirillaceae bacterium. Lineage (GTDB taxonomy): Bacteria > Pseudomonadota > Alphaproteobacteria > Rhodospirillales > Rhodospirillaceae. Next base: position 41,462 of record JANRJL010000007.1, on the reverse strand, counting down.
ATCAACGGCGCCAGGGTGATGCAGTGGCAGAACAAGATCGGCTCGATCGAAAACGGAAAGTTCGCAGATTTTGTCGTACTGGATCGCGACATCCTGACCGGGCCGCTCGATGCAATCCGAGATGCCGCCGTGGTGCAGACCGTTGTTGGCGGTGAAATCCTATACGGCCAGGATGCGATCGCCAACCCAGCGCGGTGAATATCCGCAGGCCTGATTTATCGGAGGTTTCATCATGTACAACCATAAGCCGATGCTGGCCCCCATTGGCCGCCGTTACGTGCTCGGCAGACTGGCCGCGATGGCTGTACTGGGCTTTGGCGGCGCCGTTGAAGGCGCGGAGCAGGCCGATCTTGTCCTGATCAACGCACGCATCTGGACGGGCGATCGTCGCCGGCCCCGCGCGCGGGCCATCGCCATCGCCGGCAACCGCATTATGGCGGTGGGAGACGAAGCCGGCGTGCGCCGGCGTGCCGGTCGCGGCGCGCGCACGATCGACCTCGGCGGCCGCTTTGTCATGCCGGGTCTGAATGACAGCCATGTCCATTTCACCCGCATGGCGGCAGGATATGGCGATATCAATCTGCTGGGAACAACCAGTATCGACCAGGTGTTGGACGCGATCAAAGCGCGCGTAGACACGACACCTCGCGGCGAATGGGTGCAGTCGCGTGCGCAGTGGCATGAAGCTTTGCTGAAGGAAGGGCGCATGCCGACGCGAACCGAGTTGGACCGCGTCGCCCCTGCCCACCCGGTGTATCTGCCGCGCGGCGGCCATGTCGCAGCCGTTAACAGCAAGGCGTTAGAGATTGCGGGTATCACACGCATGACGCAGGATCCCCCGGGCGGGATGGTTGTCAGAGACACCAACGGCGAAGCAACCGGTCTGTTGTTGGAGTCTTCACGCGCAATGATCATGCGGCACATCAAGCCCGTCGGTCGCGAAGTCTTGCGCGCCAATCTGAAACGACAAATAGCAGAATTTAACGCACTCGGTCTGACCTCGATCACAAACCCTGGGACATCGCCTGCCGAGGTCGAAATGCTGGGTGAGTTGCATCGTGTTTCGCCTCTGAGTCTACGCATTCACTGGACAGCACGGGCGGAATCGGTCGATGAAGTCAAGGCTCTGCGTGCCCGCTACGAACTGGGTTGGGGCGATGATATCCTGAAATTCTCGGGCATCGGCGAGGTTGGGATCGACGGCGGCATCGAAGGGGCGTACCTGCGTACGCCTTACAATATCGTGCCAGGTGAGCAGGATGACCCAACATATCGCGGCATCATCATGCCGTTGGCCCGCGACGAGGACAAATGCCGCGACTTTTACCTCGCCGCCATAGATGCGGGCCTCAACGTCATGACCCACATCACGGGCGATGGCGCGCTTGATGTGGCTTTGCGCATTCTCGCCAAGGTCAACGACAATGCATCCTATGATCACCTGCGCTGGACGCTGCACGGCTGCTTCCTGACCGACGCCTCGCAACTGGCTGAGATCCGACGCTTGGGTTTGTATATCACCGGGCAAACCCAGCCTTATCTGCTTGGTGCGCAGATGAATAAATGGTGGGGGCGGGAGCGCACCGACCGCTCGATGCCATTCCGCGCCTTTCTCGATGCCAAAGTCCCGGTCGGCGGCGGCAGCGACGCGTCGGCGGGCATCGCCAATCCGTTCGAGTCGATGGGGTGGATGGTCAATCGCCGCTGTATGGGCGATCTGTTGCTCGACAAGCGCTGGTCGGTTTCGCCCGAAGAGGCGATGGGGATGTATACCCTGGGTAGTGCCGAAACCCAGTTCATGGACGATCAACTGGGGATCCTGAATGTGGGCATGTTGGCCGACATCGCGATCCTATCTGATAACCCGATTACTGTGCCGCCCGAGAAAATCTACGACATCGGCGCCGAAGCAACGATCATGGATGGCCGCGTTGTCCATGACCGAGCTGCTCTGTTCGCGTAGAGCCGCTCCGCGTCCCGGGCCAGCAATCAATCCAGCTATACCAATCGACTAAAATCTTATTCGACAGAAATACTGCCTCGCTCGCACACTGGTTGCGATCCATATCAACACGACGCCTGCGACCGAGAGTGAGCGTGGATCGGTGTTGCAAGGCCGGAGCGCCTGACACGCCCAGTAGGATTTAGTCGGAGGGGGAAAACGATGCGCGGTAAAGCCATTGCCAATCGTAATTTGCGGGCGATTTTTCTTTTGGCGGCCGTGGTGTGCGCCGCGCCGGTTATGTCTCTCGCTCAGGATCAGGGCGTTCTTGAGGAGATCGTCGTCACCGCGCAGAAGCGCACCGAGAATCTGCAAACGGTGCCCCTGGCAATCACAGCTTATTCCGGCGATTTTCTCGAAAAGCAGGGAATCATCAGCTTCCAGGATCTGAAGTCGCATGTTCCCGGCTTCATATTCGACGAATACAGTCCCGGGCAGCCGCGCTATTACATCCGTGGCATCGGCAACAATCTGCAGTCTGGCTCGGTCGACGAGGATGTCGGCATCTTCGTTGACGGCGTGTATCTCGATCGTCCGGCGATGGGTAATACCGAGTTCATGGATATCGAGCGGATTGAGGTCTTGCGCGGCCCGCAAGGCACGCTGTTTGGGCGTAACGTTGTGGGCGGCGCGATCTCGTTCCATACGCGCAAACCAATCGAGGAGTTCCGAGCGGGAGGTAGCGTCAGCTATGGCAACTACAGCCAGATTGCGGCCAGCGGGTTCGTCAGCGGTCAGATCGCCGACAATGCCTTCGCGTCGGTCGCTGCCTCGGCCCGTAACCGCGATGGCTATGCCTTCAACACGACCACTGGCAACGATGTCGACGACACCCAGTATGGCGCAGCACGCGCCACATTGCGCATTCTGCCCAGCGATTCGCTTGAAACAATCTTCCGCGCCGACGTTTCGCGCCGCCGCGGCACGGGTGGCTGGTGGGTTCTTTATGGCAGGGGATTACAGACCGCGCCTTCCGAGATTGCGACGCCACGTCGCAATGCCCACGATGTCGACGACGGGGTCAACGACGTTGACAACCACGGATTCACTCTTGAGGCGAACTGGGAATCGGACATCGGCACATTCACGTCGCTCTCTGCCTACCGCATGTCGATTTTCTCATCGCGCGTCAACCTGACGCCTCCCAAGGTTGCGCCCGGCCTTGACCCGGCAGCGGTAGTCGGTAACCTCAGCAATATCCTCTTCATTCGCGATTTCACCGAAAAGGCCAATCAGGCTTCACAGGAGCTCCGCCTGACCTCACCCTCAGGCGAGGATCTGAAATGGGTGGTCGGTGCATTCTACCACCACAGCAACGTATTCTTCAGTCATTCGGTCATCTACAAACTCCTGACGCGTCGCAGTGAAGGCCGCTCCGGCTCCCTGACGGACTCGAGCACGGACGCCTATGCGCTGTTCGCCAACGCCAGCTACGACCTCTCCGATAAACTGTCATTGCAAACGGGCGTGCGTTGGAGCCGCGACGAGAAAGAGGCGGCGACTACTGCCACTGGCGTGCCGACGGGTGGGCGCTATTTTCTCAACGGCGTGGCATTGCCGGTGGGTGCGGGCTACAGCGTCTCGGGAGAGAAGGCTTGGTCCGCGGTTACGCCCGCGTTTTCGTTGAACTATCAGGTCACGCCCGATCACTTCCTTTACGCGACAGTTTCGCGCGGGTTCAAGAGTGGCGGTTTTCCATCGGCGCAGGACGATGCCAGGGCCACCCAGACACCGTTCGATCCCGAGTTCGCATGGAACTACGAGGTCGGCGCCAAGACCGAGTGGTTCGAGAACCGCATGCGCCTGAACGTTGCGGCGTTCTGGATGGACTACACTAACTTGCAGGTGCGCGGCCTTATCCCGCCGGTCGATCCGGCGTTGCCGGGAACGCGGTTGTTCCTGAACGCTGGCAAGACGACCAGCAAGGGCATCGAAACGGAACTCAACGTCGCGCCGATGGAAGGTTTGAATCTGTTCGCGTCACACACCTACCTCAAGACGAGGATCAACAAGACAGACGGCACCGCCGAAATCGTCCTGAGGGTCGGCGATCAGTTGGTCAAAGCGCCGCACCATAAGTTGTTCGTGGGCGGCAGCTATACAGTACCGCTGAGCGACGCCATGAATGCGACGCTGCAAGCCGACTATTCGCATACGTCGAGTTATTTTCCGCAACTGCCCAATCTTCCCGCCGAACGCATTCCGTCGCAGAAAGTGCTGGGCGCATCGTTGCAGTTCGAGCCGAAGGACGGCAACTGGAGTGTCGATCTGTGGAGCAAGAATCTGACCGACGAACTGCATATCAACTCGCTGACCACGGTGGTGCGCAGCACATATGGCTTCTGGGATCCGCCACGCACATACGGTATCACCCTGCGTTTCCGCAGTTAATCGAAGTCCCGAGGCGTTCCTGATCGCGGCCCTTCGCTACCCACGCCATCAATATGTACTCAGCTGTTGCAGACAGCGATGACGTGCGCGGACAGCGTCAACCCGTGTACTTTCCGATTACCCGTTTGGGCGTATTCTTGCTTCAGTGTAGCGCGGTTGGTGCAGGCGATAATGTCGCTTCGATGCTACATGGGTCTAGGAATCGGTGAATCTTTGTCCAAGGACAGATGCGTTCGCGCCCAATAGTAGTATTGGGCGTACGGTTTTAGCGCCCGGCCGAACCGCATCATTACAGTGCCGAGCTTGTCCGAACTGCGAGAGGTTCTAATGATGGAGTGCTTGTCGGAGTAAAGGCTAGGGGCTTGCCATACCGATTAATGTAATCCTTCGTCGTGTGGAAATAATCGAAGGCGCTCTCTGAGGCTGCGAATCTGAGATGAACCAACTGACTTGTCGCGCCGCCGATAAGCACAAGCAAGGAACATTTTGGGCCCCGACCCTCAAACTGCCAGTGTAGCGAGCCGTCGATCTAGATCAGTTCACCGAATCAATCGCGCCAGCTGTGCTGCTGCTAGACCTGCTTTCTACGCGCTTCTTGCGACTGTGCTATAGCCCGGCGGCCCTCAACCAGTTCCGAAGCGTCTCGCATGAGATGCGGCAATCATGAACCTCAGCAAGCTTCTCGCGTCCGAGTGCGGGCCCAAAATCAGCGGATCTGTCCTTGACGATGGCCATCGTAAGGTCACGAATAGCCTGCGGAAGGTGATTGTTGCTCGGCCGACCGCGGCGTTTTGATACAACGCCGGCAGCGCCATCGGTGTGGAACTTGGCTAAGAGCCGGAAGATTTGGCGGCGCTTTACCCCGATCAGCTCACAAGCGTTGTCTACAGTGAGGCGGCCGGCCTTAACATCACGCAAAACATCCAGCCGTGAAAATTCCTTCTCGCTCATCGACACCACCGTCATGCGACACGACCTCCAGCGACCCCAAAGAGCCGGAGAGTGTCATCTGAACTTTGCAGAGGGGTGTCATTTCTATATTGCAGCTACAGTCAAAAGTTGGATAACGGAGCTTATGGATAGTAGATGGAGTTGCCCGCACGACGCGCTCGGCCGATGAAGAAGTTATAATCGTTGAGTGGTGGCCAACAATCTACGTCAAAGGTTTATCGGCGGTATCCTTGCCAAATAGAGAGATGGCAATCTCTCGTGAAACTCCCATCTCAGTCATGTTCTTGAATCCCATCTGTCGGCTGTACAAATCGGCGGCAGGATTCGCCAAAATTTCCTCATAAATTTCATCGGACAGTTCAAGCGTCATGCGAGTTCTTGGCGCGCCCTGTTTGGGTTTCCTAAGTTGCCGTTTAGCCATTTTGGAATCCGCTAGTATTGAGGTGCTCAGTCGTGCTGCCCAGTGACCCCAAGAAATCCAAAGAGGCCGCCGATAGAAAGACTAAGAGTGAAAAGTCGCCTAATACCCACCCAAAAATGCCCCGCAGTCAAATGGTTAATCCGCCCGCCGATTGTGTGCCGGACCAACGATTTGTTAAAAATTCTCGGCCGATCACACCAGCGCAATCACCTCGTAGCTCAGCTGTGGCCAATGTTTTCTGAAGCACACAGGTTGTGACTGAATGGCAGCGCCTTAACAAATGACACCTAAGTCCTTGATGTGACTCTTATGGATAGGTTCGCTATTTCGACTCTTGCACTAAGAATCGCTTTGTGATTCAAATATCCGATCTTCTTCTGTCGCGGCATTGATCACATTCGTTGATCTGCTGTGACCACCATAGCCCGCGTTGACGGGTCACCTATCTCGAAATGCCCATGGAGGGGCGGAGAGATTGGCAGCGAGTTTTCGCTGTCGATGTCCCGCTTTTGGGCGCTTCTGGGACCTCGACATTTCAATCACTGAAGCCGCCCTTGAAACAGGAGTGCGGCGATGAGTGCTATTGCGAGATTCGATGAACTGGGCGGCAGCAGAGACCGCGGCCAGAAAACAAACCAAATCTTTCGGGTGGCGAGGGTCGAGCGACGAAAGATCGCCGACCTTAAGTTCTTTCCGCACCCGCTTCAACATCACCCCGATAAGGATATCGCGAAGATTAGCCGAGCTTATGAGGCGTATGGCGAGGTTCTCCCCGTCCTCATCGACGAAGAGAGTCGTGTCTTGGATGGAGAAGCGAGAATTAAGGCGCTCCAGCAGCTGGGCTACGATGACGTTACAGTCGTCCAGATCGCTCACCTTACCCCGGCTCAAAAGGGAGCGTTTCGGATAGCAGTCAACAATCTTGGCAAGCTGGCAGACCTTGATCCTGCTGCAGTGGCAATCCAACTCTCCAACATTGCCGCTCTCGACCCAGCCTTTGACTACGAAACGACCACTCTCGATATGGCTGAGATCGACATTCTCTTGGAGTATGGCTCGGAATTGTCTGCAGGAGGCAAGACAGAGACGGTAGCTATGCCCGATCGGACGTTGCCTCCGGTCACGCGAGTTGGCCAAGTTGTGCTGCTTGGCTCGCATCGACTGCTCTGCGGAAACGCACTCGAGTCTGGTTCATATGAGAAGCTTCTCCTCGGGGCCTGTGCGCAAATGTGCGTCACGGACATGCCATACAACGTGCCGGTTTCCGGCCATGTGTGCGGGTTGGGCAAGGTTCAGCACCGTGAGTTCGCCATGGCGAGTGGCGAGATGTCGGCCGAAGAGTTCACGACGTTTATGGCGAGAGCCCTTGGCCACATCATCTCAGTCTGCCAACAGGCCGCAATCATCTTTGCATTCATGGATTGGCGGCACATCCAGGAGCTTCTTGCCGCTGCTGTACAGGTACAACTCGAGTACAAGAACTTATGCGTATGGTCAAAAACCAACGCCGGCATGGGCGCATTCTATAGAAGTCAACACGAGCTAATCGGCGTCTTTAAGAACGGCGTCGGCAAACACGTCAATAATTTTGGGCTCGGCGAGAAGCGATATAGGACCAACGTCTGGACCGCGCCAGGAGTGAACACGTTTCGGCCGGGACGGATGCGCGATCTCGAGGCTCACCCGACCTGTAAACCCACAAGCCTATACGCCGATATGATGCTCGATTGCTCGAAGCGCGGCGGACTTATCATCGATCCGTTTGCAGGCAGCGGCACGATCTTTCTGGCTGCCGAGCGCACCGGACGAATTGCGAGTGGGATTGAGTTGGACCCTGCCTACTGCGACGTCGCGATCCAACGATGGCAGGACCTCACGGGTGATTCTGCACGGTACGAGGACAGCGGTCTGAGCTTCAACGAGTTGCGACGCCGTCAACGAGCGCCACGCCTCCTACCGCGAGCCTCGAGCCCTGACACGGAGGCCTGACATGTCGCGATCATATGGGGTCGGCTATGGCCGGCCACCCAAGCATGCGCAGTTTCGGCCAGGTCAGAGCGGTAATCCCCGCGGAAGGCCAAAGGGCGTTCGCAACCTCCGGTCTGACCTGGAAGCCGAACTTAGCCAACGCATCGCTGTCACGACTGGCGGTAAGCGCCAGTCCCTATCACGTCAGCAAGCGCTATTGCGCACGCTGCTCGGTCGGGCCCTTCAAGGCGACATCAGAGGAATCGGAACGCTCTTGAACCTGATGCTTCGACTGCTTCCGGCTGATGACGGGCCAGTCGTAGAGGCGGATCTCACCGAGGCCGACAAGGCAATTCTTGCTGCCTACGAAACTCGCATCCGCCGTTCAGCAAAACACTCAAAGAAGGAGAGATAATCATGTCTAAGGCACCAAAAGACTTTCATCTGTCGGCAGCGTTGAACGCTCTATGTCGTAGTGATTTCAAGCCGTTTGCCCATAAGAGCTTCAACTACCTCAACCCGGGAAAGTTGCTATCCCCAAATTGGGCATTCGAGTGTGTCGCCCATCACCTAGAGCTTTGCGTCAAAGCAGGCTTGAAGCGGCTCATTATTTGCCTGCCACCGCGACACTTGAAGTCGCTACTGGGATCGGTGGCGCTTCCGGCGTGGTATCACGGACGCGACCCCAATAAACGCATCATTTGCGTCAGCTATAATCAGGAGCTTGCGAAAAAGTTTCATCAGGATTGTCATCACCTCATGGAGAGCGACTTCTACCAGTCGATCTTTCCGGGCACCCACTTAGCTGAAAAGCCGAACAATGACCAAGAATATGCGACGACTGGGCATGGGTTTCGCTTGGCAACTTCAGTTGGCGGCACGCTTGTTGGTCGCGGCGGCGATATGATCATCATTGACGACCCGATAAAGCCTACGGACGCACAGTCAGAATCTGAGCGCAAGAAGTTGCACGGCTGGTTCAGTGACTCCCTGATAACGCGTCTTGATAACCCCGCGGAGGGCGTTGTCGTCATCCTCACACAAAGGACCCATCCTGATGATCTCGTCGGCTATGTAAAGGATATGGGCGATTGGGCGATCATCAAGATACCTGCGATTGGCATCCTGACCGAGACCTACGCGATTGGGCCGGGGGAGTTCTACACGCGCCAGCCGGGCACACTTATCGACCCTTCTCGCATGTCTTGGGCCGACATCGAGGCGATCAAGAAGAGTATGACTGAGTACTTCTTTGCCGCTCAGTATCAGCAGGAGCCCTATATCCAGGGCGGAGGCATGATCAAGTTCGATTGGTTCCCAAGGAACGATCCTCTGCCACTGGCAGCTTATGATTTTGTGGTGCAGTTCTGGGATACCGCTTCTGAAGTCAGCGACCTAAATGACTTCTCCGTTTGCGGTACGTTTGGTGTCATTGGTCATCGGTATTTCTTGATCGACATGTTTCGAGCGCGCGTGGACTACGCGGCCCTCAAAGCGGCAGCGATTAAGTTGATTCAGAAATGGCAGCCAAACATGGTCGTCGTTGAGAAATCGGGTGTGGGTCCAGCTCTAAGAGCAGACCTTAGGGCATTCGGCTATTCGAACGTCGAGGACCAGAGCCCCAGAGACAACAAAGTGGCCCGGGTGATGGCGCAGCTGCATAAAATGCACCAGGGTCGTGTACATTTGCCGTTGGAGGCTCCGTGGATTAAGGATTTTCGTGAGGAGGTGATCCAATTCCCCAACGGAAAACACGACGATCAGATCGATGTGCTTGAGGCATTCCTGCGCAGCGTGGACGGTGCCCGCCGACTGCTCTCGAGTAATGGGTTCGAGCGGGTCTGCCGGAGTTTTCCAAACGGCATTCTGCCTGGCGTGCCGGAGGTCAAAGTGACGACCTTTGGGGACAGGCGGCGTCTCGTCGACTATAGTCAACCTTGATTCAGCACCAATAGATTCGACTACTTCTTCCACACCATTCCTGTCTTGGCCACACAGCCAGGCGGCAATGGGGCGGACGTGCCGGTCTCCTTGTAGCCCAGGTGGCGCATAAGCTCGGCGACGATGGATCCGGCATTGGCCGTACCCATGTTGTGCTTGCCGTAGTCATGCATCAGAGCCTGGTTGATGAGCGGGTCCACACCGGCTAGCGGCGGTAGACCCTCGTCGACTGCGGCGATGGCTGCCTGTCGGCCTTCTGGAGAGAACACGATCTGATGCATCTTGATGTAGACAGGATCATGGATCGATAAGGCCGCACCCTCGGAGAACGGCAGGCCTGTGTCGACGATGAGTTGGGCTAGCTCGTCACCGGCGGTCGTTCCCTGGCCCCGAGCATTGGCATAGAGGCGTGCGCGCTTGAGGGGCTCTAGGCTGGCGATCTTTTCCTTAGTCCACATGGGTCAAGCTCCTTGGCTCGCGAAGTAAGCGTTGATAAGTGGGATGAGGGCTTCGGCCATGTCCTGCTGGGCTCTTGCCACCGCGTCGAGAGCAACTTGGTCGCCGATTTTGGGCCGCAGCAGATCACGGCTGAGGCTGGCAAAGACCGTGGGGTATGGTGGGTTCTCGAACTGGGCTGGGAACTGGCGCACCCATTCGGCCCACTTGGCTTCCAGGAATTCCTGCAGGCCCGGGGCCAGCTCCTTCCGAAACGACAGGCGCAGCGTGACGGCGTCGGCTTTATATACGTCGGCCCGCAGCTGAAGCTCTCCCAAGGGCAGAGGCCATGACATCAGCCCAAAGGGCAGGGTGAGTTTGTTGAGCCGGATCCTGAGGTCCAGGCTGCGGCCTTGGGCGAAGGCTTCCAAGTCCTTGGCCAAACTGCCCAACAGCCACTCGGCATAGCCGTCGGGCGGGCTGGAACTGTCCATGGCAGCCTGGGCCTGACGTTGGTCGGGGATCTCTCCCAGGACACAGCGGACATCCAGGATCGCGCGGTCCCCGCTCTCGAAGTATGTGAACTGCATCAGGGACAAGGGTAGCCCGCCATTGATGAGATAGAGGGCCGCGTCCGTGACCCGGGGGTCGAAGCTCTCCGCCACTATGAGCAGCCGGTGCTCGGGCTTGTCGGTTCGGACCAGAGGTCGGCCGAAGGTCTCGACGAAAGCTAGATCCAGGTCCTTGCCCTGCCGCTTGCGGCAGTAGACCTTGACAGCCGGCCAATCCAGGGAACTCACAAAGGCCGCGTAGTCCAAAACCTGTGCCACTACATCGCGGGGGCTACGACCCCGTTTCATTTCCGCGGCAACCAGGACCCCATTGCCGTCGATGTAGAGGTTGTCGATGGAGTGGTTATGCCGGGTAACGATTTCTTGGCCCAAGGACAGCATCGGGACCCCATCGTTGATCAGGGCCGGGCAGGTATCCGCCCACGCCTGAATCCGAGCCTCGGTATGGACGTCCCCGAAGCTGCGGGCGGCGAGCGCCTCGACCTGATCCCCTCTGGCGGCAAACAGCCCCAAACACCGATCTCCCAAGCCAAACCTGGCCCTCCCTTGATGGCTTCGGCGGGCCGGGAAGTCCAGGAAAATGTCACTCATAGCATGTAGCCAAAAAAGTGACGTTCTTGCCTGCTGGCGGCATGGACATCTGCAAGCGGTTGGGGCTGAACATTCGGCGCCTGCGCAAGGACAAGGGCCTTTCGCAGGAGGAATTCGCCTTTGAGGCCGATGAGACCCAGCGCACCTATGTGAGTGAGGTCGAGCGGGGCAAGCGCAACCCGACCATCACCAAGGTGGCGCAGTTTGCGCGGGTGTTGGGGGTGACGCCTGGGCATCTGCTGGACGCAGACCCCAACCGGACCACCAAGGCCCAAAGCGCCGGCCGGCCGGGAAGTAGGGCCTAAAGTGGCGGGCGCTGGCCTAGCCTTGCTCAGAATACCTGGTCTTCACGCTGGACTTCCGAGCCAAGGCAAGCCTGTGTCCGAGCTATGCCGCGCAAGAAGCCAAAACTCAGCAAGGAACGACGTCAACTCATATGTGAGCTATTCGTGGTCGCGACGGTGTTGGCCGAGAAAGCGCATGATGTGAGCGTCAAGGGGCATTCGGCGCGGGTGAGGTCGGGGCGGTATGTTGAGGTTGCTCGCGAGCTCAGAACATTTGCGAACGATCTTATCGCTGTAACAGGAGCAGTAGTTGCTGCCGTCGAACGAAGCACATGACTAACGATGTGCCGAACACAAACGCAAATAGCACACTACGCAAATTCAACAGTTCGATGTTACCTATATACTAATGATCGATCAGCCCCAGGTAGCTCGGCTACGAGCTTGAAGTTGATAATCTACGCCGGTCATCCGAATCCGCCAATTGAGCAAATCAGGGCTAACCTTGAAATGTGTGGCTGCCTGATCGTTCGTCATATTCCGGCTGCGCATCCACAGAAGAGCGGGACGTGGTAGTAAAAGGGTTCCACCAAGCCAAGCCGCTTCGTCTTCTTGGTCTTGGCTATAAGATGTGGGAACAAGATGCCCATCCTCTGTGATCAAAGCCTCATCTAACTCATGCCCCAACATGATATGCGCTAACTCGTGCATCACGACGCTATTGAGGCGGCGGGCCGATTGAGAAGGGTTGGTAACAATAAGGTGTCGGCCCGAGAGGCGAAGCGTAAAGCCCGACCACTCGTCTTTCCCTTCCCCGGTTAGCTGGAGCAAGTCAGGTAAAACAAGGCCTTCGATGCTATCGGCTGGCCAGACTGGAATTCGTTGTTTTTCTGCGACGTGATGAGCATCAAGAGGTTGAGCTGGGGTAAGGCCAAATTGGCGTCGAAGCTCAACGGCCCGCCGCTCGCACTGCGACTTAAACCCTCTCTTCAACACTAGACGTGCCCGTCAGCCTTTAGAGTCTTCTCAAATTTCTGATAAGCGGCAAGAATCAAGTTGGCCAATGACTTAGACGTTTTTGATGAGACGGCCCGATCCTTTTTGAAGACGACTTGGACTGCGGGGCGCGACTGATTGCCAGACCTGGTTTGAGTGTCTCCAAGGTATGATGCGACGTCGACCTCAAGCCACTTGCAAACCTTGGCTAGGGTATCGACGTCAGGCACTCGCCCATTCTCGATGCGCGACAATGTGGCAGGGCTTATCCCGATCTCTCCTGCAGCAGCACGCACGCCCATACTGCCTCTTTTTTTCTGCAAGCTTTGGCCAAGCTCTGCCCAGCGGTTGGCAGTAGTCATAGCGGTAGTGTCTCTTTAGAGAAAAAAGTGTTGCACATAAGATATCCCCCTGATACTGTCTCTTCAGTGAAACGCACGGATAGAATCATGCGTCTTGGCGGCCGTCAACAGAACCTTTGTAACTGAAAAGGACATTTCACATGGCAAATCAACATGTTACTCGCCGTCCCCATGGTTGGGCGGTTAAATCCGCCGGGGCAGAACGCGCAACTGCAATTTACCCGACGCAAGCCCAAGCGATCGATCATGCGCGTCAGATCGCCAAAAGTCAGGAATCTGAGCTGCTGATCCATGGTCGCGATGGTCGTATCCGCCACCGTGACTCCCATGGCCAAGATCCGTTCCCTCCTAAGGGCTAATCGCTAACAAGGCATCTAATTCAGATCCAAAAGGTAATCCAATGACAACCGACGCCGCTGTGATTGCTCAGGTTTGGGAGAAAGCCTCGTATGTTGATCCCCAGAACGAGGCTAAGGGTTTTCGCAAGGATCAATGTGGCGCTTGGATCGCTCGGCAGCACTACGGCAATCGTCAAAGCGATTGGGGGTGGGAGATTGACCACATTGCACCCCAGTCGAGCGGAGGTTCAGATGCACTGAGTAACCTTAGGCCGCTGCACTGGCAGAATAATGCCGCAAAGTCAGATGGAAGGTTGGTCTGTGCAGTCAAGTCGTCGGGCGTGAGCAATTTTATCCAATAGTTGTGCTGGCAAGTTACTCATTCGGAAACCAAGCGATGCCTGACTCAGGAGCACACAGTTTAATTGCCAGCATATCCATCGGTGGGGCGGTTGCCGCACAAGAAATTAAGAGTGACGGGAAGGTCACCGTTAAGACAGTTGGGTATGCATCGGTGGCTGCTCTGAGTGCGAATCTGCCGGACATTATCGAGCCGGCACTCAACCCACATCATCGACAGTTCTTTCATAGCGTAGTTTTTCTACTGACACTAAGCGTCGGCCTGTATCAACTTTATCAGTGGAAGCCAGAAACGATTGTTGAGCAAATCATTCGCGGCATGGGGCTCGCTATTGGCTCGGCATATATCGTTCACTTGCTCGCGGATTCATTGACGAAACGATCTCTGCCTCTTGTGGGAAAGATCTAGCGGCTCATGAATCCAGGTCATGTAATACGCTTACGAAGGAAGAACCGCGCTGGTGCTAACTCTGCCCACCGCCAGAGTGCCCATAAGCACAATATCATCGTTGAGCGCATAGAAAACTTTATCGATACTCAGGTCGCCGCGCGCGCGGAAGAATTGCAAGTTTTTACATTTGCTGAGATCGCGTTCGCTCTAGAACTCGAGACTGAGATCGTTCGTAAAGCTTTCGCAGGTCGAGGCGGAGACAATGGAATCACAGTTCGAAAATCCAGCCTTGGTAGTTGAATTTGTTTGGGAAGGATAAAGCATGCAATTTGCTCATACAGACCTTGGACATCGTCGTGGCGGTGAGATTGTTGAGGTCACCTTATCGGGTCGAGCAAATGTAAGGTTGATGGATAGCTCGAATTTCAATAGTTATCGAAACGGGAGCAGCCACAGATTTATTGGTGGACAGGCCACGCAGTCCCCAGTTCGTCTGCAAATTCCGAACTCAGGGCGTTGGCATGTTGCAATCGATTTGGGTGGCTACAGTGGGCAGATACGTACTGGCGTGCGAGTGTTACCCGGCGCCTTGCCAACAATTCAAGAGACACCGCTCTCCTCTATTCCCTCATTGTTACGTGCTCGTACAAATCAGCCGCCAAATGTTGAGAACGATAACACGCACCAGAGCTACGACATTTTCATTTCACATGCGTCAGAGGACAAAGACGAAATCGTACGCCCGCTGGCGCAATCCTTGCAAGCTGCTGGGCTCGTCGTTTGGTACGATGAATTTGAATTAAAGATCGGGGACAGCTTAAGACGCAAAATTGATAAGGGTTTGGCAAATAGTCGCTTTGGCCTTGTGATTCTTTCCCAAGCGTTCTTTAAGAAAGGTTGGCCTAACTACGAGTTAGATGGTCTCGTAACTAGGGCAAACAGTGGTGAACAGATCATTCTCCCCGTTTGGCATAAAGTTTCCAAAGATGAAGTGGTCAGATACAGCCCGTCATTGGCAGATAAACTCGCGCGCAATACCGCTGTACATACGATTAAAGAAATCGCCTCAGAGATTGCGAGCTTGATTCGCCCTGCCTAATCCCAATGCGGCACAAACTCGGGCTTGGCCGACAGAAGTCGATCCGAGTTGTGTAAATTGACTGGCATTGCCGGCCAAAGAGAGCGTGCATGTGGGGCGAAAGGAGTCCAACCATGCCCGCAAGCCCGCCATGTGAGACAGCCAATAAGATCGAGGATCTGCAAAAACTTCCGCTCGCCGAGCTGAAACAGCAGTGGAGCGAACTCTATAAGCAGGAAACTTCTCCTGCTGCACGCCGCGACTACCTCGTCCGCGCCATCGCGTATCGGCTTCAAGAACAAGGTGGTCCTCGACTGCTGGCGTCGATCGCCCGGCGTCTAGAGCTGTCACCGGGTCAACTGATGGGTCCAGCCAGACCAGCGCCCACGCGGCTCCGCGAAGGCTCGAAGTTGCTGCGAGAGTATCAGGGCACGACCCACGAGGTCGAGGTGGTGGATGGGGGATACAGCTACGGCGGTCAGCGGTATGCCAGCCTCTCAGAGATCGCGAGGAAGATCACCGGCACCCGCTGGTCCGGTCCGCTGTTCTTCGGACTGAAGCGCGCGGGCAGAGATTCTTCAGTAGGGTCGCCAAACCCCAAGTTCGTGGTCGATCTCACAACCCCAGATGCTCCGCGACGTGGGGGTGGGGCGGTGGTTCAGGGTCAGGAGGCGCCTCATGTCCTCTGAGTCCAAGAAAGTCATGAAGTGCGCGGTTTATACCCGCAAGTCCACTGAGGAGGGGTTGGAGCAGCAGTTCAACACACTGGATGCCCAACGGGAGGCCTGTGAGGCCTTCATCCTGAGCCAGAAGCACGAGGGGTGGGTGGCCCTGCCCACGGCCTATGACGACGGCGGCTTTTCCGGCGGCAACATGGATCGGCCGGGGCTCGTCCAGCTGATGGCTGATATCAGAGACCATAAGGTCGATGTGGTGGTCGTATATAAAGTGGACCGTCTGACCCGGTCCCTTTCAGACTTCGCCAAGATAGTGGAGACCTTCGACGAGCAAGGGGTGTCCTTTGTCTCGGTCACCCAGCAGTTCAATACCACCAACTCCATGGGGCGGTTGACGCTCAACGTGCTGCTGTCCTTCGCGCAGTTCGAGCGGGAGGTGTCGGCTGAGCGCGTCCGGGACAAGATCGCCGCCTCCCGCAAGAAAGGCATGTGGATGGGGGGCTCGGTCGCCCTGGGCTATGACGTCAAGGACAAGCGGTATGTGATTAACCCCGAAGAGGCCAAGACCGTCCGCAGGATCTTTGATCTGTACCTGGAGCTACGCTCCGTCCGGACCCTTCAGACCGAGCTCAAACTTCGAGGCTTGAGAACCAAACGTAGGCTCAGTAAGGGCAAAGACGCGGGTGGCGTGGTCTTCACCCGGGGGCATATTTACTACGTCCTGAACAATCGATCCTACCTGGGAGAGGCAGTCCACAAAGGCAAGTCATACCCCGGGGCCCACGAGCCAATTATCAGTACATACCAGTGGAACCTGGTCCAGCAGGCTCTGGCAGAAAACGAGGTCGACAAAGAGATGGGCCGGAACGCTAAGGAGCCTAGTCTGCTGGGTGGCTTGATCTATGACGACCGTGACAACCGGCTCACGGCCACCCACAGCGTCAAGCGCGGCGTGCGCTACCGCTACTATGTCGCCCAGCCGTTGCTGCAGGACCAACCGGATAAGGTGGGTGTGATCAAGCGGTTGCCTGCCGCAGAGATCGAAGGGCTGGTCTCAACTCAGATTGGGCAACTCCTAGAGAACCCCAAGCGCCTGATCGCCGAGCTAGAAACCCAGGCCACATTGGCCGGCGAGAGAGCCGCTATTGTCACAGCCGCCAAAGAGCTGCACTCAAAATGGGCCAGCATGTCCAAGTCTGATGCCCATGAGTTCATTAGGCAAATGGTCGTGCAGGTGGTCGTGGGAGGGGACAACGTCAAGCTCACCCTCAACCGGGCACGACTCCGGACTGCTCTCAAACTCTCTGGTTCTATCGATGCCGACCAGGGACATCCGATTGAGATAAAGGTAAACGCGGCGCTCAAGCGCAGCGGTCGAGAAAAAAGACTGCTCATCGGCGAGTTCAGCTACGACCCAAGAATCGCCAAGCCCAACCACGCCATGATCGAGACCCTAAAGAGGGCGCACCGATGGAATGCCGAGTTCATCGCTGGTCGATCCACCGCGGACATGGGTCTTGAAGCCAAAGTTGACCGCAAGTTCGTTCAGTCCGTAATACCGATCGCGTTCCTCGCGCCCGACATCACGATCGCTATTCTTCAAGGGCGGCAACCGCCCAGCCTCACCGTAAAACAGCTGCGCAAGTACGTACCCATAGACTGGGCGCAGCAACGTAACGCCTTCGGCTTCCCAACGATCTGAGTCACCGCGCAGAACTGTGTGCATGTTGCTGAGCAACATGCACGTTCAGAGCGCCGCCATAGTCTTTTCGCACCTGTTGGGTTCCTTAACCCATCAGGATTCGAACCTCGGTATGTCGCACCGCAACATCCCGGCGCGATAAGTGCCTCACGTTATCATTCTTGAGTGCAATATGGGCGAAGTCGCCTACCCCCAAATCAGAGAGCGGAGAAAATCCGGCCGTCTCGGCCTCAAAGAGGCCATCGCGCCGAATTCTCCGGAAGGCGAGCAGACAATAGCCCGCGAAACCCCGCGAAATCGGGACCTTTGCGAGGCATCATGGAGAGAACAGGCAGTTGCTGTGAAGATTGGCTGGGGCGCCAGGATTCGAACCTGGGAATGGCGGTACCAAAAACCGCTGCCTTACCGCTTGGCGACGCCCCACCACCAGAAGGGGTTCACCAGCGTGCGAAACGGCCGGAACCCTTGGACGGGGCGGCAACATAGCCACATGGCCGGGGCACTGCAACCCTCGGAATTCGGCTCTATTTTGGGCCGAGCGCGGCCAAAACGCTGCCCGCCGTGAGGAGTTGCGGCAGCACCTGCGCTGCGCCGCCGCCCGCCGGATAGAGCACATAGAGCGGCACGCCGTGACGCCCGAAGGCCGCCAGCGCCGCCGTGATGGCGGGGTCGCGGTTGGTCCAGTCGGCCTTGAGGTAAACGATGTCGCCCTTCGCGAAGGCGGCTTTGACTTCGGGCGTGTTCAGCGCCACGCGCTCGTTCATCAGGCAGGTGATGCACCAGGCCGCCGTGAAGTTGACGAACACCGCCTTGCCTTCGCCACGCAAGGTCTCGAGGCGCGCGGCCGAATAGGGCTCGATGCCCGCATCCTCGCTCGCCGTCGCGCGCGCGCCGATGCCGGGTGCATCGGCCACCGCGCCGACCAAGCCGGCGGCGGCGATGAGTGCCGCAAGGCCCGTCACGATGCCGAGCCTCGGGCGCCGCGCGGTCGCTTGGGCGGCGTCTTGGATCAGTCCCCACGTCCAGGCCGCCATGCCGATCAGCACGACACCGGCCATGGCCGCGGCAAAACCTTCGGGCCCCAGTTGTTGCGAGAGCACCCACACCAGCCAGGCCGCCGAGGCATACATGGGGAAAGCGAGAACTTGCTTGAAGCGGTCCATCCATGCGCCGGGCTTGGGCAAGAGCGCGGCCAAACGCGGCGCGAAACTCAACGCCAGAAAGGGCGCGGCCAAGCCCAAGGCGAGTCCCTGGAACACGACGAACATATCCAGCGGCGGTTGGGTCATGGCGAACCCCATGGCGACGCCCATGAAGGGCGCCGTGCAAGGCGTGGCCACCACCACCGCCAAGGCGCCGGTGAAGAAAGCGCCGGCACCGCCGCCGCGTTGCGTCAGTCCTTGGCCCGCGCCCATGATGCCGCCGCCGATGGTGAACACGCCCGACAGGCTGAAGCCCAGCGCCATCAGCACATAGACCAGGACGAGAACGAACGCGGGCGACTGCAATTGAAAACCCCAGCCGATTTCGGCGCCGGCGGCACGCAAGGCGAGCAGCCCCACGGCGAGCGCGCCGAAGGTGACCATGACGCCCAGCGTATAAAGCAAACCGTCGCGGCGTCGCTGGGCGGCGGCGTTATCGCCCTGGCCGACGAGGCTCAGCGCCTTCATGGCCAGCACGGGCAGCACGCAGGGCATCAGGTTGAGAATCAAGCCGCCGAGGAACGCGAAGGCAATCGCCAGCACCAGGCCGGCGGGTTCGGTTTGCGGGGCGGCGAGGGGCGTTGCGTCGGCCATGGCCGGCGCGGCAGCGGTGAAGCTATAGGCGATGGGCGACGCTTCCGGTTGCTCGGGGCTCATCACCAGAAGTCCGCCGGTTTGCGCCGGCAGATCGAGCGGCAAGGGCGCCTCGGCGACGGACACCGTCAGTCGATCTGCGTTTTTCTCGACGGTCTGCGGTGCGGCATTGTCGATGAGGCCGCCGTCATAGGGAAAATAGGTGACAGTGGAACTGTCCGCGATCGCGACACCCGGACCGGCGGTCACGACGACGGTGCCGTTAGCCTTGGACAGCGCGACCGGCCAAGGGGCGGGCTGCGGCAGGGCCGCCAGCGCGCCTTCGATTTCAGCGGCATCGATCGACGCCGTTCCCGCGGCATCAACGTTGAGCGTGATGGCAAAGCCGCCCTCGTCGGGGATGCAGATGTCGGCGCATACCAGCCACATGGCCTTGGCCTCGAGGCTGAGTGTTCGCGGCGCCGTGGCACCGGGCGCAACCGTCAGCGGCACCGGCAGGATGACTTTGTCGCTGTAGCCGAAGTTCATCAGCGGGCCGTAGGGCACGCGCTCCGGTGTCGGCCATGCGATCTCGCCCGCGCTCACGCCTTCGGGCAGCGTCCAGGTGATGGAGCCCGCCAAGCCGGAGTCACCCGAGTTGCGCCAATAGGTGTGCCAGCCGGGATCCAGTTCCAGCTTCAGCGCCGCCCAGAGGGTCTCGCCGGGCGTGGCCACGGATTTGGACAGCATCAACGTCGCCCGGGAATGCTCGGTGACGACCTGGGGGGCCGAGCCCGACTGCGCGCTTGCCGCGAACGGCGCCAGGACCAGAAGCGCTGCCGGCACGGCGGCGCGCAAGACTGTGATGATGGATGTCATGGGGCGCACCATAGCAATCGCCGCCGGTCGTGCAATTCACAGAATGGGGAACTCATGGGCCTGGGATCACGCGGGCTTCGTCGGGAAATTCGGCCAACCGGCCGGCCTTCACCCACCAGCGGGGGCGGGCCTGGGCGATGCGGCGGGCCGCCCGTTCGGCTGCCGTGGCCTCGGCAAAAAGCCCGTAGCAGGTGGCGCCCGAGCCCGACATGCGCGCGAGCCGGCAATGGGACTCTTGCGCGAGGAGCGACAGCACGGTGCCGATCTCGGGCGCCAGAGTGCGGGCTGCGGCGGTCAGATCATTGCGCTGGAGGCGCAGAAAATTGGCGAGAGCGTCCGTGCTGTCCCAGCGCGCGGGCATGGCGGTCACGGCCCTCGAAAACGATCCGGAGAAGGCCTTGAAAACATCCGCCGTCGGCAAAGCCACACCCGGATTAACCAGCACCACGGCGCAGGGCGGCAGGGCCGGCGCGTCTTCAAGTTGCTCGCCGATGCCGCGCAGCATCGTGGCGCGTGCCCGCAGGCACACCGGCACGTCGGCGCCCAGGGCGCCGGCGACGTCGGCATCGGACGGCAGAGCCCGGATGTTCCAAAGCGCCCGGCAGGCCAACAGCGTCGCGGCGGCATCGGTGGACCCGCCGCCCAGTCCCGCTGCGACCGGCAAATTCTTCACGAGAGATATTCGCGCGCCGCTTGGGATCCGTCCCGTCGGGGGCCGAGCAAGGTCAGCCGCGAATCGCGCCGCGCGCAGGCACGAATTCGCGTCCGAATCGGTCAGCGCGTCGGCAAAGGGCCCCGAGAGGGAGACCGAGAACTTGTCGTCCGCCGTGACGGTGACGTCATCGCCGATGTCGGCAAAGGCCGCCAGGGAGTCCAGCAGATGATAGCCGTCGGCCCGACGCCCCGTGACATGAAGGAACAGATTGATCTTCGCCGGAGCGAAAACGCGCACAGTCGTCGTCACGGCGCACGGGAGCCTTTCGTCGCGGCCTTACGGCGCCTCGTTGGCGGCGAGGCCTTGTTCAAGCTTTGCCTTCAGGCTGACTTTCTGCTTCTCGTCGGGGTCCAGCGTGAGGGCATGGCGCCATTGAAACCGCGCCTCGTTGCGCCGGCCCACTTTCCAGTAGGCGTCTCCCAAATGATCGTTGAGCGTGGCGTCGCCGGGGCGCAGTTCCACCGCGCGCTCCAGCTTTTCAACAGCGCCCTTGTAGTCGCCGGCCAGGTACATGGCCCAACCCAAACTATCGACGATGTAACCGTTGTCGGGGCTTTTGGCATAGGCCAGTTCGATCAAGCGTCGTGCCTCGTCCAGATTCTCGCCGCGGTCGATCCAGGAGTAGCCCAAATAGTTCAGCACGTCGGGATGGTCGGGGTTGATCTCCAGCGCGCGCTTGAAGTCGGCCTCGGCGCGGTCCCACTGCTTGGCGCGCTCCAAGGCAATGCCGCGGGTGTAGAGCAAGGCCCAGTTTTTCTCGCCGGCGGGGCCATAAATCTCCATGGCCTTGTCGTACGCGGCGATGGCATCGACAAACTTCTCGTCGCGGCGCAGCAAATCACCCATGGCGACTTGGATCTCGCCGGTCTTGGGGAATTCGCGCGCGATGGCTTGAAGCTGGGTCAAGGCCTCGCCCTTTTGCTCCATGCGCTCGAGGTTCTCGATGATCTGAACCTGCGACGCCAGATAGGCCGGATCGGAGCGTTTCACCGCCGCCAGCACGGCGTTCGATTCATCGAAGCGTTCGCGGGCGGCCAAATTGGAGCCCAAAACCCAGCGCGCCAGCGTCAGGTCCGGGTTCAGGTACATGGCCATCTGGCCGTAGGCCACGGCGACGTCGCCCAGGAACTGGCTCGACGACCCTTGCGACAAAATTTGCGAGATCGCGAAGAACGACTCCGCCATGCCGTCGGCGGCCGAAACCTTCTTATGCACGCGCGCGGGATCGGCCAAGGCCTCGACCATGCCCAACATGCCCACGCCGGCGCCGCGGCCGTCGTTGAAGCGCTCCAGCAGGCCTTTGACCTCTTTCGTCTTGCCCAGGCGGTGGTAACCCTCGGCCACCAAGCGCACGATCGACAGGGGCTGGCGCTCGATGCGCGAGGCCAGCGAGTCGTAATGGATCAGCGCGTCGTCGTTGCGGCCGTAGAATTCGTTCAGCAGGGCGTTCATGACGCGGAACAAATCCGCCGTGGCCTCGCCCTGCAGCGGGATCAATTCGGCCATGGCGACGTCGGCGGTCGCGCGCGGCGCCTGGGCCCAGGCCCGCAGCATCGGCAACGCGAAGCTGAGATAACTCTGGCCCGTGATGGCGTCGATGTAGGGCCACGCCTGGTCGTACTCGCCCTTCTTGACGTGGCTCATAGCCAGCAACAGCCCGGCCAAGGGCAGGCGCGTTTCGCTGCTGTCGTAGTAGCTCTTGGCGGCCTTCACGGCGACGTCGAAATTCCCGGCCGACGCGGCCACCGAATAGGACCGTTGCAGGACCAGCGGATTGTTGGGGTCCAACGCCATGGCCTTGCCGTAGTACTCGGTGGCCGTGATGGGGTCCGAGGCTTCCCGCGCAAAGCGCGCCGACAGCAAGGCCCCGGCGAGGCCGACGGCCTCGGGCTTGGAACTGTTGGACGACGCCTGGGCGGCCATGATCGGCGCCCAGGGCGCCACGGCGCTGCAAAGGCCGGCAATCAGTGTGGTTCTCAGGGCAATCCGCATGGGAGCTTTCGATGAAGGCGTTAGGAACATGGGCCAATGATATCCAGGCGCGCGCAAAATGCGCACTTAAATCGCCGTTACGTTCGGCAAAAAAGAGGCATTCCCACTCACATGTTCGGGTAATTGGGCCCGCCGCCGCCCTGCGGCACCGTCCAAATGATGTTCTGGCTGGGGTCCTTGATGTCGCAGGTCTTGCAGTGGACGCAGTTTTGCGCGTTGATTTGAAACCGTTTTCCGCCGCCGTCGGCGTCCACCACCTCGTAAACACCCGCCGGGCAGTAGCGCTGCGCCGGTTCGTCCCACATCGGCAGGTTCTTGGCGATGGGGATGCTGGCGTCCGCCAGGCGCAGGTGAATGGGCTGGTTTTCCTCGTGATTGGTGTTGGAGATGAACACCGACGACAAGCGATCGAAGGAAATCTTGCCGTCGGGTTTGGGATAGTTGATGGGCGTGCTCTCGGCGGCCGGTTTCAGGGTCGCATGGTCGGGCTTGCCGTGCTTCAGCGTGAAGGGCAGGCCGATGCCAAGATTGTTCATCCACATGTCGATGCCGCCCAACGCCAGGCCGCCGAACAGGCCGAACTTGCTCCACATGGGTTTCACGTTGCGCACGCGCTTCAAGTCCTTATAGACCCAGCTTGTGCGCAGCGCTTCGGGGTAAGCCGAAAGCTCGTCCTGGGCGCGGCCCGTCGTGACGGCGGCAAAGGCGGCTTCGGCCGCCAGCATGCCGCTCTTCATGGCGTTGTGGCTGCCCTTGATGCGCGGCACGTTCATGAAACCCGCCGAGCAACCGATCAGCGCGCCGCCGGGGAACACCAGCTTGGGGATCGCCTGCAGGCCGCCTTCGGTGATGGCGCGCGCGCCGTAGGAGATGCGCCGGCTGCCCTCGAACAAGGGCTTGATCGCCGGGTGATGCTTGAAGCGCTGGAACTCTTCAAAGGGCGACAGATAGGGATTGGTGTAGTTGAGGTGAACGACGAAGCCCACGACCACCTGATTGTTCTCGAGGTGATACAGGAACGACCCGCCGCCGGTGGATGTGTCGAGCGGCCAGCCCATGGAATGCACCACGCGGCCGGGCTTGTGCTTGGCGGGATCGACCTCCCACAGTTCCTTGATGCCGATGCCGAACTTGGCGAAGTCGGCGTCGCGATCGAGGCCGAACTTGGCGATCAACTGCTTGGCGAGCGAGCCGCGCACGCCTTCGCCGATGAATGTGTACTTGGCGCGCAGCTCGATGCCCGGTTCGTAGTTCTCGGTTTTCTCGCCGTCGCGGCCGACACCCATGTCGCCCGTGGCGACGCCGACCACGCGGCCTTGATCGTCATACAGCACCTCGGCCGCGGCGAAGCCCGGAAAAATTTCAACGCCGGCGGCTTCGGCCTGTTGGCCCAGCCAGCGGCAGACGTTGCCCAAGCTGACGATGTAATTGCCGTGGTTGTTCATCAGCGGCGGCATCAGCAGGTTCGGAATGCGCCACGACCCGGTTTCCGTCAGGAACAGGAATTGGTCCTCGCTCACGGCGGTGTTGAGCGGCGCGCCCTTGGCCTTCCAATCGGGGATCAGTTCATTGAGGGCGATGGGGTCGATGACCGCGCCCGACAAAATGTGCGCGCCGATTTCCGAGCCCTTCTCGATGACGCAGACCGAAACCTCTTTCTCGGCGGCGGCGGCCAGTTGCTTCAGGCGGATGGCCGCCGACAGCCCGGCGGGGCCAGCGCCGACAATCACGACGTCGAACTCCATCGCTTCGCGAGTCATGGTCCAAATCCCCACCGCCGCTTGAGTGGCGCTTGCGCCCATTGCGAGGCCAAGCCCTTGATTAGACTGGTATACAGCCCCATGTCCGCCGCTCCAAGGGGTGCCCCGATGGACGGGGTGTTCGGAAGGGTCAGGAGGGCCGGCGAGGGCTGGTTTTCGGCCGTGCGGGGCGCTATAAGCCAGCCCGTTCCACCGACCAGCCCCGAGGCCACCCGTGCGTCTGTCGCCCAAACTCGCCGCCGCCGTTTCCGCCGCCCTGTTCGCCAGCACGCTGGGCGTGCTGACCGCCGTGGCGACCTTCGGCGTTTTTCGCTTGGTCGAGCAAATGGGCGAGGCCCTGGGCCTGGTGCCGGCCCGCTGGGGCGAGACCAATTTGGCCCTGCTGGTGGATATCTCCACGCTTGCAGCACTTCCCGTGGTCGCGTGGTTCGTGGTGTGGTTTTACCGCAAGGCCGTGGTCTCCGAGCAGGCCCTGGCGGATTACAAATACACGCCGCCCGAGCCCATCCGTCACGCGCCCGCGAAATCCGCCAAGGCTTAAACGACTTGTTTCTCGTTGCATCGACGCCGGCGCTTGAGAAAACCCTGGCGGCGTTCCAAGATTGCAACCAATGACACCTGAACTCACCAGCGGCGATCTTCCCGCGCTCCTGCGTTGGCATCTCGATGCCGGCGTCGACGAGACCATCGGCGATGCGCCGGTCAACCGGTATGCGTCACCTGCCGCGGCGCCCCCGGCCATCGTGGCGTCCAAAGCCTCCCCGCCAAGGCCGGTGGCTTCGCAACCGCAAACTATTGTGGGCCGTGTCAGCGTGACGCAAAGCTCCACGCATATCGCGCAAGCGTGCAAAACCCTAGCCGAACTCAAAGCGGCGGTGGAAAGTTACGACGGCTGCGCGCTCAAGGGCTTCGCCACCCGCACCGTGTTCGCCGACGGTCACCCCGAGGCCAAGGTCATGGTCATCGGCGAGGCGCCGGGCGAGGACGAAGATCGCCAAGGGCTGCCGTTCGTCGGCGTGTCGGGCAAGTTGCTGGACCGCATGCTGGCGTCCGTCGATTTGGACCGCGCGCGTAATGCCTACATCACCAATGTCGTGTTTTGGCGACCGCCGGGCAATCGCAAGCCCACGGCGGAAGAAATCGCCCTGTGCCTGCCCTTCGTGCAGCGCCACATCGAGTTGCTCGACCCGGCGCTGCTGTTGCTGGTGGGCGGCCCGGCCGCGTCCACGATCCTCGCCAACACCCAAGGCATCACCAAGCTGCGCGGTAAGTGGTTCGAGTATGAAAGCCCCGGCCTCTCGCGTCCGGTGCCGACCATGGCGACCTTCCACCCGGCCTACCTCTTGCGCTCGCCCAATCAAAAGCGGCTCGCCTGGCGCGACCTGCTGACCTTCAAACAGAAACTGGACAGCCTAGCGAGCGCCTGATTTCTACGCCGCGCGCTCATATAAATAGACGCGCTAAACCCAACATTGACCCCACGAGCACCGCGCCATGGCCGGCATCGACGAAACCAAGAAATTCCTGCCCATCAACATCGCGGTGTTGACCGTCTCCGACACGCGCACCCTGGACACCGACACCTCGGGCCAGCTCCTGGTGGATCGCATCACGGCCCTGGGTCATGCGGTGGCCGCGCGAGCCCTCTTGAAGGACGACGTGCCGGCCATCGTCGGCCAGCTCAAGCAATGGATCGCCGATCCGGGCGTGGATTGCATCATCACCACCGGGGGCACCGGCGTCACGGGGCGCGACGTGACGCCCGAAGCCTTCAAGCTAGTGTGCGAGAAAGAAATCCCCGGCTTCGGCGAGTTGTTCCGCTGGATCAGCTTGAAAAGCATTGGCACGTCGACGGTGCAGTCGCGCGCCACGGCGGGCGTCGCCAACGGCACCTATTTGTTCGCGCTCCCCGGCTCCAACGGTGCGGTGAAGGACGGTTGGGACGAGATCTTGAAGTATCAGCTCGACGTGCGGCACAAGCCTTGCAACTTCGTCGAGCTGATGCCGCGCCTCAAGGAGCACTTGTGGCCAAGAAAGATTTGAGGTCGTCGACGTCTTGAAGCGTGGCCGCGCGGCCGACCTTGCGGTTGCGCAGATTAGCCAAGGTGTCCACCAAGGCTTGGGCGGTTGACCAGCGTACGTGTGTGAAGGGCCGCCACAGCCGCCGCCGCCCCGAAAGCCCCACCAGCCAATAGCCGCCGTCCATGGCCGGACCAAAGACGGCGTCGTTGGCACGCAAGGCGGCGAAGGCGCTGCGCAAGTGCTCAGTCTCGATGCCGGGGATATCGCAGCCGATGACGATGACCGGCTGGCCTCTCGCGCCCGCACGCAGACCCGTCAGCATCCGTTCGCCCAAGTCGCCATGGCCTTGCGCGATGGTCGGGGTTTGCTTCGGCCAGCGGTAACGCGCGCGTGCGGGTGTGAGGAGCACTTTGGTTGACCAGAAGGGGCTGCGGCCAAATCGTCGCAGCAACTCCGTCAGGTTGTTGCGATAAAATCGCCAGGCCCCTAACGCGCCGATGTCCTTGGTGAGCCGCCGTTTGACGGCGCCCACCTGCGGCAGCTTGGTCATGACCAGCAGCAGCGGGCGCGTCATCGGTTGTAAATCCTGGCGATGGTCTCGGGCGACACGCCCAGGAACCACAGCGTCAGGCACGAGAGATTGCGGATCGGGCGCCACCAGAACCCATGTTTGCGATAGCGCTCGGCCGTGGTCACGACGGCGCTTTGAAACAGATGGATGCGCTTGCGGCCCAGGCGGCGCGCGATGTCGACATCTTCCATGATGGCGATGGGTCGGAAGCCGCCGACCGTGTCATAAAGGCGCCGACTGATGAGCAGTCCTTGGTCGCCGTAGGGCAGGGCGAGGATGCGCGTGCGGGTCGCGGCGATCCATTCCACCCAGCGCGCGGCCGGGCGTTCATCATCGAGGGTCATTCGAAAGGCAGCGGCCGCGTCGCCGTTGGCTGGATTGGAGATGAAGGCCTCGGCTTCGGCGATGCCGTCAACGGTCAGGCACGTATCGGAATGCAGAAACAACAACCAATCGCCCGTCGCAACCGCGGCTCCCGCGGCCAATTGCACGCCTCGGCCGGCGGGCGCGTGCACCACGCGGGCCCCTTGAGCGGCGGCGATGGCGACGGTTCCATCCACCGAGCCGCCGTCCACCACGATCAATTCATGTAAGCCGGGAAAACCCCGCACCGATGCCAAGCTAGCCCCCAGTGTGGCGGCCGAGTTGAGCGCGGGAACGATGATCGTCGTTTGAGGCGGCATGGGCGGACTCTAATGGACCGCAACAACAGCGCTAGTCTGAAATCCACGGTCTCGGCATACTCAGGCCATGCCGACATTTCGTCTTGAACGTGCGCTGCTGGCCGCAAACCCTGAGGCGGTGATTGCGGGGATCGACGAGGCCGGGCGCGGACCTTGGGCGGGACCCGTCGTGGCCGGTGCCGCGATTCTGGATGAATCATCTCTGCCGCGCGAACTGCGCGACGGTCTGGATGATTCCAAGGCGCTGACCCCAGCGCGGCGAGAGGAGTTGTTCGAATTGCTGCAAGCCTCAAGCGCCGTTCACGGCGCCGTGGGCTTAGCCGAGGTGCACGAGATCGACGCCGTCAACATTCTCCAAGCGACGCATTTCGCCATGGCGCGCGCGCTGGCCGCGCTCAGTCAAAAAGTCGACATCGCGCTGGTCGACGGCAACCGCGCACCGCCGCTGGATTGCGCAGTGCAAACCGTCATCAAGGGCGATTCCCTGTCGCTCTCCATCGCGGCCGCGTCGATCTTAGCCAAGGTCACGCGCGACCGAGTAATGATGCAGCTAGCCGCCCAACATCCCGGTTATGGCTGGGAGACCAACATGGGCTACGGCACGCCGGAGCACAACGACGCTCTCAAGCGGCTCGGTGTGACGGTGCATCACCGGCGGACCTTCGCCCCCGTGCGCGCGATGCTGTTTCACGTCGCGCGCCCCTAAAAAATAATCAGCGCCGCGCGTGTGACTCCCACCGATTGAGTCCCCGGAATCGGCGGACTCAACATCTTGTGTCTCGAGTTACGTGTGCCCCGAGTCCGTTAACCCCTCACTAAATCTTTGATTCTATTATCTGAATCGTAGCCGCCCACGCTGACCTGAGCTGTCGGCGCGAAAAAACTGGGCGTCACGATGTTGGGGTTCTTCCGCCAAGAAGAATAAGTGGGGTGGGGAGGGCGCCAACCAATACGACCGGCTCCGAGTTTCGGGGACGCACACCTTCGCGGTCGGCCACGCCGAGAGCATCCGAAAACGGGTGTTCCTCGGGTGGGCCGCCGGCGGGGGCCCGAAGCCCAAAAAACGGCCGGCGCATAACTAGAGGGCGAGGGTTTTTTACGATGGCTGGCAAGCGCAAACCGACCGCACCCGCGGCCGAGGTCATTCCGGTTGATCGCATTTTCCAAGGCGACTGCGTCGAGGTCATGAACGGGCTGCCGGACGGCAGCGTCGATCTGATCTTCGCGGATCCGCCCTACAACCTTCAGCTCGGCGGCGAGCTGCACCGACCCGACAACTCTCGCGTCGACGGCGTCGACGATGAGTGGGACCGCTTCGCCGACTTCAAGACCTACGACGACTTCACGCGGGGCTGGCTCACCGCCGCCAAGCGCATCTTGAAACCCACGGGCTCGCTGTGGGTGATCGGCTCCTATCACAACATCTTCCGGGTCGGCACGGCGCTGCAGGACCTGGGTTACTGGGTCTTGAACGATGTGGTGTGGCGCAAGTCGAATCCCATGCCGAATTTTCGCGGCACGCGCTTCACCAATGCTCACGAGACCATGATCTGGTGCGCCAAGGACAAGGACGCGCGCTACACTTTCAACTACGACGCCATGAAGAACTTGAACGACGGTCTGCAAATGCGCAGCGATTGGACGCTGCCGCTGTGCACCGGCGAGGAGCGCCTCAAGAACACCGGCGGCGACAAGCTGCATCCGACGCAAAAGCCCGAATCGTTGCTCTACCGGGTGATCATGTCGGCCAGCAACCCCGGCGACGTGGTGCTCGATCCGTTCTTCGGCACCGGCACCACCGGCGCCGTCGCCAAGACCCTCGGCCGCCGCTACATCGGCATCGAACGCGACGACGGCTACATCGCCGCCGCCAAGCGCCGCCTGGCCAAGGCCAAACCCGTTTCGGACGAAAAACTGCTGCTCACGCCCTCCAAGCGCAGCGAGCCGCGCATTCCCTTCGGCACGGTGGTGGAGCGCGGCCTGCTAAGCCCCGGCACCATGTTGTGCGACCCGTCAGGGCGGCACACGGCCAAGGTGCGCGCCGACGGCTCGGTCATCGCCAGCAATCACCTGGGCGATCATCGCGGGTCCATCCATCAAGTGGGGGCCGCCGTCATGGGGGCGCCCGCCTGCAACGGCTGGACCTTCTGGCACGTGAAAATCGGCGCGGGCCTCGTGGCCATCGACGTGCTGCGCCAGAAGGTGCGCGCGGAGTTGGGCGAGAGCCTGCAGTAAGCTTTAAGCGGCCAACTGAACTTTCTCCTCGCCGCCGTTTTCCACCATCTCGCGGATTTTTCCCGCGAAAGCGGCGAGCATTTCGGCTTCCTTGCCGGCCTTGCGGTCGCGGTCGGTGATGGCGCAGCGCGCCAGGGGCGCTTTTTCACACTCATGCTGCAGATCGACGAAGGCGTTGGCCGCGCCGCTGCCGCCCAGCGTCAACAGATGCGCGACGGTCTTGAATGCCGCATGCTGGCTGTGGGCATAGGTCCGCATCGGCGACGAGATGTGGCCCGCCCACACCGGCGTCGCCAAGACCACCATGTCGTAGTCCGCCGCCGCGTGGCGCGGCTCGACGATGGTCGGCATGGCGCCGCGCAGGGCGGCGAAGCCGCGCATCAACCAGGCCCAAAAACCATGGCCCAAGTGCGCGGTTTCGATGGATTCCAAGTCCGCATCCAGCAGTCCGGCCAAGGTCTTCGCGGCCGCGCGCGTATGGCCGGTTTCCGAGAAATACACGATCAGGATTCGGGGCGTGGGCATGGCAGCCTCCTTCAAGCGTCGAGGAAACCTAGCCCGGCTGTGGCGGCGAAACCCTGACCGGCGTCAAACCGCGGCTGAACCCATGTTCACCAGCCGTCGTGGTCCCAATGGCCCGTGGAGCGGCTGCGCACCGGCAGCCCCGCGATGACGGGGCCCTCGGTCTTGGGGTCGTAGTTGATCGCCTTGGCGGTGACTTCAACATGGGAGTGCTCGGTCGCCCAGTTGATCAACTGCCCGTCGACGCGGATCAGGAACACCGTGCCCTTTTCCTCGCCGGCCTTGAAGTGGCCATGCTTCACCCGCGCGGGGCGGAAGAAGTAGGTGCCTTCCTTCAGGTCGCCGAAGTTGTATTCCATGGTGCCGTCGAGCGTGTAGGCCTCCTCGAACACCGGGTGGTGCATCAGGCGCGTGTCGGACCAGCCGGGCGGCGCCCAGCACAGCAATGAGCCGAAGCCCTTGGTGGGGTCGCCCTCCGGCGCCGGGTCGCGGAACAGCCACTTGTGGCGCAGATTGCCCTGCGGCCAGCCTTCGGTGCCGTGGGTCATGGCGAAGTCTTCCTCGGACTTCTCATGCCACTCCATCTTGGCGGTTTCGACGATGTCGAAGGTGCCGGGGTCTTTTGAGGCCGTGTTGCCGCCCTTGGAGATGAACATCTCGCGCGGCTTGTCGGCGCGGGTGAAGCCCCAATCGCCGTACTCGCGGAAAATCAGAATCTCCGCGCCCTCTTTCACCGAGATTTGCGGCACCCACATCCCCGCCGGTGCGCGCCAGTAAGAGCCATCGGTCAAAACGCGGTCGCCGACGCGCACCATGCCCTTGAGAATGAACCACTCCGTGTCGGCGGAGTGGTATCCGGCCGGGCGCACCCAGGGGCTGTCGAAGAACATCTTGGTGGTGGCCGCGCCGTATTCCTCGCAATAGGAAAGATTGCGCTGGCGCACCTTGCCGTCGCCGTATGGCAATTCGGCCGGGTGCCATAACAAGTCAGCTTGCTGAATCAACTCGACATGCGGTCGCATGGATCAGGTACTCCCCCAAGACTCCGGTTCGCCACGCTAACGGATCGCGCCGCTGCGGAAAACAGCGCGGGGCGGCCTGGCCGCCCCGCGATCAATGCCAGATGCCAAGGTCTAGGGCGCCTTCGCGTCTTGGGCCTTGGGGTCGTAGAGCACCACGAACGGCGCGGGGTGCTGATACTCGCCCCACTTCTTGCCGCCCTCCGGAATCTCGATCCAGCGGTTCTCGCCGTTGACGCATTGCTGGATGGTCTTGAAATACAGCGTCTTGCCGGGATCGTTGGGGAACTTGATGAGCGCGTTGAAGCGGTCGAACTCCAGGTCGCCCAAGTCGCCGCCGGTCCAGATGATCTCGTCGACACCTTCGGTGTAGGTGACGCCTTCCGACGTGAAGGGCTTGTCGATCTTGCGCATGGTCATGCTCAGCTTCCAGCCCGCCTTGCGTTCAGGCCGGACCAGCGCGATGCCTTCGGGCACCTTGATGCGGATGGCCGTGGTCGGCGAACCGCCGCAGCCGTGGGGGATGCCGATTTGCATCAAATGCCAGGCCCCGGCCGCCACGTCCTTTTGCATCATCAAGGCGTGGCCGCTGGCCGATGCCGCCAACCCGAAAACGCCCGCGGCGATGGCGCAGGCCCCCATCAATGTGCGCATAGCTGTCCTCCCTTGGTTGTTAAACGTCAGACCCACTTCCTGCGCCACCACAGCACCGGCCCCGATAGCACCAATACGATGGCCAGGAGGGCGACGAGGTTGTTCACCCACTTCCATTGGCCGTGGATGATGTTGCCGGTGTGGATGTCGGCGAGAAACAGAAAGACCGTGGTGCCCGTGAGCGGCGGGTAGGCAATCTTGGTGTCCTCGAACGTCGCGTCCAAGGCGGGCGCGGCATAGATCGACCGGCTCATCTTCACGTACCAGGTCCCGTCGCGTTGGGTGGCATCGGTGATGGCCAGCTTGGGGCCGTTGACGGTGATCGGCTTGAAGCGCTCCTCGCCGTCGCGCCGATAAAATTGTCCGATATTGCCCGCGCCGATGAACACCGTGTCGCCGCGCCGGAACAGGTTGACGTTGCTGGCATCCGTGCCGTCGCCCTCGCCGATGGCGTTCTCGACGCTCCAGGTGCGTCCGCCGTCGGCGCTGTTGAACATGCCGAGCCGCGTGGCGATGGTGAAGCGTTCGGGCGCGCCGGGGTAGGCGATGACGTCGTTGATCTCGCCGGTGAGGTTTTTGTAGTCGTAGATCGGCGGCAAGGCCTCGCGCGGCAGGCGCACGTCGCGGCCGTGTTCGATCAGGGCCTCGATGTGGTCCACCATGGCGCCCGTGATGCTGACGTAGAGGATGGGCACGATCCCCAGCACGCCGATGATGGGCCCATGCCCGCGATAGAGCCAGCGCAGGATTTTCTGGCGGCGCTTCAAATGGCCCTGCGGCGGGTGGTGACGCCAGCGGCGCGGCAGCCACCAAAAGAACAGGCCCGTCGCCGACAAGATCGCGAGCGCGATGCCGCCGTAGTCGTTGACGATCAGCGACCAGGGCTGCGGCAACAGCCCCGTGCCGACGTGCAGGTCGAGCGTGAAGGTGGGCAGGGAGATGGTCTCGGGCAAACCGGAAACCTGAACCTTGTCAACCTCGGTCCAGGCGATGGTCGCGGGGTCGGCCATCGGCAGGCGGAAGATGCGCCCGTGATGATCCACGCCCACCAACTCGCCGGGCTGCGAGCCCGTGGTCAGGCTGGTGACGTCGTGACCCTGAAGCGCAAACGGCACCGCGCGCGTGCCGTTATCCTGCACGATCCAGATGCCGTCGTCGGTACCGATCCAAACATGATTAAGATCACCCGCCGGGCCCGCGACGAAGTCATAGGTCTGCGGCAAGTCGTCGATGCCTTCCCACACGACGTCGGCCCAGGTTTGGCCGCCGTCCGCAGTGATCCACAGGCCCCGCTCCGAGGCGCCCAAATAGCGATTGGTATCACGGGGGTCGGCCATGAACGAGCGCATGACGGTGCCGCGCACGAGGCGGTCGATCCGCGCCGAAGTGACCCAATCGGGCACCGTCCATTGATGCGACCAGCGCCATTCGTGATGGTTCAACACCCAGCCCGTCAGGCCCAGCACCGTAAGCCATGCGAGCGCGATCAACCCCGCGATCTTATGCAGCGTGCGCAGGCTCGGCAGCGCGAAGGCCCTGGGTTTGGCGGCGGCGGGAAGGGTCATGTCGGTCATGACCCAAGCCTATCAGACGTGGACTTGCCGGTGCTAGAGATTCACGCTGGCCATGGCGCGTTCCGGCAACCGCGCGCCGGCCGCGGCATCGCGCGGGCAGGCCGCGACAATGGCGTCCAAGTCACTGCGCGATAATGCCAAACTCGCCGCGCCCAGATTCTCATCCAAACGGCCGATGCGCCGCGTGCCGGGAATGGGTACGATGTCGTCGCCCTGGTGCAGCAGCCACGAAATCGCCAGTTGCGCGACGGTGGCGCCCTTGGCCCGGGCGATCTCGCTCAATCGCTCGACGATGCGTTTGTTGTGCTCGAAATTGGCATCGGCAAATCGCGGCATGACGGTGCGTGTGTCCTTCGGGCGCTTGACGTCGCTGGCGGCATGGAACGCGCCCGACAGGAATCCTCGGCTCAACGGCGAGTACGGCACGAAGCCGATGCCCAGCTCGCGGCAGGTGGGCAGGATCTGATCCTCCACGTCGCGCGTCCACAGCGAGTATTCGGTTTGCACCGCCGCGATGGGATGCACGGCCTGGGCGCGGCGAATGGTCCCCGGCGCCGCCTCGCTCAAGCCCAGGTGCTTCACCTTGCCCGCGCGCACCAACTCGGCCATGGCGCCCACGGTCTCCTCGATGGGCGTGTGGGGGTCGACGCGGTGCTGGTAGTAAAGGTCGATGCACTCCACGCCGAGGCGCTTCAAGCTGGCCTCGCAGGCGGCGCGCACGTAGCCGGGTGTGCCGTTGGCGGGCGTTACACCCGCATCGCTCAGCCGAATGCCGAACTTGGTGGCGATCACCAAGCCTTCGCGTTTGCCGCGAATGGCGCGGCCCAGCAGTTCCTCGTTATGGCCGTTGCCGTAAAGCTCGGCGGTGTCGAAGAACGTCACGCCCCGCTCGATGGCGTGATGAATGGTGCGAACCGAGGCGGCATCGTCGCTCTCGCCGTAGAACACCGACATGCCCATGCAGCCGAGGCCGAGGGCAGAGACGGTGGGTCCGGTGCGGCCCAGGCGGCGGCGTTGCATGGCGGGTCCTCGGTTCAGGGGGTTGCGGGTTCCGGCGCGGCCGTGAGCGCGTTCATGAGTTCGCGGATATGTTCGGGTGCGATGTCGCGCACGATGAACACCAACTTGGAGCGCCGGTCGGCGCCGGGCCATTCTCGCATCCAGGCTAGCGGGTGGAATACGTGCTGCACGCCGTGCACCACCGCCGGCTGCTCGGGCCGCTCGGTCACGTTGACGATGCCCTTGACGCGCAACAGGTCCGCGCCTCTCAGGGCGCCCAGCAATTGCAGAAAGAACCGCAGTCGCATCTCGGGGATGGGGCGGTCATGGGTGAAGCAGAACGCGCGGATGTGGGCGTCGTGGCGGTTGACGTCGTCGTCGTGCGCGTGATCGTGCGCATGGTCATGATCGTGATGATGGTGATGTCCATGATCGTCATAGGCCTCGGCACGCAGCCACGCGGCCACGTCCGATGACTTGGCGGCCGGATCGAAAGGCCCCATGCCGATCAAAACATGCGGGTCGACGCGGCCTTGCTCGGCGAAAGTCAATTGATGGCCTGGGTTTAGCGCGGCAAGGCGCGTGCGCAAGACCGAAACACCGGCCTGGCCATCAGCGACCAAATCCAGCTTGGTGACGATGACGCGGTCGGCCACGGCCGCCTGCTTCACGGCCTCCGCATGGGCGTCGAGCGTGGCCAGGCCGTTGACGGCGTCGATGGTGGTCACGATGCCGTCGAGGCGGAACTTGTCGAAGGCCAGCGGGTCGCTCATCAGCGTGTGCAAAATGGGCGCGGGGTCCGCCAGGCCCGTGGTCTCGATGATGATGCGGTTAAAGGCCCGCACCTTGCCTTCAGCGCGCTTCAATAGAAGATCATGGAGTGCTTGAATCAAATCGCCGCGCACGGTGCAGCACAGGCAGCCGCCCTTGATCTCGATGACGTCGCCATCGGTGCGCTCGATCAGCTCGTGGTCGAGGCTGATCTCGCCGAACTCGTTGATGATCACCGCCGCGTCGGACAATTCGGGCCGGCGGATCACATGGCTGAGGATCGTCGTTTTGCCGCTACCCAAGAAGCCCGTGAGGACGGTCACGGGAATCTTGTCGGGTCGCGCGTTGGGAATGGGCGTGGGGCTTGGCGGGCTCATGCCGCCAAGCTGCCACAACCCGCGCGCGTCGCAAATCGGCTATTTGGCTGCTAGCTTCTTGGCGAGGGCGGCGACGTGGGCGCCTTGTTTGCGGGCGATGGTGAGTTCCAACTCGCTCGGCATGCGCTTGCCGTCGGAGCCGGTGAAGGTGCTGGCGCCGTAGGGCGAGCCGCCGCGTACCTCGGACGTATTGAAGAGCTCTGTGATGGAATAGGGTGCGCCGACAATCACCATGCCGTGGTGCAGCAGCGTGTTGTGAAACGACGTGATGGTGGTTTCGTTGCCGCCCAGCGTCGAGGTGGAGGTGAAGACGCTGCCGACCTTGCCGATCAGCCCGCCCTTGGCCCACAACCCGCCGGTCTGGTCGAGGAAATTGCGCATCTGGCTCGCCATATTGCCGAAACGCGTCGGCGTGCCGAAGATGACGGCATCGTACTCGGCCAGCTCCTGCGGCGTGGCGATGGGGGCCGCTTGATCGGCCTTGCCGCCGGATTTCTTGAAGATCTCCTCGGGCACCAATTCCGGCACGCGCTTGATGGTGGCGGTCACGCCGTCGACCGACGCCGCGCCCTCGGCCATGGCCTGGGCCATGCGCTCGATGTGGCCGTACATGCTGTAATAAAGAACCAGAACCTTGGTCATGATGTATCCCCGTCATTGCGTTGCGTGATGGGGACAATGTCGGCCTTAAAGGCGCCGAGAACAATCAGATGAGATGTGAACTTATTGTTTCCGGGAAGGAAACAGATTCAACGGCCCTCGCGCCACCAGGCCGCCATGGCGCCGCCCACCACCAGCAGCAGGGTGAGCAGAAACGGCAGCAACGTCGTCTCGCGCACGCCGGTGACGACATATTCGTTGTTGGCCTTGAGGCCCAACCAGGTGGAGCCGTGGGCGGCGCGGCCCGGGGTCGTGCGCCGCACGGCGGGCGTGCCGCCTTCGCTCAGCCAATAAATGCCGCCGTCGGTGGCCTCCACCAGGGGCTTCAGGCGTTCCGGCGTTGCGATGACGTCGAAGGTCTCCAGCGGATTGGGCGCGCCCACGGCGGCCACGGCGCTCGACTGGGTGTCGCGCAGCCGGTAGAGCCCCGGCTCCCGCGCCGGCACCGCGATGGTGGCCCGCCCGCCGCCGGTCTCGCGCGGCGTCACCGTCAGTTCTCCGCCGTCGGGCCGGGCGACGGTGATGGGCCGCTCGCTGGGCGTCAGGCTGCGCCGGCTGACGACCAAGTCCTCGCCGCGCACCTCGGCGGCGAGCGCCTCTTCTTCCAACTGCGGCTCTTTCATCAGCCAGTGAGCGATACGGCGCAGGAAATCGGCTTGCGGCCCGCCGCCATCGACGCCCTTGCCCCACAGCCACATGGTGTCGCTGAGCAGCAGGGCCACGCGGCCCTTGCCGACGCGGTCCAGCAGCAACAGCGGCTCGCCGCCGATGCCGTCCATGACCTTCTGGCCCGACGTGGCGGCCACTTGCACGTGGCGCAGCCAGCGGCCCCAGGTGGGCGCGCCGCCGCGGCCCAAGGCGCCGCTCAGGTCCGCCGTCACGGGGTGGCGTTTGCCGATCTCGGAGAGCTGCGGCTTGTAGGCGTCAGGATGGACCACGCCCGTGGGGGCGGCGGGCAGAATGCCCTGCAGGGGGCTGTCGAATAAACTGTAGCTGTCGGCGTACTCAGGGCCCACGGCCAGCATCACCGCGCCGCCGTCGCGCACGTAGGTCGCGACGTTGCCCATGAATTGATAAGGCACCAGGCCCTTGCGGCTGTAGCGATCGAAGATGATGAGGTCGAATTCGTAGAGTTGTTCCTCAAACAGCTCGCGGATCGGAAACGCGATCAACGCCAGTTCGTTGAGCGGCGTGCCGTCGTCCTTGGTGAGCGGGCGCAAAATGGTGAAATGCACCAGGTCGACGTTGGGATCGGACTTGAGGAAATTGCGCCAGGCCCGCTCGCCCACATGGGGCTCGCCCGAGATCAGCAACACGCGCAGCCGGTCGCGCACGCCGCTGACGGAGACCAGCGCGCGGTTGTTGAGCGGCGAAAGTTCCTCTGGCGCGCCCGCCACATCCACCTCGAAGACGTTGGCGCCGGAGGTGTCGACGGCGATGGGCAGGTCGGCGGTCTCGCCGCCGGCGAAGTCCAACTGCTGCACCGGCTGGCCGTTGCGGCGCACCGTCACCGGCACGCGCGTGGCGTCGCCGCCCACGTTGTCCACCGTGATGCGCATCAGGGGCTTGTCGCCGACGATGGCGAAATCGGGCGCGCGCTCAATGCGGACGCGCCGATCGCGCTCGGCCTTGTCGCCGGTCAACAACAGATGCACCGGCGACTGCGCGCCGGCGTAATTCTCATGGCTCGGCACGTCATGGACCTGCCCGTCGCTCAACACCACCACGCCCGCAAGGCGGCGCTGCGGCACATCGCCGATGGCATTGGCCAGCGGCCCGAACAGCCGCGTGCCGTTGCCGCTTTGGCCGCCCGTGGCCGTGCCGAGGCGCAGCACACGGACTTC
Organism: Rhodospirillaceae bacterium; assembly: GCA_033763995.1. Taxonomy (GTDB): domain Bacteria; phylum Pseudomonadota; class Alphaproteobacteria; order Rhodospirillales; family Rhodospirillaceae. The sequence goes on along the minus strand of JANRJL010000007.1, from coordinate 2,950 downwards.
CAAATTTGGTTCCGACGCCAGTTGCTGCGTGAGTTCAGTGACGGCCTGATCGGTGCGCGCGCGCCGCTCGCCCAACTGCTGGCTGGCGCTGTCGTCGACGGCGATGACGGCGATGTCGTTGAGGGCCGCACGCTCCTCGCGCACCAGGCGCGGGTCGGCGATGGCCGCCCACAACGCCAGCAGCGGCACCACGCGCCACCAGATGCCGCGCGCCTGGCGCCAGACGCCATAGGCCACCAGCCCCGCGATGAGGGTCAGCAGCACCGCCAGCAACCAGCCGGGCATCAGGGGTGACAGCGCGATGCTCATTGCGTCAACCGCTGCATGATGGCGGGCAGGTGCACTTGGTCTTCCTTGTAGTTGCCCGTGAGCGCGTACATCACCATGTTGACGCCGGCGCGGTAGGACGCTTCGCGCTGCTGCTCGCCGCCGGGCACCATGGGATAGAGCGGCAGGCCCGAGGCATCGCGCGCCCACGCCGCCGCCCAATCGTTGCCGCCGATGATGACGCTCGAGACGCCATCGTTGGCGCTGGAGCCGCGCTCCACGTAGACGGTGGAATTGGCGTAGCGGCCGGGCAGGCCGGGCAAGAGGTAGAAGCTGCGCGTCAGCACATGATCGTCGTTCAGGGTCATGAGCGGCGGAATGTCGAGGCGGGCGAGAATCTCGCGCAGGCGCCCACCCGCGCTACCGCCTTCGCTGCCGCTCTCGGTCCCCAGGGCGCCCACCTGATCGGGGGCGTCGAACACGATCATGCCGCCGTGATGAAGATATTCGTTCACCGCCTCGGCGGTCTTGCCCGGCGGCAACTCCTGGCCGGGTGTCACGCGCCAATAGAGCAACGGGTAAGGCATCAGCGCATCGGCATCGACCTCGACGGCCAAGTCCAAGGCCGAGGGCGCGCCCATTTCGGCCGAGGTGCGCGCCGCCAGCACGCGCGTGAGCGCCTCAAGGCCGTTCTGGGCGACGCGATCCACCTCGCTCGCGCCGGATTTCACGTAGGCCAACCGGGTTTGCAAAATCGCTTCCGTCATGGCCGGGTCCAGCGGCCGTGTGTTGGTCTCGGCGGCCTTGGACTCATGAAGCGCCGCAAAGCCGATCACGCCGCACATCACAGCCGCCGCCGTGCGGCCCGCGAGTTTCGGCATCCGCGGCAACAATCCGCGCAAGGCAAAGCCGATGACCACGTCGGCCAGCAGCAACAGCAGTGCCGCCAGCAGCACCCAGGGCTTCAGGTCGCGCTCGCGGGCCACCTGGTCGATGGACTGGCGTGTCACACCGGCGGGCCATGAGTCGATCAATGTCGCCGACCACACGGCGGGCCCCAAGTTCAGCGCGAGCTTGGCGGCTGCGGTGCCATAGAGACCCGGCGGTGCCGTGGCGCTGGCGAAGGTCTGCGCGAAGGTTTCGGCTTTCAATGTGGGGCTCAGCGGCCCCGGCGGCATGGCGCGGCCCAGGCCGTCGAGCAAGGTCAGCGGCGGCAGCACATCGGGCGTGTCGAGCGCCACATCGGTGACGCCCTGGCTCAAGTCCAATAGACGTCCAAGCATGTTCACGAACAGCCCAGAGAGCGGAAGATTCGACCACTCGGGCGTGGCGGTGACATGGAACAGCACGATCCAACCCGCACCCCGCCGTTCGGCGGTGATCAAGGGCGTGCCGTCGTTGAGCCGTGCCCAGGTTTTTTCCGGCAAGTCCGGCTTGGGCTCGGCGAGAATTTGCGTCTTCACGCGCACGTCGTCGGGCACGGCCAAGGCTTTGAAAGGCGAGGCCTCGGGGAAGGGGCCCAGGCCCGCGGGTTCGCCCCACGACAACGCGCCGCCGAGATTGCGGCCGGTGGCGCGCAAGGCAACAGGCAGCAACCGATCGCCCGCCGCATCCAAGCGCGGCCCGGCGAAGCGCACCAACATGCCGCCTTGGTCGACCCATTCGGATAATGTTTGTGCTTCGTCCTCGGCCAGGCGTTGGCCGCCCGAGACGATCAGCATGGACAAGGGCCGCGACAGCAAGTCGCGGACGTTGCCGACTCGCACGTCGGCGGCACCGTTGAGGGCCTCGCCCAAATAGAAACCATCTTCCAGCAACGGCGCGGTGGTGCCCTCGGCGCTGACGCTGTAGATGCCCACGGGCCGCTGTTGCCAGCGGTCGTCGGCCAAGGCCGTGGCGGCGGCACTGGCGTGGCCCGCGACATCGAAGCGCGCGATGCGGTTGGCCAGTTCCGTCGGCAAGGTCATGGCGGCCTTGGCGAGATCGGACCCGGCCGCGAATTCCGCCTTGGTGTCGGCCACCACGGCGCCGCTCGCATCCATCGCGCGCACGGTCAATGCCACGGCGGGCCGGGCGTTGGACTTGGCGAGGCGCTTGAGCTTGAGCGCAATGGCGCTGGTGCCGCCCTCGCCGGCGCTGCGTTCGGGCCGGTCCAGGATCAGCACGCCCTCGGCACTGGCGAGTTCCAGCACCTTCACCGGCCCCAGGCGCTGCAACTGGGCGGTCAACGCATCGGATTGTGTTTGGGCTATGCCGTCGCTGATCCAAAACACCTCGGCGGCGCTGTCGAGCGCCAGTTGCGCAAGACTGTTCGTGGTTTGCGCCTGATCCGCGCTCCAGGGTTTCGGTTCCAGTTGATTAAGCCGCGCGAGGGCGTCGCGGGCATCGGTGGCCGCTAGCGGCCCGGCGCTGGCGGTTGGTGTCGCCGCCGTCGTCACCAGGGCCACGGGCCGGCGGCGCAGGTCGGCACCTTCGATGATCTCGCGCGCGGCGGCGACGCGGTCGGGCCAGCGGTGGGCCGCCGCCCAGCCGTCGTCGAGCACGATCACGACCGGCCCCGAATCCTTCAGGCCCTGCGCGTTCCACAAGGGCTCGGCCAGCCCCGCGATCACCAGTCCCGCGATCAGCATGCGCAGCGCCACCAGCCACCACGGCGCCGCTCGCATCCATCGCGCGCACGGTC
>JANRJL010000001.1:0-1966 GCA_033763995.1 Rhodospirillaceae bacterium | reverse complement strand
CACGCCTTGGCGCACAGGTCGCAGGAGATGCAGAGCGTTTCGCCGTTGTCCGGATTGATGTTCAAGCGAGGCGCGCCGCGATAGCGCTCGGCCACCTTCGGGCGCTCGATCGGATACTGCTCGGTATAGATGTGCTTGGGGTGCTGATTGCGGAAGGTGACCCACAGGCCCTGAACTAGGTCCACGAGGAAGATCTTCTTCAGCAGGTTTTTCATCGGTCGATCTCTCCCAGCACGATATCCAAGGTTCCGATGATGGCCACGACGTCGGCGACGAGCGCGCCTCTCACCATTTGATCGAGAGCCTGGAGGTTGATCAACGATGGCGGCCGCACGCGCACGCGGTAAGGATTGATCGTGCCGTCGCTCACGACAAAGTAGCCGAGCTCGCCCTTGGGCGCTTCGATGGAAACGTACGCCTCGCCCACGGGCGGCTTGAGCACCTTCGCCACCTTGGCCATGATCGGCCCTTCGGGAATGGCGGCGGCGGCCTGCCGCACGATGCGGATGCTCTGGCGCATCTCTTCCATGCGCACGAGGTAACGGTCGTAGGTGTCGGCGTTCGTTCCCGTGGGAATGTCGAAATCGTACTGCTCGTAGCCGCTGTACGGTTGCGCCTTGCGCAGGTCCCATTTCACGCCGGCGGCGCGCAGCACGGGTCCGGTGACGCCGTAGCGCTTGCAGTCGTCCGCCTTGAGAATGCCCACGCCGACAAGCCGGTCCTTCCAGATGCGATTGTTCGTGAGCAGTTCCTCGTACTCGTCGATCTTCGGGATGAACCAGTCGCAGAAGGCGTTCACCTCTGCTTCAAAGCCGTCGTACAACTCATACTGCAGTCCGCCGATGCGGAAGGCGTGCGTGGTGAGTCGCGCGCCGCAGTAGTTCTCGAAGATCTTGAGGACTTCCTCGCGTTCGCGCAGCGTGTAGAACAACGGCGTGATGGCGCCGACGTCGAGCGCGTGCGTGCCGAGCCAGAGCAAGTGGCTGGCGATGCGGTTCAACTCCGTAAGGATGACGCGGACCACCTGCGCGCGGGGCGGCGCTTCGGCGTTGATCAGGCGCTCCACCGCAAGCACATAGCCCAGGCCGTTGCTCACCGACGCCACGTAGTCCATGCGGTCCACGTAGGGCGCGAACATCTGGTAGGTGCGGTTTTCAGCGATCTTTTCCACGCCGCGGTGCAGGTAGCCGATGACGCACTCGGTGCCCATCACGCGTTCGCCGTCGAGCTTGAGAATCACCCGCAACACGCCGTGCGTGGACGGATGTTGGGGCCCCATGTTCAGGACCAGCTCGTTGGAGTCGAGGAAAGTCTGCGCCATGGGCTATTGTCCGCTCTCGATTCCCAGATTCTCCTTCACCCAGCGATTGTCCATGGCCAGAATGCTCACATCGCGCCGCAGCGGAAAGCCTTGCCAGTCCTCGGGCAGCAGCAACCGCTTCAGATCGGGATGTTCTGCAAATTCGATGCCGAACATGTCGTAGACCTCGCGTTCCATCCAGTCGGCGGTGGCATGGACACAGGCCACCGAGAGAGGGCGCTCGGATTCGGCAACCGGACACTTGATGCGGACTCGCTCGTTGCGGGCGAAACTGTAGAGAATGTAGACCACTTCGAAGCGTTTAGGGCGATTCGGGTAGTCGACTGCCGTAAGATCGACCAAATAGTCGAACTCGGCTTCCAATTTCAGAAATTCGATGATCTGGCGGACGGCGGCCATTTCGGCGACGAGGAACTTTTGCCCCAAATAAGTGGCATATCGCTCAATGCGGCTGCCGAATTGTTGGGCCAGTGCGCGCGTCAGGTCGTCGTCCCAAGGCTCGGCGGCCATTTCGGCGGGAGGTTTGGGGGCGGCTGGGGCGGCCGGCTTGGCGGCAGCCGCGGCGGGTTTGGCGGCAGGGGCGGGCTTAGCGGGGGGCGCGTCGGCTTTAGTAGCGGGAGCGTCCGCTTTCGCGGCGGGGGCTGC